>JAZLHF010000010.1:0-41229 GCA_045616685.1 Anaerovoracaceae bacterium
AGAACGAAATGGCAAAGAAATCTTTAAAGGTTAAACAAGCACGTAAGCCTAAGTTCTCTACAAGTGCATACACACGTTGCAAGGTTTGTGGTAGACCACATTCCGTATTAAAGAAGTATGGCATCTGCCGTATTTGTTTCAGAGAATTAGCATACAAGGGAGAAATTCCTGGTGTTAAGAAAGCTAGTTGGTAGGAAGGAGGAATTTATACATGACAATGACAGATCCTGTAGCTGATATGCTCACAAGAATCAGAAATGCAAATACTGCTGGTCACGCAAGTGTTGACATTCCTGCTTCTAAGATTAAAAAGAATATAGCTGAAATCCTTACTAAGGAAGGTTATATTAAGGGATACGAAGTTGTTGAAGGCGAAAGCGTTCAGCCAATCATTCGTGTAGAAATGAAGTATGGTGCTGGAAAGACTAAGGTTATCTCCGGCATTAAGAGAATTTCAAAGCCAGGCCTTAAGGTTTATGCTCAAAAAGATGAGCTTCCAAAGGTTCTTGGTGGTCTCGGAATCGCAATCATCTCCACATCTAAGGGCCTTATCACTGATAAGGAAGCCAGAGCTCTTGGAGTTGGCGGCGAAGTAATCTGTTACGTTTGGTAATTAGGAAAGGAGTAACAAATGTCCAGAATAGGAAAACTGCCTGTGACTGTTCCAGCTGGTGTAGAAGTTAGTGTTTCTGACACCAACCTTGTTACCGTTAAAGGACCTAAGGGAACTTTAAGCGAACAGATCTCAGAAAAGATTAAGGTTGAAGTAGAAGCTGGCCAAGTAAAGTGCATACCTGTCAACGAAGACAGACTTACAAATGCACAGCATGGTCTTGCAAGAAACCTTATTAATAACATGATTCACGGTGTAACTGAGGGTTACGAAAAGAAGCTCGAAATGCAAGGCGTTGGTTACAAGGCTGAAAAGAAGGGCAACACTCTCGTAATGCAGCTCGGTTATTCTCACCCAGTTGAAATGCCGGACCCAGAAGGTATCACAGTTGAAGTTACAAGCCCAACTGAACTTACTGTAAAGGGCGCAAACAAAGCTCTTGTTGGCAACTACGCAGCAAAGATTCGTGCATGGAGAAAACCAGAACCTTATAAGGGCAAAGGTATTCGTTATGTCGGAGAATACGTACGCCGCAAGGAAGGCAAGACCGGTAAGTAGGAGGGTAAGTGAATATGGCTAAATTAAGTAGAAACGATATGCGTGTTAAAAGACATGCAAGAGTAAGAAAAGACGTATTCGGAACTCCGGAAATGCCTAGACTCTGTGTTTACAGAAGTACAAAGAATATTTACGCTCAGATTATTGATGACGTAAACGGAAGGAGACTTGCAAGTGCAAGCTCTCTTGACAAAGATTTAGCTCTTAGCTATGGCGGAAACAAAGAAGCTGCTAAAGGTGTTGGAACTAAACTTGCAAAAGTTGCTGCAGATGCAGGAATTAAGACAGTTTGCTTCGATAGAGGCGGCTATCTGTATCACGGTAGAGTAAAAGAACTTGCTGACGGCGCTAGAGAAGCCGGTCTGCAGTTCTAATGAAGGAGGATCTAAATGCGTAATACCTTAGATGTATCCAAACTTGACTTAAAGGAAACCATTGTTAACATTAGACGTGTTACAAAGGTAGTTAAGGGTGGTAAGAATTCCAGATTCAGTGTTACCGTTGTAGTCGGCGATGAAAACGGTCACGTTGGTCTTGGTCTTGGTAAGTCCATGGAAATTCCAGAAGCAGTAAGAAAGGCTACTGACGACGCAAAGAAGAACCTCGTTACAGTACCTATGGTAGGAACAACAGTTCCACACAGAAATCTTGGAGTTTTCGGTGCAGGTAAAGTTTTACTTATGCCTGCTGCTCCTGGTACAGGAGTTATTGCTGGTGGCGCAGCACGTACAGTGCTCGAATTCGCTGGCATTAAAGACATTAGAGCTAAGTCTCTTGGCAGCAGCAATGCTGGTAACGTAGCTTATGCAACTCTCGAAGGTCTTAAGACAATGAAGACACTTAAGCAAGTATCTGATGCTCGTGGCCTCGACAAGAAAGAAATCTTAGGATAGGAGGAAGAACTCATGGCAAAGATTAAAGTAGAATTAGTCAAGAGCACAATCGGTTCTTCACCTTATCAGAAGAAGGTTGTAGAAGCTCTTGGACTTGGCAAGCTTCATACAGTAGTAGAATTAGAAGATACACCTCAGACCCGTGGCGCAATCGCAAAGGTTAGCCACTTACTGAAGGTTGAATAATCAGGAGGTATATAATATGAAACTTCATGAATTGAAAAAGCCTGCTGGATCAACTTTCACAGCTAAGAGAAAGGGTCAAGGCAGAGCAACTGGTAATGGTTGCACAGCTGGTAGAGGAATGAATGGTCAGAAAGCTAGATCAGGCGGCGGTGTTCGTCTTGGTTTCGAAGGTGGCCAGATGCCTCTTTACAGAAGAAACCCAAAGAGAGGTTTCACAAATCATTGGAGAACAGAATTTGTTGGCGTTAATGTAGGCGCTCTCAATATTTTCGAAGATGGTTCAACAGTAACAATTGATATGATTTGTGACGCTGGTCTTGCAAAGGGCCAGGGCGACGGCATCAAGATTCTTGGTGGCGGAGAACTCACAAAGAAACTTACAGTACAGGCATCCAAGTTCAGTAAGTCCGCTCTTGAGAAGATTGAGGCTGCTGGCGGAAAGGCAGAGGTATTCTAATGGGCATGATTCAGACGATTGTTCAGGCCTGGAGAATTCCAGAGATGAGAAAGAAGATGATCTTTACAGTTCTCATGCTCATTGTCTTCAGAATTGGTTCTAACATTCCAGTACCTTATATCAACAGAGAGCTTTTAACCTCTATGTTTGATGCAAACAACGCTGGTCTGTTCGGACTCTTCGACCTGTTCAGTGGTGGATCTTTCAGCAATTTCACAATTTTTGCTTTAAGCATTTCACCATACATTACATCGTCAATTATCCTTCAGCTTTTAACTATTGCGATTCCTGCTCTTGAAGCACTCGCAAAAGAAGGCGAAGAAGGAAGAAGAAAGATTGCTGCTTATACTAGATATATCACAATCGCACTCGCATTGATTCAGTCTGTTGGTTACACATTCGGACTCTTCAAGGGCGTGCTCACAACTGATAGCACTCTGGTAAAGATCGTAATCGTTCTTGTACTTATGGCTGGTACCGCATTTCTTATGTGGCTCGGTGAAAAGATTGACGAAAAAGGCGTTGGCAACGGTATTTCACTGCTTATCTTCGCAGGTATCGTTTCCAGAGTTCCAACCTCCGTTAGATCAACTATCCAAGGAGGCATTGCAGGTACAATTAGCTGGCTTTCAATCATTCTCTTCTGTATATTTGCAGTTCTCGTAACTGCAGGTATCGTACTCGTTCAGGAAGGCGAAAGAAAGATTCCTGTTCAGTATGCAAAGAGAGTAGTTGGCCGTAAGATGTATGGTGGTCAGTCCACTAACATTCCTATCAAGGTTAACCAGGCTGGCGTTATTCCTGTAATTTTCGCAGTATCACTGTTGCAGCTTCCTGCAACCATTGCATATATGTTCCCTAACGGAGGCTTTGCTGCTTTCGTTCAGAAGTATTTATCAACATCTGGTAACCCAGGTTTCTGGATTTACTTCATCCTTGATATGGTACTTATTTTCGCGTTTACATATTTCTATGGTTCAATCAGCTTCAATCCAGCTGAAATTGCAGAAAACATGAAGAACAACGGCGGATTCATTCCTGGTATTAGACCTGGTAAGAATACTGCTGAGTATATTCAGAAAGTTGCAATTAGACTTGATCTCGTTAGCGCTGTATTCCTTGCAATCGTAGCAGCAATTCCAACACTGCTTCAGCATTGGACAACATTAGCAGTTGGTTTCGGTGGAACATCCTTAATCATTGCTGTTGGTGTAGCACTTGACACAGTTCGTGCAATTGAAACACAGTTACAGATGAGAAATTATCAGGGCTTCTTAAAATAGTTTCTTGTAAGGAGATTATTATGAAACGCGTAGTATTATTAGGACCTCCGGGAGCAGGTAAAGGAACACAGGCCTCCGGCATAGTTGAAAAGTATAATATCTGTCATATTTCTACTGGTGATATCTTCCGTGCAAATATTAAGCAGGGTACACCACTTGGCATTAAAGCTAAGAGTTATATTGACAAAGGTGAACTTGTTCCTGACGAACTTACATGTGATTTAGTTGAAGATAGAATTATGCAAGATGATTGCAAGAATGGATATCTTCTCGATGGGTTCCCAAGAACAGTTTTCCAGGCAGAACACTTTGATAAGTTTCTTGCTTCAAAGGGTGAAGCCCTTGATGATGTTATTGATATCCAGGTTCCAGACAGTGTTATTATTCCTCGCGCAGCAGGAAGAAGAGTTTGCAGAAACTGCGGCAAGCCTTATCACGTAGTCAATATGCCTCCAAAGGTCGAAGGTGTATGCGACGCTTGTGGGGGTGAAGTTTATCAGCGTGCAGATGATGCAGAAGAGACTGTTCGCAATAGGCTTGAAGTCTATGCAAAGCAGACAGCTCCACTGGCAGAATACTATAAGAAGTCAAATATCCTGAAAGCCGTTAATGGTGATCAGGCAATGGATAAAGTTTTTGCAGATATCTGCAAAGCTTTAGGAGAGTAAAGCATGATCATAATTAAATCTGATGAGGAAATCGAGTTAATGAGGCAGGCTGCTGTTCCGACAAAAGAAATGCTCGTGAACTTAGCTGATATCATTAAACCTGGTATGTCCACAAAAGATGTTGATGATTATGTTGAGGAATACATCCTCAAAGCAGGTATGAAACCAGCATTCAAAGGTTACAGCGGTTATCCCGCTTGTGCTTGTGTATCGGTTAATGAAGAAGTTGTTCACGGTATCCCTTCCAAGAAGAGAATTCTTCAGGAAGGAGATATCGTAAGCGTAGACCTCGGTACGATATACAAAGGATTTTATTCCGATGCTGCTAGAACATATCCAGTGGGCAAGATTAGTGAAAAGCATCATAAGCTAATCGACACCGCAGAGAAATCTTTCTTTGCCGGAATCTTCTATGCTCGTAAGGGTAATCGCTTAGGCGACATCTCTCACGCAATTCAAGAATGTGTCGAAGCAGAAGGCTTCTCAGTAATAAGAGATTACGTAGGACATGGCGTTGGACGCAATATGCACGAAGACCCAATGATTCCTAACTACGGTAAAGCAAATCACGGCCCACAGCTTGTACCTGGAATGGTACTTGCAATTGAGCCAATGATTGCAACTGGTACTTATGAAGTTAATGTTCTTAAGGACGGTTGGACAGCTGTTACTAAAGACAGCGGCTATGCAGCTCACTACGAAAATACCATCGTAATAACTGATGGTGATCCAATTTTGCTCACAAAGTAAGGAGTAATTATTTAATGGCTAAAAACGATAGCATTGAAGTAATGGGTACAGTTCTTGAAGCATTGCCTAATTCAATGTTCAAGGTAAAGCTGGACAACGACTTTGTTGTTCTGGCAACAATATCTGGTAAGATGAGGATGAATTTTATCCGCATACTTCCAGGCGACAAGGTAAAAATGGAGCTCAGTCCATATGACTTGGGCCGTGGAAGAATTACATGGAGGGATAAATAAAATGAAAGTAAGAGCATCAGTAAAGCCTATCTGCGAAAAGTGCAAGGTTATTAAAAGACATGGCAAAGTCATGGTTATTTGCGAAAATCCTAAGCACAAGCAGACACAAGGCTAAGCTATAACAGCACATTTCGAACAACACTCGCGAGCACAGTTTCGCCCATCATCGGGCCTCTTGCATCGGTCCTCTTCGGGCTGCGGTGCGCCCTTAGTGCTCTCTCGTATTGTTCTCAATGTGCAATCAAAAATATGCTAAGTGTTTTGTGAAGATTATATTTGTGCAGTGGCAGTACCCCAAACAAATATAACTTGCGCAATATAATTGGTATCTGTCTTCCGGCGGTTCGGCCTATATTTTGTCTTAGTCGACAACCTAGGGAGGTAAGAACTTATACGGAAGGTTAAATTATAATTTTTTATAGTTGCAGTATAGGAGGTAAACTATATGGCTCGTTTAGCCGGCGTCGATCTGCCTAACAATAAAAGAGTAGAGATCGGCCTCACCTATATCTACGGCATTGGTCTTAAGTCATCACAGGCTATTCTTGCTAAAGCAGGAGTAAACCCAGATACAAGAGTTAAGGACCTTTCCGAAGAAGAATTAGGTGCAATCAGAAAAATCCTCGACAATGAATATATGGTTGAGGGTGATCTTAGAAGAGAAGTTTCTCTGAACATCAAGCGACTCATGGAAGTTGGTTGCTACAGAGGAATCCGTCACAGAAGAAATCTGCCAGTTCGTGGTCAGAACACCAAGAATAATTCTAGAACTCGTAAGGGTCCTAAGAAGACTGTTGGCAGATCTCATAAGAAAGACTAAGGAGGTAAGCTTACATGGCACAAGCTAAAAAAGTTGTTCGCCGTAAGAAGGTTGAACGTAAGAACATTGAAAGCGGCCAAGCTCACATCCAGGCATCTTTCAATAACACAATCGTAACTATCACTGATGCACAGGGCAATGCATTGTCATGGTGCTCATCTGGTTCACTCGGTTTCAGAGGATCCAGAAAGTCAACTCCTTTCGCAGCACAGATGTGCGCAGAAGAAGCTGTTAAAGGTGCATTAGTTCATGGACTCAAGAACGTAGAAGTATTTGTAAAGGGACCAGGCTCGGGCAGAGAAGCAGCTATCAGAGCACTTCAAACAGCAGGCCTTAATGTAACAATGATTAAGGATATTACACCTATCCCACACAACGGTTGCAGACCACCGAAGAAGAGAAGAGTCTAGTAAGGGAGGAAATATAATATGGCAAGATATACAGGACCTTCCTGCAGACTTTGCAGAAGAGAAGGACAGAAATTGTTCCTTAAGGGTGAACGTTGCTACAGCACAAAGTGCGCACTCGAAAAGAGAGCATATGCACCTGGTCAGCACGGTCAGAACCGTAAGAAGGCATCTAACTATGGTCTTCAGTTAAGAGAAAAGCAGAAGGCAAAGAGATTCTACGGACTTCAGGAAACACAGTTTAGAAATTATTTCGACAAGGCTGCTAGAAAGCAGGGACAGACAGGTGCTAACCTTCTGATTATGCTCGAAACAAGACTTGATAACGCAGTATTTAGAATGGGATTTGCTTCTTCCAGAAAGGAAGCTAGACAGCTCGTTACACACAGCCATTTCACAGTAAATGGTAAGAAGGTAAACATCCCTTCATACCAGGTTGAAGCTGGTGATGTAATCGCTGTAAAAGCAAAGAGCCAGTCTTCTCCAAAATTTAAAGAAATCAAAGAAATGACAATCAGCACACCTGAATGGGTAAGCATCGATGTTGATAAGCTTGAAGGAAAAGTTCTTTCAATGCCTACAAGAGAAATGATCGATACACCTGTTGCAGAACACCTCATTGTCGAACTCTACTCCAAGTAATAGCATAAAGTAGATTCTGATTATTTAAATTTTTTAGGAGGAAATTAGAGTGATAGAATTTGAAAAGCCAAGCATTGAAGTTTTTACTTCAAATGACGACCCAAGTTACGGCAAATTTGTTGTTGGGCCTCTTGAAAGAGGATATGGCAACACACTTGGTAACAGCTTAAGAAGAATCCTTCTTAGCTCACTCCCAGGAGCAGCTGTAACATCAATCAAGATCGATGGAATTCTTCACGAATTTTCAACAATCCCTGGGGTTAAGGAAGATGTAACAGAAATCATTCTTAATCTCAAGAAACTTGCACTTTCTCTTGAAGGTGATGAGAGTGTTCGTGCTCTTATCAATGTTAGCGGACCTGCTGAAGTAACAGCTGCTGACATTCAGGCTGATGGTGTGGTTGAAATTTTCAACCCAGAATTACACATCGCTACACTTGAGAAGAATGCTACTCTTACAATTGAAATGACAATTGCTAAGGGTAGAGGATATGTTCCTGCTGATCAGAACAAGAATGAAACAACTCCTATCGGAGTTATTCCAATTGATAGCATTTACACACCTGTAAGAAAGGTTAACTATACAGTAGAAAATACTCGTGTTGGCCAGGTTACAGACTTTGAAAAGCTTATCCTTGAAATCTGGACAGATGGAAGCATTTCTCCAACAACAGGCGTTTCAATTGGCGCAAAGATTATGTTTGACCATCTTAATCTGTTCATTGGTCTTACCGAAGACATGGATAGCTATGACACTATGGTAGACAGACCAACAGATAAGAAGGAAAAGGCGCTCGAAATGAGCATTGAAGAACTTGAACTTTCAGTTCGTTCATTTAACTGCCTTAAGCGCGCTAATATTAATACTGTAGAAGAACTCACCAAGAAGACTGAACTCGATATGATGAAGGTTAGAAACCTTGGTAAGAAGTCCTTCGACGAAATTACACATAAACTGGAAGACCTTGGTCTTGGATTTAGACCAAGCGATGATTAATAAAGGAGTCTAAGCAAATGAATGGTTATAGAAAGCTGGGCGTAAAGAGCGCTCACAGACAGTCCATGCTTAGAAATCTCGTAACAGATCTTTTCAAGTACGAACGCATTCAGACAACTGATTGCAGAGCAAAGGAAACTAGAAAAGAAGCTGAGAAGATGATTACTATTGCAAAGAAGGGCACACTCGCAGCTAGAAGACAGGCTCTCGCTTATATCAAAGACGAAGACGTTGTATCAAAGCTGTTTGATGAAATCGCTCCACGCTATGCTGAAAGACACGGTGGTTACACCAGAATCTTAAAGCTTGGTCCACGCAAGGGGGATGTTGCAGAAGCTGTTTTCCTTGAACTGGTTAAATAAGCATAAGGACTTAAGCCTCAGGTCACAAGACCTGAGGCTTTTTTTGCGCTAGGGGTCCTGCCGCTCAGCGCCTCCTCATGGGCTGCGGGTCCAGCGCCCCTCGTCATGAGCCTCTCTTCGCGTCACCCCTACGCGCCCTTAGTGCTCTCTCGTATTAGCGCCCCTACGCGCCCTTAGTGCTCTCTCGTATTAGTCCATACCTCGCCCTTACGCGGCCTTAGGACTTTCGCGTATTTGTAAACTATACGCCCCTATGGTAAAATATAGTGTTATGTACATAGAATTCAAAAATGTGAAATTTGAATATACAAGTGATGAGGGCGAAGTGCTTAAAACAGCACTTAACGACCTTAATTTTGCTATAGAAAAAGGAAGCTTTGTCGCAATCGTCGGTCATAATGGCAGTGGCAAGTCTACACTGGCTAAGCATTTTAATGCTTTGCTTTTGCCGACCTCTGGCGATGTAATTATAGATGGACTTAACACAAAAGACGATAAATCGCTTTGGGATATCCGGTCAAAATGCGGTATGGTTTTCCAAAATCCTGACAACCAGCTTGTCAGCTCAATCGTTGAAGACGACGTCGCTTTTGGCCCGGAAAATTTAGGCGTTGAGCCTGCTGAAATTCGCACCCGAGTTGACGACGCCCTTAAGGCTGTTGAAATGTACGAACATCGCAAGAAAGGCCCACATCTTTTATCTGGTGGACAAAAGCAGCGCATTGCGATTGCCGGAGTCCTCGCTATGCAGCCAGAAATTATTGTCTTTGATGAACCGACTGCAATGCTCGATCCAAAAGGCAGAGGTGAAATCATGAAGATTATTAATGACCTCCATGATCAAGGTAAGACAATAATTTTAATCACTCACTTTATGGAAGAAGCAAAAGAGGCAGATAGAATTATTCTTATGAACCATGGGCAAATAATTCACGATGCAAGCCCGATTGAAGTTTTTAAAACAGGCGACGTTGAACTTCCATTTGCCGCTGACCTTGCGAAAAGATTAAGAGAAAAAGGGATGAACATTCCTAAAGATATTTATACAGAAGACGAACTCGAAAAATATTTATGCTCATTGAAGTAAAAAATCTAACTCACATATATAGCGAAGGCATGTCCTTTGAAGCTACAGCCCTGCAAGACATTAGCTTTACTGCTAAGCAGGGTGAGTTTGTTGCACTCATCGGGCATACTGGATCGGGCAAGTCTACTTTGGTGCAGCATTTAAACGGCCTTCTTAGGCCGACCAGTGGCAGTGTGCTTGCAGATGGAATCGACATTTCGGGCAAGGGCAAAGATATCATGGCCATGCGCCATAAAATTGGTATGGTCTTCCAATACCCTGAATATCAACTATTTGAAGAGACTGTTTTAAAGGATGTGTGTTTCGGCCCAAAGCGCCTTGGAATAAGCGAGAAAGAGGCGATTTTGCGCTCTAAAGAGGCACTTAGAATCGTTGGTGTAGATCCAGAAGAAAAGGGCGAGGCTTCGCCATTTTCACTCTCTGGCGGCGAGAAACGCCGTGTCGCTATCGCCGGAGTCATCGCTATGCAGCCAGAGGTTTTAATCTTAGACGAACCTACTGCAGGTTTAGATCCAGTAGGCCATCGCGATATTTTGGATATGATAATGAAATTAAAAGAAGACAGGAATCTTACCATCTTCTTTGTATCACATAATATGGCCGACGTCGCAAATCTTGCTGATCATGTAATCGTACTTAATGATGGCAAGGTTGTAATGGATGGCAGTCCCCGCGAAGTATTCTCTCGCGAAGAGGAATTAAGAAAAATTGGCCTTTCGGTTCCAGAAGCAGCAAGCTTTGCAAAGCGCCTGGGGCTTGAGGCATTAACAGTAGACGAATTGGTAGAAAAAATTTGGCAATCAAAGACATCACTTTAGGGCAATACTATCCTAAGGAATCAAAAATTCATAGCCTTGATGCAAGAATAAAAATCATAGGAACAATACTCTATCTTGTTTCTCTGTTTTTGGTTAAGAATTTTTGGGGCTTTGCCATTGCGGCAGTTGTCCTTGCTATTGTAATTGCGATTTCAGGTGTCCCTTTTAAGTTTATTTCTAAGGGACTTAAGCCAATTATGATTCTTATTATCTTTACTATGCTTGTAAATATGTTTGCGACTCCGGGCGTAGTAATCTTAAGCATCTGGAAATTAAAGATGACTAAAGAGGGCGTCGTTCGCGCTGTGTTTATGGCGATTAGACTTGTCCTTTTAATCTTTGGTTCATCTTTATTGACACTCACAACAAAGCCGATTCAGCTTACTGATGGCCTTGAAAGACTTTTGTCACCACTTAGGGTAATAGGCTTGCCGGCCCATGAGCTCGCAATGATGATGACAATTGCTCTTAGATTTATTCCAACTCTTCTTGATGAAACAGACAAGATTATGAAGGCTCAGACATCAAGAGGCGCAGATTTCGAAAGCGGCAATTTGGTCGAACGTGCAAAAGGACTTATTCCTCTTCTTGTTCCACTTTTTGTTTCTGCATTTAGAATTGCAGGCGACCTTGCTATGGCGATGGAAGCACGTTGCTATAGAGGAGGCTCGGGCAGAACAAGAATGCATGAAATGAAATTTAAATCTGTTGATTTAATTGCATTTATAATTTTAGTTTTATATTTAGTGATAATTATTGTCACAAGATAGGAAGGCAAACATGGCTAATATCAACAAGCGAATGAAGAAAAACATCGAGAACAGAAAGGTTCTTAATGCAGACAAACTGACTGCGCTCGAGGCTCAGGAAAGACTCGAAAAACGTCAGTCGCGCATAAGGTATACCATCATGATGATTGTCTATGCGGCAATTTACTTTGGCATTACAGCTTTAACACAGCCAATCGCTTATAATGTTCATCAGTTTAGAATTGCTGACTGCCTTATTGGTTTAGTGTTCTTTGATCCAGCTGCATTTCCTGGTGTATGCATCGGTTGTTTTGCTGCTAATATCATCGGTCCTGGCGGAATTTCAGATGCAATTCTTGGGACCTGCGCATCAGCTTTTGGTATTTATGCAATGAAGTGGTGGGCTGAAAGGAATGGTAAACCATACATCGGCATGGCCCTTTATGCATTCTTAAACGCTGTTATGATTTCACTCATGCTTAGCTATGATGAAGCTTCTGCGGCACAGTATTCAATTCTTGCAATGCTATTTTGGATTTTACTTGGCGATATTATTTGTGCTGTTGGCGGAGGTTACATTATTCACTTTATCGCATCCAAGCGCTGGGAGGATATTGTAAGTGAGACAAAGAAGGGTAAAGACGAGAAATTCCATACTGGAACTTTGCAGTAATTATATATACGACGAAGGCAAATTAGAAGAGGCTGCAAAAGGGCGTCCAATTTATTTAGAAATTGGATCTGGCAAAGGACAATTCCTTTGTAATATGGCAAAGCTTCATCCAGAAAATTTCTACTTAGCTTGCGAGGGCGGATACAATATCAACATACGCATCCTGCAAAAAGCTCAGGAGATGAATTTAGAGAACCTGCTTGTAATCACAGAATATATAACCATGCCGACCGATTGGTTTAAACCTAATTCACTCGCTGGTATTTATATCAATTTTTGTGATCCATGGCCAAAGGATAGGCACGCTCATAGAAGACTGACCTGCAAGAATCTTTTAGAGCAGTACAGGATTGTTGCCTCTGCCGGAGCCTGCCTTGAGTTTAAGACGGATAACGATGAACTATTTGACTGGTCGCTTAAAGAAATCGAAGTAGCTGGTTTAAATCCACCGCTCGAGTTTAGCAGAGATCTTTGGAATAGCGAATTTGCAGAAAAAAATATTCACACCGAATATGAAGATAAATTCGGGGCGAATGGGAAATCAATAAATTACATAAAGTTAAAATTAAAAGCGGATTAATAATCCGCTTTTTAATATCTTATCTAATTGTGAGGTTACCAGAAATCTTAGCGCCTGGTTCTACTGCAAGGATTGCAGAATTGATATCGCCTCGAATGACGGCTTCTTTTGTTAAACCAACATTGCCTTGAGCTTTGATGTTTCCAATAACTGTACCAGAAATAGAAATATGCTTGCAATAAATTGGTCCGGTGATTGTTGTATTAGGCTTAATGGAAACGCTTCCTTTAGCTCTAATGCATTGGTTATAATCTGTGCCATCGATGATGATGTTGTTGCATTCGATGTTGCCTCGTACGACTCCGGAAAGCATAACGTTTCCAGAAGCAACAATGTTTCCTTCAACAACGCCTACAATAGCCAGATGTCCGTTTGTTTTTACATCGCCGTGAATTGTTGTGCCACCAGCGATAATACCCATTTCATCTGAGAATGTATTAACAATCTCTTTGGATTCTTTTTCAGCAGGAACTTCTGCCGGAGTAGCTTCCTTAGCAGGTTCTTCTTTTGGTGTTAAGAATTCTTCCTTAACTGAATTTTCTTTTTTACTGAAGAGGCCCATTAGAATGTACCTCCTTCAATATCTGCATCTAAGTCACCGAGGTCGAATTCTGCATCGATATCGATATCAGACTTAGTATTTGTTGTGATAATAGAACCGTTAATTCTTGCGCCTGCCTGAGTCGAAACATAAGCAGCAGTGATGTCGCCAACAACTAATGCGCTTTCTGTAATTAAAGCTGATTCTTTAACAATAATATCGCCACGAACTTTACCAGCTACCTTTAAGGCGTCTGCGCGGACTGTTCCAACGACGATAGTGCTTTCGCCAATTGCTAAAGTTCCATCCATTGCAAGATCGCCCTTAATTCTTGCAGAATTGAGAGCTACGCTGCCAGCCTGGATATTACCAACAATCAGATTATTTGCAGTTACGTCAGCAGATGTGTTGATGTTACCAAAAACCTGGCCTTCAATAAGAAGGTTGTCGCTTGAAGAGACATCGCCTGTAATTACCATGCTTGGGGTAATTCGAGTGCATGAATATTCAGCTGTGTTTTCGTTTTTATCCATTATTTAACCTTTCAATTTAAAGTTAAAGTCATACACATATAATATACGCTATTTTGAGTGTTTTCGCAAGATAATCGAAAGTTAAACTAGCAAAAAATATTGTATATGTATATATTTGGAACACAAAATATGGTACAATTAACTATCAGGGATATGGGATATTCCCAGGGAGAAAGAAAATGAAGAAATTAAAAGATCTAATTTATGATTATAACGATATAGTATTAGCAATTTTAATTATTTTAATTGCTTCTGCTATTATCTTCTGGAAGGTTTCCGACATCATGGCTTATCCTGCATTTGCCAAGGCTCAACAAGAAGCTAATCAGCAAGAGCAGACTATTGACATGACTGACGTTGATTTGACACCAACTCCAGTTGATGAAAATGTAAATCCTGGTACTGATGAAATTACATCAGGCGGCGAACAGGAGCAGACTCCTGTAACACCAACTCAGGAGACAACCCCTCAGAACACTACAGGAGCAGTTGATAAGAAGTTCGAAGTTAAACAGGGTGATTACTTTAGCACAGCCGCTAAAAACTTAAAGAATGCAGGATTGATTGATGATACACAGAAGTTTATCGATACAGTCAAGTCAATGGGGCTTGAATCTAAACTTCAGATTGGTATCTTCACAATTCCAGCCGGCGCAACCTATGAACAGATTGCAAAGATCTTAACTAAGACGAATTAGTTAAAAAAGCTGGCCAGGCGGCCAGTTTTTTTATTATTTGAAATTTGAAAGTTCGCATATCCAAAATGCCAAGGCCGGTACAGTAATAAATGGAGCAAATGCAATGCTATCTTTCATACTTAATGTTTTAAAAAGCACATTTATTAGAGCGTAAATTCCTGCAAGGCAGAAGCTTATAAACGCGATTATAAAAATCTTTTGACCAAACAATAGAGCAAGCGCTGCAAAGAGCTTGGCATCGCCCATGCCAACAAAAAGCGATGACAGAATTAAAATCGTAAGTGCAAAATTAATATTTACCATTGAAAAATTGGTGAAGCCTACAATGGCGCAAGCGGTCGCAAAGATGCAGATTGCGGTTGAATAGCAATCTGGTATTTGCCTCGTCTTCAAATCGTTATCTGATATTTGAAATAGGATATAAGTCAGCATGGAAATATTTTACAGCGAATCAGAAAAGCTGTCAATATTTGCCAGCAATAAAGTCTTGTTTCATCATGTGCCTTGCGGCCAAAGCAACAGAAAATATGGTATAATTATATGTTCGGGAATTGTGCACTTGATATGATATTTTGTTATGAGACAAATTGAAATAACAGCCAATGATGCAGGTCAGCGCCTGGACAGATTCCTTAAAAAGTATCTGTGCAACGCACCTCTTTCGGCTATTTATAAAATCATAAGAAAAGATGTCAAAGTGAATGGCAAGCGCGCCAAAGAAGATAGTTTCCTTGCCGAAGGCGACGTGCTTCAGCTTTACATTATGGACGAAGAACTCGACAATCTTAGTGCAAAGAAAAAATCGATGCATGCAAAGCGTCAATTTAAGATTGTGTATGAAGATGATGATATTCTTGTCGCAGACAAACCTTTTGGTCTTCTTGTTCATGGTGATAAAACTGAAAAGAAAAACACGCTTACAAATCAGGTGATTGGTTATCTGATAGAAAAGGGTGAGTACGTACCAAGACTTGAAAAAAGTTTTACTCCGGCACCGGTTCACAGACTTGACAGAAACACTACCGGGCTCGTAGTCTTTGGTAAGAACGCTAAAGCTCTGCGCGCTGGAGTCGACAATTTCTCAAAGTTTTATAAAACAATTTGTATCGGAAAAATCGATGAAAAAATTACGCTCGAGGGATATTTGGTTAAGGACCATGTGACAAACAAAGTTACAGTTTACAAGACCGAAAAGCCTGGTAGCAAATTCATCAAAACCATTGTTAGACCACTGGTTTATAATGATAAGTACAGCTTAGTAGAGGTTGAGCTTGTGACAGGCAGAACTCATCAAATTAGAGCTCACCTTGCAAGTATTAAGCATCCTATCTATGGCGATCCTAAATATGGCCATGGAAGCGCACAGCTTCTTCATGCAGCAAAGCTTGTAATGGATGACGGAAGGATAATAGAAGCAGAACTTCCTAAAGAGTTTAGAGAAAAAGCAGAAGAGATTTTTGGAAAGGGAAAAGTCAATGCGGTTAAATGAAAACTTAAGAGAGTGGATTAAAGATATTGCTATTGCTATTTTTATTGCAGCAATCATTTTAACGTTTATAAAACCAACAATCGTTCGCGAGCATTCAATGGAAAATACTCTTAGCGATGGTGACTATTTATTCGTCAGCAAACAGACTTACAGACTCTTTGGCAAAGAGCCTCAGCCTGGAGATATTGTCGTTTTCTATAGCGATTTAGAAACAGCAGAAGGCCTCAGTAAACTTCTCATCAAGAGAGTAATTGGAGTTCCTGGCGACACAATCGCAATTTACGATGGAACAGTATATGTCAATGGCGTTGGTCTTAATGAACCATATACAAAGGATGGATATACAGCATCTGACATGAGTGAGGTTACTGTCCCAGAAGGAGAACTTTTCTGTATGGGAGATAATAGACAAAATTCAACTGATAGCCGCGACTCTCGAGTAGGCTTTATCAACATGAATAGAGTAATGGGTAAAGCTGTATTTAGACTCTACCCATTCAGTAAGATTGGGAAATTATAGTGGAAGGAAAGTTAATCGCAAGCAACAAAAAAGCGCGTCATGATTTCTTCTTTGAAGATGTTATCGAGGCCGGCATTGTGCTTACCGGTACTGAAATTAAATCAGCTCGCGCCGGAGGCGTTAGTTTGCGTGACTCTTTTGCCAAAATAGATGAAAAGGGCGAGGTTTGGGTTTACGGAGTAAACATCAGCCCTTACGAACAGGGTAATCGCTTTAATAGTGAACCTCTGCGTCCTAAGAAACTTCTCTTGCACAAGCAAGAGATTAGAAAAATCAATCAAAAGCTGATGCAAGACGGGTTAACGCTTATTCCGGTTCAAGTTTTTATGAACCCAAAAGGGAAGCTTAAAATGGAAATTGCGATAGCTCGAGGCAAGAAGCTTTATGATAAGCGTGAAGATCTCGCAAAACGCGATGCAAAGCGCAATATGGATAGACAAATTAAAAGTAGAATAAGATAGGAGAAAAAAATGAAAAAAGTAATTTCTTTATTATTAGCACTCGTTATGATTTGTTCATTTTGTGCCTGCGGTACAAAAGAAGAACAAAAACCAGAAGTAAAGGCAAATGCGCTTACTGAAATCTTGGACAAAGGTTTTTCTATGAGGGGTTACGTTTATGATGCTGATGGCGGATTTAAAGCATTAATCCTAAAAGAGACTGGCGAAGGTGAATATGACTATAGCGAAGTATATAAAGCTGAAGCTCCTTTGACACAAGCCGATTGTGATGCATTAGATGCAATCCCATGGGATGCAGAAGATTGTGATGAACAAAAGATTGCATACCTTTCAGGATTAAGTGATATGACAGTTACAGATATTACTCAATTCGTTCCAACCCAGGCTGATTGTGATGCTCTTGTTGGTAAGACTTTTGGCGAACTCGAAGATATGGGATTTTACAACTCAGGTTGGACACAGACTGATGATGGCACAAGCTATGATTTTTATTATGATGGGCCAATCTTCTATGGTAGATTTTCACTTCCAGAAGATGTTAAAATTGCAAACATGGATGACTACTCGGAAAATGACATCAGAGCACTTACGATTGGCGGCGTAGAATTCCTTGGCCTTTCATTTGATATTGTTTACGCAATGTAAAAGGCGTTAGCAAAAAGATCGTGTATGTTTAAAAAATAAAGGGCTATCAACTTAAGGTTGATAGCCCCTATTTTTTTAGGTTAAGTATAGTTTCTGGCGGGAAACCTTCTTAGCCAGAATTTCCCAAATCTTTACCTTTAATCCGACTTTAGTGGGGATTTGCAGTGGTGGGCAAACTAAATAATTGTAACAAAAATAGCAATAGTGGTCCTGTTTCTTAAAAATAGGCGATTAGGACCATTACTTTGCTATATAGTTAAACTCGTTGCCGCATCATTTTGCTTTCATATAAAACGAATACAAATTTATTTCAAAATTCGCCTTTAAATTAACGGTTTCCATAAGCTCAAAACCGCAGTTTTTGTAAAATGCAACATTACTGCTTTCGTATGTTTCAAGATATACACCGCAACCATTCTCCGAGCAGTAATTAGCAACCGCCTGCACGAGTTTATGTCCAACACCCTTGCCTTGCTGGTTTGGGTCGGTTGCTAGGAAATATATGTAAACATCGTTCGGTTTTATGTATTTCTTCATGATATTTCCCATTTTTATCATACAGAAAGCCGCTCTGCAAGTGCGAAAGAATCCAAATTTCCAGAAAAATTTGTATCCTCCGTTCATGACATACGCCATGGGATCTGGTTCTGTATTAGGTCTGTAAAAGCACAATATTCCATTAATCTTTTCTGAATCGGAAATGGTTATACTGTTGTTGCCCATGCCCTTGATGGATGACCATTGAAAAAGTCTGATTTTGTCATATTCATATCCGCCGGTTACATATCTCATAAGCGGATAGTTAAGAAAGCTGTCTGTCATAACGTCAAGATAGCGGTCAAAATCCTTTTCCCGAACGACATAAAAGCCTCTGTTTGTAAAATAATCCGATAGTTCTTCTGTAAAAGTAATTTTTTTGTTTCGCATAGTTTTCACCTTTGTAAATTTTGAATGTAAATCTGGTCGGTTCTGAACATAAAATAAAGACAGCAGACATTCTATCGCAATCTACTGCCTTTAATTTTTTGGTGAAGGCGGCGAGAATCGAACTCGCGTCCGAAAGCATTTCCACAAGGCTTTCTCCGAGCGCATCCGGTAGTTTAAGCTTTGGCGTTTAGTAGGCCTGCCGGCACGACTGCTAAATACCTATCTCGTTAGTCCCGTCTTATACCGAGAAATTTAAGACGGTTTCCTGCATAGTCGACGCCAGATTCCAAAGCTGCAGGTGACAATGGGCTGACGCGCGGTGCGCCAATGTTGGGCGCTAAGCAAACAGACTAAGCTGCTGCGTATGCGAAATTGTTGTTTGTTTTAGCGTTTCTTTTTAACGAGCTCTGTTTAACGTAGACTGGGCCAACTACGGCTCGCTTACCCGGCTTCCACACCCCCGTCGAAACCTTTACGCCCCCATGGGTTTGTTTTGCCTTAAGCATAAATATTCTACACCTAAAAATGATATAATACTATTACGATAGTATTAAATTAAGAAAATTTATTTGAAATTTCAAAGCTTCCATAAATCTTGACACAAAAGGTATTTAGCCTTAAAATATTAATGTTATGAAGAATATTTGTCTTTTAAGTTCATCATGTTCATGCTCAAGTTCCTCTAAGGAACTCTAATTTGCGTGGCTTAGGACTTGATTGATTCAGAAATTAATCCGAAGGTACACGCCTTCGGATTTTAGTTTGAGGTTTACTATGGAAAAGCGTTCTTACAATTTCGCTGCAGGGCCATCAACCTTGCCAGAAGAGGTGTTAAAGCAGGCTCAAGTTGATCTTTTGTGTTATCCTGGCGCTGGTTGCAGCGTTATGGAAATGTCTCATCGATCATCTAACTATCAAGACATCATTGATAGGGCCGAAAGTTCTCTTCGCCGCTTAATGAATATACCAGATGATTATGCAGTTCTTTTCCTTCAGGGTGGAGCAACTACCCAGTTTTCCATGGTGCCAATGAACTTAATGCATCAAGGTGAGACTGCAGCGTATGTTGACTCTGGCAATTTCGCACACAAGGCGATTGATGAAGCAAATCGCTGGGGCAAGGTGATTGTTGCTGGCTCTAGCCGTGATGATAAATATACTTACATTCCAAAGATTAGTGATAGTGATATTCCATCTGATGCAAAGTATCTGCATATCACAGGAAATAATACAATTTTCGGAACTACATATTATAAGACTCCGGCGCACGGAAAAGCACTTCTTGTTGCTGACTGGTCTTCAGCAATTTTAGGAAAAGAAATCGACGTTCAAGATTACGATCTTATTTATGCCGGAGCTCAAAAGAACATCGGCCCAGCAGGTCTAACCGTTGTAATCGTTAAGAAGAATATTTTGCTCGATCCTGTTGATAGCGTCGTTCCAATCATGCTTCGCTATAAGCCGCAGATTGACAATGGGAGTATGTACAATACTCCGCCATGTTGGTCAATCTATATGGCAGGCCTCGTGTTTGATTGGGTTGAAAAGCAGGGTGGTGTTGCAGAAATGCAAAGACGCAACCAGCTTAAAGCTCGGATGCTTTATGATTTAATTGACAGCTCAGCAATTTATAAGAATTCTGTTGCAAGAGAAGATCGCAGCATTACGAACGTTGTGTTCACACTTCCAAGCCAGGAACTCACAGATAAATTCATTGCTCAGGCAAAGGAAAATAATATCATCAACATTAAAGGCCACAAACTTGTTGGCGGGCTTCGCGCTTCTATATATAATGGAATGCCAGTTGATGGCGTAAATTATTTAGCAGACTTCATGAAAAACTTCGAAAGGGAGAATAATTAAATGTACAAAATTAAGACATACAATAAAGTTGCAGAAATCGGCTTAAGAGATTTTGATGCAAATAAATATAATATTTCTGATCAACAGGATAACCCAGACGTAATTCTTGTAAGATCTGCACCGCTTCACGACGAACCGTTTGGCGATAACCTCAAGGTTGTCACAAGAATTGGCGCCGGAGTCAACACTATTCCAATTGACAAACTAACCACCATGGGCGTTTGCGTATTCAATTGCCCTGGCGGAAATGCTAATGCAGTTAAAGAAATGACCATTGCAGCAATGATTGCTGAAATGAGAAATATGATTCCTGGGATGAATTGGGTTAAAGGGCTTTCCGATAAAGACATTGCTGCTGGTGGCGCGGTTGAAAGCGGAAAAGAAAAGTTCCGCGGCCCAGAAATTTTAGGAAAGACAATCGGTGTTATCGGAGCAGGCGCAATCGGTTCTTTGATGCTTAGATCTTGTTATGCTTTAGGCATGAAGGTTGTCGCATATGACCCATTCCTTGGACATGCAAAGCTTCAAGAACTTTCACAGTATGCAAAATTTGTAACAGAACTTGACGAGCTTCTCGAAAGTTCCGATGTTGTTACAGTCCACGTTCCTCTTAATTCAAACACAAAGGGTATGATTGGCGCAAAAGAAATCGCCAAGATGAAGGACGGAGCATATCTTATTAACTATGCTCGTGGCCCGATCCTTGATAATGATGCAGTATGCGGCGCGCTTGATAGCGGTAAGCTTGCCGGATTTGCCACAGACTTCCCAACACCAAGAGAGGCACAGCGTGATGATGTTATCGTAACACCTCATCTTGCATCTGGCTCTCCGGAAGCAGAAAACAACTGCAGCATCATGGCTGCTCGCCAGACAATCGATTATATTGAAAATGGAAATATCACAAATTCAGTTAACTTTCCTGATGTAAGCTTTGCTCGTGCAGAAGGCGCAAGAATTTGTATCATCCATAAGAACAAGGTTGGTATGCTTGGCAAGATGACAGATAGCGTTGTCACACACGGTCTTAATATTGAAAACCTTGTTAATAAAGCTAAAGGCGACATCGCGTATACGATCATGGATTTCAACGAAGAAGTTCCAAAGAGTCTTGCTGATGTTATTGAAAAGATTGATGGTGTAATCAAAGTCAGAGTAATTGAGTAATATGAACTATCAAGAAAAGTTAAGAAGCGTTGGCGTAATTGTGCCAGAGCTCATAATTCCAATTAAGAGATTAGATCATACAAAATATGCATGTATTGCTTGCGACCAATATACTTCTCAGCCAGAATACTGGGACGAAGTAAAAGAATTTGTTGGCAAAGAGGCATCAACGCTATATTATGTTATGCCCGAGTGCTGGCTTGACAAGAAAACCGGAAAACCAAACAGCGAAGAGCATCAAATGCATAAAGAGCTGCTTGCTGCAAATATGAAGTTTTTCCTTGTAAACGGAAGTTTGGAAGAACTTGGTCCTGGCATGATGTATGTTAAGCGTACTCTTAAGTCGGGGGAGATTCGTAAAGGGCTTGTGCTTGCAATCGATCTTGAAGAATATGACTATCAAGAAGGTAACAAAGCACTCATTAAGGCAACTGAAAAAACTGTTGTTGAAAGAATTCCGCCAAGGCAGGAGATTAGAGCTAAGGCTCCACTTGAAGTTCCTCATATCTTAATGCTTTATGCAGATAAGACTGACAGACTTAACAAATTACTCGAGTCTGATTGCACAGAAAATAAAGCATACGATTTTGATTTAATGAAAGACTCCGGCCACTTGACTGGATATTTCGTTGATAAAGAAGACCAGCTTGATAATATTGCAGATATTCTCGTTGCGTTAAAAAAAGAGGCGGGGAGCGGAATGCTGTTTGCAGTTGGCGATGGCAATCATAGCCTTGCTGCAGCAAAAGCTCATTGGAATCATTTCAAGAAATTTATTCCTGAGGCTCAAAGAGAAAATCATCCAGCAAGATTTGCACTTGTTGAACTTGTAAATCTTTATGATGATGCGATGCATTTCGAGCCAATTCACAGAATTCTTTATGGAGTTGATCCAAAGGCTATTCAAGAAGAGCTTGGCTTTGATGCAAAGAATCCTCCAAGCCTTCAAGAGCTTCAGCCTAAACTTGATGATTATTTAGCAAATCATCCAGAGGCATCCATTGATTATATTCATGGTGCCGAAGTCGCAATAAGGCTCGAGGCTAAGGATCCGAATCACAGCTTGGCAATCTGCTGGGGAAAATATGACAAAGACAGCTTATTTGCAGATGTAAATAATAATGGATGTCTAGTTAGAAAGAGCTTCTCAATGGGAAATGCTGACGACAAGCGTTTCTATTATGAAGCAAGAAGAATCACCAAAATTAACAAAGAACACATAGTCCCAAACGCTAGTTGGGGCCTTTAAACTTGCTAAAAAGCACCCTTGAAAGGGTGCTTTTTTAGTGTATTTTCAGGGAAAATCATCTATAATAGTATGTTGGGAAATATTTTAATGGAAAAATAGATGATTAAACAAAGCGTCAAAAAACCTTATACAGTGCTTGTTGCGGTAATTATGGTAATCGCACTTGGTGTAGTAAGTCTTGTGAACATGACAGCAGATTTACTACCTAATATTTCGTTGCCATATTTAATTGTCGTTACAACTTATCCAGGGGCTTCACCAGAAAAGGTAGAGGCTGATGTTTCTATTCCTATAGAAGAGGCTCTTGGTACGGTTAATGGCGTAAAAACTGTTTCTTCAACTAGTGCAGAAAACTATTCAATGGTTCAACTCGAATTCGAAGATGATACCGATATGGACAGTGCACTTGTAAAAGTATTCAGCGCGCTTGACCCAGTAGAAGCAACTCTTCCAGATGATGTTGGCACACCGTCTATTATTGAAGTCTCTGCAGATATGCTTGCTACGGCATATGTAGGCTTTGAATATGATGGGAAAGACATCTACGAATTAACTTCATTTGCAAAAGATGAGATTGTTCCGGCTGTTGAAAGAGTTGACGGAGTTGCAAGTGTTACTAATATCGGGCTTGTTGAACAGACAATTCATATTCAGCTTAATGAAGAAAAGGTTACAGCTTTAAACGATAAGATTCTCGCAAAGACTAATAGAGCGTTTGCTAAGGCTTTAGGAAAATTAAACGATGCTAAAGAGCAACTTGATGATGCACAGCAGCAAATCGATGATGCACGCGCAGATCTCCCAGATCAGTGGAGAGAATATTATGACGGCGTTGAAGAATACGAAGACAATGTAAAAGATCTTGCTAAAAGCAAGCGCGAAATCGAAGACAATATCGATGACTTAGAAGAAGCTCAGGCTCAGATAGCACAGGCTGCTGATATGAGCGGTCAGTTCTATAAGATTGATAGTGGCTTGGCAGTAGCTGGGATTACAAGCATAACCGAAATACCGGCTAAGATTACTGAGGCAAAAGAGGGAATTGCCTATTTGAAAGAGTCGATTGCTGCTGAAACTGACCCAGATGTAAAGGCTGAATTAGAAGCGCAGCTTGCAACAGTTGAGGCAGGATTAACCGGTCTTAATTCAACAGTATCTGGCCTTAACCAGATCATCTCTGCATACAATATGCTCCGCGAATCCGCAAACCTTAAAAAGGTTAAATGGACAGCAACTACACTTACTGATGAACAGTGGTACACAATTAAGTCTTCTTGGTCAGGGCTCTGGGCGAATGCAAACGCAAGCCTTACTAGTGCACTTAGCCTGCTTGAGATGGCAAAGGAGCAGATTGAA
Organism: Anaerovoracaceae bacterium; assembly: GCA_045616685.1. Lineage (GTDB taxonomy): Bacteria > Bacillota > Clostridia > Peptostreptococcales > Anaerovoracaceae > UBA1764. Next base: position 24,226 of record JAZLHF010000010.1, read on the forward strand.
TCTGGTGAAAGTCAGCTTGATGCAGCGCAAGAGCAGCTTGATAAGGCGCGTGAGGCTTTAGAGGATGTTCCAGGGCAGCTTGATGACAGCCAAGAGCAACTCGATGACAGTTGGGAATCATATTATGATTCTTTAGACACATATTATAAGCAGCGTGCAGTTGCACTTAAATCTGCTAATGCTGATGAACTTCTTCAACTTAGCACTTTAGCACAGCTGATTTATGCTCAAAACTTTGAGATGCCTGCTGGTTATATCGATGATGAAAACGATAATAGTTGGCTTTTAAAGGTCGGTGAAAATATATCTTCACTTGAAGATTTAAAGAATACAGTTTTAACTCATATCGATGAAATCGGTGATATTAGCGTAATCGATGTTGCTGACGTTACAGTAATTGATAATTCAGAAGATTCATATGCAAAGATTAATGGCGAGCAGGCCATTCTTCTTGCTGTATATAAAGGAAGCACAGCTTCCACAAAGGAGGTAGGCGACAGCGTTGTTGAAGCAGCTAAAGAGCTTGAGACAAAATTCGAAGGGCTTCATAGCGTAGCATTCTTTAACCAGGGAGATTATATAAGCTTAATTACAAGCAGCATCCTTGAAAGCATGATTATCGGTGCTTTCCTTGCAATTATCATTCTCGCATGGTTCTTAAAGGATGTTAAGCCAACAATCGTTGTAGCAATCAGTATTCCGCTTTCAGTACTGCTTGCAATCGTTTGCCTATACTTCACAAATATTTCGCTTAACATCATGTCGCTTGCAGGTTTAGCTCTGGGCGTCGGCATGTTGGTAGATAACTCCATCGTAGTTATCGAAAATATTTACAGACTTAAGACTTTAGGTATGCCTGCAAATAAGGCTGCCGTAGTCGGCGCAAAGCAGGTGGCTGCGCCAATCATTTCATCGACGCTGACAACAATTTGCGTATTCTTGCCAATGATCTTTACAACAGGGCTTGTCAAGGAAATGCTTATTCCAATGGCAGCCAGCGTTGTATTCTGTTTGGTAGCATCACTTCTTGTTGCTTTAACTGTTGTTCCTGCCGCAGGCTCGACTCTTCTTAAGAGCAGCACTGAAAAGCCGCACGAAAAGTTTGATAAACTCATGGATAGGTATGGTCAGTCTCTTAATTGGTGCCTTGACCATAAGAAGATTCCAATGGCAGTTACTGTTGGACTTCTTGCTGCAGCTATCTTAATTATTGTTAAGATGGGCATTGTTATGATTCCTGATATGTATGCTGAGCCTTTAGCTATCACAGTTATTGTTGATGAAGAAAAAACGAGGGCCGAAGCATACGAAATTGCAGACCAAGTACTTACGGCAGTATCAAGTGTTGACGGCGTTGAAACAGCAAGCGCAATGACATCCGAAAGTATGCTCTCAATGTTTAACTCTTCAGCTTCGGGAAGCACCAGCGCATATAATTCATATCTTTGCTATGTTCTTCTTGAGGGGGATAATCCTTCTGAAAAAGAAATCAAGAGAATGGTCAAAGAAATTAAAGATGTGACTGCTGATATAGATTGTGAGATTTCTATCTCTGCTAATGAAATGGATGTTTCAATGCTCACAGGGTCAGGTCTTTCCATCTATGTATATGGACAGAATATCGAAAAAGTAACTGATATTACTGAAGACTTGATGGACATCATCGCTAAGGTTGATGGATATGAAGATATCTCTAACGGGCTTGAAGAAGGCGATGATGTAGTTCATGTTTATATCGATAAGAATAAGGCAATGTCTTACGGTCTATCTGTCGCTCAGGTATATGCCGACCTCTCAGGCCGAATTTCCGATACGGTTAAATCCACGACAATTACTATCGATGGAATCGATATGGAAATTGAAATTCAGGATGCAACAAAGCCTATTACAAAAGAGAATGTCTTAACATATTCATTTGATATATATGGGCAAGACTCTGATGGAAACACTACGGTAAAGACATACTTCCTTAAAGATTTCGCAGAAATAAAAGAAGAGAAGACTTTAGCAACACTTGAGAGAACAAATAACAGCCGTTATATGACAGTAAGTGCTACGGTAAGAGAGGGCGAGAACGCGACACTTCTTGCAAGAGAACTAAAACCTCTTATCGAAGAATATGATGCACCTGTTGGCTATAGGGTTGAGCTGTCAGGTGAATCTGAATCAATTGAGAACATGGTTGTTCAAATGTCCAAGCTTATCGCTTTAGGGTTCTTATTCATCTACCTTGTAATGGTTGCTCAGTTCCAGAGTCTGCTTTCACCATTTATCGTACTCTTCACAATTCCGTTGGCGTTTACCGGAGGTATGGCAGGCCTGATTATCATGGGTGAAAAATTGTCTATAATGTCGCTCATGGGATTCACGATTTTGATGGGTACCGTAGTTAATAATGGTATTGTATTCGTAGATTACGTTAACCAGCTTAGAATAGAGGGAATGGACCGTAGAGAGGCCCTTGTAGAGACCGGGAAAGCCCGTATGAGACCTATTCTTATGACTGCTTTAACAACTATTCTTGCGATGAGTAAACTCGTTATAAGCCAAGATATTGGCTCTCAGATGGGTGGAGGAATGGCTGTGGTTATCATGGGCGGACTTGCTTATGCAACGTTTATGACGCTGTATATTATTCCGATGATATATGATATGTTCTTTAAAAAGCAGCCACTTAGCGTAAATATTGAAACTGAATAAATAAAAAATAAAAGGCGGCGGTTGGCAACACTTGCAAACACCTTAGTGCTTGTTCGTATTGCCAACCGCCGCTTTTTATTACTTGTTTAAATAATCAATAAGTTCCTGGCTGACATTGCTATTATGGTAAAGCATCAGTACAAGATCGATGTCGCGTTCTTCGACGATTGTATCGAAGTCTGGGCAATTTGATCTTGGGTCGACGATGTCGATTTCTTTAAACATTTCGCTGAAGTAATCTGTTAAGCAGCATTCATAGCTGTCTTTTAAGATTAATACATGCTTGTCTTCTGATGCATTTGGATTTTCTACTCTTAAGTATCCAAGGTTATAAATTGAAAGCTTGTTGTAATCAAGTGGGTTTGTGTCAAGGCCTGAAGCAACAATTGTATTTCTTGGAACTTCTTCTCCATCCAGTTCTGTGTAGTACTTGAAGTTTTCTCCATCAACAGCAACATAGAATGGAATGTATTCTTCTACAGTAACTTCTTCTGAGAATCTCTTCTGTAAATCTCCTAAGTAAGCAAGACCTGTAAGATCTGTCCAAATGAAGTCAAAATCTTTTGGAATAGACGTCTTTCTGATTGTGCGGGTTGCTGCAAGGTTTTGCGCAATATAGTCTGCTGCAACATATGCGCCGTATTCATTCCAGTGAAAGTCTGTCTTATAGAAGAAGTTTGCACGTTCCCTAAGTGGGAAATTTCTGATGTAGCTGCAGCAATCGATTTTCGGAATGCTGTAGGCATCAAGTGCTGAGAGTATTCTCGCCGTATTTGTTTCATCAACTGAGATATCAACACTTTCTTCCTGTTCACCTAATATTAAGTTCTTTTGTGGAACTACGATGTAGGTGAATGGAAGTCCGCATTCTTTACGCTTGGCAACTATTGATTCCATCAGATTTTGGACATCCTTGTTTTGGGTTGGCCAGGTATAGGTAAATAAGTAATCTGTACTTAATATATATACTTCATCAACGATGGTATCGCCCTCAACATTTGTTTCACTTTCGTGTTTTGCGGAAATGATTTCATTTCTGCCAGGGAACTGATCTGACACAAATGCATCCCAGGCAATCGTGAATTCATTCCAGCTTTCGCATTCATATATCTTTGGATGCTGAGCAAGAGCCTTTTCTTCCTTGCTGTTATATTCCTGAGGTTCTGTCATGATTGAGATACATAGCACTGCGACTAAGAACGCCATGAATAAGACTATTATAGGATAACTATGAAGTTTTGAGTTTTTCATTAAGCCCTCCTAGAAGCTTTCATAAATAAATGGCGTGTAGCCGAGTGAAACGATAAATGCAACCGATGCACAAAGGAGTGCAAGCATAAATATGCATTTAGCGATTGTTTTTATTCCAGAGTCTTTTTTGAAGACTTTATTAACTAATTTTTGAGGCAGAGATGTTGCGCCGATAATTGCGACAGCGAGTATTGGCCAACTGTTGTTTAAGTACATCTTTGCGATTCCGCTGACTCCGGTTTCTGCCAGACCAAAGAGGTAGCCGAAGTACTGGATTGCTTCAGGAACTGTCTGTGAGTTGAAGAATACCCAGCCTGTTACAACGATGAAGTCTGTTAATAATAATCCAATAACTTTTGGCATCTTTCCTTTCAGCTTCAATCCATGTTCAAGGCTTACAAATATAAAGAGGAAAAGTCCCCAACAAATAAGGCTGAGATTATTTCCGTGCCAAACGCCTGTTGCAATCCATACTAAGAATAAATTGAAATAAGTTCTAAATTTGCCATTGCGGTTTCCGCCAAGAGGGAAGTACAGGTATTCTTTAAGCCATGCCCCGAGTGATATGTGCCAGTGGCCCCAGAATTCTGAAAGACTTGTTGATTGGTAAGGATAGATGAAGTTCTCTTTGAATCTGTAGCCGCATACTTGTGATAAACCAATGGCCATATCTGAATAACCAGAGAAGTCAAAGTAGAGCTGAAGGGAAAATCCGATAAGTCCAAGCCATGCAGATGCAACGGACTGAGGAGCATCGATCCAGCAGTAGGTTGTTAAATCTACTAAAGACCCAGCGATGATAATCTTTTTTGCAAGACCGATTGTGAATCTGAATAAACCGTCAGCTGTTGCTTGAGCGTTAATACATTCACTACCGAATTGTCTATCGAAGTCTTGATACTGAACGATTGGGCCCATGCAAAGCTTAGGGAAGAATGCTAAATATAATGCAAGCTTTCCTAGATTTCTTGCTGCTTTTGATTTACCGCGTGCAACATCACAGCAATATGAAATTCCGCTGAGTGTGTAAAAAGAGAGCCCGAAAGGAATTCCTTCGAATAAGCCGAAATACTTAAAGATGCAGAGGAAGGCAATGTCACAAATTACTGTAAGGGATAAGGCGTTCTTGTGTTTTTCAAGTAAAAGACCAAACGCCCAGTTAGCAATAATAAAGCCTAATAGAAAATTGAGACTTTGTTCATCTCCCCATGCGCATACGAGAAAACTTGCCAAGAGAACAAAAGCGTTTCTGATTGGCAGCTTACATATGTAAAACAGTATTAAAAATGCAGGTAAAAACCAGAATATAAAAGTGATGCTATTAAAAACCATAGTACCCTAAGTATATCACAATATGTAGACTTTTGTGAGCATTATCTACTAAATATATGAATTTTTTATATCAATTTGACTATAGAGGTAAAAAACAATAAAATATAGTGTATGAAAAAAGTTCTTAGTATTTTACTTATTTTGGTAATGATTTTGGGTTTGGCCGCATGCGGTTCACAAAAAATCGATACTATTGAATACGAAGATGAGGTAGATGGCTCTGTGCTTGACCAGAACGATCCAGTTTATGCTGAAATTGAAAGCATGGCAAAACCGATTCTTCAATTTGTTGAGTATAATCACATAAATGGAAACACAATTGACTATGTTGATATTGGGGCGGAAGAATTCTGGAACATTGTTGCCATAGTAGTTTCATCTTACGAGAACATTGAAGACTATGCCAGCATCGATGTTGCCGGAGTCTACCACTTAAAGTGGGATATTATGCTCGATTTCGCAAAGACTTTTCTTTATGAAACTTGGAATAAGAATAATACTCCAAGTTATCGTGATAGCTATTCTGCTTCGGCAGATCCAGGAAGTGGCGTAATTGATTTAATACCGCTTGGCGTTGATAATTTTGATGCAAGTATTGCAAAAGTTATTAAATCAACTGATGAGGCTGATTATGATTATGTAGTTCATGTTGAACTAAAGACTCGCGAAGGTCAGGCAGAGACATATTGCTACAATGTTTACTTAGCTGATTGGAAAGACTATCTTAAGAACTTTTATGGCGTGGATGATACGAATGAACACATCATGCCGTTCATAGTTGTTGGATATACTTTCGAGGGAACAAATGAATCCAAAAATTAAGATTGTAATTTCAATGCTTATATACGGAAGCTTGGGAATCTTTGTTACACAGCTTAGCATCCCAACGTCTCAGATTGTTTCCATCCGCGCAGGAATCGGCTGCCTTGCATTGTTCTTGGTGCTTCTTGCAACTGGAAAAGCAAAAGCTAAAGTTCCAATCGGAAGCTTTATTCTGTTGCTGTTAATCGGTGCTGTTATTGGAGTCAATTGGCTGCTGCTGTTTGATGCATATAAATATACATATGTAAGTACAGCGACTTTGATATATTACACACAACCTATATTAGTAATCATTCTTAGCATGCTTTTCTTGGGAGAAAAGCTGAGCAAAAGAAAAATTATAGGTATAGTGATGGTTATTATAGGCATGCTATTAATTAATGGCCTTCAGGTTGGCGGAGTCGACCCTAAGCATGGTTTTGCTCTGGCATTTGCTGCAGCCATTTTGTATGCATTTGTAATATTCATTAACAAAGCTAATAAGAGCCTTGGTAAGATTGATGGATTAGTATTAACCGACATTCAGCTTCTTGGCGCAACTTTGGTAATGGTATTTTACACATTAACAAATTATAACGGAGAGCTTGCTCATTTAGATAAGAAGAGCATTATAATTCTTCTTATCTTAGGCATTGTTCATACTGCGCTTGCATATTACTTGCACTTTTCAAGCATTAAGCATGTAACGGGACAAAGCCAGGCGATATTAGGATACATCGATCCTGCTTCTGCAGTGCTGTTTTCATTTTTCTTCTTGAACGAAAAATTGTCAGTGCTTCAGTGGATTGGCGCAGCATTAATTTTAGGCGGAGCAATATATTCACAGAATAAAATAGGAAAAGATTAGTTAAATTTGTACCTGTAGCTCAGCTGGATTAGAGCGTCAGACTCCGACTCTGAAGGCCGCAGGTTCAAGCCCTGTCAGGTACACCAAATAATTATGAGTAATAAAGTAGAATTTCAAGGTGACAAAGTAATAAAAACTTTCGATAACCGTATAGATTTCGTTAGGGAATCCAGCATTTACGAAAAGATTAAGGGTAAAGGGCTTGCTCCGGAAATCACCGGAGTTTGGGACGGCGTTATTGGTCATACTTACATTAAGGGAGAGAATTTCAATGACGTTATCCATAGAGCAATGAAGGACCCTATGGAGTTTATTGAATATTCAAATATATTCTTTAATTGGTATAGAAAGTTTAGAGATGTACTTCATATCTCATTAGGAGATATGGATTTTAGTGACTTCATTTTGACTGAAAATAGAGAACTTTATTGTATTGATTTTGAGCATTGCAAACCAGGCTATGCGGAAGACGATGTTGCGGATCTTGCTGCTAATGTTTGCCTTATGGGCGGAGAGTACACAAGATTCGGAATTGAAGATGCTAAAATTTTTGTTAAATCTGCATGGGAACAAATTGAGATGTCATCAAAGAGACTGTATGATTCTTTGATCAAATATCTCGATTTGGTTTGTGAGGAAAATAATATTAAATCTATGCGCTCTGCAAATGAATATTTAGCTACATTTGTTTGTTGTGCATTTGCCCATGCTCCAAAGAGAAGAATCTCACTGTCAAAGATGGTTGAAGCGCTTCGCCAGAGCAATCAGGCATGGACTTTATTTGCAGAAGATATTACCGGAGAAAACGAACAATATATACGTTATCTCATGAGCACTCCAAAGGAAGAATACAATGTATTGTTCTTGACCGAAAATGGAAATGCAAAACTCTTCCCGCTGTTGCTTAAAACAGAGGAAGCTATATCAATTTTAACTGTTGCTGCAGATAATAAGATGAGCTTAACAAAGGCTCTTGTTTCTAAGTTTAATTACAAGCCAGTATCAGTTGAAAGTATGAGATAAATGCGGATGTAGTTTAGTGGTAAAATGCGGCCTTCCCAAGGCTGAGTTGAGGGTTCGATTCCCTTCATCCGCTCCAATTGCATAAGCGAGGTTTTAAAATGAAAATCAAGTTTTGCGGTGCAGCAACCGGAGTAACTGGAAGCTGCCATTTGGTAAGTACAACCGAACACAAGATTTTGCTGGACTGCGGCATGTTCCAAGGTGGCAAGGCTATGGAAGCTTTAAATCATGAAGATTTTCCATTCAATCCAGCTGAAATAGAATGTGTAGTTGTTTCTCATGCACATGTTGACCATTGCGGCAGATTGCCTTTGCTTGTTAAGAATGGTTTTAAAGGACCAATCTATGCGAGTGATGCAACTGCCGATTTACTTTCTGTTATGCTTTTCGATTCTGCTCATATTCATGAACAAGATGCAGAGTGGCAATCAAAGAGAAATATGCGTGCAGGCAAGCCCGCAGTTGATCCTTTGTACACAACACACGACGTAGAAGATACTGTTGGATTGATTAAACCTGTTCGTTATGATCAACTTCTTGAACTTAATAATCAGATGAAAGTTGTTTTTAATGATGCGGGACATATTTTAGGAAGCGCAATCATTGAACTTTTTTGCAAAGAAAACGGAGAAACAAGAAAGTTAGTATTCTCTGGAGATTTAGGAATGAACGGAAGGCCAATCCTTAATGATCCAAAGATTATCCATAAAGCTGATTTTGTTGTTATGGAAACAACATACGGCAACAGACTTCATGAAGAAAACGCAACAAGCATTAGCAGGCTCTTGAGCATTGCAGTTGAGACCACTCAGCGTGGCGGAAACGTAGTAATTCCAAGCTTTGCGGTAGGAAGAACTCAAGAGCTTTTATATGAACTTAATAAAGTATATGACGGCACAGGGCCAATGCATGATGCTTTAAAAAATGTCCCTGTATATGTTGATAGCCCAATGGCTATTCGTGCTACAGAAATCTTTAGAGATAATGCTCAGGTATATGACGAGGCGACTCGTGAATATATTCTTCATGGAGATCATCCATTAGATTTTAAAAACCTTACATTCTCTCAGACTTCGGAAGAGTCTCAGGCAATAAATGCTGATCCAAACCCGAAGATTATAATTTCTGCTTCTGGTATGTGTGATGCGGGGCGAATTCGTCACCATCTTAAGCACAATCTATGGAGTAAGAAGAATAGTATAGTCTTTGTCGGATATCAAGCAGAAGGAACTTTGGGCCGTAGACTTATCGAAGGCGCTGATGCAGTAAGCTTATTCGGTGAAGAAATTAGCGTTGCTGCACAGATTCACAATCTTGAAGGGTTTAGCGGACATGCTGATAGAGATTCCTTATTTGCTTGGCTTAGTGGTTTCGAAAAACAGCCTAAAAAGATTTTCTTAGTTCATGGCGAGCTCGATTCAAAGGAAGCATTTGCTGATTTTGTAAAGAAGAATCGTGGTTGGGACTGTGAAGTAGTTCATGGCTATGATGAATATGATTTAGAAACAGATGAAGCAACTTCTATTGAGAGTGCTGAATTTGCATTCGCAACTGATGAAGACGTAGACAGTCTTAGAATGAGAATTTCTGTAATGCATGAAGAGCTCGAAAAGATTTTATATAATACAAATCTTGCTGTCGGAGCAGAAATTTCTTCTGAAAGAATGTCCGAGCTAAAGAACATTCTTGCAGAATTAGAGAAAAATACCTTCAATCTCGGTGGCGCAATCACTAAGGAAGACAGGGCTTAGCAGATTTTACTCGCTTTTAATCAGTTTAAGAGATAAAATACTATAAATGGGAATAAAAATAATTATGGCTACCCAAAACAAGGGTAAGCTTGCAGAAATCAATGAGCTAGTAAAAGATTTTGACATTGAGATTAAATCAATGGCTGATGTTGGCTTGGCAGATTTAGATATCGTTGAAGACGGTACAACATGCCAAGAAAATTCTTTTATTAAAGCAAAGACTGTTATGCAGCTTACAGGTCTGCCAACCATTGCTGATGACGCAGGTCTTTTTGTTGAAGCTTTAGACGGTGAGCCAGGAGTTTATTCTGCTCGTTATGCCGGAGACCACGGTGATGATGCGGCTAATAGAAAAAAAGTGCTCGCTGAACTTGAAAAGCGAAATGCAAAGACTAAAGAAGAAAGAAAAGCATATTTCATTTGCGTAATCACACTTGTATATCCTGATGGCAAGAAAGAAGTTTGCGAAGGATATTGCTATGGCAGCATTGCTCCGGAAGAAAAAGGTGCTATGGGTTTTGGATATGACAGCATATTTATCCCAGATGGTTATGAAAAAACATTTGCAGAATTAGGCGTAGAAGTAAAGAATGAATTCAGCCATAGAGCCAAAGCTCTTGCGCAGTTGAAAACTAAATTATAAATTATGAAGAAAAGATTTTTAACATTATTATTAATAATTGCGATGCTGCTTTCAGCAGTACCAAGCTTTGCTATTAGTGCAGAACCTGATCTTGTTGCAGAATCGGCTCTGCTAATTGACATGTCTACAGGAACGGTGCTTTTAGAAAAGAACGCTGATGCAAAGATGTATCCAGCAAGCATGACAAAGATGATGACTTGCATCCTTGCTCTTGAGAACCTGGATCTTTCAGAATACATCACAGCTAATGGAGCAGATCTTAACGGAATCACAGGTGATAAAATTGGTCTGTACGCCGGAGAAGAAATCAACACTGGTACTTTAATAAGCGCCATGATGGTTATCTCTGGAAACGATGCTGCAGTTGTTCTTGCAACAAAGGCGGCAGGAACTGTCGAGGCATTTGCCGATATGATGAATGCAAAGGCTGCCGAAATCGGCCTTGAAAATACACATTTCGTAAATCCAAACGGACTTCACGATGAAAATCAATACACAACAGCAAAAGATATGGCAAAGCTTGCAACATACTGCATGCAGAACGAAGTCTTTGCGAGAATTGTTGCAAGAACCGAATTTACAATTCCTGTAACAAACAAAACTTCTGAAAGATACTTTAAGACAACAAATGCTCTTCTTGCTGATGGCAACTATAAATATGAAGGATGCATCGGTATTAAGACAGGAAGCACAGCAGCTGCTGGTGAATGCTTGACTGCTGCCGCAACTCGCGGAGACACAACTCTTCTTTCAGTTGTAATGAAGAGTGAAGGGGATGCAAGATTTACAGATACAATTGCACTCTTTGATTGGGGCTTTGAAAACTTTAAGACAGTAAGTGTTAGTGCTCCTGCTGAAATTCCTGAAAGTGTTAAGGTAAAGGGCGGTAAAGCAAAGACAGTTGCAATTGAAGTTCCTTCAGCAAGCAATCTCGCAACAGTTTCTAATGATGTTAATGCAAGCACACTCGATACAAAGATTGTCATTAATGATAAAGTTGAGGCTCCGGTTGCTGTTGGCGACGTGGTCGGCAAGCTTCAGATTTTAGACGGAAAAACTGTTGTTTCTGAATATGATATTACTGCAAAAGAAGCTGTTGAGGCTAAGGGCGGAATCGATTGGCACTTCCCAGATTTAGGCGGAAGCTTGTTCATGAAGATTTTGGTTATCATGCTCATCATATTATTGGCATTAGTATTAATTGTTGGTATATATATTCTTTACGATCGAAAAAAGACCGAGAAACGTAAAGCCGCTCGCGCAGCTCGCCGTGCTCAGCTTGAATCTCAGGAATCTCAATTGAGAAAAGAGTGGGAAAAAACTTATCACGGTCGTTCAAAAGATGAACTTTAATATCCAAGAAGAATTAAAAAAGTTACCTGACTGCCCCGGAGTCTATATTCATAAAGACAAGACGGGGCAGATTATTTATGTAGGGAAAGCTGTTTCGCTTAGGCGAAGAGTAAGACAGTATTTCCAGTCTCCAAAGAATCAACCCGAAAAAGTTCGCAAGATGGTAGAGCATATCGAAAAATTCGAGTATGTCACTTGCGCAAGCGAAGTTGATGCTTTGATTTTGGAATGTCGACTTATAAAACAGTATCATCCTAAATACAATATTCTTCTTAGAGATGATAAAACTTATCCATATATCAAAGTGACAGTTCAAGATGATTATCCAATTATCATTAAAACGAGGAGGCTCTTAAAAGACGGAGCTCGTTACTTTGGGCCATACCCATTCGTAGCTTATTTGGATATGGTTATCGATCTTTTAAATTTAACCTACAAACTTAAAAGATGTAGGCAGACAGAATTTTCTGCAAATCATAAGGCATGTCTTAACTATCATATTGATAGATGCGATGCTGTGTGCCTTAAGCGCGTAAGCAAGGAAGAATATAAAAAGAGAATTGATAAGGCGATAGCTTTTTTAGATGGTGACGATGCTGAAATTTTAGAAATGCTTTCAGCTTCAATGCAGAACTGCTCTGATAATATGGACTATGAGCAGGCTGCGGCATATAGAGATTATATCGAGGCTGTGGAAGAGATTCAGGGCATGCTTAGAGACCTTAAGCATTACCAAGATCCGCACATCATTCAACTTAATCAGAAACAAAAGCAGGTTGGAATCAAGGATGGATTTGTTCATGTCTTTGGAAAAGATATGGCAGAAGAAATCCATAGAATCGAAAGCTTTGATATATCGCATATTGGTGGCATCGATGCCGTAGGTGCAATGGTTGTCTTTAGAGATGGTCATCCTGATAAGACTGCATATCGAAGATATAAACTTCATCAGGGCAACAATGACTTTGCTAATATGCAGGAAGTATTAACAAGAAGGCTTACCGGTGGCGATGAACTTCCAGATTTAATTCTTATGGATGGTGGCGAACCACAGGTTAATGCAGCGCTCGAGGTGCTAAGAGAATTAAATCTTAGTCAGATTCCAGTTGCAGGTCTTGTTAAAGATGATAGACATAGAACTAAAGATATTCTGTTTAGCGGACAGAAGATTAATTTGCGAGACTATCCAGATCTTTATGCATACTGTGGCAGTATTCAAGAAGAAGTACATAGATTTGCCATTGCATATCATCACAGCGTAAGAGGGAAGAATATGCTTAAATCTGAACTTGACACTGTTCCTGGTATTGGTGAAAAACGTAAGATTGCACTTCTTAGAAAATTTGGTAGTATTGATAAGATAAAAGGTGCTACAATAGATGAGCTTGCTGCTGTCCCTGGGATGTCCCAAAAAGCGGCTGAAAATATAAAGGAGATCTTAAAATGAAAAAGATTATAAGCGTTTTACTTGTATGCATTATGATTCTTGCCCTCGCTGCTTGTGGCAAAGAAGCTGTTCTTTCAGCATATAGCCAGGGCCTTAATGAAGACGGATTATATAATTTAAAGGCAAGTGATTATATTGCTTTGCCAGAGCTTGAGGGAATCGAAATTTCTGCATCTGAAAAAGTTGCTGATGAAAGTTCAATCCAATCACAGATTAATTCTTTGCTTTCATCATATAAAACAGTAAATCAAATTACTGACAGAGCAATCGCTGATGGGGATTCCGTAAACATTGATTATTCAGGTTCAATCGATGGAGTTCAGTTTGATGGCGGTACAGCAACAGGTCAGTCTGTTATTGCGGGCGCTCAAAACTTTATCGATGACTTTCTTACTCAGATTATTGGACATAAGGCTGGCGAAACATTTGATGTAAATGTTACATTCCCAGATACTTATTCAAATAACCCAGACCTTGCTGGAAAGGATGCGGTATTTGTAGTAACAATTAACTACATTGAAGAGACAGTATATCCAGAGCTTACTGATGAATTCGTTGCAGAAAACTTTGGAGATTCAGGTTTTAATACGGTAGCAGACATAAGAGAATATTTTGCCGAATCTATTGTTGAAACTCAGGTTACAACATGGGTTGAAAATTATCTCTTTGAAAATTCAACTTGCAGCAGCATTCCTGATGAAGTTTTAAATCATCAGAAGAGCTGCACAAAAGCAAGCTTAGATGACAATGCAGCATATTATGGAGTTGATTTATCAACGTTGCTTCAGGTCGAAGGCTTTGAAAGCGCTGATCAGATGATAGAAACTTATATTGATGATGTGAAGAACATGGCTATCACTGCATTAATGTTTCAGGCAGCTGCTGAACAGCTCAACATTAAAGTAACAAAAGGTGATATTGCTGATTACTTCACCCGCAAAACAGGAACAAGCGATTATTCTTCATCAGAAGAACACTATGGCTTGCCATATCTTAAGCTTATGGTTATGAACGATAAGGTAGTTCAGTATGTAGTTGATCATTCTAAGTAATTTTGGCAAATTAAAACTCCGGACAAATGTCCGGAGTTTTTTATGTTTTAAATTATTCTTCTGCAACGAGTCTGTCAAATTCTGCAGCAGCTGCTTCGAATTCTGCATCGTCTTCGATGTCGATAAGATCAAATTCTTCTTCGCTGATTTCTTTGTATCCATAGATGAACACATCATCTGTACCATCATCTGGAAGAAGTGCGATATATTCTTTGCTATTAAAATCAAAGATACCCATAATTTCGCATTCAATTACCTTGCCGTCGTCAAACTCAAGAGTAATATATTCAGGTTCATCTTCATAAATAGCATCTTTTTCGTTAATATCTGCCATAGTTGTAATCCTTTCGTTTAATTAAATCTAACTACACTATTATTTTACCATAGTTTTAGGGTAAAAAATACCCTAAGTATTGTGTACTTTACCACTATATGGTGGTATAATAAAGGATATTTTATTTGATTTATTGAGGTATATTTTATGAAAAATCAAGGAATGGAAAAGAGATACGGTCTGGGCACAGCTTTGGCTATGGTAATTGGTACCGTAATTGGCTCTGGTGTATTCATCAAGGGCGGTAAGCTTCTTGCTAAAACTGGTGGCGATCTTAAGACTGGTCTTTTAGCTATTTTATGCTGCGGTATAATTTGTATTGTTTGCTCATTAGTATTCGCAGAATTAAGCTCAAAGTATAACAAGGTTAGCGGGCTTGTAGACTATGCAGAAGTTGCACTTGGATCAAAATATGCTTATTACGTAGGTTGGTTCCAGACGGCAATTTATACACCTTCACTTTGCGCGATTCTTGCATTCTTCTCGGGCTTATTCTTCTGCAACATGTTTGGTATCAGAACAGTAGACCTTAACAATGGATGCTTTTCTGCAGAAATGCTTGGTGCAGGGGCTGCTTTCCTTATGATTGGATACGGTGTAAACATTCTTTCACCGAAGCTTGGCGGAAGACTTCAGATTTCTATGACTGTTATCAAACTCATCCCTCTTATTATCATGGGTGTTGCTGGTACAATCATAGGACTTAAGAGCGGTAATTCACAGACAGTATTAAACTTCATAAATACTCCAGATTACGTTCCTGTTGAAAACGGATTTTTCTCTGCTGTTGTAGGATTCGCATTCGCATTTGAAGGATGGGTTCTTGCAACAACAATTAATTCCGAATTAAAAGAGCCGCAAAAGACTCTTCCAAAGGCTCTTATCGGCGGAGCATTCTTTGTTGTAATAATTTATATCCTTTATATGTTCTCAATGAGTTCAATCGGCAGCGTTTCTGATATTCTTGGAACATGGCCTCTTGGACAGGATCTTGCTAAGATGGCATTTACTCCAATCTTAGGTGAGGCTGTTAGCAGATTCTTTGAAGCTTGCATCGTCGTTTCTTGCCTTGGCACAATGAATGGTCTTATCATGGCAAATTGCAGAAGCCAGTACGCAATCGCTTCTCGTGGCATGGGCCTTCAGGCTGATTGGTTTGGCAACATTGATGCACAAAACAACTTCCCAATTAAGTCTGCTATCTTTGGTATGATTTTCTCAGCATTCTGGTATGGATGGGACATTATCATGTATTGGAATGGTCCAGACTTCATGGGATCAACACACGGAAATATGTTCTTTGGATACGAGCCAGATGAAGTTTGTATCGTAAATCTTTATGCAATGTACATCCCAATGTTCATCGCACTGATTGTAAAGAATAAGGACTTTAACTTTGTAAAGAGATTCGTACTTCCAATTCTCGGAATCGGATGTTGCTTCTTCATGATCTACTGTTGTTGGAGAGGTTGGGGAACACAAGCTTGTCTTGGCTACATCGTAATGTTCGTCGTTGTTATGGCATTTGGTCGTTTCTTCATGCATCCAGAGCGAGCAGTTAGAACGCTTGAATGACCTTGACTTGCATATGACTTTGGAGGGCTTGCAATAGCAAGCCCTTTTATTGTATAATTTTACGGATGTGCAGATATGGCGGAATTGGCAGACGCGCACGGTTCAGGTCCGTGTGAATTCATTTTCATGCAGGTTCAACTCCTGTTATCTGCACCATGTAAAAGACCTCTTTTGTCTACCGGGCAAAAGGGGTTTTTTGTTTCCAGCACCCAAAACAGCCCGAAAACGTTGGTGTATTTTTTACGTTTCTTTGCTCTGCAAAGAACTCGGCAATCGACTGCGAGGGGGATTTGAAACAAGTAATCGCAACGCAAACAAACGTGCACAAATGTTTTCTATTGCAAACAAAAATATTGATTTTTTGCTTATGTAGTGCTATAATATACTTGTATTTTTATAACCATTTGAATGTGAGGTATTCGCTATGGCTGTAAGCTATAAAAAGCTTTGGAAACTCCTGATAGATAAAGACTTAAAGAAAAAAGATTTAGAGCAGATGGCAAATATCAGCCATTATACAATGAACAAGTTAACTCGCGGAGACAATGTTACTATTGATATTCTCGGTCGGGTTTGTCAGGCGCTTGATTGCGGCGTGGATGATATTATGGAATTTATCCCTGAGTGAAGAAGGCCCTGCCAATATTCAGCTCGAGGCAAATGTAAAGCTGACGAAAAAGCAGATAGATGACTGCGGGGAAAACATAGAAAATGAAGACCATAAAAGGAGATAAAAACATGAATAAAGATCCTTTTGAAGAATATATCCGGCATAAGGAACCTGGAAAAGCCGAAAAAGGTTATGCTTGGCAAACAGCCATCGGACTGCAAGCTGTAGATGGTATCAAAACCTCTGAATATTTGAAACAAACTG
>JAZLHF010000011.1:0-15909 GCA_045616685.1 Anaerovoracaceae bacterium
TGATGCTTTAGTCTCATTGCCTGGGGTGGGAAGAAAAACAGCTAATGTTGTCCTATCAGTTGGTTTTGGGGAGCAGCATATTGCAGTTGATACGCATGTGTTTAGATTGGCAAACAGAATTGGTTTGGTAGATGAAAAAAATGTGCTTGATACTGAACTGACATTGATGAAAATTTTGCCTAAAGAACATTGGACAGAAATGCATCATGCACTAATCTTTCATGGCAGAAAAGTTTGTCATGCGAAAAATCCACTATGTGAAAAATGTTGCATAAAAAATGTATGTAAAAAGAATATGTTGTGATATAATGTCTTTGTATTAAAAATTTCTAGAGGTTTTTAAATGAAGAAAACAATCAAAGATATTGATGTTAAAAACAAAAAAGTAATCTGCCGTTGCGATTTTAATGTCCCAATGAAAGATGGAAAAATTACTGATGACTTCAGAATCGTTTCTGCAATGCCAACAGTTAAGTTTCTCTTGGACAATGGCGCAGCGGTGATTTTATGTTCCCACATGGGAAAGCCAAAGGGCCAGGTTAAACCAGAACTTTCATTAGCGCCTGTTGCTGAAAGAATTTCTGAACTTCTTAAGAAGCCTGTTCAGTTCGCTAAGTCAGATGCTATTGTAGATGCTTCTGTAAAGGAAGCAGCAAAAAAGCTTCAGCCTGGTGAGGTTATGCTTCTTGAAAACGTAAGATTTAGAATAGAAGAAGAAAAGAACGATTCTGCATTCGCGAAAGATTTAGCAAGCCTTGCTGATATCTTCGTAAACGATGCATTCGGTACAGCACATAGAGCACACGCTACTACAGCAGGTATCTCAGATTACCTCCCAGCTGTAAGTGGTTTCCTTATTGAAAAGGAACTCAAGTTCTTGGGTGATGCACTTGATAATCCAAAGAGGCCTATGGTTGCCATTCTTGGTGGATCAAAAGTTTCTGATAAGATTGGTGTAATTGAGAACTTAATTAAGAAAGCAGATACTATTATTATTGGTGGCGGTATGGCATATACATTCCTTGCTGCTAATGGTATGAACATTGGTAATTCACTTTGTGAACAGGACAAGTTAGATCTTGCAAAGAAACTTCAAGTTAAGGCTAAGAAGAAGGGCGTTAAATTATTACTTCCTATTGATAGCAAGATTGGTGATAAGTTTGATGCTAAGTGCAAGACCAAGGTAGTAGATAGTGATAAGATGCTTGATGGTTGGATGGGCATGGATATTGGTCCTAAGACAATTAAGCTCTACACAGATGAGATTAAAAAAGCAAAGACAATCATGTGGAACGGCCCGATGGGCGTCTTTGAATTCAAGGCATTCGAAGCTGGTACGAAAGCAGTAGCTAAGGCTTTGGCAGAGAATAAGGGCATTACAGTAATCGGCGGCGGCGATAGTGCAGCAGCAGTTTCACAGTTCAAGCTCGATAAGAAGATGACACATGTATCAACAGGTGGCGGCGCTTCACTTGAATTCCTCGAAGGTAAGGTACTTCCAGGCGTTAAATGCCTGCAGAATAAACAACCAAAATCAAAGAAGGTGGAAAAAATGGCAGAAACAAAGAAGACAGTAGCAAAGAAAGCTACAGCAAAGAAGGCTCCTGCAAAGAAGGCAGCAGCTAAGAAGACAACAGCAGCTAAGAAGGCAGCTCCAGCAAAGAAAGCTACAACAGCTAAGAAGGCAGTTGCAAAGAAGGCTACAACAGCAAAGAAGGCAGTTGCAAAGAAGGCTACAACAGCAAAGAAGGCAGTTGCAAAGAAAGCTACAACAGCTAAGAAGGCAGTTGCAAAGAAGGCTACAACAGCTAAGAAGGCAGTTGCAAAGAAGGCTACAACAGCAAAGAAGGCAGCAGCAAAGAAGGCTACAACAGCTAAGAAAGCAGTTGCAAAGAAGGCTACAACAGCTAAGAAGGCAGTTGCAAAGAAGGCTACAGCAGCTAAGAAGGCAGTTGCAAAGAAGGCTCCAGCAAAGAAAGCTCCAGCTAAGAAGGCAGCAGTAAAGAAAGTTGCCCCAGTTAAGAAAGCAGCAAAGAAGGCTACAAAGTAAGAATTATGGAAAGAAGTTTATTCATCGCAGGCAATTGGAAAATGTATAAGAACATCGCACAGGCAGAGGAATTTGCTAATCAATTCAAGCAGATTTACAAGCCTGTTGCTGGTGTTGATGTCGCAATCTGCGCACCATTTCTTCAGTTAGAATCATTGAAAAATGCGTTCGCAGACACCAATGTAGGCGTTGGTGCGCAGAATATGCACTATGAAACAGAGGGAGCATATACAGGAGAAATCTCCGGCGAAATGCTCACCGAACTCGGTATTGATTATGTTGTTATTGGACATTCCGAAAGAAGAGAATATAACAATGAAACAGACGAGACTGTTAATAAGAAAGTAAAGAAGGCTTTAGCTCTTGGTATTCGTCCAATCATGTGCTGTGGAGAGAGTTTAGAGACTCGCGAAGCAGGCAAAGAGAAGGAATGGGTTGGGGCACAAATTAAGAAAGGCCTTGAAGGACTTCAAATGCAAGAAGTTCCTCTTGTAACTATCGCTTATGAACCTATTTGGGCTATTGGCACAGGTAAGACTGCTACATCACAGCAGGCACAGGATATGTGTAAGTTCATTAGAGAAACAGTTGCAAATCTTTTCACTGGAGAAGTTTCTGAAAAGGTAAGAATCCAGTATGGCGGAAGCGTAAAACCGGCTAACGCAGCAGAATTGCTGGGTATGCCTGACATAGACGGAGCTTTGGTTGGTGGTGCAAGCTTAAAACCAGAAGATTTCGTTAAAATTATTGAAAGATAATTAATCGCTAAATTAAGGCAGATTCTCAATGAATCTGCCTTAATTTTGTCTTTATATGCCTTGTTTCTAATGGTTAATCATGTTAAAATTATTAAGATAATAAGACATGGAGGTAGAGTTTAAATGAAAACAGCTCTTTTAATTATACTTGCTATCGCATCAGTTGTTTTAATCGTTAGTATTTTATTCCAGTCAGGAAGCTCAAAGGGCTTATCTGGAAGCATTGCTGGTGGCGCAGAACAACTTTTTGGTGCTAAGAAAGCAAAGGGATATGATGCGCTTTTAAACAAGATTACAATTGTTGGAGCAATCGTATTCATTATTGTAGCTTTAGTATTAGTTACACTAGAATAAATTAAAAACCGTATATCGCACTTTTAAATAGCCTCCCTAACCCGGAGGCATTTGGTGTCTTATAGCTTACTTATTTCAAAATATCCAAGGAGGATATCAAATCATGGACAGCATTCTTATTTGGGTAGCTCCACTTGTTGGTATTGCTGCTCTTGTTGTTGCTCTTGTTCTTGCTAAATGGATTGGCGGTCAAGATATGGGTACTGATCGCATGAAAGAAATTTCAGGTTATATCCATGAAGGTGCTATGGCATTTTTGGCAAAAGAATACAAGACAATGCTCATCGTTGTTATTGTGCTTGCAATTGTTTTAGGAATTGCTATTCACCCAGTTACTGCAATCTTGTATGTAGTTGGTGCAGCTTTTTCTGTACTTGCGGGTTACTTTGGAATGCAGGTTGCAACAAAGGGTAACGTTCGTACTTCTGCTGCAGCAATGAATGGCGGAATGAACCAAGCATTAAAGGTTGCATTCAGATCTGGTTCTGTTATGGGACTGTGCGTTGTAGGGCTTGGTATCTTAGGCGTAGGCGCTGCATATGCAATTCTTACTCCTGAAGTTGCAAAAGAATGTCTAACAGGTTTTGGACTTGGTGCTTCTTCAATGGCATTGTTTGGACGTGTAGGCGGTGGTATTTATACTAAAGCTGCAGACGTTGGTGCCGACCTCGTAGGTAAAGTTGAAGCAGGTATTCCAGAAGATGACCCAAGAAACCCTGCTGTTATTGCGGATAATGTAGGTGATAATGTAGGCGATGTTGCTGGTATGGGTTCAGATTTATTTGAATCATATGTTGGCTCAATTATTTCTTGCATCACATTAGCATTCGCAGGAAGCTTCCTCTATGATTCATTTTCTGGAGCAATTTTCCCATTGATTATTTCTGCAGTTGGAATTCTTGCTTCAATTGTTGGTATTCTTTCTGTTAAAGGTGACGAAAAGTCAAACCCTGCTAAAGCATTAAATATGGGTACATATCTTGCAGCTATTCTTGCAGCAATCGTATCCGTAATTCTTTCAAAATCATTCTTTGGAAACTTTACTTGCGCTATCGCAGTTATTTCCGGACTTGTAGTTGGAACATTAATTGGTAAGATTACAGAAATTTATACTTCTGCTGATTTTAAGAGTGTAAAGCATATAGCTGAAGAGTCTCAGACAGGTGCTGCAACAACAATCATCAGTGGTCTTGGCGTTGGAATGCTTTCAACAGTATGGCCAATTCTTTTCATCGCTGTTGGTATTGTAGTTGCTTACATAGCTGCTGGGCTTTATGGTATTGCTCTTTCTGCAGTAGGAATGCTTTCAACAGCTGGTATCACAATTGCTGTTGATGCTTATGGTCCAGTTTCAGATAATGCTGGCGGTATTGCTGAGATGTCAGAACTTCCTGATAGTGTTCGTGAAATCACAGATACGCTTGACTCGGTTGGGAACACAACAGCTGCTATTGGTAAGGGCTTTGCAATTGGCTCTGCTGCACTTACAGCATTAGCTCTGTTTGTATCATATTCAGAAGTTGTTGGTCTTAAGGCTATTGATCTTCTTGATCCTATGGTAATCGTAGGAACATTTATTGGTGGTATGCTTCCATTCATGTTTAGTGCATTCACAATGAACGCTGTAGGCAGGGCTGCCAACAAGATGATTCAGGAAGTTAGGAGACAGTTTAAGTCAGATTCCGGAATCATGGCTGGTACATCAAAACCAGACTATGCACAGTGCGTAGCAATTTCTACTCAGGCATCATTAAAAGAAATGATTGTTCCTGCTCTTATGGCAGTTATTGCCCCAATTGTTGTTGGTGTACTCCTTGGTGCTAACGCTCTTGGCGGAATGCTTGCTGGTGCATTAATTACAGGCGTTCTTCTTGCAATCATGATGTCCAATGCTGGTGGTGCTTGGGACAATGCTAAGAAATACGTTGAATCAGGCGTATTTGGTGGTAAAGGTTCTGAAACACATAAAGCTGCTGTTATCGGTGATACAGTAGGCGATCCATTCAAAGATACATCTGGCCCATCGCTTAATATTCTTATTAAGCTGATGACAATTGTGGCAGTTGTATTTGCTCCTATATTTAGAAGTGGACTATTCTAAGATTAAATAAATAAGCCCCAAGGTTTTTACCTTGGGGTTTTGTTTTGCCGTTTTATCCAATAAATTGGAATGCGATGAATGCTGCATAGATTGCAAGCAGGAGAATCCCTTGCCATCTTGCAAGTCTTCCTTTAATTATTGCTGGAATGGTCATGATAACCATTACTACAAACATTACTGGGATATCAATGACAAGTGATGCATTCATTCCTGCAATAGTTTTTTCTGTTGGCAGATTAAATGGATTTAAAGTGATTGATAAACCTGATACAAGAACTAAGTTAAATAAATTAGCTCCGATGATATTTCCGAGTGATAAAGAACTGTGACCTTTTACAAGTGCGGTAATTGCTGTTACAAGCTCTGGAAGGGAAGTTCCAAGAGCAACGAACGTAAGGGCGATTACACTTTCAGGAACACCAAGTTCAGTTGCAATTATTGTTCCATTGTCTACGAGAAGGTCAGCGCCGATAGCAATGACTGCGGCCCCGAGTCCCAGCGGTAATAAATATCGCCAAAGAGGCTTTATATCAATCTTTTCTTCGCCTTGAATTTTTTCAGGTTCAGCCCTTACTGCCGAAACGATTAATACGACCATATATACAGCAAAGGTTGCCAAAAGAATGAATCCAATTGTTCTGGTATATTCACCTATAAAGTAAGCAACGAATGAATAGAAGATTGCTGCTCCAAAGAAAAAAGATACCGGAGTAATTAAAGATTTCTTATTTACTTCTGATGGTTTAATTGCAATTGTTAACGCTGCTATAAGAGCTGTGTTGCAAATAACAGATCCAATAGCGTTTCCATAAGCGATTTCGCCGTGTCCACTGACTGCGGAAGTTGCAGAAACCATTACTTCAGGTAGGGTGGTACCAATAGATACAATAGTAGCTCCGATTAAAAGTTCTGGAACTTGAAAGCTGTGAGCAATTCCTGTTGCCCCATCGACGAACCAGTCGCCACCTTTGATAAGCATTACTAATCCAATTGCAAATAGTAAAATTGCTTTTATCATGATTTTCTCCTATAGTCGCCATATCTAGCATGTTTAGATATTATCTCATGGAGATAGTTTAAAGTCAATAGTGGTAAAATATGGATTGACAGTATAAAAATAGTATTGTAAAATATTTCCATGAATAAAAAGAAATCAAATTATGGCAGAAAAGATTGGCGTAAAAGTGATAGTCCACAAATAAGATTAGGCGTTAGTGGGGAAGACACAGCTTGTAATTTTTTAGAGGACAACGGTATACATGTTATTGAGCGGAATGTGAGATATAAGTTGGGGGAGCTTGATATTGTCGCTGTAGATAACAATAGAATTTGTTTTATAGAAGTCAAAACGAGACATAGTTTGAAGTATGGAAGACCGTCATTGGCAGTGAATTATAAAAAACAGCAGACAATCAGGCATCTTGCCCAGATTTATCTTAAAACCCACCCTAAATATGCCTGTTTAAGCCCAAGAATTGACGTAATTGAGCTATTATTTGCCAAAGACGGGAAGAAATACATTAATCACATAAAATCAGCGTTTTAATGAATTTTGGGGTAATTATGTATGCAAGAATTATGACAGCAAGTCTGTTTGGGCTTGATTGCGCGAAAATTTGGGCTGAAGCAAATGTTGAACAGGGGCTTATGTCGTTTTCAATTGTCGGTTTAGCTAATCAATCAATTAGAGAATCTAAGGAACGAGTTAGATCTGCAATAAGCAATTGTGGATATGAATTCCCTGATACAAGAATTACGGTGAATCTAACTCCGGCGGGAATAAAGAAGGACGGATCGCATTTTGATTTAGCTGTTGCGCTTGGCGTGTTGTTAAGTTCTGGTGAAATTAGCAAAGGAAGAGATTTAGATAAAATTGCGTTTTTGGGAGAGTTAAGTCTTGATGGCAAGGTGAATTCTGTTGACGGAATTTTACCAATGGTGATTGGTTTACGTGATAAGGGTATTAAACAAATTGTACTACCCTTTGGGAATATAAAAGAAGCGCGGTTAGTTCAAGATGTAAAAATAATTCCAATTAAGAATCTTTTTGATGCGATTGAATTTGCAGAAGGGCTACGTGAACCATCTTATGATTTCGATGACGTTGATTCTGAAAGAAAACCCCGCATAGTTGAGGATTTTTCTGATATAAAAGGACAAGAGATGGTTAAAAGAGCGGCACAAATTGCGGCAGCAGGTTTTCATGGAATGCTAATGGTTGGCCCTCCAGGCGTTGGGAAGTCGATGGTTGGAAGAAGAATCCCTAGTATTTTGCCCCCGCTCACTTATGATCAGCAATTAGAAGTAACTCAAATCTATAGTATTGCGGGGCTTCTTGATGAAGAAAATCCAATTATTTTAGATAGGCCTTTTAGAAGTCCTCATCACAGTATCACATCTGCTGCGATGGTTGGGGGTGGTCCTAATTTAAAACCTGGTGAAGTTTCTCTTGCGCATTACGGCGTATTGTTTTTGGATGAACTTCCTGAATTCCGCGCCGGAGTTTTAGATACATTAAGGCAACCTATGGAGGCTGGAGAGATAGTAATTTCAAGGGCTTTAGGAAGCTTGAGTTATCCTGCAAAGTTTATGATTGTTGCTGCAATGAATCCTTGTAGATGCGGCTACTTTGGTGATCCCGTTCACAAGTGCACTTGTACAGAAACAGATAGGCAAAAGTATATTGGACGAATTTCTGGTCCACTTCTTGATAGAATTGATCTTCATATTTCTGCGAAGCGACCAAGCTATGATGAGCTTCATAGTGATGTAAAATCAATTGATTCAAAAACCTTAAGAGATAGCGTAATTATCGCAAATAAAATTCAAGAAAAGCGATATAAAGATCTTTCGATAAACTATAATTCTCAACTCACGCCATCTCTGATAAAAGATTTTTGTTCATTGGATTTAGAAACGCAAAAAGTCATGGAAAACGCATTCACTAAGTGGAATTTATCAGCAAGGTCATATCACCGAATAATTAAAATTGCTAGAACTATAGCAGATCTTGATGAGTCTAAGGATATAAGACTTATACATGTATTAGAGGCATTAAATTATAGAATGCCAGAAAAATTTTTAAGCAATGAATAAAGAAATTTATTATATTTGGGTGTCAGAACAAAAGCGATTTAATGATATAACTGAATCTGAGGCCGAAAAGATTTATAAAAAAGCTTTAGCTCTTGGGATGAAAATTGTTCATATAGAATCGGATGATTATCCAGATGCTCTAAGGCTAATTGATAACCCGCCTTTGGTTTTGTACTGCTATGGCGATATAACGCTTCTTAAAAATTCTTCAGTTGCGATAGTTGGAACAAGACGTGCATCACCATACGGGCGATGGGCGGCATATGAAATAGGAAGGACTCTGGCAGAGTGCGGGGTTACACATGTAAGCGGTATGGCTGAAGGTATAGATTCTGTTGGGCATAAGGCAGTGCTTGATTTCGGAGGAGAGTCCATAGCGGTTCTTGGTACAGGTGTTGATGTGTGCTTTCCTCGAAGCTCGCGGGAAATATATGAAAAATTGATACAAGAAGGCCTTGTTATTTCAGAATATTCTCCCGGAACTAGTGGTCGGCCACAAAATTTTCCGGAAAGGAATAGAATTATCAGCGGCCTTTCAGGGAAAGTTGTTATAGTAGAGGGCGCATTAAGGAGTGGATCTTTAATAACGGCGAAACTGGCTTTAGATCAAGGGAAAGATCTTTTTGCTGTTCCTGGAAATATCAATCAGCCAAACAGTATAGGCCCAAATTGCCTAATTGAGGATGGGGCTATCCCAATTGTTAACCCTACAGAAATTGCTCTAACCCTTGGGATTTCAAGCATGAAGAAGCAAAAAGCTGAGATAATTCTCGAGGGGTTAGATAAGGATATTTACGAGTTAATTACTGATGCGGGTTCTATTTCTGTAGAAGAAATTATACAATTTTTTAAAAAAAGTCCTGAAATGGTCATTGCAGAGCTTACAAGCATGGAACTTCAGGGTTTTATACAAATTAAAGACGGTATTGTGTGCATATAATAAAGAAAGTTTTGTCAAGTTAGACCTTGACAAAACTTTCTTTATTATTAATATAATGTAGGAAATTCATTTTTTATAGAAAGGAAAAACATGGCTACAACTAAAAGGCATTTAATTATCGTAGAGTCTCCATCTAAAGCAAAGACTATTTCAAAGTTCTTAGGATCTCGCTATAAGGTAATAGCATCAGCGGGTCACATTCGTGATCTTCCTAAGAGTCGTATGGGTGTGGATTTCGAAAACTTATATGAGCCCGAATATATAAATGTCCGTGGAAAGGGCGATATCATAAAAGCGATTAAGGCTGAAGCAAAAAAGGCTGATAAAATTTATATCGCGACAGACCCTGACCGCGAAGGTGAAGCAATTGCATGGCATATTTGTCACATACTTGATATTGATCCAAGCAAGGCTAATAGAATCGAATTTATGGAAATTACAAAGAGTGGCGTTAAGACTGGACTTTCAGCCTCTCGACCTATAAACCAGAATTTATTCGATGCACAACAAGGCAGACGTGTTATGGATAGAATCGTAGGCTATAGCATTAGTCCTGTACTTTGGAAGAAAGTTCAAAGAGGCCTTTCCGCTGGACGCGTACAAAGTTCAGCATTAAAGATTATCTGTGATAGAGAAAAAGAAATTGCAGCATTTATTCCAGAAGAGTATTGGGTAATTGGTGCAGACTTAACAAAGTATGGGCTTTCAGATTCTGCAGCAAAAAAAGCGAAGTTTAGTGCAAAGCTTACTGAATATAAGGGAAAGAAAATTGAGCTTGCAAATAAGGAAGCAAATGATGATGTCCTTAAGAATTTATCTGCATCGGAATATATTGTTTCAGATTTAGAAGAAAAGCAGCGTAAGAGAAATCCATATGCTCCATATACAACATCAACATTGCAGCAAGATGCTTCTGCAAAACTCGGATTCGCATCAAGAAAGACAATGAATATTGCGCAAAAGCTTTATGAAGGCTGCGAAATTAAGGGTCATGGAACAATAGGTCTTGTAAGCTATATCAGAACTGACTCTGTAAGAATTTCAGAAGAAGCTGATAGTGCATGCAAGGCATATATTGTTGAGCATTTTGGCGCCGAAGATGTTGGAAACAATGTGTTCACAAATAAGAATAAAGGAACTCAAGATGCACACGAAGCTATTCGCCCGAGTAATATAGAACTAACTCCTGATGCGGTTGCAAGTTCACTTACACCTGATGAATTTAAACTGTACAAGCTTATTTGGTCTAGATTTGTTGCTAGTAGAATGAAACCTGCGATTTATGACACAGTAATTGCAAACATTTCTGCAAATGACTATACCTTTAGAGCAAACGGTTCACATATAGTTTATGAAGGATTCTTAAAAGTTTATAATGATTCCGACAAAGAGGATAAGAATAAGTCACTTCCTGCTCTTGAAAAAGGCGAGAAGCTTAAACTATTAGATCTTAACGGAGAACAGAAATTCACCGAACCTCCTGCAAGATTTACTGAAGCAAGTCTTATCAAGGAACTCGAAGAAAACGGTATCGGAAGACCATCAACATATGCTCCTATCGTATCTAACTTAACAGATAAAAGATATATCAAGAAGGTTGGCAAGTCACTTGGTTCAACGGCTCTTGGTGATAAGGTTATCTATGACATCATGGTCCCATATTTTAAGGAAGTAGTTGATGTTGGATTTACTGCTAAGATGGAAGAAGACCTTGATAAGGTTGAAGAAGGCCAGTGCAATTGGAAGGCCGTAGTTGATGAATGCTATAGCGGTTACCTTAAGAAGGAAATTGATACTGCTATGGAAGAAATAGAAAAAGCCGAAGTTGAGCCGATTCTGACGGGCGAAGTTTGCCCAGACTGCGGCAAGCCTTTAGCAATTAAACAATCACGTTTTGGTGAATTCATTGCATGCACAGCGTATCCTGAATGCAAGTTCACAAAATCAATTATTCAGACTGTTGGTGTTAAGTGTCCAAGTTGTGGCAATGACATTATAGTTAGAAGAAGCAGAAAAGGTAAACTCTTTTACGGTTGTTCAGGATATCCAAATTGCAAACAGGTATTTTGGGATAGGCCAACAGAGGAGAAATGCCCAGACTGCGGTAGCTTATTAGTTGTCAAGGGTAAGAAACTTAATTGTTCAAGCCCTGAATGTAAGTTTAGTAAATCAAATGAGTAAGAAGGGAAAGAGATGCAACAATTTCATGCAACAACAATTTGCTTGGTGAAGCGTAGTAATGAAGATATTGCTATTGCCGGAGATGGACAAGTAACTATGGGTGAAACATCCATCATGAAAAACAATGCAAAGAAAGTAAGAAAAATTTATCACAACACTGTTATTTCTGGTTTTGCTGGTTCTGTTTCTGATGCTTTTTCTTTAACCGAAAAGTTTGAAAAGAAACTTGAGGAACACGGCGGAAACCTTAAGCGTGCAGCAGTGGCCTTGGCTGAAATGTGGCGTGGGGATCAGGGCGCAAGAAATCTTGAAGCTTTGATGCTAGTTGCCGATAAAGAAAGTATCCTTTTAATTTCAGGTAACGGCGAAGTAATCGAACCAGATGAAAATTACATTGCTATTGGGAGTGGTGGTAATTATGCATATGCAGCAGCACATGCGCTTTATGACCACACAGATTTATCTGCTGAAGAAATCGCAAGAGAAGCTCTTAAGATTGCTTCTGATATTTGTGTTTATACCAATAGCCACATTTCGGTAGAAAAGTTATAGGAGGCAAGACATGGGTAAATTTTATGATATGACTCCTAAGGGAATCGTAGCTGAACTTGATAAGTACATTATCGGTCAGGAATCAGCTAAGAAATCCGTTGCTGTAGCTCTTAGAAATCGCTACAGAAGAAGTCTTCTTTCAGAAGAAATGAAAGAAGAAATCACACCAAAGAACATCCTTATGATGGGACCTACTGGTGTTGGTAAAACAGAAATTGCAAGAAGACTTGCAAAACTTATGGATGCTCCGTTTGTTAAAGTTGAAGCAACAAAGTTTACAGAAGTTGGCTATGTTGGCCGCGACGTTGAGACTATGGTCCGTGACCTTATGGAAGCATCAATGAGAAATACAAAGCAAAAACACATTGATGAAAAATATTCTGTAGCAAAGGATATTGCAGAAGAAAAAATTATTGAAGCAATTATCCCTGGGAAGAAAAAGAAAACTCCTACAGCTAATCCATCAAATCCTTTCAGTTTCCTTATGGGTGGTAACACATATGCAACTTATAATCAGACAAGCGAGAAGATTGAATCTTCTGATGATAAGGATGAAAGTGAAGTTAATCTTGCTCGCGAACAAGTTCGCCAGCAACTCAAGGATGGACTTTTGGAAGATCAGTATATCGAAATCGAAGTAGTTGAAACTCCTAAGGAAAATAACTTAGATATTTCTCAAGGAGGCACAATTAATCTTGGAAGCATTTTTGGCGATTCGGTTCCAAAAAAGACAAAACTTCGCAAGATGAATGTTAAGGACGCCAGAAACATCCTTATTGAGCAAGAAGCCGCAAACATGATTGATATGGATCAAGTCAATGCCGAAGCTCTTGAAAACTGCGAACAGAATGGAATCATTTTTATCGATGAGATTGATAAGATTGCTAATGATGGAAGTTATCACGGTGGCGCCGACGTTTCTCGCGAAGGTGTTCAAAGAGATATTTTGCCTATCGTTGAAGGAAGTGTTGTAAACACAAAGTACGGTCCGGTTAAGACCGACCATATTCTTTTTATTGGTGCTGGAGCTTTTCATGTTGCAAAACCAACTGATTTAATTCCGGAACTGCAAGGACGTTTCCCAATTCGTGTTCAGCTTGAGAATTTGAGCAAGGAAGATTTTAAAAGAATCTTAACTGAACCTGACAATGCACTTCTTAAGCAGCACAAAGCTCTTCTTGAAACAGAAGATGTGACAATTACATTCACTGATGATGCTGCTACAGAAATTGCAAATATGGCATTCTTGATGAATGAACAAACAGAAAATATCGGTGCAAGAAGACTTCATACAATTATGGAAAAACTTCTTGAAGAAATCGCATATGAGCTTCCTGATCCAAACAAAAAGGAAGTTGTTATTGATGCCGATTATGTAATTAATAAATTTGATGAAACTATTAAAGCCGAAGATATTGATAAATTCATTCTTTAATGATTAATATTGACGAGAATAATAACATAATAGTTCAGGAGGTGTATAAAGCTATCCTCGTTGGTGTAAGCACTGGCGAGGATATTAGCTATTCAATGGAAGAGCTGAAATCTCTTGCTGAAGCTTCTGGCACCGAAGTTATTGGCGAGATGATTCAAAACGTTGATAAAATTAACGCAGGGACCTTTATTGGCAGTGGTAAGCTTGAAGAACTTGCCGAAATGTGCAAGAACATGGACGCTAATCTGGTTATCTTTAATGATGAGCTTTCGGGTATGCAGATTCGTAATATTGAAGATGTTGCCGACGTTCGCATTATAGATAGAACTATGCTTATTCTTGATATATTTGCCTCTAGAGCAATCTCTAGAGAAGGTAAACTTCAGGTTGAACTTGCTCAGCTTCAGTACAGAATGCCTAGATTATTAGGCTTTGGCAAATCGCTGTCTAGACTTGGCGGTGGTATTGGAACTAGAGGTCCTGGTGAAAAAAAGCTTGAAACGGATAGACGTCACATCCAAAGAAGAATGGATGAAATCAAGAAAGAAATGGAAGAGGTTAAAGCTAACCGCTCAATTCAAAGAGCAAAAAGGGAAAAATCTGATATTCCAGTAGCTGCTTTAGTAGGGTACACAAATGCAGGCAAATCTTCAATAATGAATGCTTTGGTTAAAGAAAAGCAGGTGTTCGAAAAGGACATGCTTTTTGCAACACTTGATACTGCAAGCAGATTGGTAGAACTTGATGATGGCAAGAAATTTATTCTCATTGATACAGTTGGATTTGTTAGCAAACTTCCGCATGCACTTGTAAATGCATTTAAGGCTACACTCGAAGAGGTTGTGAATGCAGATCTTCTTATTCATGTTGTTGATGCTTCTTTTGAAAATCATGATTTTCAAATTGAAGTCACAAATAAAGTCTTAGAAGAATTAAAAGCTGATGGAAAAGATAGCATTCTTGTCTACAATAAGATTGATAAGACTCCAGGATTTAATTCGTTTGAAAAAGCGTCTCTTAATATTTCCGCAAAAACAGGAGAAGGTGTTGATGCTCTTAAAGATGTGATTGTAAAGAAGCTCTTTTCTGATTTTGAGATTTGCACATTATTTATTCCGTATGAAAGAGGTGACTTAGTATCATACGTTAATGACAAAACCAAACCTCTTGAAACAAAGTATGATGAAAAGGGGACTTTAATTACAGTTGAACTTGATTCTGCAGATCGCAATAGATTATGTCAGTACTTTATAAAACAGTAGCAAAGCAAGCTGATGCTACGCAAGTAATTGAAAAATCGCGTTTTATTGCGCACATAAAATCTGTATCTTCTAAGGAAGATGCTGATGCTTTTGTGATGGAAATTAAAAAGACTTACAAAGATGCTACGCATAATGTGCCGGCCTATGTTATTGGAGATAAGATGCAAATTCAGTGGGCATCTGATGATGGTGAGCCACAGGGCACTTCCGGAGCCCCAATAGTGCAAATGTTAGTCAGCGAGGGATTAACAAATTTATGTGTCGTCGTTACAAGATATTTTGGTGGTGTAAAACTTGGAACGGGTGGACTCGTTCGGGCTTATACATCTAGCGCTAAATTAGCTATAGAAGAAGCGGGAATTTTAGAGGTCAGAGATTGCCAAGAGATTCAACTTCAAATACCGTACTCGCAGCTTGCTTTTTTGCAAAATGTTGAGAAAAATATGCCGTTTTTTATACAAGATATAGAATACGCGGAAGTATTGAAAATTACGCTTAAATTCGAGTCCGAGTATAGGGAAGAAATAGAAGATTTTTTGGTCGATTTCACTAAAGGAAAATTTCAAAAAAGTGTTGAAAAATAGTTGACAAAGAATAAATTTTCCCTTATTATAATAGGGCACGCGAAAGAGTGTGTACTGTACTGGTGTGGGAGTTTAGCTCAGCTGGGAGAGCATCTGCCTTACAAGCAGGGGGTCACAGGTTCGAGCCCTGTAACTCCCACCAGTTTTTTTCGGTCGGGTAGTTCAGTTGGTTAGAATGCCAGCCTGTCACGCTGGAGGTCACGAGTTCGAGTCTCGTTCCGATCGCCAATTTTTTTTATAAAACTTAATAATTGTGGATACGCTGGCGTGGCTCAACGGTAGAGCAGCTGATTTGTAATCAGCAGGTTGTTGGTTCGATTCCGATCGCCAGCTCCAAAACTGGAGGGATTCCCGAGTGGCCAAAGGGGACGGACTGTAAATCCGCTAGCTAAGCTTTCGATGGTTCAAATCCATCTCCCTCCACCAGTAATATTTTAAGCGGAAGTGGCTCAGGGGTAGAGCATCGCCTTGCCAAGGCGAGGGTCGCGAGTTCGAATCTCGTCTTCCGCTCCAAATTTTTTGCGGATGTAGTTCAATGGTAGAACCTCAGCCTTCCAAGCTGATGGCGTGAGTTCGATTCTCATCATCCGCTCCAA
>JAZLHF010000012.1:0-52483 GCA_045616685.1 Anaerovoracaceae bacterium
ATTCGGAAAAATTGACTTAATGAAATCTTCGTAAGTAAAACCTTGCCAAATAGAGATTCTTTTATTCGCAAGTTCTTCTGCTGACGAATAATAGGGTTGCTCTTCTTCGCCACATGCAGTGAGTATTGCTAGCATCATGGCGCAAAAAAGAATAAATAATATGGTTTTCTTTAATATGTTTCTCATAGCACTTTTAATGTTTTCTCTATAAATTATTTATTATTACAAAGTATTTTTCTATCAATCATTCCGAGTTTTTCAGACTGATTTAACAAACCAAGAGGAATTAGAAATTGATCAGCCCCAGTTGCAATAAAGTCCAAAAAAGTATCACAAGCAATAGCAATTGTTAATGCCTCAACCGGGATCCCCAACTGAGCAAATATTACCGTATAAGCTCTAATTGCTCCTCCTGGAACTGGAGGGGTTGCTATTGCGAGAATTGCCGCAGTAAAAATCATAATAATAAACCAAGATACTGATACTTCAGAATTATATTCACTGTAGCTATAAAGTGAAATCACAAGATAGCTTATAGCTGTTGCTGGCTTGAAAATAACCATCCCTAAAGGGATTCCAAAAGCGGTCATTTTTTCTTCTATGCCATAGGCCTTCTGGCAAGCAGAAATATTTGATCCAAATGCAGCAGCTGATGACGCAGTAGTAAGAGCAATTAACAATGTTGGCAGTCCTTTCTTAAAAAGCGCAATCGGATTCACATGATTTCTAATACCTGTGTACACCAGCATTATTACAATTGCAAAAACTACACAAGCAATAAATACTGCGAAGAACTTCCCGACAGTTTTTAAGGCATCAGCTTTGTCAGACCACATCATTTCAATTATCACAACAAATATGAAAAACGGCACAAGCTTGCAAATAAATTCAATCAGAACTTGAACAACATAGTTGATCTGTTCAACAGCCTTTGCAACAGAAGCAGTCTTTTGCCCAAGGAATAAAAGAGCAATCCCAATTACTACGGCAAGAAAAATGATTTGCAAAGTATTACCGTCAATAAATGGGCTAAAAATATTACCAGGGATAATATTTAAAAGCATGGTAAATATCGCTGAAAGACCTTGCCCGCTGCCTCCCGTTTTTGAGAAGCTTAAAGAAAATATCGGAAGACATATAACCGAAAATAAAATCGTAAAGAAAAATACCCCACGAATATAACTGCCCAGAAGCTTTCTTCCGATTTTCTTTATTGTTGCGGCATCACCTATTCCATAAATGCCCCAAGCAACAGATAGGAAAACCATTGGGCCGGCAATACTTCCGAGAATATTAAAGAAAGTATCATAAATTGGAGTAAGAAATCCTTCAAGAATATTCAATCTAATCGCATCAGGCATTAACATACCAAGCAAACTGACAATTATTGCCGAAGCAAGCGCAAGTAAAAGTGAGAAAAGAGGATTAAGACTCTTCTTTTTCATCTGGAAATAATAAGTATTTATGCCATTTAAATAGGAATATTCCGGGGATAAACCTAAATGTCTTAAAACGCTGTTCCCAAAATTCGAGCCATCTTCTTCGTCCCTGGCAAATGCATTAAACGCATCTGATTTAATCTCAAGCTGCATGAACGGGCGAAAGAACTTTATTCCTGTTGAAAGCTTTATCTCCGCATCGCTTATAACATCCCTTGTCCTAAGCAGAATTTCATCAATAGACAAAGCATATCTTTTGCAATCTTTTTCTGATAATTTGATGCCTTTTGCGAACTCTTCAGCAGTTGCAGTGCACAAGTCCATATCTTGAGGGGTTAATTTGTAATTATATGTTTCAATTGTTCTTTTCATAATTTCTTATCGTTTTCGTATTCTCCTGTTTGAGACGGTGCAAAATTATATCACAAACCGTCAAAATGACTTGCTCTGGCGGGATTTTTGGTCTATAGCCGGCCGTCACGACCACAAATTGCATTTAAGAAGGATATCAAAAATAGAGTATTAAATATCCAGGCTGTCTGGATTTAAAAGGAAATCAAAAACATTCATTGTCAAAATGCCGTTTTCATTATATAGCGGCGCAATAGCATCCTTGGTAATGATTATTTTTTTGAATCCGTCACCTGTCATTAAAAGAGGCCTTTGTTCTTGCAAAAGTTTTGAGTCGTCAGGTACTGTATAAGCTGACTGAATATAGTATCTTTTTGATTCTTTATTACATACAAAATCTATTTCAAGATGCTTCCTAATCTTTTTCCCTGATGCATCAACTTCATTTACAATTACTAAACCAATATCAACATTATACCCTCTGAGCCTAAGCTCATTATATATTATGTTTTCTAAGGCATGAGGAGCTTCTATTTGTCTAAAATTTAGCCTAGCATTTCTTAAACCTATATCAGAAAAATAATATTTTGCTGGCGTGTCAATATACTTCTTCCCTTTAACATCATATCTAATAGCACTTTCAACCAAAAAAGAATCTTCTAAGTAATCAAGGTACTTTTTGATTGTTGTAGGACTAATACTTTTGTTTTTAACACTTTTAAATGTACTCGACAGTTTATTTGGATTTGTTAAAGACCCCATTCCCGATGACAAAATGTTTATTATCTCTTCAATTTCCACTTTATTTCGGATGTTATTTCTTCCAACTATATCTGAAATATAAGTTTCTTCAAATAATGATTTGAGAAAATCTGATTTTTGATCAGAGGTCTTAAAGGAAAAGATTAGAGGAAGCCCACCATATATCATGTAGTCTCTTAAGCCATCTTCCTTATTACCATCATATACACTCATGTATTCAGCAAAAGACAAAGGCTGCATATGCACTTCGTCTCCTCTTCCACGGAATTCTGTAATAATATCTTTTGAAAGAAATTTCGCATTGCTTCCGGTAACATAAATATCAACATTACTTCTTCTTGCAAGACTGTTTAACACTGCCTCAAAATCCGTCAAGAGCTGTATTTCATCCAAAATCAAATAGTATATTCCATCATCTTGCAATACATCGGACAGATATTGGAATAACACTTCTGGGTCACAGTATTTTTTATTTTCATAAGAGTCAAAGGCGATTTCAATAATATGGTCTTTTGAAACTCCGGATTCTATAAGATGTGAATGAAAAAGTTTAAACAGGAGATAAGATTTTCCACATCTTCTAATTCCTGTTACAACTTTTATCAAACCATTTTGCTTCTTCAATATTAGTTTGTTTAGATAAATATCTCTTTTAATTTCCATTTAACAGCCCTTCTACTGCAAATAAATGCGGATTCCCGCGGTTTTCACCATTAATATTATACTATGCTGTTATTTTAAGAGTCAATCCAATAAGGTAAATAAAAAGGATAAAAAGCAGACCGCAAGGCCTGCTTAAAGATTGAATGCACGAGATAAAGTTTTATTTTAATTATACAATCGGCACATTGAAAGGACATTCAATGTGCCGCATTTTATCGCTTAGATCAGCTGTCCAGGAAGCTTCTTCTTTTCCATGAACGGAAACGTTGCTTCATAAGTTGCAAATTCCTCAGGATTTTCATCGCCGACAAAATAGCCCTTCGGTGTAGCATACTCTCCACTGATTCCATCAAGATACCCAAGAATCAGCTCTTTGCACAGGAAAAATGATGCATCTTCTCCCTCTGGTAGTCCGTGATACCGGATACCGTACTCGCTTGCATACCTGAATCCGCTTTTTCCATAAAACAAAATGTTCCCTTCAAAGCAGATTGCTCCACAACCGAGTTCTCGGGCTTTCTCAAGCGAGTAGTCCAATAGAATCTTTCCATATCCCTGCCGTTTAAGCTCAGGGGCAATGCATATCGGCCCCATTGTCATAATGGGAATATCTCTGCCATCATCTGCTTTAATAACAGTTCTGACAAAGACATTCTGCCCAATAATCCTTCCATCCTTTTTCATGATGAAATCAAGCTCTGGCACAAAATCCTTATCATCTCTCAGACATTTCAGCACATAATGCTCCAGGCAGCCTGGACGGTATACATTCCAAAAGCTCTCTCTTACGAGTTTTTCTACCTCACGATAATCTTCCTTTTTCTCTAAACGAATTATATAGTTATTTTTATTCATTGTTTTTCCTCCTGATGATTGTTAACTGCAATACTGGGAGGTTGTGTTTGATTGTATTCGCAACCTCCCGGTTACAATACAATCTCCAGTGTGTTGTACTTAATCAAAAAGCACTCTCCTTCAAAAAATATTTATCTACTACTTCTTAAACATTAAGTCTTTGCAATCTTCCTCTGCAGCACCCATCCATGCAAGCGTTCCATCATCAAATGCTGTAAAACTTCCAATTTGATTTTCTTCGATAATAGTAATTGTTTCTT
This sequence comes from Anaerovoracaceae bacterium, assembly GCA_045616685.1. Classification (GTDB taxonomy): domain Bacteria; phylum Bacillota; class Clostridia; order Peptostreptococcales; family Anaerovoracaceae; genus UBA1764. Next base: position 4,331 of record JAZLHF010000012.1, read on the forward strand.
CCTTATTTTGATCTTCTGGGAATTCGATACGTCTGTGGACCCCATCTTTATAGTAAAGCGCTCCATCTGGTGTAAATACGGCATTCATCTCCCATTGATCTGTTTCTAATGCAGAACTGCCCCAAGTAACCAAAAGCCGAAGTGTGTTGTCTCCATTATCTGTAATATCGAGCACTGCTCTTTGTGTTACAGAATCAGTATAGCTGCCTACAAATTTTGATAAGTCGTCTGCTTGCCTATCATCAGTTCTAGTCTTTAATTCATCAACAATAGTTTTAAAAGTATCTTCTAGCATTTCTCCATTATCTGTTACTGTTAAAACATACTGCTTCTCACCTATAAACCATCTTGCAGCCTTTAAATCATCAAGAGTTGCATACATATCTTCTTCTGGTTCTCCTTGTGCTTCTGTATAGAAGATTGTATTATCCCCACTATAGATTCCAGAGATATCATCAAATGTTGCTGCTGTTGCCCTGAAACAATAGTCATAGCCACCTACCACAAAATTGTATTGAGCAATTCCATATTGTTCAGAATCAATTCCGAAGAATTTTTCATCTGATACTCCTGCGACTCCAGGGCTTACTAAATTAACATTATATTTTTTGTTTATTTCTGATAAAGATGAATATTCTGTCATTGGGTTTGGCAGTCCATCAATCTTTCCTTCTTCATTTTTTTCTCCGCATCCTGCAAAAGAGAAAACCATTGCAAGTGTTAAAATTAGCATTAATATCTTTTTCATAATCCTTTATCTCCAAAATATTATATATTAAACAATTTTCTTGAAAAAATTCCATTACTATTGAGAATCTCTGCCCTATATCTTACTTCCTGCATATATACTACTCCTTCAAATTACAGGTTAAACTTAATTCGCATTAGAAAAATTCCTTCTTTCAAATTCATTATTGCTTATTACCGAGAAGTGTTATACCTTCCGCTATTGCAGCAATAGTATTCGTATTCCTGTCAAAATATTTGCCATTTGTTGTCTCCATCTTGTGATAAATGTAAGATATCCTATCCCAGTTATCTGCTTAGCAGATTTGCCCGTTCTTTTATCTAACCTATGGATTTGGAATCATCCCAAGTTCTATATACAAAGTGTAGTAGTCGTCATATAAACCGCAGCAAGCGTCCATACCGGGATTGGTTCCAAAAGCATTTTGCAAAACGAGTTCCCAAGAGCCATATTTCATAAATAAGAAATCAGCCGTAGGGCCTTCTTCATTGCCATATTTTTCGAGGTTACTCTGCTTTACCTTAGCAAGTCCCTCGGGGTCATCCTTATAAGATTCCAGACGGATACGATTTCTCTCAGCACTGATGGTACGCGCCATTTCCTCTATACTCTTGCCCTCGGATCTCAACTGATGGAGCATATCATACATATCAGCAATGCTCTCATGATAGGCAATTCTGTCCTGCTTTCCGCCTTCGACTGCTACTGGATCTGTCCAGTCATACTCGGCATAAACTCCTAGGCGAGCAGAATCGGGATTAGGTGAAAACCCATAAACGGCATCGGGGTTTTCAATGATATCCTCCATCGCCGTTGGATTTTCCCTGGGATCGTGTTGATAAGAAAATTTTTCAGAACCATCCGCCGGAGTTTCAATTACAGCAGGCTCTGTCATATCATTCGGTACAGAGTTATTTTCGCAGCCGGACAGAAGCGCAACTGCAAGTATAAGAATTATAAGAGAGTTAAACAGCGATTTTCTAGCTTTCATAACGATTTCTTCTTTCAAAAACAAATATTAAACACCATCAACTCAATTAGACGCTTATTATTATGCAAAATATGTGCCTACATCAATGATTGTTCATAACGCCTAATTCTTTTAACAATTACTACAACTAAAGGACTAAGTACGATTTCAACAAAAGTCTTTAGTGAGCCTTGAATGACGATAATAGCTATAAGCTGATAACTACTTTGAATTATTGTTCCATATCCACCAATAGAAGCATATAGCAGTGGTAAAAATACCATAGAGTCAATTATCTCACCACAAAATGAAGAGAATAAACTTCTATGTACAAACATTAAGTCTGTGCCGCGTTTATCTCTTCTTTTCATCCTGCGAAATATTAAATCATTAATCAAATCACCACACATATAGGCTGTAAGTGAGGCAAATAAGACACCAAAAGAAGATCCTAGCACATCACTAAATTCCGCAGAATATACTTTATCAACACCCGGCATAGCAATTACGATTTCAAAAATACCAACCATGAACAGATTCACAAAAAATGAAATCCAACTGATCTTTCTGCTCCATGCATATCCATATATTTCAGAAAAAATATCTGATGAAATATAGATAAATGGAAATACAACAAAAGAAGCGGCTATGGATAATGGAAAGCCATCAACCTGCCAACCAAACAAAGCGATGCTTTTTGTTGCAACCACATTGCTTATAAGCAGAGAAGCAACCGATATCACAGCAAGTATTAAGAATAACGGGGACATTTTTCTGTGAACTCTAAGCTCAAGACTGTCTATTATTTTTTCAAAAAGTTTTTTCATAATAAAGTAGTCTACATGCAAATCTTAATAATCATTATTTTTTTTGAATAAAGCTTTTCTTTCAGCTGCAGTAAATATGATTGGATAAACTGTCATAAAGAAAATGCTTTCACAAGCCTGCAATGTAAAATGTACGAAATCAATGCCAATACTTTTGCCCAAAGGATTCACAATAGCCGTAAGAATAAATGTGTATGCCAATGCGCCTATCATACTTCTTAGAATCTTATGCTCAACGGTGCCTTCCGTACTAAATTTAACAAAGTGTCTTTCAATGTACCAACCTACAATCAATCCGAACCCAAGGCCAATATCCTTAAATCCATCAACCGTCATTTTTTTAGGATCAACAAGAAGTTCTCCATTTACATAATCCATAGGATATTGCTTGTACCTAATAATAATCAAAACAATAGCACTTACTATTATCGTAACAATAAGAACAATCCAATCCTTATCAGGATGTGCATCTATCCAATCAAGAAGTTTTTCTCCAAGGAGAGCCGCAAGCAATCCCAATGCACAACCGACTACAACATCCTGTGGGGTGTGTACCCCAAGAAAGTTCCTAGATAACATCGTCAAGAAAATCATAAATCCACAGAAGATACAAATACCTCTGTTTTTGTGAAATATTCTAATAAGTGCTCCATAAAAAGATGCAGCAGATACAGAATGCCCACTAGGGAATGAATACCCTGTTGCACCTGCTACAACCTCTTGAAGAGGCTTAATTTCGGGGTTTCTTATCCAAGGGCGGTAAACACAGGCCAAAGATTTAGCCAATCCTACAAAATACCTGCTGATTCCATTTGAAAAGAGCATAATAAGGCCTTTTTTCTTGTCAACAACCCAAAATACTATCAACGAAGGCACAACCACCCACTGATCTACCGAAATAGTTGTAATAAATGTAAAAAAATTATTCAGGTAGCCACCTGTTAATTCTCTTAAATTTTGTAAAAATAATAAAAACTGAATATCCATTTGTTTTACTCAACCATCTTCCCTAGTTAGTATGTTCATCATAGGATGATCATTAATGTCTTTCATAAAAATAAATGTCACGTTTGTTCCGCCAGCATTTTCTTTCTTGTGAGTTACTTTAAAACCAACAGCTTCCATTTGTGCAATAATTTTAGAGCTATCATTTGTGAATACAATAGGACTAGAATAATGAATGTTCATTTTTACTCCTTTATTTAAAACAATTCAATGAGAAAATCCAAATTACGATTCAGATCCTAAATAGCTGATAGTAAGCATAGTGATGTCGTCAAACTGATCCATCTCACCCGCGAAGGCATCAATATCATCCTTTACCTTTAAAATAATATCGCCGGGTGAGTCATTTTGATTTGCATTCAGGAAATCAAGAAGTCGAGACTCACCATAAAGTTCTTTTTGAGAATTATGCGCTTCAGTAACACCATCGGTATATAAAAACAGCTTGTCACCAGGCTTCATTGTAAATGATTGTCTTTTGTACTTCAAACCAGGCATGCCAGTAAGAACGAGCTCTGGCTTACAGGAAAGATATGCAAACTCTCCATTTCTTTTATATAAAAGCGGTGGATTGTGACCGGCATCTACGAAATCAACTTGTCCCGTTTTTAAATTCAAAATTCCCATCCAAACGGTAACAAACATACCTTCATCATTACTTTCACAGAGTTCATCATTTGCTTTTGTAAAAGCATCTTCTAAGCTCAAACCTGATTCTACCAGATTTTTCAGCATTGTCTTACATATCATCATAAACATAGCTGCCGGGACACCTTTGCCTGAAACATCCGCAACTAAAAACGCAAGTCTATTATCACGAAGGGAATAGAAATCGTAAAAGTCGCCCCCTACCTCTTTCGCAGTATACATTGCCGCATTTAGTTCAAAGTCAGTATGGTATGGATTAATGGAAGAAACTTTAGGAAGAGCACTGATTTGAATATTACGTGCAAATTCTATCTCTTTAATTAAACGTTCCTGTTCTTGTTTCGTATACTCTTTTAATGCAGCAACTGTGCTATTAATATCAGTGGATAATTGTGAAAACTCTTTAGAAGAATATTCGTCAACAGTTGTGTTCAATTGTCCATCAATAATACTACCCAAAGATTTGTTTACATTATGCAGTTTGGAAACAACATATTTATTGATAAGTAAGCTTATACATAAAAACATAATCAGGAAAATAACAATTTCTACTATAGAGTTTGTTATCGCCGACACGTTTCTAAAGGATTGGACCTCTTTCATAGGAACAATGCCGATAATGTAATATCCTTCAGAGAAAGATGCTATACAAAAGTTGTCTTCACCCTTAACATTGCAAATATATGGTTTGCCCAATCCCGCGCCCTTATCCAATACAAGTCCAATGTCTGTGAGATTTAACCCCACAAACTCTCCATCACCAACCTGAGCACTTGATACAATAACATCTTCGGAATTGCTGATAATAACATATCCTGTTTGTCCAATATGGCGGTTCATTGCAATATATTTAAATTTATCATCTATTTGCTTTTGGAAACGGTCCGCACTGATACCAACCTGAATATACCCGCCTTCTTGTAATGGCAGGCCAGCATATTTATTATATTGTTCATAATCTCCATCTCCAGAATAAGCTGTAGGACGAACAGGTTGAACGATTTCCTTGGCTCCATGATTTAATGTGTCAAATGCTTTTGTATCCGCATTAGCATCCATATCAAAATTAATATATGCGTCAACACTACTGTAATAGATGATGTTATCAGCATTGACAATATTAATTTCGCTCAATTCATCGGCTGCATGAATTTCTTTTAGCCTTGCGATAATTGTATCAAAATCGTTTGTTTGCGTTAAAATTTCCTCAACCCTCTTCTGTTCTCGTGACGCTAATTCCAACATATTAATATCACTAGTGTTCTCGATATCTCTTTCAATATCAACTAGAGTTGATGTAATAATCTCTTGATAGTTTTTATTATTAATATTTGTATTCACAAAAAAAACAATTGTCGTAGTTGCAAAAAAGGCAACAGACAATACAATAAAAAGCCTTATAACCAAAAGATTAAAAATAGATTTTTGACTTTTCCTAATTGACAATTTCATATTTCCATCTCACCTATTCTTCTTTGCCAATATATACTTTAAAAGCGCTGCGCAACCTTTAACTAAATCCTCATAGCAAGTTTCAAAATCATGCGAATACCAAGGATCTAACACTTCCCTGTTAAGCCCAGCATAATCCATAAGCAATGAATATTTTTCTGACGAGCCAAGGAGCCTATTAAGGTTATGAATGTTATGTTCATCCATAGCAATAATATAGTCATAATAATCTAAGTCATCCTTAGTTATCTGTCTTGCTTTGCGAGGTTCAAATGGAACACTATAGCTGTACAAGCAACTCTTTGCCAGAGAATACATATCATTTCCAAGCTCCTCTCTGCTTGTTGCTGCGGAAGCTATCTCGAATTCATCTTCGAGTCCCTGCTGTCTCACCATATTCTTAAACATGAATTCTGCCATAGGACTTCTACAAATGTTGCCGTGGCAGACAAATAAGATTTTAGTCATTTTCTAATGGCTGTGCTTTGGCACGCTTTCTAAATATGAAATAAAGGATTAAGCCGGCAATAAATATTGCTCCGCTAAAAAGTTGCGCCTGCCTAAATGGTCCAATATATAAACTGTCTGTGCGAAGGCCTTCAACGAAGGTCCTCTCAACAGAATAAAGCATCATATAAAGACAAATCAATTGCCCTTTAAACTTTGTGCGTCCTGTTCCATCAATCCAGAATAAGAACAGCGCTAAAAGGAAGCACCAAAGTGATTCATAAAGAAATGTTGGATGAACCCATTTTCCATCAGCATAAATTGCCCAAGGAAGAGTTGTCTCAATACCGTGAGCCTCGCTATTAAAATAGTTTCCCCAACGCCCGATTGCCTGAGCCAATGGCCAACAAGGTGCTGTAAGTTCAACCCAATCAAGCATATTTTCTTTATAGTGTTTTGAGACAAAGTACATTGTCACAAAAGCTCCAATTAACGTTCCATGAATTGCGAGCCCGCCACCACGAACATTAAAAATTTGAATAAGATTATCTTTATAATTGTCCCATTCAAATGCGACATAATATATACGCGCACAAATAATAGCAATAGGTGCACACCAAATAAAATAATCAAGAAGTCTATCTTGATTTAACCCTTTTTTAGGAGCTCTATAATAAGCAATCAAGAGCCCTGCTATCATTCCCGTTGTTAAACAAATTGCATACCAACGAATACTAATCCCAAATACAGTAAATGCAATCGGATTAGGAACAGGAAGCCACCCCATTTTAAATCTCCCTTCTACCTTCCATTGCTTTTAAAAGAGTAACCTCATCAGCATATTCAAGATCTCCGCCAACTGGAATTCCATGAGCAATTCTTGAAGCTTTGATTCCAGCAGGTTTAATCAATCTTGCGATATACATTGCCGTAGCCTCACCTTCAATATTAGGATTGGTTGCGAGTATTACCTCTCTAACATCCTCTTTTTGAAGTCTAACGATTAAAGACTTCAAGTTAATATCTTCAGGGCCAATTCCATCAATTGGAGAGATTGCACCGTTAAGAACATGGTATAAACCGTTGTATTCTTTGATGCGCTCCATAGCATTGACATCCTTAGGACTTTCCACAACGCAAATAACACTGTGATCTCTATTTACATCGCTACAAATTGGACATGGATTAACATCAGTTAAATTACCGCAAACACTGCAATACTTCATTAAATGCTTAGCATCTTTTATTGTGTCAGCTAAAGAGTCAACTTCATCATCGCTCATTGAGAGAATATAAAAAGCTAACCTCTGGGCTGACTTTCCGCCAATGCCTGGAAGCTTTCCTAATTCTGCGATTAATTTAGTTAATGGCTTTGCATAATTTTTCATTTAAAATCCGAGTCCTAAACCACCCGTAACTTTACTCATTTCCGTCTGAGCTATTTCATCAATCTGGCGCATTGCCTCATTTGTTGCAGCCATAATTAAGTCCTGAAGCATCTCAACATCATCAAGAACTTCTTTATCAATATTAACAGCAACTACCTCATGCTTTCCGTTAACCTTTACGCTAACAGCACCGCCGCCAGCACTTGCTTCAGTTTCCATGGCATCGATTTCGTCTTGTACAGCACCCATCTTTGCCTGAAGAGCCTGAACTTGAGCCATCTTAGCCTGCATATCCTGTTTTGGTGCATGTGGCTTCTTACCAGCCTTCATTCCTTTACCCATTGTCTCTCCTTGCCATTTCAACTATGGCCAATTCTACAGGCACTCTTGGTCTTGGTGACCAGCGTGCACTTTGCATAGCCTCTGAAAGAAGCTTAATAAACTTATCTAAATCTCTTAAACTTGCCTTTGATGCCTGAGTCTTCAACCTTTCGATATTTTCAAGGCTTAAATTTAAAACATTTTCAGGTTTGTCGAGATATCTAACTAATAATACATTTCTAAGATGATCAAGCCAGTCGCGCGTAAACTGATTAACTTCTTTTCCGTTTGCAAGAAGTTCGTTCAAGACAACTAAAGCTTTGCCAGCATCACCATCTAAGATAGCATCTGTTATTTCCAGACACGCTTCTGTACCCGTCATTCCGAGAAGGAATAATACATCATCACGACTTAAAGTCTTTGCACCGGAAATACATCTATCAAGAAGTGATAAACCATCTCGAACCGATCCGTCAGCATTAGATGCAAGAAGTCTAAGTGCATCATCGTCAGCATCAACGCTAATCTGTTTGCAAATGTTTTGGAAGTGAGCGAAAATCTGCTCTTCTGACACACGTCTAAAATCCAATCTCATGCAGCGAGAAAGAATTGTTGCGGGAAGTTTTTCCGGTTCTGTTGTTGCAAGAATAAATACTGCATGTTCAGGCGGTTCTTCCAAAGTCTTAAGAAGAGCGTTTGCAGCTGATCCTGTAAGCATATGAGCTTCGTCCAAAATATAGACTTTTTTCTTACCCATTGCTGGCGGATAGTTAACGCCCTCTCTAAGATCACGGATATCTTCGACGCTGTTGTTTGATGCAGCATCAAGTTCGATTACATCAATGTAATTACCTGCTGCGATAGCCTTGCAAGTTTCACATTTACCACATGGCATTCCATCTTGCGGATCAATGCAATTTAAAGCCTTGGCGAGAAGTCTTGCCGTTGTAGTCTTCCCTGTGCCACGAGTTCCGCAAAATAGATATGCATGTCCCGTTGTACCTGTCTTTATTTGATTTTTGAGAATCTTTACGATATGTTCTTGACCAACTAATGAATCAAAAACCTCTGGTCTAAAGCTTCTATAAAGTGCTTGATACATAATTCCCCTTATTAAATAACCCGTCTGATGAACCCAGGCTTATCTGCGGCACACGAGAAAATCCGCTTATAGCTGCTTCCTTCCGGACCTGACTCGATTCACAGCATCCCATTGCGCAGGACCCGGGCTCATCAGGCGGGCCATTTGTACTTATTTGACATATAAGTATAACACGAAAACGCTCTATTTTGAAGATAAGGAATAAACCAGGGTGCCTTCAATAAATTCGCATTTTACAAAGCCTTTAACTATTAAATATTCGATTAAACATATTAAATTTCTGCGATAAATACACATAGGATGGATCCTCGATGCATGCATCTCAGCCAATTTATAATACGCCACTTCGATTTCATTCATCGTCCATTCAGGCTTAGACCTAAGCATATCTAAAACGATATCGATGAGCTTTTGTCTTCTTGCGACATTTTTGCTTATCAAAGTCTTAATATCTTCGCATACTCCGCTATGTCCAAGAAGATAGGTTGAATAGTTTAAGCCTTCAATCATCTTCTTTGATTCAAAATCTGCAGCCCAGTCATTACATGTAAGCATCTTTGATTTTGATAGTATGTCTTCACATACTACTGCATCCCCTACATAGCAAACATCATCCGGAGTCACGATTAATGTATGCCCGATTGTATGTCCCGGAGCGTAAATCAATTTAAATTTTGCTCCACAAATATCAATCTCTTTGTCGTCTTTAGCATATGTTCTGTCAGGGGCAAAGAACATGTGCTTTATGTCATCTTCAAGAAGAACTGCATGAATAGGTCTATATAAATATGCAATAAAAGCAGTATCAGAAATAATCCACCTTTCAATTTCAGGAACAATTAACTCTGTTCCAAAAGTATCCCTAAGCCATCTAAAATTACCGACATGATCAACGTGGCAATGTGATGCAATAGCAGCTTTAACTGTCAGGTTGTTTTCTTCAAGAACCTCTTTTATTATTTCCTGGTCCCTATCCACATAACCTGAATCAATTAAAATTACGTCTCTATCATTTAAAAAATAAACAGGAATAGAAACAGTAGCATTGATATACCATGTTGAGTTTTTAACTTGTATAAATTTTTCGTTTTCCATTATTAATATCCTACAGATAATCCTAAAAGAAGAAGTAGTGATGTAAGCACTAAATTAAGAATCTGGAACTTTCCAGACCACTTAGCCCAGTCAGTATAGCTGACGTCGGCGAGTCCCAAACTTATTAGTAATGCTGGATTTGTTGGATAGAATACATTACTAAATCCATCACCAAACGCAAATGCTACAACGCAAAGTTGTGCAGAAATATCAAAAACCTGGGCAAGTGGAACAATAAGCGGAATAAGCATGAATGCTTTTGCTGATCCAGATGCAATAAAGAAGTTCATTACTAATACTATTGCATAAATAAACAAAATTACTTCCCACTTTGGCAGACTTGCAGCAAGTTTAATTGCGCTCTGAAGTATTACATCAAGCGCACCTGCAGTTTCTAAAGTGTACTTAATTGACGATGCCATCAAAATCATAAGCATTGCAGGCAGCATATTCACTACGCCCTCTCCAAATGATCTAAAGAAAGCCTTCCCACGAAGTTTAGATGCAAAGCTTGCTGCGACTCCGGCAACGAGAAACATGATTGCAACAATAATCAAAGTATAATCCTGAAGCGCTGTAATAAATGCAGAACAGAACACAAGAACAATTCCAAAAATCATTATTCCCGCAAAAAACTTAAATCCTAAATCAAGATTCTTATCTTCTTCAAACTGAGCCTGCTCGTTATAGCCCTTGTCATTTTTTTTCGCATAACTCATTACAAAGAATACTAACAGCGCATAAATTAAAATGAAGCTTAACACCCTAAGCCAGGCACCAGAAAACATTGGAAGACCAGCAAGCTCTTGAGCAACACCTACTGTAAACGGATTAAAAACGCCAGAGGCAAAACCACAGCCGACAGAAAGCATGCTCATAGCAAGACCGACCTTTTGATCCCAGCCAAGTCTAATCGCAAGACCTACAACAATTGGAACTAATGGAACGCATTCCTCGAATGATCCAATCAAAGCACCCATTGCCATAAAGAAAAGCATAACTACTGCCATAAGTTTGTACTTCTTTGCTCCAAACTTATATGCAATCTTGTTAAGCATATATTTCATTAAACCGCATTCACCCAGTGCGTTGAAAATTCCACCAATAACTAGCAAGAAAATTAAAACTGCTATAATGGTTGCACTCCCATCCACTGTTAAAACCAAAACTGGTGAAAGCAAGAATTTCCAAAGAGGAAGATGGCATTCAGGTAAAATAATGGTCAAACCATAGCTTACAAGCATCAAAATAGCAATTACGATAATAGCTGTAATAAATGATTTTTTACTAAGCTTTAAGCTTTTCTCTTCTTGCTCTTGGATTTCAATTACATGAGGTTCTTTATACTCCATTATTTAGCCTCCGAAATTATGTATCTATAAAAATCTACTGCTGGCGCTAAAGTTGCAACGTCAACGTTTTCGTTTATTCCATGAATGCTTTCAAGTTGCTGTTCATTAATTATAAATGGAACAAAGTGGAAACAGCTATCACTTACCTTTCCCATAAATCTTGAATCACTGGCGCCTGTCATCACATAAGGAACTGTACTGACATCTTTGAATGAATGATTTACTGCAGCTTCGATAAGTTTAAATCCATCACTATTAAAATCTGCTAATGGCGAATCAATTGAAGGAGAAAGTTCAATAATTTCTAAATCATATTTGTCTGCAATTTTCTTTACTGCAGAAAGCGAACTTGCATAGCCCTGATGATGCGAAATCCGCATATTACCAACAACAGATGCTTCTGCAGGAATTACATTTCTTGCTTCTGATCCCTGCGCCATAGTAAACGCTATAGTTGACTGAAGAAGTGCGTTTGCTATAGCAGAAGCCTTTGGCATAGCGAGCTTTAATACAGGCCCAAATGCTTCTGGTTTTGCAAATATTTTACCAAGAGGTCCTTTAACGGAAGGAGCAAGCCTCTTAAACATTTCATTTATTACTGGGGAAATTTCAACATCAAAAATCTTTGATGAATCAACTTCTGCCATAAATTTTCCGAGTCTTACAAGAGGGGTATCTTTTTCCGGAGTCGATGCATGTCCACCATTGCTACGAGCAATAAACTGTAACTCGGCATTACCCTTTTCGCCCATGCCAACCATAGCGAAAGTACCCTTTGCTCCGTCAATTGGTTCGTACATTATCATACCGCCTTCATCAAGAATCATAGAGAATTTAATTCTCCTATTAAACAATTCTTGAGAGATAGCATTAGCTCCAGACCCATCAGTTTCTTCATTACAAGAAGATTCAAAATATATATCTACATTAGGGACAAAGCCTTCAGCAGCAAGCTCGTCTGCGGCCTGCAACATTCCCAAAAGTCCACCTTTGGTATCAAGAGCCCCTCTGCCCCACACTTTATCTTCTGCGATTTTCCCAGAAAATGCAGGATGTGTCCATTCGCCCTGAGCCTCAACCACGTCATGATGGTTCATAAGCATAATTGGCATAGCGTCCTTATTTTTACCACGCCAAATCAAAAGAATACTTCCATCGAATTCTTCATACTCGACAACCTTGAAAAGATTTGGGAATACTTCTTTCAGCAACTCATGAAATTCATCAAACTTAGCCTTATCGAATTGACCTTCGACTGAAACAGTCTCTTTCCTAATTAGCTTTGAAAGATTATTTGCATATTTCTGGGTTCTTTCGTCCATTATTTACTCCTTGTCATTTTTAGCAAGTATTGCATCAATAGCATTTGGCAAGTCTTTAAGTGCTGGTTCGAACTTAACTCCGTACCAATGACTCTCATCACCCATAGTTCTTTCAATGCAACCACAAGTAAATGCTGCAGCAAGACCTGCTGCAATATAAGTATCAAGACCTCGCATCTTTGCGCCGACAAATGCAGAAGAATAAATATCTCCTGTACCGTGATAAGATTGAGCTAACTTTTTGTGCTCATAATATTTATAAGTACCATCTTCGTAAACTACAACACCAGTTTTCTCTGGATTAAAGCTTACTCCGGTAAGAACAATATTCTTACAACCAAGAGCCTCGAGCTTATAGCAAAGTTCTCTAACATAACCTTCTGTATATTCTTCTTTATATTCGCTACCAGTTAATAGGCAAGCCTCGGAGATGTTAGGCAATACCACATCAGCACAAGCGCAAAGGCTCTTCATAGCCTCAACATACGCCATATCAAACGCTGGATAAAGCTTTCCATCATCAGCCATAGCAGGATCCACTACCTTATAGCTGTCTTTCATTATCTTTTTTACATATTCAATATGCTTTACAGAGCCAAGGTAGCCTGTGTATATACAATCAAATTTAACTCCTGCCTTGTCCCATTTATCAAAGATAGCCGGGAATTCATCAGCCATATCAAGGCATGTAAACCCTACTTCTCTAAACTTACCAGCAGTATGTGTTGACAGAACTGCTGAAGGCAGAATCGCACATTCTATCCCGCAAGCTGAAATAATAGGAAGCGCAACAGTTGTGCTGCATTGTCCAAAACATGATATATCCTGGATACTTAATACTTTTTCATCCATTACTTAATCATCTCCATAAACTCATCTTCATCAATTATCTTAACGCCCAGTTCCTGCGCTTTTGTTAACTTAGAACCTGCCTCATCTCCAGCAAGTACATAAGTGGTTTTCTTAGATACAGATCCACTCGCCTTACCGCCAAAGCTTTCAATGATAGCACTTGCCTCATCTCTTTTAAGCGTTGGGAGCGTTCCCGTTAATACAAATGTCATGCCCGCAAACCTATCGTCCTTCTTTTCCAAAGCGGACAATGACTTCATATTTACACCGAGCTTATCAAGGCAGCGTATCATTTCTTGATTCTTCGGATTAGCAAAGAACTCTGTAATATCTGTTGCAACAACTTCGCCGAAATCTGGAAGCATCATAAGCTCCATCAAGCTTGCAGCCATAAGACTCTGCATATCAGGGTATTTAGAAGCCAAAATCTTAGCTGACTGCTTTCCAACGTTTCTTATGCCAAGGCCCGTAATTAGTCTATCTATATTGTTACCCTTAGACTTTTCAATAGCATTGAGTATGTTATTTACAGTCTTTTCTTTCCCGACAATGCCTTCATCGATTAGTCTTTCTTTATGCTCTGCCAAAGTATATATATCCGGGATGCTCTTTATATAGCCTTCTGAAATTAAGCTCTCAATAGCAGCTGGGCCAAAGCCTTCCATGTTCATAGCGTCTTTGCTAATAAAGTATGCCATAGCTCTGCTGTCTTTTGCAGGGCAGCTATCTCCCGTGCAATGAAGATGAACTCCGCCCTCTTCACGTTCTGCTTTAGCACCGCATACCGGGCACCTATCTGGCATATAATATGCCCTAGTTCCCTCTGGCCTTTTTTCTTTAACAACTCTTAAGACTTCAGGGATAATATCTCCGGCCTTTTGAACTATAACCGTATCACCAACGCGAACATCTTTTTCTGTTATGTAGGCTTGATTATTTAAAGTTGCACGAGAAACTGTCGTCTCGGCAAGTCTAATTGGAGAAAGAATAGCAAGAGGAGTCATTCTCCCAGTCCTTCCGACCTGTACTACAATATCTTCAACAATAGTTTCTTTTTGCTCTGGTGGATATTTATAAGCAACAGCCCAATGCGGAACCTTAGATGTCATTCCCAGAGCTTTTCTTTGCGACAGGCTATCAACTTTTACCACAGCTCCATCAATCGCAAAGTTTAAATCCCAACGGGCACGGCCAATCTCTTCAATTGCATCCCAAACCTCATCTGCAGTCATAACCTTCTTAATATCAGGAGAGGTTGAAAAACCTTGAGATGCAAGCCACTCAAGAGACTCGATATGCGATGTAAATTCTTTGCCTTCGCATAATTCCATGTTAAACACGAAGATATCAAGCCCACGCTCTTTTACAATCTTAGAATCAAGCTGACGCAAAGTTCCCGCAGCAGCATTTCTTCTATTTTGGTAAGGCCTAGCGCCACCTTCAAGTTGCCTTCTATTTGCAGCTTCAAAACTTTCAGTAGACATATAACACTCGCCGCGAACTTCTAAATAAGGAAGTTTAGTTGGAATACTTTTAGGCACGCTTCTAATTGCTAAAGCATTTTCATATACACCTTCGCCGATTACGCCATCACCACGAGTAATTGCCTCTACGAGCTTTCCATCTTTATATCTAAGAACTAATGTAAGTCCATCAATTTTCTTTTCTACTGCAAAAACTGCGTCAGGAATTTCAGCCTTTACATTCTTAACAAAGTTATATACATCCTCTTTTGAAAAAACATCCTGAAGTGAAATTACAGGAACATCATGAGCGACTTTTTTAAACTCGCGTTTTGAATCGCCATGAACGTGCTGAGTTGGAGTATCAGCATGAACCCATTCCGGATGTTCTTTTTCAAGCGCACGAAGTCTTAAAGATAGCTGGTCATAATCATAATCGCTAATCTCAGGATCATCGTTGTCATAATATCTTTGATTGTGATAGGCAATTTGAGCATAAAGCTCTTCCATCTCTTGTCTTAAATCCATTATTTCACCTTAGTAAGTGGCGCCATATCCTTTGCAAGGCGCTTTGTACCATCTTCAAATTGAACTGTAATGATGCTTCCATCAACATCCATTACTATGCCAAGGCCGAACTTTGTGTGTTCAACTTTGTCACCAGCTTTCACATCAACTCCGGCAAGGGTTTGACGCATTGGTTTTGCAGCTTTCATCTGAGCAATTACGCTAATTGGTGATACGTATTTGCTTTCAGAAAATCCTCTATTTTCATCATATCTATCAACGCTGCGGCCCATCTTCTTATCATAAATCGCATGCCCTGTTAGATATTTTTTATCAATTTCTTTCAAGAACTGGCTTTCCATAGTTGCATCAGTTCTTCCGTACAGAGTTCTCCATTCAGCAGACGACATGAATAAGATTTCCTTTGCACGAGTCATTCCTACATAACAAAGGCGACGTTCTTCATCGACGCCTCCAATTCGGTCAAAGCTTCTATAACTTGGGAAGAGTCCTGTTTCCATTCCTGGCATAAATACAACTGGAAACTCCAAACCTTTAGCTGAATGAAGCGTCATTAGGGTCACCGCATCTTGATCTGGGTCGTGGTTATCAACATCAGAAATTAGTGCGAGGCCTTCCATAAAGTTATCGATTGTTAAATCTTCATTTGCCTCATCAAATTCCTTTTGCTTTTCTAAAATTACAGATTTGAATTCCAAAAGGTTTTCAATTCTGCCGTCAGCCTCCGGAGTCTTCATATCTTCCAAAGCCTTAAGATAGCCTGTTCTATCAAGTAAAATGTCATAAATGTCTGCTACAGACATCCTGTCTTTTTCAACTTCTAAAGATCTGTAAAGATCAATCAATTCAGTTGCAACATTCATAGCCTTCATCGCTTCAAATGCGCTAAATCCCATGGTATCAGCTAATTTTGCAATTGCCTCTAACTTCTTTGCGCCAACGCCCCGTCTAGGGGTGTTGATAATTCTGTAAAGCGAAACATCATCAGCAGTATTTACAACAAGACGCATATAAGCAAGCATATCTTTAACTTCTTTTCTGTCATAGTACCTAAGTCCTGAAAGAACTTGATATGGCATTCCTTTTGATGCAAAGATTTCTTCAAAACGTCTAGACTGCACGTTGTTTCTATAAAGAATTGCAAAATCTGAATAATGAAGGGCCTCATTTTTTCTCATGAGAAATCTAATCTTCTCACAGGTCCAACGAGCCTCTTCCTTATCATCAGTTGCACGATAATACTCAATCTTATCCCCGTCAAGAGCATCAGTTCTCATCTTCTTGTCTTTTCTAGAAGTGTTATGAACAATAACGCTATGAGCAGCATTAATAATATTAGCTTTACTTCTATAGTTTTGTTCGAGCTTAATTACTTTAGAACCCCTAAAATCTTTTTCAAACTCTAAGATATTTCTGATATCAGCTCCACGCCACTGATAAATACACTGATCATCATCACCGACAACACAAATATTGCCGTATTTTTTAGCTAAAAGCCTGACCAGTTTATACTGAAGCATATTTGTGTCCTGGTACTCGTCAACCATGATATATCTAAACTGATTTTGATATTTCGCAAGCACATCAGGGTTTTGCTCAAACAGTTTGACAGTGTTTAAAATAAGGTCATCAAAATCCATAGCATTGTTTTTCTTTAATGCTATTTCGTATTTTTCAAAAATAAGACAAAGCTCCTTCTCGGTATCTGCATAGTTTTTTCTGAAAATTTCTGCATTCCATTCTTTTTCTTTTGAATCAGAAATCTTAGAGAGCACATATGCTGGAGTAAATCTCTTATCATCAAGCTCTAAATCTTTAACAATTTTCTTAACTAATGCTTTTTGGTCAATTGGATCATAAACGACAAAACTCTTGGAATAACCAAGCTTATCGCATTCAGATCTTAAAATTCTAAGGCATGCCGAATGAAAGGTTTGAATCCACATCCAAGAAATGCGGCTTCCCCCAATTTCTTCGCCAATTAAAGCCTCTACCCTATCTCGCATTTCTTTTGCAGCCTTATTAGTAAAGGTAACAGCTAAAATTGAAAATGGAGATATGTTCTTCTCCTTTATCATATAGGCGATACGGTGAGTCATCGTATTAGTCTTGCCCGAGCCTGCTCCGGCAAGAATCAAAAGAGGCCCATCAACAGTTACTGCCGCCTCATATTGCTCTTTGTTTAATTTACTTAAGTAATCTTGCAATTAATCCACCACTATACTGTCGCCAATAAACTCTCTAAGAATTGAGTTTGTGGCGATATATTTTGTGTCTGTAATTTCATCAACATTAGAAAGAATATTGATAATTCTTTGAGCTTCATCATAATTTTCTTCGTATTCAGAAATCTCTTCAAGAAGAGGCACCACTATAGGTTTTAATACAGGAAGTTCATAAATAAGAGATGAATTAAAACAATCATCTGCATTATCCTTGTACGGCAAAATATTCTCATACTCTCCGTTACGAACAATTTCCCAAGTATTTAATGTTTTACGAACATCCCAACCCCTATGATAATTATCACGTACAATTCTTCTGATTTTTCTGATGTCGCTTGCTTGGATCTTTTCAGAGTCGTTAATTTTTGGTTCTGTTAACGGTGCAATAAAAATCTTAAACTTTTCCTTATCAGAAATTGCCGGCGTTAAGACAGGATTAAGACCATGGATTCCCTCAACAACAATGGATTGTCCTTCATGAGCTTGAGTTAGTCTTTCGCCATAAACTTTTTTGCCAAGATTAAAATCAAATCTTGGGATATCAACAATCTTACCGTCAAGAAGATCTCGAAGTTGCTCATTAAAAAGGTCCAAGTCTAAAGTGTCAATATTCTCAAAATTTTTAAACCCATCCAGGCCTGGCTTAACTTCATCTCGCTCCGCATAATAATCATCTGTTCCAAGATAAATAGGCCTTACTCCGTTAGTCCAAAGGTGAAGACAAAGCCTCTTTGAAAAGCTTGTTTTACCAGAACTACTAGGGCCCGCAACAAGGATGATACGCTTCTCTTCTGCTGCAATTCTATGGGCAATGTGTGCGATGCTTCTTTCCTGGATTGCTTCGGCAAGCATAATAACATCATTAATTTCACCAGAGGCAATCTTATCATTCAAATCACTTAAATAAACAATGCCTGCGCCATATTCAATTATTGTTTCAGGATTTTTCATACTACTCCTCAATTACCAATATTTCGCCTGTCCCAAACAAATACAGGACACTTTTTTTAACAATTTTTCCAGTAATCTTTTCTAG
Organism: Anaerovoracaceae bacterium; assembly: GCA_045616685.1. Taxonomy (GTDB): domain Bacteria; phylum Bacillota; class Clostridia; order Peptostreptococcales; family Anaerovoracaceae; genus UBA1764. The sequence continues at coordinate 23,112 of JAZLHF010000012.1, forward strand.
GGCTTCTTTATATAACTTGAGCTGTGGCAAATAGATTTCTTTAAGATGTTCATATGAACCTCCTAAATCGTTTTTATCCACATAATTGCTCTTATAATCCACTAAAACTAAGCCGTCCGGCTCTTCAAAGTAACAATCTATTGTACCTTGAACTAGAGCTTCTTGTCCATTATAGTCATGCTTCATAACAAAAGAGGATTCCTTGTGTATCTCTTTTGCAGCAATAGCCCTCTTGCCTATTTCAGTATCAAAGAACGCTTTAACCTTTGCAGGATTAATGCATGCTGCCTGCTCACCACTTAAAATATTTTTATCTGCCAGGCTTGATACGAAATCCTTAATAAATGCAAGATTGTTAGAGCTTTCATCAAATGGAATCTGTTCCATAACCACATGATATGCTGTGCCACGTTCTGCCCCATTCATCTGATGAGAACTGCCCTCAACAAATCTTGGAACCGCATTAATCTTAACAGGTTCGTCATCTTCATATGCAAGCTCGTGATGCTCCAATCCAGTTCTAACTTCTTCTGCAATCTGAGAGACGCTGTACTTGCGTTTAACAATACTTGGTTCGTCAAAGTATTTATAAGACATGATCTTATCTACTTCTTCGCTAGTAGCATTTGCATATCCTATACTTAATCTATTTGCAAAGTCTTCTCCCGCCTTAGCATTTTGCACAATAAATTCTGCTAACGAATTCTTATCAGCAATATGAATATGATTGTTTAAAAGACAAGAATAAATTAAATCTAAATATGTAGATGCTGTGTTAAGATCTCCAGCAATAATGGCTTTTCTCTTGGCCATATGCTCTGCATCAGTATTTGTGTAAGCACTAAAGCACAAAATATCTTGAGCTCTTGTCATAGCTACATAAAGCAGCCTAATCTTCTCAGCCAATATATCTTGCTTTTGCTCGCGCTTAATAAGCTTAGCAATATGTGTATTAACCGAAATGCTCTTGTCATTATCAATCAGTTTAAGAGCAAGTCCATATTCTTTATGGTGACTAGGCTCGGATTCACGATTATTACTAATCATCTTATCCGCAAGCCCCGACACAAGAACAAACGGAAATTCAAGTCCCTTACTCTTATGAATTGTCATAATCTGAACACAATCCATAGAGTCATTAATAGTCTTTGCTTGTCCTATCCTTGAACTAGCCTTGCGCTTAATAAGCATCTCAACAAAACTTACGAATCCAGAAAGCCCAGAAAGGTTATTTTGCTCAAATCTTTCAGCTTTTGAAACAAGCGCTTTAAGATTTGCAAGACGCTGAGCACCTCCGTTTTTAGCGGATTCAAAATCCGCATAGCCAGTCTTAAGCATTAGATTGAAAATGAAATCAGCAAGTGGTAAAACCCTAGACTCTTGTTCATATCTATCAAGCATTGCAACAAACTTTCCAGTCTTATCATCAGTCTTTGCATATTCATAAAAAGCTTCATAAAACGGGCCCTCTGGATATGCAATTCTAATCTTGGCTAAATCTTCAGAGCTAAAGCCAAAGATTGGATAAGTTAATACCGATAAAAGCGGAATATCTTGCTTTCTATTATCAATAATTCTAAGTAAGTTTAAAAACACCTTTACTTCAATCGCATCAAAATAGCCTTCACTTCTATCAATATATGCTGGAATATTTGCATCAAGTAAAGCTTTGTAATATACCTCTCCAACATTTTTGATGGTTGGAAGCAGTATAACCATGTCTTTATATCTAAGTGGTTTGTCGACTGCGGCTTTGTCGTCGTGAATCATCTTGCCATGGTATTCCCTAATAATCTTCACCGCATGTGCTGCAGCAAGCTCATTTTTATGAAGTTCTGCGATTTCGTCATCAAGAATTTCATCAGCGTTTTCACTTAAAATATAAGTCTCAAGGTCATATGAATATTCGCCCCCATATTTGGAACCTTTTACAAGACGTGCCGCATCGTCATATGCCATGCCGCAATTTTCTTCGTTCATAACAACGGAAAAAATATCATTAACAGCATTAATGACAGGCTCTTTGCTTCTAAAGTTGGAGTTCAAATCGACTACCTTATTATTCTTATTAGCTCCAGACTTATATTCTTTATAGTGAGCCATAAAAAGTTCTGGCTCGGACAAACGGAATTTATAAATGCACTGCTTAACATCGCCAACCATGAAAAGATTATCATCTCTTACGATTCGCTTAATAAGCGCTTCTTGAAGCGAATTGGTATCCTGATATTCATCCACGAATACATACTTAAACTTTTCACGATATTCAGATGCAGCCAGCTCATTATTTAATATTTTAAGTGCGAAACGCTCTACATCAGAAAAATCCATGTATTTTTCACAGAGCTTCTTTTCCTGATAGATTTCATCAAACCTTTTAACAAGCTTTGCTAAAATTTTAAGCTCTGGCGCAAGTGCCTTTTGCTCTTTAATCAGAGTTTCACGAGTTAATCCTATAATCAACTTTTTAGCATCATTTCTGCAGTCTTTGCCATTATCTCTAATTCGCACAACATCCTCTTTAATTGCATCATATGCAGGATTCTTGCCAGAATTAGGCATTTTAGCAGGACGATGACTTTCGCCAGAAAGCATTTCAAAACCTTGCTCGATATTACTATTAACACAATCAATTAAGCTTTGTGTGTATTCAACATCAGACAATGCAGCTTCTGCGAGCTTAATAAGGCCATGGCTAGCAAGTTCATCAGCAAAACGCTGATAATAATCTTTAGAAGTCTTAAGAAGAGCCAGTACTTCAGATTTTGCCAAATCTAAATACTTGTTTACCATCTTTTCATTTGGATTCGTGGCATTATCAAGCCAGTCCCATGGATCAGGCATAGACATGATGAAGTTCCTAAGCTCAACTATCATATCACGAACAGCAGTACTACCTGGTTTTGTTTCATAGCAATCTAAGAAATGAAGGAAATCCTTATCTCTTGCCTCGAACATCTCTTCATACAGATCATCCAAAGCCTCTTCTTTTAAGATTGCAGAATTCGCATCATCACAAATCGTTAGACTTGGATCGACATTAATAAGCTGATAGTAACGCCTTACAACGCTGTACGCAAAACTATCGAAGCTGCCTATGCTGCTTCGTCCAATTCTATCAATTTGATCTTTGATGCCAGCCTCTTGTAAAGCTTTATAAATCTTTGCCTTCATTTCAGCGGCCGCAGCCTCTGTAAATGTGACAATAAGCATCTCATCAATATTGACATGCTCTTCTATGACAAGTCTTTTGATTCGTTGCACTAAAACAGCGGTCTTTCCGCTACCTGCGGCGGCCGAGACTAGTAAATTGTGCCCAGAATCACCGATTGCGACTTTTTGTTCGTCGGTCCATTCTTCTAAATTCATATGTAAATTATATCACATATTGTGGTACAATTATTTGTTGTAAAAGGGAGAATAATATGAAAAAACTAACAATGTTATTGATTCTGGACGGCTTTGGAATAGCCAATGCAGGCCCAGAAAACGCAATTTCAACAGCAAATACACCTAATCTTGATAAACTCCTGGCAAATCGCCCAAATACGCAGATTCAGGCCAGTGGATTATATGTAGGACTTCCAGACGGTCAGATGGGAAATTCCGAGGTTGGACATACCAATATAGGAGCTGGCCGCGTTGTTTGGCAAGAGCTTACAAAAATTACCAAATCAATTGAAGATGGCCCATTTTTCGAAAACGAAGCCCTCTGCCTTGCTATGGATACCGCAAAAGCTAAGGGAACCAACCTTCACCTCTTCGGACTCCTTTCTGATGGCGGAGTTCACTCACATAACACTCACCTCTACGGCCTTTTAAAAATGGCTAAACAAAGAGGCCTCAGCAATGTTTATGTTCATGCCATTACTGATGGACGTGATGTAAACCCAGGCTCTGCAAAACAATATATTGCTGAGCTTGAAGAAAAGATGAAAGAAATTGGATGCGGAAAACTTGCAACAGTAAGTGGCCGTTTTTATACAATGGATAGAGATAAGCGCTGGGAAAGAGTTTCAAAAGCATATGACCTTTACACACTCGGCGAAGGCCGCATTGCAAAATCAGGCGATGAACTTTTCGAAACAGCTTGGGCTAATGGCGAAACAGATGAATTCATCATCCCTGGAAAAATTGAAGGATGCCCTACTGTTAATGACAATGACTCTATCATCTTCTTTAATTTCCGTCCTGACAGAGCAAGAGAAATCACAAGATGCTTTGTTGATCCAACCTTCGATGGTTTTAAAAGAAAGAAAATTTGCAAAGATATTTGCTATGTTTGCTTTACACAATATGATGCAACTATGCCAAATGTTCATATTGCATTCAAACCTCAAAGCCTTAAGAACACTCTTGGGGAATATGTTTCATCACTTGGACTCAAGCAACTTAGAATTGCAGAAACAGAAAAGTATGCCCACGTTACATTCTTCTTCAATGGAGGCGTAGAAACTCCATACGAAAATGAAGATAGAATTCTCGTTCCAAGTCCAAAGGTTGCAACATACGACCTTAAGCCTGAAATGAGCGCATACGAGGTAACAGAAAAAGTTCTTGAAAGAATCAATGATGGCGATTTGGATTTAATCATCATGAACCTCGCAAACTGCGATATGGTAGGCCATACTGGAGTCTTTGAAGCAGCAGTAAAAGCTGTTGAAGCAGTAGACGAATGTGTTGGAAAGATTGTAGATGCAGTAGAAAAAGTTGGTGGCGATATGCTTATCACAGCAGATCACGGCAATGCAGACTGCATGATTAACGAAGATGGCTCACCAATGACAGCGCATACAACAAACCCTGTTGCATTGATTTATGTAGGGTTAAAAAACAAGACATTTAAAAAAGCCGGTGCCCTTTGTGATTTAGCACCGACTCTGTTGGAGCTTATGGAACTTCCAGTTCCAAGTGAAATGGAAGGGACTACTCTTTTTGAATAGCAAGTTCTGCCAGGCGAATTCCATCGCAGGCTGAAGACATAATGCCTCCGGCATAACCCGCGCCTTCACCGCCTGGATAAACGCCAGAAATAATTGAACCATTAGACGCAAGCGCCTCGCCGTTTGCGTCTCTTTTTATTCTTACAGGGCTTGAAGATCGAGATTCAATCCCGTAAATATTAATAGGCTTTTCAAAGCCCTTGATTTTTCTTCCAAACTGCAAAAGGCCTTCTTTAATTGCATCTTCAGCAAAACCTGGAAGTGACTTAAGCGCAAGTTCGCCTTTTGGGAGTTTGCCCTTTCCGTTTATGTATGCTAGCTTTTCATATTTTTCTTGAAAATGTGCACCAGCAAGAGGATCTTCACTTTCAAAATCGCTTGTTCTAACATCACAAAGAACTGCTACATTAGCAAACTTGCCGTCACGAGCAGAATAGCTCATCCCATTTGTTACACAAGATTCTAATTCTGAAGAAGAATCGACAACCTCGCCACCCGGGCACATGCAAAATGTATAGACACCTCTATCTCCTACCTTGCAATTCAACTTATATTCTGCAGGGCCGATACCAAGTTCTTCATGGCGCGCTCCGTACTGAGCAAGGTCTATACTTTCTTGAGTATGCTCAACTCTTACGCCAATTGAAAATGGTTTTTGCTCGATTAAATGCCCTGCCTTAAGCAAGTCTTCAAAAGTGTCGCGAGCGCTGTGCCCAATTGCTAATATTAAGCAATCTGTATCAATACATCCTAAAGTCCACTTAGTATTAAATCTAACTTCGCCACCAAGACTTTCAATTTCTTCTCTAATATTTACAACAGCTTTCCTAATTACATCAGTTCCGATATGCGGATGCTGTTTGTACATGATTTCAGGATTTGCTCCAGCAGCAACAAAAGTTTTAAGTACAAAACTTTGAGCGGGATTTTTAGTTCCTGTTGTAAGCTTTCCGTCAGAAAAGGTACCAGCCCCGCCTTCTCCAAACTGTACATTTGAAGAAGTATTAAGAACGCCACCATTCCAAAAGTTCTCGACATCTTTTATTCGCTGATTCATTGATGCGCCACGCTCAAGAACAATTGGCTTAGCGCCTGCCATTGCAAGCACCAAAGCAGCAAACATTCCGCAAGGACCAAATCCAACAACTACGGGACGTTTATCAAAGTGGGCGCCTCCTGTCTTTGGCTGATATATTTCATCACTACATTTACCAGTCTTAAGATGATTGCGCTTTGCAGCATCGATTAAATACTCATCATCTAAATCTGATGCAATATCAAGCGAAAAAACTCGATATATAACTGGCTTTTCTCTTGCATCGATAGATTCCTTAACTATCCTATAAGACGTAATACATCCAGCAGGAAGCTTAAGTTTTCTTTCCACTATTGCTGGCATATCACTAACATCAATACCAGTTTTAATTTTTAATTCATGAATACGAATCATTTATAAATCACGAGCCACAAGCATTGCACTTGCAAATGCCCAAGTTAAGTTAAATCCGCCACAATATCCATCCACATCAACAACTTCTCCGGCGAAATAAAGACCAGGAACAAGAAGCGATTCCATACTTTCTGGGTTAATTTCAGTTACATCAACCCCGCCAGCAGTTGTTTGTGCATCAGGCCAGCCCTTTGTTCCAGTAATAGTAAATGTCATTGGCTCGCCATCCTTCATGTACTCAGCAAGCTTTGTAGGTACCAAATTTTTAAGCGGAAAATTTTCAAGAAGTTCCTTTCTTTCATCTGAGCCATAGTCCCAAAGAGGATTAACCGTAAGTGTATAGCTTACTCCATCTTCTAATCTTACTTCTCTTGAAAGATCCATTACGCAAATACCTGAAATTGTATTTTTAGTAAACTGCACTTCGCCAAAATATTCAAATGCAAGAATCTCGTCGCGCCCATTTGTATGCTTAACAAGGTTAATCATTGCATCGCAACGAACACCGGCAATTGAAGTAATATCTTCATCACAAGTCATCGGAACAAGCGCAGGAACAGGCTTAATTACTTTATGACCAAAACTTTGCGCCAGCTTAAATCCTCTGCCATCTGATCCAAACTGAATTCCAGCTTTACCACCAGTTGTAATTACAAGCTTTTTAGACTTTACAACTTCACCAGTAGTTGATGTTACAACAAAAATGTCATCAAGTTTTTCTGCTTCTTTTACTTCAAATCCATATTTAATATCAGCATGAGATGCACCATCAATTAAGGCATGGGCAATTGTCGCCGCCTCGTTTGATCGTGGATACATACGTCCATCATCTTCTTCACGCGCAACAACACCAAGGCTTTCAAATGCGTATAACAAATCATCCACACTTGCATATGAAAAAACTGTATCAACAAAGTCTGGATTGTTATAACAAGAAGCATCAGACTCTGCATTCAAGAAATTACAGCGCCCATTTCCTGTGGCATATATTTTCTTTGCAGCTTCGGCATTCTTTTCCAAGATGCAACAATCCCCGGAATAATTGGCTGCGCAGAAAAGGCCGGCAGCGCCGGCCCCTATAATAGTTAAGTCATAAATTTTATTCATTATCTCTTAGAGTCAAGCCAGTCAAATGTAAATGTCTGGGTTAATTTAAGGTCTGTTTCTGTAGCCCTTTTATCTGTTAAAGGCTTAATATTAAATCTTTCATCAGCAAAGAGTTCTTCAAGTGTAAGTGGAGTGAAATTTGCAACCTCTTCAGGGTTTTCCATCTTAGGCTTTGCTTCTTTCAGTTCATTGATATACTCTTCACGTTTTTCTGATTCTCCACCTTCAGCCTGTAATTCAACTTCAGGAAGTTCAATCTCTGGAAGCTCTATCTCTGGGACCTTATTCTCAATTTCTTCAAGGTTGATAATTGGTCTCTTAGCTTCAATATCAAAATCATCAGTCTTTGTTTGGGCAACCTCCTCCTTTTCGATAATAGGAATGTTGGTTGGTTTATTAAAGACTGGTCTTGCAGCATCTTTTATGGACACAACTGTGCCATCGCTATTTGTTGACCAAAGATCTGACGCTTCAATCGGAGTATCATCAAGTTCATCAGGCTCTGTAGGCATATTCAAAGCTGCAATCTGTTGAATCTCGTAAGTCTCCTCAGTAGTAAACTCTGTAGTCTTTTCACTAGCAGGTCTTCTAGATTCTTTGCGAGCTTCTTTAGCAGCTCTCTTCTCTTCTTCTTGTTGAAGTTTTGCTTCTAATGCAGCAGCTCTTTCCTTCTCGCGTTCTACTTCGGAAAGCGAACGAAGTCTATCACGTTCTTTACGCTTTTCTTCGGCAAGTTGCTGCTTAGCCTTCGCACGTTCTTTTGCTTCTTTAGCCTTCTGTGATGGTTGTTTCTTAACCATGTATGCTGTATAAATTGCGAGGCTAAATGCATCAAAAATATACAAAACAGCAATTACATATAAAATATCAAAGTCTGCAAGTAAATTTGGAATAAGAAGAACGAATCCCGCAACTGTAAGAATAAGGCCCAAAGGCATAACTGCAAACCAGTTACGTGGATTAATCTTACTTACAGCAAAAGATTGCGAAATTCTAACTAATCCAGAAAGTAAAACCCAAGCAGCAAAATATGTATCAATATGCTGAGCTGGTACTAAATTAGCAATTACAATCAAGCCAAATACAAAAGAATATGCACCCTCAACTAAAGTTGTTTCAGGAAGCAGAGTCTTTCTAAAGCCGATACCATATGCAATTAATTGAAACAATCCGTGAAGTACAAGGGTAACCCCCAGCACAAAAGCAACTCCATCATATCCATTCATTGAATATGCGAAACAAAATGCGCCAGAGGCCGCCAGTAATACGGATGACAAAGCAGTTAAAAATTTCATACCAATATATTATAACTTATTTTACACTAATTAGCTCGTACTTTCGTTCTCCGATTCCGAGTTTTTCAGCGTGATTTAAGCAAACATCCCAGTCTGTATCAGGGTGAGCCATAGCAAAAACATCGTGTTTTTCATGGCATTCGCAGCATTCATGGTCCTGATATGCAGGCATTACCGGAGTTTTATTTATTGCATCAACTGCGGCCTGATCAAGAGAAACTGGATCAAAGCTTGCAAACATTCCGATATCAGGAACAAGCTGCGAACCATGTCCGCCATTGCAGTCACAATTTGGCTGAATGTCAATTGCAAGGCCAACATGAAACTGAGGCTTACCATTTAATGCAGCCTTTGTATATTCAGCAAGCTTTTTATTGAATACTGAAATTGCAGCATCCCACTTGCAGCTAATAGCTTCTTTTGGACAATATGCGAAACAGTTCCCGCAACCAACACAGTTCTTTTCATCAATTACAGCCTTGTGATCAATGACATGTACACCATCATTTGCACAAGCCTTCATGCAATTTCCGCATCCAATGCACTTTCTATTGCTAATGTGTGGAGTGCTTGCATTATGCTGATACATCTTGCCTTTCTTAGATGCACATCCCATACCAAGGTTCTTGATTGCTCCGCCATAACCAGCCTGCTCGTGTCCTTTGCAGTGAGAAAGTGTAATAATTATATCTGCTTCTGCAACTGCAGCGCCAATGTAAGCTTCTTTGCAATATTCTGCGCCATCAACCGGAATAAGCCTTTCATCAGTTCCGCGAAGGCCATCCGCAATAATAACTGGGCAACCAACACTTGCCATATTAAAACCGTCCCAAGATGCATTGTACAAGTGGTCAACCGCATTCCCTCTGCGACCAGCATATAAAGTATTTGCATCAGTTAAGAAAACTTTGCCGCCTCTTGTCTTGATATGCTCGGCAAGCACTCTAGAGAACTGATGTCTAACAAATGAGACATTTCCCCATTCACCAAAGTGCACTTTGATAGCAACAAACTTATCTTCGAAATCAATATTGTCTATCCCAGCAGCAACTATTAGTCTTTCAAACTTCTTAAGTAAATCATCCCCAAACGGAACGTTGTAATTTGTAAAATATACTTTGCTCATTTTTTACTCCAACATTCTTTCTCTAAAATTATTAATCATTTCATCGTTTACTTTGTAAACTTCTTTTATATATCTTTCAACTGTGCCAGATTCCTTTTCAATTTCTTCAAAGAAAGTCTCAAGGAAAGCTCTGTCAAGCATAAAGAACTGTTTAAGCTTATCGGCAACCTCATCGCTTGCGCCTTCGTCGATAAACTCTTGACGCATGATGGCAGATTCCCATTCTGCATGTTCAAGGCTCCTAAGATAGTCATCAAAAATATCTTCACGAGCAACGCCCAAAATTGTACACAAAATTGCCGCAGTCATCCCGGTTCTATCTTTGCCAGATGTACAATGAAATAGGATTGCACCTTTTTCGTATGTGACAATATCTCGAATAAGCTGCCCCATGCGTTGCCTTGAGAATTTCTGCCTTACAATATTGCGATACAAATCGCTCATTTCAGGAACTAGCGCTAAACGCTCCTCATCAGATTTTGCACTTATCAGTAGGGCTCTTATACCCTTCATTGTAAGACCCGTGCCAGAGTTTTCATCCTGTAAATAAAAATTAACATTCTCAATTCCTGGCACCTGAATGTCAGGCCTTCTAAAAACTTCATTAGGAGTTCTAAGATCAAAAATCTTGGTGACATTGATTTCCTTAAGCCACGCAATATCCTCATCGTCAAGATTATTAAGCATTGCCGATCGAATCAGAATATTCTTTTTTATCTTGCGACCATCAAGGCCTGTAAGACCACCGAAATCTCTTATATTTCTAATCATCTCTTACCATTCTTCAATATTAATGCCAAGATCATTATCAATAAGGCTTGCAGCAGTTACTGCAGAAAACCCATGTTTATCTCTTATCTTATCTATAGCATCTTCAAGTTGTCTTGCTTTTATATCTTGTTCTTCTTTGTCTTTTGGATCAAAAATACTAAGCTGAGTTGAATACTCTTCACCTTTTTCCAAGATATTTATTCCGGTTATTGTAATAAGTCTAATTGGATTGTTTAAATACCAATTATCCTTAATCAATTCCATTGCTGCTTCGATGATGCTTTCTGAGACATCAGTCGGCTCGCGCAATTTCTTTTGTCTTGAAATAGAAATAAAATCAGGATCCTTTATTTCTATTTTTACACCTTGGCATTTATATCCATGTCTGCGGAGCCTTTGAGCCACATGATTCGAAATAGCTGTCACCGCTGTTCTTATATCATCTTCGCCTGTTAGATTCCGCTTAAATGTAATGCCGTTTCCTAAAGATTTAGCTTCTGCATGATCGCCCCAATGTGCTACAGGTTCATCATCTAAGCCTTGCGCATTATCAATCATCTGCTGACCCATCATACCGAAGTTTGCCTCAAGAATCCTTGGATCTGCATTCGCAATATCTCCAATTGTACGGATATTCATCTCTGATAGCTTCTTGGCAGTTGATCTGCCTACAAAGAACATATCCCCTGCCGGCAATGGCCAAAGAAGCTCCTTAAAATTGTCACGAGTTATTTCCGTAGTAGCATATGGTTTTTTATAGTCACTGCCCATCTTGGCGAACACTTTATTCCAGGAAACTCCGGCGGATAAAGTTAAGCCAAGTTCTTTATATACAGTCGTCCTTATCTCGTCTGCAAGTTCCTTGCCATTCTTTCCAAATAGCTTAAGGCTTCCTGTAACGTCAAGCCAACTTTCATCGATAGAAAAAGGCTCGACCATATCCGTGTATCTTAAATAAATATCATTAATCAGATGGCAGTAATGGCTATACTTTTCGTGGTGAGGTTCAAGCAAAACTAAATTAGGACATTTCTTCTTTGCCTGGAAAATTGGTTCCGGAGTCGAAACTCCAAAAGATTTTGCTAACTGATTTTTTGCCAATATAATTCCATGGCGATCGTCGGCGCATCCGGCAACAGCCACAGGTTTATCTGCAAGTTCTGGATGCTCCAAAAGCTCCACACTGCAGAAAAAACTATTCATATCGCAATGCAGTATAACTCTATCCACTTTACATTTACCCTATCATAATAGTATACCATAAAAAGACTAGCCGAGTGGCTAGTCTTTTGTTCTATCTTCCTTCATCCCTTATGCATTCATATCCAAATAGTTCTTTTGCATCAGCAAAGAATGACTCGTCGTTTTCAACCCAAAGATCAAAATCAACTTTATATTTATGGCCGCTTCCTGCACACATAATTGCAACAGGCATTTCACCGCGATGGGCTCTGGAAAGTTTTCTAAACTCCATTAAACCTTCTTCATCAGAGAACTTATCAGGAATAATAATCTTGACCATTTTCTGAATCTTTGGCTTTACAGCAGGACCGCCTGCATATGCATTAAGAAGTTCTATACTGTCCGCCAAAATCTTTGGAGCATCGTCTTTAAGATCAAGTTTACCTTTTACAACTACAATATTATCTTCAGCAATATTATCACGACACCTAAGGAAAGCTTTCGGGAATACGACAACTTCCAAGTCACCATATAAATCTTCCAGAGTTACAAAAGCCATCTGATCACCTTTCTTGGTGAACATCTTCTTTGTACCAGAGATGATTCCCGCCATAGTTACTGACTGACCTTGCTTAAAGAGATTGTCCTCTTCTGCAAGCAAGTTCGTGTCGCAATCAGACACTGACTTAATCTGATCTTCAACTTCCTGAAGCGGATGCCCTGTCAGATAAATACCAAGCTGCTCTTTTTCCATAGCGAGAAGATCTTTCTTGCTATAATCCTGAGCTTTTGGTAATTCTCGAGTCATTTTCATTGATTCAGCAGTGTCAGCCATACCAAACAGCGAAAGTTGCCCTGTAAGGGTGTTTTTCGCTTCTTGCTGAGCACTTTCTATGAGTTCTGGGAGAATAGCCAGCTTCTGCGCTCTGTTGCCAGGGAAACAATCTAAGGCCCCTGCCTTTGTTAAGCATTCAAGCGCCCCTTTGTTAATTGAACGAACATCAAGCCCTTCAATAAATTCGAAGATATCCTTTGGCATCTTCTTTTCACGAGCCTGAATAATTGCATCAACCATAGCCTCCCCAACATGCTTTACGCCAAAAAGTCCGTAGCGAATCTTCCCGTTTTCAGTTGAGAAATTTCTTACTGATTTATTGACATCAGGTGGCAAAGTTTCAATACCCATACTGGCCGCATTTCTTATTAAAACAGCTACCGCTTTACTATCAGCCGGATATGTCATCAGTGATGCTAAAAATTCAGCTGGATAGTGTTGTTTAAGCCATGCAGTTTGATATGCAACAGTTGCATATGCAGCAGCATGAGACTTATTAAAAGCATATTCAGCAAAGCTTGTCATTTCATCGAAAATCTGGTTAGCAGCTTCTTCAGAAATACCTTTTTGTGCGCAACCCGCAACAAACTTTGGACGCTCTTTCATCATTTCATCAGCATGCTTTTTAGACATGGCACGACGAACCAGATCTGCTCCGCCATATGTATATCCACCAAGCTTACGTACAATATCCATTACCTGCTCTTGATATACAATGCAACCGTACGTCGGAGCAAGAATTTCTTCAAGCTGCGGTGTAATATATTTAATTTCATCAGGATTCTTTTTGCATTTAACATAAGTTGGAATAGAATCCATTGGACCTGGTCTATAAAGAGAAATTCCGGCAGTTAAATCTTCGAGGCAAGTTGGCCCGAGGTCAGTCATAAACCTTGTCATGCCACCAGATTCAAGCTGAAAGATACCAACTGTATTTCCAGATGCAATCAATTTATATACTTCAGGTTCGTCGTAATCGATTTTTTGAAGATCTATATCAACGCCATATGCAGTCTTAATAAGCTTAAGACATTCGCCCATTGACGTGAGGTTTCGAAGTCCTAAGAAATCCATTTTAAGAAGACCTAAATGCTCTATTTCTGTCATGGTAAACTGAGTTGCCATGCCACCGTCTTCTCCGCCCTTTCCTGTCGTTCTAACAAGAGGAACAAAATCATCAACTGCTGCCGGAGCAATTACCACGCCCGCAGCGTGAGTAGATGAATGTCTAGCAAGGCCTTCAAGAATTTTTCCTGTATCTACAGTCTTCTTTACGATAGGATCTGTATCATAGGCCTCTTTAAAGTCAGGGCTTGTTTGCAAAGCTTTATCCAAAGTAATTTTAAGATCTTCTGGAATCATCTTTGCAACATCAAGAGCTCTTTGATACGGCATTTCCAGAACGCGACTTACATCCTTAAATACAGCACGAGCCTTCAATGTCCCAAACGTGGAAATCTGAGCGACATTATCTTCGCCATACAAGTCTTTTACATGCTGAAGAACGTCCCCACGATGTTCAATGCAAAAGTCTACGTCGATATCTGGCATAGATACACGTTCCTTGTTTAAGAAACGCTCAAAAATAAGGCCGAATCTAATTGGGTCAATATCAGTAATTTTCATAGAGTATGCGACAATTGAGCCTGCAGCAGAACCTCTGCCAGGGCCCACTGCAATGCCATGAGTTTTTGCCCAATTGATATATTCCCAAACAATTAAGAAATATCCAACATAACCTAATTGTTCGATAGTTTCAATTTCATATTCAAGACGCTCATCAAGTTCTGGATCATGATCTTTGCCATATCTCTTAATAAGACCGTCTCTACAAATCTTTTCAAAGTAAGTCTCTTCAGTCATGCCTTCAGGAACCTGAGACTTTGGAATATGATAATTACCAAATTCAAAGTCAAAGTCGACCATTTCGGCAACCTTATGAGTATTATCTAAAGCTTCTGGAACATCAGCAAAGATTTTACGCATCTCATCTTCTGACTTAAGATAAAACTGATCATTAGGGAACCGCATTCTATCAGTATCTGATAAATTATTCTTTGTACCAATGCAAAGAAGAACATCGTGCGCATCAGAATCTTCTTGATTAAGATAATGAACATCGTTTGTGGCAACAAGTGGAATATCAAGTTCCTTGCTTAACTTCTTAAGTCCTTGATTTATTACAATTTCTTCTTCAAGTCCTTGATCCTGAAGCTCAAGAAAGAAGTTTCCATGGCCATAGTTATTATCAAGCCAAATTGCTTCCTTCTTTGCAGCCTCGTAATCATTTCTTAAGATAGAACTTTGCACTTTACCAGCAATGCATGCGGAAAGACAAATGATGCCTTTATTGTACTGAGCAAGAAGCTCGTGGTCTACACGAGGTTTATAATAGAAACCATCTTTGTAGGCTCTGGAAACGACTTTAATAAGATTGTGGTAACCTTCGCTGTTTTTAGCAAGCAAAATCAGATGGCCAGATTTTTTATCTATGCCATCACGGTCAAATCTTGTTCTTTTGGCAGTATAAACTTCGCAACCAATGATAGGCTTAATGCCGCGCTTCTTTGCCTGCTCGTAGAACTGAACTGCGCCATACATAACGCCGTGGTCTGTAATTGCGCAGGAATCCATGCCCAGCTCTTTTACCTTATCAAGGAGCTTATCAATGCGGCATGCACCGTCCAAAAGTGAATATTCAGTATGTACATGTAAATGTGTAAATGCCATGTGTAAATTATACCATAAAAGCGATAGACACCGCACGATATTGTGGATATAATGGTAATGTTAAGTGAATATTTGGAGGCAATATAGCTATGATTAAAGAATTTAAGGAATTTATTTCAAAAGGTAATGTCCTCGACCTTGCTGTCGGCATGATCGTAGGCAGTGCTTTCACAGCAATCGTAACATCTCTCGTAAACGATATCTTGATGCCAATTATTGGTGGTATAACCGGAGGTATGGATTTTTCAGCATATGTACTTAAGATTGGCGAAGCAACAATTTGTTGGGGCAACTTCGTACAAGCTGTTGTAAACTTCCTTATCGTTGCATGGGTAATCTTTATGGTAGTAAAGACTGCTAATAAAATTAAAGCTAAAGCAGAAGAACTTACAAAGAAACAGGAAGAAGCTGCTGCAGAAGCTCCTGCAGAACCAAGCGAAGATATCTTGCTCTTAAGAGAAATCAGAGATTCATTAAAAAAGAACTAATAGTTTATGAAAAAATTCAGACTGGCCATCGGCCAGTCTGTTTTATTTATTAATACCCTAATTCCCTATTCATTGCCGCTATCGCCTTACCAACATACTGATTAAGGCTTATATTTTCTAGTACAGCACATAAGGCCGCCTTCTTATGCTCACTCGGTTCAATCCTAACATTAAAATTCCCAGAATAAGTTTTTTCAGGATTAATTCCCTGAGCCTTGCAAGCTTCTATATATTCATCAACATGAATATGAAATCTCTCTTCCAATTCTTGAACATTGCTTCCATGGAAAGAAATGACATCTTCAATACCAATTATCTCACCCCAAAATAACTTATCGTCATCATCATAATGGATGGCAGCAATTAAATTCTTATATTTCATTGTCGAGTTCATTTTTATTCCCTCCGTTTTCAATTTCACCAATACAAATCAAGTATTCAATCACTTTCTTCACTTGATAAATATATAGTGTATTACCCGTAGGCATGTCCTCTGCAACTACTTTTTAGTTGCATTATACTCCTTCCTATATTACCTTTCAATACTGAATATAACTTTCTGTAAATATTATACAAAAGAATATATTGCCATTCAATACAAAATATGGTAAATGTCGCCCAAACAATCTCATTAAAAAAGAACTAACTCTCAAAAAACATAAAAAACCGAGGCCAGAGGCCTCGGTTTTGTGATTTCAATATTTAATTTCCAAAGCATAAAGCATTCATTGCAGGGGCACCGGTTTCACCATCAGCAACAAGCACCTTAATTTTAGACGCCTTATTACTTATATCCCCCAGCGTCAATGTCGCCTCTCCTCCACTGTTTTGAGTGACAGAAAAAATGCCTAAAAGCTTTCCGTCTTTATCATATACGGCTGCATATGCAGTATATGACTCTTCTGCAGGACGCGTAATATTGATTTTCTTTTGATCGCTGCTTAAACCTGAATAAGACGCAGGGTCTGTAAGCGCAGCGCTATATGTAACGCTGCAATCACTTTCGCCATCGTTATATGTAGCTACGCTGCTAATTAAAATCACTTTGATATTATAATCCATTGAGACAATTTTAATTTTGCCATCAGGAACTTTCCCATATACAGCGCCGCCATTATATGCAGTAACAATTCCCGAATCTTCCAATGTTGTGTCAAATGTGGTCTTCGGATTTATATTCATAGCCCACTGTTCGCCGTTAAAACCATATTTGCCGGAACTTTCATTCAAATAGCATGCCGTCCAAAAATCAAACACTATCTCTTCTTTAGATCTTTCAAGTATGGAATTTGCTATCGTATCAAACGCATTACTATCCCAATTAGCTATTCTTGCAAGCTGAACATCCTTATAAAAAGTATTTCCTGTTTCATCACCTATTTTTTGAGCATACTGCGTTCTTAAATACTGTCCAAACAAATACGAATTTGAATAATTTGCCAAAACACGATTTCCAGAACTACTATCCCAGTAGCAAAGCGGGGAGCCTGCATAATAATAGTTTGAGCCACCATAATTAAAATTATCAACTCGGCTTGCCACTTTAGTATAGCCAAAAATCATATGCTCTGTTCCCATAGAGAAAGCCTCATTCAAGAAAGAATCCATCTTAGAAAGCCCCACATTTGAAGAATAGGAAAAATTAATAAGATGTTGATATTCATGAACAAGGGTGCCAAAGACATTTGTAACCCTTACAAGTGCACTGCCTTGATCATCAGAATAGCTTGTAACACTTGAATATGTCATACCCGGGAAGGTATCAACATTAATCATATCAATACCACCGGTCAGTTGTGTCTGCCAAAAATAACCGGCTGTATACGAATTAGCTCCAAAATTACCAGAATAAGTCGTATAATCATCTTTTATATCATAACAACAAATTGCAAGCTTTCCATCCTGATCCGGGTCTCTTGCTTCACCTATGGCGTCTCTAACAGTAGGATAAACCCGATCAAATTCGTCAGCTAAAGTTTTAGCCTGAGACGCTGTAAGGCGAATTTTATTTGCCTGGTAGAGACTCCCCCAAACAGTGCAGTACTCTCCGATATAAAGACATTCAAGATCGATGTATCCCGAATAATTATCTTTAATAGACATCATATCGCCAACAGAATAAGCATAAACACGGCCATCAGAATCAGTGTCTGCCATAATCTCATTATTAAGCAAAGGCATATCGTCTTCCGGGATATCAGCATCTTCAATCCAAAGTCCATTAAACGGATTGTATTCATAGCCATAAGCTTCGAAAGAATCATCGCTAACAATTACATCTTCACTAATCTCTTCAGAATTTGATGAAGAAACAGCAGCCCAAGAACAGCACCCGTAATCTTTATAAGTGGTTGCAAAATTGGTATTTACAACAATCGCCTCATCAGCATTATATGTACCAGGCTCGTTTACAACCGTAACAACTTTTTTACTGGATGCAAAAGCCATGGTCGGGATAAGTGCCATACATAAAATTAATGTCAATAAAATTGTTAAAGTCTTTTTCATAATCAATGCTGAAACATTTTTATAATAAACCTTAATTAACGGGCGCTGCAAAATTATGCATTGCAGCGCCTGTATTCTAGCATAAAATTTGTTGCTATTTATTTAGCCCAAAGAATCTATAAAGGAATGTAACAATTTGGGCTCTTGTGCAATCATCATCAGGGCTGAAAGTATTTGCAGAAGTTCCTGTTGTAATACCTTCTGCTACTGCCCAGCTAACTGCATTTGCATAGTACTTATCTGGGTCTACATCACTAAATGCAAGGCTTGTTGCTACAGCCTTAGATCCTACAGTTCTATACAGGAATGTTACTACCTGTGCTCTTGTTACTGTATCGTCAGGGCTAAATGTTGTAGCTGATGTCCCTGTTGTGATGCCATGCTCTACTGCCCAAAGTACTGCCTGTTCATAGTAGCTTCCAGCTTCTACATCTGTGAATGCACATGTGCTTAAGCTTGGGCTTGGGCAACCTGCAGCTCTCCAAAGGAATGTCACTACCTGTGCTCTTGAACAGCTTACATTAGGACCAAATGTATATGCGGTGAGGCCGCTTGTAATACCATTTTCGTATGCCCAAAGTACTGCATCATAGTAGTATTTGTTTGCATCAACATCGATAAATGGGTTATCTGTTTCTGCAAGTTTAAATTTTACTGTTACATATGTCTTTAATCCATTTGCAACGAAGCTATACTTTGAATTTTTAGTGATTGTATCTACATCAAGATATTCACCATTCTTATCAACAACTGTGATTGATGATACTACATAACCAGAATCCGGAGTTACCGTAATAATAACCTTCTGATTCTTCTTTGCTCTATCATTACTTATGCTAAACTTACCATGCTCGGTGCTGTTAGCAAAGATAGTCTTCTTTGCAGATGGAGCATCCGGTCTGCTCTGCTGTGCAGTAAGTTCTACAGAGACTTCAAATGTTTCCTTTTCACCTACTACGTGATTTTTTAATCCACTTGAATCAACAATCTTTGCATAAAGAGTTTTTGTTCCTGCGGATGTACCGATAGCATCTGTAGCTGTTACTTCTGTTGTATATGTGTTATCTGTATACCATTTAACAGTTACAGATTCGCCAGGGTCGGTAGTTGCTTGACCATATGCAAGAACTGATGTTAAATCTTCATATTTTGTTGTGTATAAATATGATTCATCAAAACCGAGGCGTACAATCTTTGCTTTAACAATTTCATCATTGTTTTCAGGAATTACCCCTGTTAAAGATGTTTTAGTAAGTTTATAATTCTTTGTCCAATCTGATGTAAGTGCAATGTCCGTTGCTTTTACTGTACTTGTGCCAGCATCTACGCCTTCCCAGGCAAATGTTGCAGTTGCCTGTGGTTGCTCAGGTGGAGTTCCAGGTTTTGAAGTGCTATAGAAGTAAATTGACAAAGCATATTCTTCAACCGTATTTGTTCCATCATATTCCTTATTAGAAAGCTTTGAAGAATCAATCTCTGGCGGAAGATCAAATTTCGCAATATTAGCTGTTACTGATGCTGGTTCAGTGTCTTTATAGTCTCCATTAGCATTTGTTGATACAATTTTGTAGTAAACAGTGTATTCTCCGGCATCCTTTTTTGTTGGGATAGTATCGGAGTAATCGCCATCTTCTGTTAAACAGTAAACTATTTTCCCGTTAGTGGTATCAAAAGTGCATCCCGAGGTATCGGTGATAAGGTTTTGATTATTTGCATTATATGTTCCAGTCAATGCAGTAGGCTCTCCACTGATTGTTAATGTCTTAGGATTAACATAGATGGTGTCAAAATATATCGCTGCTTCCGTGTAATTGGTTGTCTCGTTAACATCAAGACCTAATTCATACTCTCCAGCATGAATTAGTACAATGTCTTTCAAACGTTCAGGATTTGTTCCTTTGTAATAAGGCACATATTCTCCATCAAGCTCAGTTATATCGGTAGAGAAACAATAATTCAAAGCATTTGCATCCTCATCAGATATGTATTCAAGATAAAGTGGCTCTGTATAGCTAAACAAATCAGCTGTTGGTGTAGCTTTGTCAATTGTAATAGTACCACTTGCGACAACAACGTTTGTATATGTATTAGTTAAAATTTGTCCTGTATATTTCAGCGTTACAGTATATTCCCCTGCATTAGGACTTCCGCTCATTTGAACTTCTTCTCCACCATCAGGTGTTACATAGAAAGTAAATGTTGGATTACTGTCTTTAGTGCCATCAATTTGTGCAGTTAAAGTGCTGTTATATGACTTGACAATATCAGCCCATGTATTGCCATACACCTCTTTTTCTGCGTCTAACGAAACCGCATTGTCAAAAGTAGCAGTCTCTGTAGATCCATCTTTAGCAACAACAAATTCAACATTTACCATAGTAATGGTTATGGTAGCGTTTATATCTGCATAATTATTACTTTCAAGAATAGCAGTAAAGTTGGCTTTGTTACCTACTTGGGCAGTGTTAAATGTAATTGTTTTTTCTGTTACACTATTTACTATTGTATCTGTTTCATCGCCAGATCCTTTTGCAACTGATTTCAAAGTTAACCCTTCAATCTTAAGTTCAGATGTATCATCAGGAGCGTTAGTTAAAGTGAAATCAGAAAGAGTAATTGTTCTTTCAGTACTCTGATAGAACAGTGTAATATTTGCACTTGCAGTAATTGGAGTTGTACTATCTGCACCTTTAGTTTTCTTAGTAATTGACACTTCGTTAGGAGCATCTGCTGTGAGTTTTCCTCCTTCAGGTTGTTTAAGAGTATAGTTTTTATTTACGCCTGCTTCGTCTGCATCCGCATCAAATTTAATATTAGACGCCATAATAGTATTCGTACCAACAGCAGCGCTAGTCCATGCATAATCTGCGGTAATACATGGAGCATATCCAGTGTAAACACCCGTAAGTGTCAACGTGGTCCCTGTTACATCCGTAGCACCATTCCATTCGCGTGATGTAACTCCTGAAGTATCAAGTGCAACAGTAATTTCTTTTGGTGTAATCTCGAAATCTGTTATTAAGACTTCGTTATTGTTGTAATAAGTACTATCATTAACTTTTGCAAAAAGAGCATAATTACCAACTTCTATTGGAGCATTTGCAAGGGCTGTATCATACCCGCCGTCTATTACAGGTTTATATGTAAATGTTATTGATGCGCTGTCCCCAAATTTTGTTTTAATATCACTCACATCAGCTACAGTTGGGTTAACTGCTGTTCCGCTGAAAGTAATTGAAGCAGGCAAACTTACTAAACCTTCAAGGTCGGTTTTTACTACATCAGCTTTAACAATCTGGTATCCGAGCCATACCTGTTCAACATTACCAGCAAATATATAATTGCCTGCACAACTATAGTTTCCTTTAAGTACCCCAATAGTTAATCCACCATGACTGCCGCCTGTTATTGTAAGACCTATACCAGTATTTTCCTTAGGGCCATAGACGAGTTCATCTCCCTCGACTACATTTGTAAATTCGGCTTTTAGTATAATCTCCTTTCCACAATAAGTATACTTTCCATCTACAGGGCACGGTTTAAATTCGCTTTCTCCTTCAAATTTGTAATACCATGTAACCCCAAGCTCTCTTCGTTTTATTTCAAAATCTGCCGACTTTGATCCTGTATGGCCATATAGTGCACCATCTCCTGTTTCATCATCTTCGTATGTAAATGTTACTTTATACTTTCCGACATTTCTAGGAGCTGTCTCAGATGGATTATATGTAGTGCCATCTCTTCCTTCGTACGTAATTGTCCATTTTTTGCCTGTAGCGGCTTCGGATGGTTTGTAAGGTGCATCTTCCTTAAATCCATATTTAAGTTCTAAAGAATTCCCATAAGTGATTTCTTGAACTCCAGTAATCTCATTATCGTCAGCATCAGTAATTACGATATCATCTGATACATCGGTCTTATCGACTAAAGTAATAGTTATGTCAACATCCGCATTGTTGAAGTTTTTACTACCGCAAGTAACAGTGATAGTAGCACTATCATCTTTTGCTGCCGAAGTTCCGAGAGCAAGTGTTTTGTTCGTTCCATCTACTATAAATTTATCAGCACTGCCATCCTTAAGAACAACGCCTTCAATAGATGTGAATGGTTCTCCATCCCATCCAGTCCAAGCTGTAAGGTTCTCTACAGTTATTGACATCGGATTATGATTTCCATAATAAATCGATGTTGTTCCAGTTGGGGCTGGAGATATAGTACCTTTGCTAATGGTAAATGGAGATGCTTTCGAGGCATCCGTATCCCATTCTATTATGTATAAATTTTTATATTCATCAGGTACAGCATAGTTTAGAGGAGTTATATAATACTTCCCGACACCAACATCTGCGAAAGATTTACCTTCTTCTATCGTAATTACTTGATCTGTTTCATAGTCTACATATGTATAAGCAAAATCGGGCCAAATTTCCCAGAAGGTATCCATTCCCACTATTTCGGGATAACCAGGCCAATTCTCATACGGCCAAGCTCCATAGTCATAATCTGCAAAAGTTGGAGCCAAAACAATTTTTTTAGGGTTCACTTTTACAGTGTATGTTTTATAAAGGCTCATACCGGAAAATATTCCGTAAGCAGCATCTTCATTCACGGTAAATACTAGCTTAACTTGAACTTCTCCATCTTCGTTAGGTTTTTGCATTTCGCTACCTTCTGCAACAGTAATTGTGCCCGGATAAGCATGCTCGCCAGAAGTTGCCTTAGGAGTATTTTCGCCGCCATTTTGAATTGTAAAAAGATTAGTATTTATTGTTCCATATTCTTGATCAGATTTAACTGTTACATATTTATCCCATTCTAGGCTGAGCGAGTCAGGTTTTACTTTGAACTCACCCAACTCGGTCAAAGGAAAATCAGTACCAGGATTATTTATGGAAACTTTTATGTTATAGAAATCTATATCTTCAGGATTAAGCTCTTTATTAAAGACAAGTTTTAAAGAGCCATTATCCACAGTGACATCAAGCATTTCTTCTTCATAGGTGAATGGTTCCCACTCCCATGAAACATTTAAGTAATATCCTGCAGAAGATAACGTACTTAAACCAAGTTCTTCTTCGAATTGATCAAATATTTTAAATGGGACATATTTTTCAGTGTCGTTTTCATCATTAAAAGGAACAAACACTGAAAGTGTTTCAGTTGAAGTAATCTCTGTTGTTCCATCTTCTCTATAGAATTTTGCGCTTGTTGGAACAGAATCATGAACTACTTTGATTGTTGTTGAAACATATCCACCTGTTTTAGAGCAATCCGACTTACCTTCTATAGGGGCAGCCATAACTGTATAGTCACCAGCTTTGGCGTCTTTTTTAACAGTAAGAATACCCTCAGAAACATAAAGTCCGGTCGCCTCTTCTTCTTCCATTTCATCGTCTATCCCGAAAATACAGTGCCAATCAACTAATGATGTTATGTCTTTCTCACTTGTCGAGATCGCTTTGATTGTATAAGTATGGTCGTTATCCTCTAAGCTTCCTTTAACAGTAACTGATGATACTGATTCTCCTTCGTCGTCAGTAATAGAAATACTGTTAATTTTTGGTAGAGCACCAACAACAGATAACTCTGTAGTGGCAGACCAATCAACAGTAAATTCTTCAACAGCAGACACGCCTATTTTGTTCTGATATTCAGAATAAATTGAAAAAGATACATCCCCTGACTCAGCGCTTTCTTTAACAATGTAGGCAAAACAATACACATCTTTCGAACTTGATGCTGATATTTCTTCACTATTAGGACAGGTAATACTAATAATATCGAATCCATCCGTATTTCTATTAGCTAATAGTGTCGCAGCATCTTCTATATCTACCAACCCTTGTCCGTTCTTAAAAGGTGTGCCAGTCATAGCCTCGCTATCGCCCGTATATTTATCAAATGTTGATTCATCATATTGCAATGCAATATTACAAATATTAAAGTTTAAGTCTGTTGCTTTCTTATTTTCAACAGTTAGATATGCAAAAATAATATCGCCCTCTTCTACTTCCGTTACTTCGCTTACTACATTATGAGTAGTGGTAGCATCATAGGAGTAGAGTTTAACTGTTACAGCAAAATCGGAATCAGCAGCGAAGACTGAAAAATTGAAAGAGCTCAACAATATTGTTGTTATGAGCAAAATTGATAATACTTTTTTCATAATATGTTTTCCTTCTATTAAAATTGCTTTACATTAGGTGTTATAAGAATAAGGATTAAGAAATAGGAAGAAAATCACTAATCCAAACTTCCATTTTCAAAATCTCTAGAGCATCATATGAAGTTATATTCCCATCAAAATCAACATCTCCTGCAATCCTATTGTTTCCTTTTAATTCGGCACCTTCAATCCAAACAACTTCCTTTAATATTGCTAATGCATCATAGCTATTTGCTAATCCATCAGAGCTTCCATCAGCATTTCCAATACTAATTTGCGAAATAGTTGTTCCTTTTGGGGCATATCCCATTTGTATTTTCTTAGGGAAACCTTCTGCTTGGCTTGTGATTAAAACAGTTATATCAATTGGGCTTGTTGCTTCTGTTATATCTGCAGGATAAACAACAAAAGAATCTCCATTACTATATTGATTAATATATTTAATAACATTGCTTGATGTTGGAGTTGCCTCTATCCCCGTATACATCAAAACGATGTATTGATCATCTGCTAAGGCATTTTCAAATGTAATCGTGCATTTTACAGCACCATCAAACACTCTCGCATATTTTGCAGGTGTACCAGAAGTAATCTGCACTGTTTTTGTATCAGCTTGATAGCCCATTTCTTTTGCAAGGCTCTGTAATTTTACATGAACGCCTGATGGAACAGATTTCATATAAAATCCGCCCTCTGCAAGTTTCGAATCTGCACCAAATGCTACTGCAGTAAAACAAGCAAGCAAAAGGCATATGCTTAGTGTTAAACAAATTATTTTCTTCATAGCATTCCTTCCTTTCTACTTGCTATAGCTTTCTAAGTAGCCTACTAAAATCTTTGCTATCTGGGCTCTTGTTGCATTTCCTTCAGGGCCAAGTGTTGTTGCGGTTGTTCCGCTGATAATCTTGTTATAATAGCCCCAGTACATTGCCGGCTTTGCCCACGAAGCAATACTTGCACTATCGGTAAATGAACTATTATATACTCGAGTAAGTATAAGTTCTTGTCCGCTTTGCCCTCCGGAATATCCAAAGAGCATCTTCATTGCTTCTTGCCTTGTTATATATTTTTCGGGATCAAATGTCGTTTGACTTGTTCCGTTAATATACTTGTTTGCATAGCCCCAAGAAATTGCCTTCTTAAATTCGAGGGACTGTGAATCTATATCTTTAAAAGGAGTATTTATTTCTATTTCTGGCGAGCCTGCTATTCTGTATAGAACAGTTATAAACTGGGCTCTTGAAATCGGTTGGTCGGGTTTAAAAATTCCATTGCCGTATCCGCCAAAAATTTTAAGCTGTACTGCACGTTCTATGTAACTTGCTGCCCAATGTCCAACGGTATCTGTAAAGCTTACTTCGGTTGGCCCGATTACTATAACTCCCGGAGTGTCTTCGCCACCTGTTGGAGTCGTTGGCTTTGTAGGATCTTCTGGAGTAGTCGGTTCGGTCGGAGTTGTTGGCTCGCTTGGAGTCGTTGGCTCTGTCGGTTGAGTCGGCTCGCTTGGAGTATCTGTTATAAGCTTTGCACCAGTTACAGAAAAAGGAATATCATTACTATCAGCATCGCCAACCAATAATTCACTTAGCGTGAAATCCATTTTTGAAACATCTTGCAATGCTTTCATTTGGAATGTCCAAACAACCCCATTGGTGTTTAGTTCATTAATTGAAATTAATGCAGTTGGAACGCCATTCGCATAATCTGTGTTAGCTAAATACATATCTGCACTGCTGAATGTTTCTCCAATTTCTGCGGTTTGGCATTGCATTACACTGGTGTCAAAGCCAAGCGTAAATTGCATTGCGCTAAACCCTGGGTTGCCGGATATGTTTACTGTGACAGTAAATGTGTCTCCAGCCTTTGGCATATTTGTTGGAGCTTTTACTTCGATTACTGTCCCTGCCGCAAATGCTGAACAAGGAATCAAGATCGAAAGCAAGCATACAAGCAAAAGCCGCACTATTTTCCTTTTGTGCGTTTGCATTTTTTCTCCTTTCAAGTATTCATGTATGTAAATTATGCCAAAACTGCGCACCGAGTTATTCGGTACGCTTTTGGTTCCGTATATACTTATACACTATACATTTTATTCCATAATTGGGGGGGGTGTCAAGGATGTTAATATTTGGTATTTTGCTTTAAATGGTATATAATATCAAGTACTATAAATATCTTTATTTTGAGGCGAATATGAAAATTCTGAAAAAGTCTTTATCTTACTTATTAATAGTTGCTATGTTGATGGGCCTTTTTGGCACAGCCGTTTTTGCCGATTCTGAAATTACTGGCGAATATATAGGCGCTGACGACAAAGCTTACGATTTAATTAGCGGATATTATTATTCAGCAGCTTCCATAGCAACAGATAATTGTTTTTCTAATTATTATATAAAGTTCTATTATTCTGATGGTTTGTTTTCGGGCGATTCGACAGAATATAACGAGCATCTTGCAACGATGTCATTAAATTTGGCGATTGCGGGCCTGAGATCTCGCTATAGTGACGATCTTGAGTATATGCATACTGTGCTTCGAGAAATGTTTGCTGAAATCGGATGCAAAGATGAAAGCATGTATTTTAACAATGATTCGCTTACAGAATCTCTGGAAGATTCTATTGCTTTTGGAGTTGCTAATAAAAAGCTTTGTTATGCTGACGGGACAGAAACCGGAGAAATTCTGGTTCCTGTTTCAATTCGTGGTGGCGGATATACATTTGAGTGGATTAACAATTTTACTATAGGACACTCGGGCGAAGCGTCCGGGTTTGCGGCAGCTACTGACAAAGTATATGCCCAGCTTTTAGAATATTTAAAAGAATATAATCTTGTAGACGATCAATTTAACTTAAATGAAAATGTAAAGCTTTGGATAACTGGTTATTCAAGAGGCGGCGCTGTTGCAAATTTACTTGCGAAAAGATTAGTAGATGACTTCGGAGCTGATGCAATATATGCTTATACTTCCGAAGCGCCTATGGGCGGAGCAGAATCTGAAATTAAAACAGATTACAACTGCATTTTTAATCTCATTAATTATGCGGATATTGTTCCTCGCATTGCTCCGGCTGGAATGGGATTCATTCGCTACGGACAGGACGTCATAATTACGCCTACAGACGATTCATATGATGCTAAAAAAGCTCTCATGGACAAACAGCTTGCGCTGATAGCTATGAATGGTCAATATAATGGCGATGATAAAGTTTATGATGACAACTTTATTCTTGCTAAAGCCAGTCAGGATATGGGCAGCTCGGGAACACTGATTAATGCTTATCTTAGCGGCAAAGAGATTAGCTTAGATAGTTTTATCAGTCCTATTACCAATCATACGCACAGAGGAAACGCCAATGTGTTTAAGGGTGATTGGATTGGATCACTTGTCGCACAGTTTCAAGCCTGGGTAGTTGAAAATAGGGAGATGTATGCAAACGATGGCTATACTATAGCAACAAATCACCCCGGCATAGAGGATACTGTTGGATTTGGGATAGGTGCATATTTTTCTATGAGCCCTTCTGAAGCATCTGGCGTGCTTGACGTTTTAGGAGATAATTTACTTGATTGTTTGTTAGATGAATTCCCTAAATTTTCACTCACAACTACAAGCATACTTAATGTTCCGACCATAATTACGGGCTGGGAAAATAGAAGTGCCAAGAATAAGGAGAGCTTTTTATCACAACTTTGGACTGTCTTAGATAATACCGGGATTTTTGAAGAATCAACAGTTTTAACAGAGCTTAAACCTCAGATAAAGCAGGCATGGCCAACCGTTGGAGATATGCTATTAACTTTCGTTTCTAACGATTATATCTATGGCCCAGAGTCTTATGCATCTGATTATGGATATGCTGATGCTAAGGCGAATTATAATATGGTGTTCATAGGTACAATTATTGAAAATGCAAGTACCTTACTTAACGAGCATGATTTCTTAATAAATCTTGCATGGGTAAGGAGTGCTGACAGTTGGTATGCACCAGATTTTAAAGGTGATGAAAGTGACATATCAACAGATGCATGGAAAATTTATTCGCTGGATGCTCCGACAGGAAAATGCAACGCCGGGCTTTTAACTGACAATGTTTCGACTACCCAAGAAATTTTACCGGGGAGCGAAGTTATTTTAGATGTTGATACCGCTAACGGAGAAGCTATTTTTTATAAAATAGATGATCTTAATGATGCGACAGATGACAATGCTTCTTACAGCTTATATCAACATCATATTGTTCTTGATAGTACTAAAGATACTGAATATAAGATTAGTGCTTATGCAAATTTTAGAGGATGTTTTTCAAAGACTATAGAATGCTGCGTTTGCGCAACCAATTTTACTGGAGACTGCCACCTTGGACGAGTATGGATGACCTCGCAAGATTTAAAATTTAAGATTAATCCTCTGCTCCTTTTAAAATCTTCTAAGCCGGAAATAATAGTCAGTGTTTATAGCACTGATAAATTTATTAAAAATTTACACTATGCAAATATCGACGAGAACTCTTTGAGATGTTCTGTCAGAATGTTAGAAGGGACAGACTATACTTATAAGATTTTCTTACTTGATGGTACAAATAAAATTCCCATTTCCCCTTCTTGGAGCAGTGAATAATTACATTAAAAAACGGCCTTCCGACTTTATTAGTGGGCAAGATTTTTGACAGATTCTGAAAGAATTTGGAAGAATTTTCCCCGGCATTGGTGGGCGGCATTGGTGGGCAACCGTATCTGAACTAAATAAAGGAGCAATAACTGGACAATCA
>JAZLHF010000013.1:0-28839 GCA_045616685.1 Anaerovoracaceae bacterium
CTGAGGAACTGATGAATGATACATCTGTCGTCATAACTAAGGTGATTATATTTTTTAGTAGTCATAAGACACATCCTTTCCGATGTGCTCCCTATAACCACATAATAGATAAATCCCCTTAGTATCTCAAGGTAAGTTCCCTATGCGGGAAGTTACTTAAATATTTGACTACTATTTATACAGTATACATTTTATTCCATAATGGGGGGGGCGTCAAGGATGTCAATAGTTGGAATTACAAAACATTCAAAGGAAATTATTCTGCTATAGAACCAATAACAGCTTAGATACAAAGAACATAAAGAAGCAGGACTTGCAGGTAAGTAAAATTTATATACAAAGATGCGTGGACGTATGTCCCGCTACATCATCTAACTCTGGATCAAAAAAATAAAAAGCATGCAAAATCATAAATTTCATAAATTTGCATGCTTTTTTCATATCTTGCTTCGTCGCGAGTCATTTCGTGGGCCGTCTTATTTGAACTAGTTATTCTATGCTACCCCACGCCGTCCATGAAACATACTGTACTCCATTTATTTCGCAATTTATATCACCAAGATAAAATACATAGCAAGCTGTTTCGGATTTTCTCATTTTTGCATATTGTTTAACATTTGAAGAAAGCTTTTTCTCTGTCTCACTTCTGCTTTTAATTTCTATCGCAAAAGTGTGTTTCCAATCGGCAATCATATCTACTTCAAAGCCATTCTTATCCCTATAATATGTGAGATTAGTTTTCTTTGCATTGTTTAAGCGCGATTTTAATAGTTCCGAAACTGCGGCAGTTTCTACAACAGCTCCCTTATGATCATTTAACAACAACTCTTCTTTCGATTCCAATCTAAGCAAATGGCACATTAACCCGGGATCCCAAAAGTATAGCTTAGGGGTCTTCACAATCCTTCTTCCAAGATTGTTGCTGTCAGGTTCAATAAAATGAATAATATATGAAGCCTCGAGAATTGAACACCACTTCTTTATAGTTATTGCAGAAACTCCGATATCTCGAGACATGCCATCATAATTGACAATCTGCCCGCTATATAACGCACATAACTGAATAAACTTTCTAAAAGCATTTACATTCGCAGGATTAATTTGATCCTTTACATCCAGATCAAGATACGTATCAATATAGTTTTCAAACCAATCATCGACATTGAAATGCTTTTGAGAATCGTGCAAAGGAGGATACAAACCTTTAAAAAAGATATCATAAGGATCATCAGTGAGTAGCCCGGCATCTTTTAGTTCCGATATTGAAAACGGCATCAGTTTAAGAAGCCCAATCCGGCCAGCTAAACTATCCGTAATATTTTCTTTCAAACGAAATTGGCTTGAGCCAGTCAGTATATACTTTCCGGGGGTATATGCATCTTTATCCACAATCAGTTTAATTGCATCAAATATTTCTGGAACCTTTTGTGCTTCGTCTATAATCAGCCCATCAGGAAAAGCTTTAAGAAAATCAATAGGATTTGATTTAGCTAATTCTCGATAATTTTTATCATCAAAGGATATATATTTTTTATTAGGAAATGATGCTTGCGCCAAAGTTGACTTACCACTTTGTCTTGGCCCTGTAATCGCAATTACTGGAAATTGTGCCGAAAGCCGCATTAGCGCATCATATGATCTTCTCTTAATCATTATTTGATCTCCTAGGATATTCCAAAGTCAAGATTTAGGATATTCCAAAGTATATCATCAAGATATTCCAAAGTCAAGGTTTAGGATATTCCAAAGTTTGCCTGCTATAATGTCAAAGAACCTTTGTTATAATTACAACACTCTATTACCAGTCTATTTTATGATGGTTTGAAAATTAACAGATATTATTTCTACATCATCAAACACGCATCTAACTTTGGATTAAAAAAATAAAAAGCATGCAAGATCATGAATTTCATAAATTTGCATGCTTTTTTCATGTCTTGCTTCGTCTATAATCAGCCCATCAGGAAAAGCTTTAAGAAAATCAATAGGATTTGATTTAGCTAATTCTCGATAATTTTTATCATCAAAGGATATATATTAATCTGTTGCAAATGCAACAATACTATTTTCCGCAGATAAACCTTGCAACATGAACACCAGAAGCTGACGCATGGCTTAAACTGTGAGTAACTCCAGAGCCATCACCAATTACAAACAAACCTTTGCATGCTGTCTGAAGGTTATTGTCGAGTTTAACTTCCATGTTATAGAATTTAACTTCCACACCGTATAAAAGCGTATCGTCGTTTGCTGTCCCCGGAGCAATCTTATCCAAAGCATAAATCATTTCTGTAATATCATCTAAAATTCTCTTTGGCATTACAAGACATAAATCACCCGGAGTCGCATTAAGTGTCGGAACCAAGAAACTCTCTTTAAGACGGCTTTCGTTAGTTCTGCGGCCGCGAACGAGATCGCCAAAACGCTGAACGATGACCCCGCCTCCAAGCATGTTTGAAAGCCTAGCAATTGATTCGCCGTATCCATTAGAATCTTTAAAAGGTTCTGTAAAATGTTTTGAAACAAGAAGTGCGAAATTTGTATTATTTGTCTTAAGCTTTGGATCTTCGTATGAATGTCCGTTAACTGTTACGATACCGTTTGTGTTTTCTGTTACGACTTCGCCATAAGGATTCATGCAGAATGTGCGAACGAGATCCTGATACTGTTTTGTTCTATATACAATCTTGCTTTCGTAAAGTTCATCTGTAATGTGCTTGAAAATCTCGCCAGGAATTTCGACACGAACACCAAGGTCTACACGATTTGACTTTGTTTCAAGATTAAGTTCGCTGCAAACCTTTTCCATCCAAGAAGAACCAGATCTGCCGACTGATACAATGCATTTCTTTCCGAAGAAATCATCCTTCTCGCAAGCTACAACATAACCACCATTTTCACCGCGAATTGTATTTGCTACTGTATAAAAGTAAAAATCAACTTTATCCTTTAAATAGTTATAGATGTTGCCAAGAACTTCTTTGTTGATGTCTGTTCCAAGATGACGAACCTGAGCATCTTGAAGATACAGTTCATTCTGAAGGCAAAGTGTCTTAAACTTGCTATCAGCAGTTGAGTATATTTTTGTGCCTGCACCACCATTGATGCAATTAATTTGATCAACATAATTCATCAACTCGGTTGCGCGGTCTTTGCCAATGTATTCGTAAAGTGTGCCACCAAAGTCATTAGTAATGTTATATTTGCCGTCCGAAAATGCACCGGCTCCGCCGAAGCCTGTCATAATTGCACAATGATCGCAGTTGGCACATTTGTCAACTTTGCCATCAACAATTGGGCAATGTCTATCTTCGAGTGGACTGCCACTTTCAAGAACTGCTATCTTAAGTTTTGAATCGAGTTTGCTAAGCTCATATGCAGAGAAAATTCCGCCTGGGCCAGCACCGATAATTACGATGTCATACTTTTTCATTTTGTTTCTCCTGTTATGTTTGGAGCTGGTGGCGGGACTCGAACCCGCCACAGCCTGATTACGAATCAGGTCCTCTACCTGATGAGGTACACCAGCTTAAATTATGTCTAACAATTCTTTTGGTTTATAGATTGTATATTCTGCACGATTTTCTCCGAAGCGCTCCTTTGCCGGCAAGCAAACTGTCCAATCAACGAGGACGGCTTTGACTCCGGCATTGTGGGCACACTTAATATCATTTTTGCTGTCACCAACCATAATCGCATCTCTTGGCTTAATACCGAGCTTTTCTAAAGCGATGAGAACTGGTGCAGGGTCTGGTTTATGTGCACTTGTATCTTCAGCAGAGACAAAAGCATCAAACATGGAGATCATCCCGAATTTCTTTAGTCCGACCAAGGTCTGAGACTTAATACGGCTTGTCACAATCGCAGTCATATAACCGCGCTCATTTAGTTCAGCAACAAGCTCTTTCATTCCGTCAAAAAGTACAATTTCTTCTTCGAAATATGTTTTTTGATAGTCTCTAAAATTAACAAGAACTTCATTGATGTTTTCGTTAGGAAAGCGCTCGCTTAAAGTATCGACTAAAACTTCGCCAAAGGTACCAACAATTTCTTCATCGCGGCACTCGCGTCCAAGATACATCTTATAGATATATCTCCAGGATTTCAAAATTATTTCATTTGTATCTGCGATTGTGCCATCGAAATCGAAAAGCACCGCTTTAAATTTCTTCATTTAATGATTTGAATAAATGAATTAAACCTGTGTCGTTTAATTTTTTAATTACAACTAAAGTAAATGGGACGATGATAATGCCAAGAGGACCAAGTGCTATAGCTCCAAGGAAGATTGACATTAACATCAGCACTGGATGAACACCAATGCTTTCACCAACAATCTTTGGCTCGATAATATTTCTAATTACCGTGATTATGATATACATAATTGCAAGACCGATGCCCATCTTTGTGTTTCCAAGAATAAATTCAATGATAAACCAAGGGATTACAATGCCTCCTGTGCCAAGTGCAGGCAAGATATCAAAGATTGCAATAACCAATGCAACTACTGTTGGGCTATCAACGTTTAAAATTCTAAGTCCAATATTAAGCTCTACAAATGTTATTGACATAATCAAAAGGTAACTTCCAATTAATTTCAAAATGCTTGAACCTAAATATTCTTTAGAGCTTACGATTATCTGCTGCTGATTTGGCGAAAATTGTTTCATGAAGAATGTTGAAATTCTCGAATAATCCATTGAGATAAAGAAGCTACTGATAATCATAAAAATTGTACCAATGGCAACTCTCGGGACGCCTATGGCAAAGTCTTTAGCAAATGACACGGCGCTACTTGAAATAGATCCAATTGATGAGTACAGCGCGCTGATAATTCTTTCACCAATCGCTTGGAGGTATTCTGCGCTTTCCTTGTCATCAGCCCAAGATTTAATCCATGCAAATACATCTTCAAGTGCCGGAGCAATTCTTTCAGAATAAAGTGTCGGCAATGTTGCAGACCAATCGACAACTGCTAAAACAGCTTTCATAATTACAAGCACTACAACGCCTGCAAAAACTAAATAAAAGAGCAAAGTAATCAATGCAGCTGCGCCTTTTTCTGGAATGTGAAGTTTTCTTGTCACAAACAGAGTTGGTCTTCTTGTGATAAGTGCAACTAAAAGAGCAATTGCAAAAGGCCATGCAATATAGATTACGTAACGGAAAAATACGTAATAAATTGCGATGCATAATGCAAAATATAGTGCCTTAATTAAGAAATCTTTTTTCTCTTGCATTAACTTATTCCCTCGCTTAATGCTGCGTTAATAAATCCGTCAAGTTTTCCATCAAGAACAGCATCTGCATTACTGGTCTCGAATCCCGTTCTTGCATCTTTTACTAATGTGTATGGATGCAAGAAATAATTTCTAATTTGGCTGCCCCAGGTAATCTGACTGTGATCACCTGTGATATCGCCAATCTTTTCTTTATGTTCTTGCTTTGCGATTGCATACAACTTTGAGTATAGCATACGCATAGCAAAATTTTTATTTTGAAGTTGCGATCTTTCGTTTTGACAAGTTACTACAATTCCTGTTGGAATATGTGTAATTCTGATGGCGGAGTCTGTCTTATTGACATGCTGGCCTCCGGCACCAGAGCTTCTATAAGTATCGATACGAAGATCTTTTTCATCGATATCGATTTCGATGTCTTCTGAAAGTTCTGGAATTACATCAACACTGGCAAAGCTCGTCTGGCGCTTGCCGTTTGCGTTATAAGGACTGATGCGAACTAGTCTGTGAACTCCGCGCTCAACCTTTAAATATCCATAGGCGTAGTCACCTTCAATCAGAAGTGTTGCGGACTTGATTCCTGCTTCTGGATCTGGCTGGTGGTCAAGAAGTTTGACCGTCCATCCTTTAGTTTCGCAATATCTTACATACATTCTAAGAAGCATATCGGCCCAATCTTGAGCATCGAGCCCGCCGGTTCCTGAATTAATTTTCAGAATTGCATTGTTTTTGTCGTATTCGTCGCTAAGCAGAGTCTTTACATTAAGCTCTTTACTAAGCTCGTCAAATGCGTTGTAACTTTCAAGAGCTGCTTCGGCTTCATCAAGTTCGACAAAGTCTAATGCATCTTGCAGAAGTTTTTCACAATTTGTATATTCAGCAATTTGGTTTTCGACGTTTGTTTTTTCTTTAAGAACTTTGTTTGCTCTTTCAACGTCGTCCCAAAAACCTTCAGTAGAAATTTCGAATTCTAAATCCTGCAACTTAAAACGTTTTGCGTCGACGTCAAAGAGAGTCCTTAAGTTTCCTTAAGGTCTCCTGTCCCTTAGCTATGTCGTTTTTAAGATTATCTGCAATTATCATTATTCGTTCTTTCCACAGCAGTTCTTATATTTCTTGCCCGAGCCACACGGGCATGGGTCGTTGCGGCCAACTTTTGGAGTTGCACGTCTTACTGGCTCGTGGCTGCTTTCCTTGATTTCTTTTGGAGCAGCTTTTGGTGCGTTGTCAAGTATTCCGCCCATCCTTTGTGCCTCTTGGTGCGTGCCTGCTCCGGCAGTAGCAACTGATTTACGCTGAGTATTTGTATTGATACTTACGTTGAAGCAGAAGCGAACCATGTCGTCGCAAATGGATTTAACCATGAGCTCGAACATGTCGCCACCTTCGTTGGCATATGCCTGCGCTGGATCTCTCTGACCAATTGACTGAAGGCCAATACCTGTCTTTAAGTCTTCCATCGCATCGATATGATCCATCCACTTTGTATCTACGATTCTAAGAAGCAGCATGCGCTCAACTTCGCGCATGATTTCAATGCCGACTTCGGCTTCTTTTGCTTCGTATGCAGCGACGAATCCTTCGTAAATATCTTCGTGACTAAAATCAAATTGTGGGCAGTAGAATTTAATTTTATCAGTTACGTCGGTGACCTCACCCATTGCTTGTCCCGCATCAGCGTATTGCTGAATTTCGGTTGCAATATCTCTCATCATGTTGAGCACATGATCGCGAAGATCCTCGCCATCAAGGACCTTACGGCGTTCTTCGTAAATTGTTGAACGCTGTCTATTCATAACATCATCGTACTGAAGTACATAGCGACGAATGCCGTAGTTTCTTCCCTCAACTTTCTTTTGTGCATTTTCAATTGTCTTGGAAAGAATTCCGCCTTCAATTGCTTCTTCACCGACGTTGAGTTTGTTCATGAGAAGTTGAATCTTTTCTCCGCCAAATAGTCTCATAAGATCATCGTCGAGAGCAACGAAGAACTGTGATGAGCCTGGATCTCCTTGACGACCTGAACGACCTCTCAGCTGATTATCAATACGACGTGCTTCGTGTCTTTCTGTACCGATGATATGAAGCCCGCCAAGCTGTCGTACTTCTTCTCTTTCTTCCAAAGTCGCTTCTGTACCACCAAGAAGAATATCTGTACCACGACCTGCCATGTTAGTAGCGATTGTTACTGCGCCTTTCTTTCCGGCTTCGGCAACAATTTCTGCTTCTCTCATGTGCTGCTTTGCGTTAAGTACGTTATGTTTGATTCCGCGCTTTTTAAGCATCTCGGAAAGCATTTCTGATTTTTCTACACTTACTGTGCCGACCAAAACAGGCTGACCTGTTTCATGTCTTTCAATTACAGATTCGACTACGGCTTTAAACTTTGTCCGCTGATCTGCGTAAACGCTATCTTCAAGGTCTTCGCGAATGACTGGTTTGTTTGTTGGAATTTCTACAACGCGCATGTTATAAATTTCAACAAATTCATCTTCTTCTGTCTTAGCTGTACCGGTCATGCCGGCAAGCTTGCTGTACATTCTAAAGTAATTTTGAAGTGTTATTGTTGCCAGAGTTTTGGATTCGCTTCTAACAACGATTCCTTCTTTTGCTTCGATGGCCTGATGAAGTCCATCTGAATATCTTCTGCCGTACATGATACGGCCAGTGAATTCATCGACGATGTTTACTTCGCCTTCGTTAACGATGTAGTCAATATCGCGATGCATGATTGCATGAGCTTTCATTGCAATAAGCACGTGATGGTTGATGTCCATGTTTTCTGGGTCTGCAAAGTTCTCAATACCGAAATACTTTTCAGCCTTTTCAATACCTTCTTCAGTTAATGCAACGGTCTTGTCTTTTTCGTCAACTGTGTAATCATAGCCTTTATTGAGTTCGTCCTGATCTGTAATGCTATCTCCGAAAACAGGGTTGTTTCCAACCTTTTCGTCCTGGCTGATGATACGCGCGCGAAGTCCGCAAACAAACTTATCTGCCTTGGAATAAAGATCTGTACTTTCTCCGCCCATGCCTGAAATAATAAGCGGGGTTCTTGCTTCATCAATTAAAATGGAGTCGACTTCGTCTACGATTGCATAGTTAAGTTCGCGTTGCATGAGCTGTTCTTTATAGATGACCATGTTGTCGCGAAGATAGTCAAAGCCAAATTCATTATTTGTTCCGTAAGTTATGTCGCAATTATATGCTGCCTGACGATCTGGTCCTTCAACTTCATGAATAACACAACCAACTGTTAATCCTAAGAAGTTATAAAGTTGGCCCATCCATTCTGCATCACGTTTTGCAAGGTAGTCATTGACAGTTACAACATGAACGCCCTTCCCCTCGAGCGCATTAAGATAAACTGGAAGTGTAGCAACAAGAGTTTTACCTTCGCCAGTTTTCATTTCTGCAATATTCCCTTGATGAAGCACAACGCCACCGATGAGCTGTACGTGGAATGGTTTCATCCCAAGTGCACGAACAGAACCTTCACGGCAAACAGCAAAAGCTTCTGGCAAAATATCATCTAATGTCTCGCCATTCTTAAGACGATCTTTGAATTCTTGAGTTTTTTCTCTGAGTTCGTCATCAGAGAGCTTTTGCATTGCCTCGTCATAGCTTTCGATTTGTGCGACGATTTTTTCAATTTTTTTAACTTCCTTGGCATTCGGATCGCCAAGAATCGCTGTCATTAATCCCATTTTTTACGCCTCTTATATTAAAGTACATAAAATAACATAATAGTATAACATAAATTAGGGCCAAAGGGCTAGAATCTGGGCGTTTGTAATAGATTTGTCGCACTAGGGGTCCTGCCGCTAAGCGCGTCCTCATGGGCTACGGGTCCAACGCCCCTCGCCATGAGCCTCTCTTCGCGTCACCCCTACGTGCGATTTGCATGCAAAAGTGCCACTTTCACAGATTTGCATGTATTTTGGGGGCCTTATGTCGCTGGGAAATTGGAAAAATGCATGCAAAACACCGAAAAAACCAATTTTGCATGCATTTTAGCTGGGCAATCCGGCCTGAATTCTAAGATTTTTGCATGCAAAAGTGCCATTTCTGATGATTTGCATGCAATTTGCTAAAATCACAGCCTCGAATTCAATAAAATTTACATGCAAAAGTTCGTTTTTTGACGATTTGCATGTAATTTTGCTAAATAACGTTTCCGGCCTCCATAAAATTTGCATGCAAATTCCACTAAATACAGTAGTGATTGTTAATTTTTTCGCAATATGTTGTGTCGCTAGAACCTTGAAATTACAGGAAACTCCTGAAACAAAGCACTTTCTATTCACCGGCATCCAGATTTCTAGAAAAGTGGATGCCTCCAGCAAGATTCCCTGCACTTTTCTTGACACTGGGCCGTAATTCAAGTATGATATTTCAGTATTTAATAGAGCTCATCAAGAGTGGCTGAGGGAATAGGCCCTATGAAGCCCGGCAACCCGCTAAAGCAAAGGTGCTAAATCCTACTCGACAGAGAAAGATGAGATAAACTGATGAGCTCCTTGCATTTGCAAAGGAGATTTTTTATGGCTCAAACAATGAAGAGATTATTTACTAGCGAATCAGTTACTGAAGGTCACCCAGACAAGGTTTGTGATCAGATTTCTGATGCAGTCCTTGACGAAGCCCTTAGACAAGACCCAAACAGCCGTGTTGCAATTGAAACTTTCGTAACAACAGGTATGTGCAATGTAATGGGAGAGATGACAACTGAAAGTTATATCGACATTCAGCATATTGCGCGCGAAGTAATTGCGAACATCGGATATGATAAAGATGAATATGGTTTTGCTGCCGCAAGTTGTGGTGTGAATGTTAGCGTTCACAACCAGAGCGCAGATATCGCACTTGGCACAAACGATAAAGTTGGTGGCGCTGGAGACCAGGGAATCATGTTTGGTTTCGCATGTGATGAAACTCCAGAACTTATGCCACTTCCAATCAGTCTCGCACATAAACTTGCGATGAGACTTACTGAAGTTCGTAAAACTAAGAAGGTAAGATACTTAAGACCAGACGGCAAAACGCAGGTAACAGTTGAATATGATGAAGAAGGAAAACCAGTTCGTATTGATACAATAGTAATTTCAACTCAGCACAATCCTGATGTTAAATTTGCACAAATAAAAAAAGATATGATTGAAAAAGTTATCAAGCCTGTTGTTCCAAAGCAGCTGCTCGATAGCAAGACTCGATATTTAATCAATCCAACAGGAAGATTTGTAATTGGAGGTCCAGCCGGAGATACTGGCTTAACAGGCCGTAAGATTATTGTTGATACCTACGGCGGATATGCCCGCCATGGCGGCGGAGCATTCAGTGGCAAGGATCCAACAAAGGTTGACCGCAGCGCTTGCTACGCAGCACGTTGGGCAGCAAAGAATGTTGTTGCCGCAGGCCTTGCAAAGCAGTGCGAAATTCAGCTCGCATACGCCATTGGCATTGCTCAACCAGTTTCAATCATGGTTGATACAAAAGGAACTGCGAAAGAAGGCCTTACAGATCTTAAAATTGCCGAAGCAATCCAAAAAGTATTTGATTTTACTCCGGCAGGAATTATCAAAAACTTAAAACTTAGAAGACCTATATATCAGAAAACTTCCGCATATGGGCATTTCGGCCGCGAAGAAAAAGGATTCGAGTGGGAAAAGACGAATAGAATCGTCGAACTTAAGAAAGCAATTAAGTAAAACAAAACCCTGGCAATTAGCCAGGGTTTTAATTTGTAAAAATCACTTCAAATTTTCTGGATTTAAGCACTGCAGATCATCTGGTACGAAGCGGCCATCTTTTCTGATAAGTTCGCCATCGAAGTACATTTCTCCGCCACCATATTCTGGACGCTGAATGTAAACGAGATCCCAGTGGATTGAAGACTTGTTTCCATTATTGCAATCATCATAACAACGACCCGGAGTAAGATGAAATGATCCGCAAATCTTCTCATCAAATAATGTGTCAAGCATCGGAGTAAGTACGTATGGATTTACGCCGATTGCAAATTCTCCGAAATAACGAGCACCTTCATCTGAATCAAGAAGTGCATTAATCTTTTCGTTATCGTTTGCTGTTGCATTGATAATCTTGCCGTCCTTGATATCGAAATGAATGCTGTCATAAACAAAACCGTTTTCTTGCGATTTAGTATTATATGTGATATGTCCATTCATCGATTCGCGAACCGGAGCAGTATAAATTTCACCATCTGGAATATTCATATTGCCGCTGCACTTTATGCTTGGAAGACCTTTGATGCTGAATGTTAAGTCAAGGTTTGGCCCAACAAGATGAACCTGATCTGCTGCATCCATTCTCTTTTTAAGAGCATCCATCGCCTTATCCATCTTTGCATAGTCAAGCGTACAAACGTCGTAATAAAAATCTTCGAAAGATTCTGTGCTCATGTTTGCAAGCTGCGCCATGGCGTCATTTGGATATCTAAGCACAACCCACTTTG
This sequence comes from Anaerovoracaceae bacterium, assembly GCA_045616685.1. Lineage (GTDB taxonomy): Bacteria > Bacillota > Clostridia > Peptostreptococcales > Anaerovoracaceae > UBA1764. The sequence goes on from JAZLHF010000013.1 coordinate 11,716, forward strand.
TCTCTTCTACTCTATAATCAAGAAGTTCTGAACTTGCAGCGTTGTCCATAACAATTTTTTCTGATGGAACATCAGCTAATTCGGTTACGTTATCTGATCCGCGAACTGCGATGTAGCACTGCATCTGCTTCATAAACTCTAAATCATGATTGTACTGGAATTCGAGCTGCTGTTTGCTTGCGCCCATTAAGACTGCCCTCTTAATTTTATCATCAGCACATTCTACGAATGGAACGCCTTTTGCCTTGTAAACATCTTTGACAAGCTGAAGAATGAGAGGTCTAACCTGGTCTCCAATATAATGAATTAAAACCTTTTCGCCTGGTTGAACCTTAACGGAAAAATTAACAAGTACATTTGAAAGCTTTTCAATTCTGCTGTCCATTTTTTCTCCTTAATCTATTGAATGCAAAAACTCATTAAAATCAGTGAACCCTGATTCTGCAAAATCGTAAATGATTGAAGCCGGGAACTTATATCTGTTCGTCAACTCTACGAATTCTCCGATTGGACTAAGAGCCAGCCTTGTCTCGGCTTGAAGTATCGCACCTATATTATACGCCGCTGTGACGATTTGTCCTTCATCTGAAACAAAATAAAGTGCACGAATATCATCGCTAAGCATGAAGATTTTGGATTCGGCATGGTCGTTTGTTGGCATGAAGTCCATGAACATCTCGCCCGCAGCATGCGAATTATGAGTCATACCAAGGGCGAACTTTCCAAAGGATAGAGAAAACTCCAGCGCGTCGAACCCCTCCTTTGGCTGGTAGATGCTTACGAATTCTTCTTTAGAAAGCAAGATACTTGCCTCATAAACGCTTACCGGAATATCCGAAATTTTCTTTACTCCAATAACCTTGCGTTTGTAAACTTCGACTTCGCTGACAACCACATGGTGCTTCGCGTCTTTTTCGACTTCGACAAGCGATTCGCATTTATAAACCTTGTGAGCTCCGGCGGTATCGGATAAAGTTGTAATCTTATTCTTTAAAAATGTGCTATGCCCCGCCAAAGTCACGTCCTCGAATGCACTGCCAGGATAAGTTGAATCGGTCACAAACTTTGCAGCCTCAAAATCTTTTCCAAAACAACGCATCAAATAATAATTGACTGCTCCATAATCAGATTTAAGCGGTACGCACATCTTATCGTTCAAAGCCTTTAGCTCTTCTTTTGTAAGCTCTCGAGCTTTAAGCTGCATAAATTCTATATCAGAAGCCTCGCCAGGAACTGGCTGACACTTTTTCTTAGTATCCTCAATCATCCAGTTTGCGAGATAGTATGCTTCATCTTCAGTGAGCTCTACGAGCTTAGCACCAAGACCTGCAAAGCTTTCTTTAACACTTGTTTCAATTTCATCAGGATTATTTGTATAAAGAATCTTGATTGTTTCAAGGCCAAGTTCTTCATAATCGAAATAATAGAACTGATGCTGATGAGGATTTTCAGTTAAAATAGTATCTTCAAAAATTAGATGCATAGCAACAACACCCATAAGGCGGGTGTCAGAAACTACGCCTGATATAAATTTGTAGCGAGCAGTATTAGATGGATCTAAACCGCCTTTTAAAACTTTAATCATGTAAAACAAAACCCAGCGCATTACGCTGGGTAATAGTCCTGTAATTAGTCAAGATTGTACTTTGACTTAAACTTTTCAACACGGCCACCACGATGAGCAAACTTTTGCTGACCTGTGAAGAAAGGATGGCACTGAGAGCAAACATCAAGTCTCATCTCAGGCTTATTGGACTTTGTCATGAATGTGTTTCCGCAAGCGCATGTTACCTTGCAATCTACATATTCAGGATGAATTCCTTCTTTCATTTTACTATCCTCCTTCTTAAAGAGTATCTATGTCTAAATATTTTTAACTAAAAACGCCTATATATAATACCATTTTCCAGAGTCTTTCGCAAGTCTAAATCTTTCTAATTGCAAGGATTCGGTCGTGTCCTTCCAAGTCTTGTATAATCTTGCCATGTGGGCACAATTCCTTGTAGTGCGCTCCTTGATCATCGCCTATTTCCATTAAAAACAGACCTCCCAGGTTAAGCCATTTATCATAAGCTGCCACAATTCTGTCTGGCAGCTCCGTACCGTGTGGGCCACCATCTAATGCCTCGAGCGGTTCCCAAGCTCTAACGTTGATATCCAAAGTCGGAATCACACCGCTTGGAATGTACGGCGGATTTGCAGTGATAATATCAAATGCTTTTCCTTCAGGAATCGCATCAAATAAATCGCCTTGATAAAAGTCGATTTCTTGACCAAGCATTGATGCGTTCCACTTTGCAACTTCAAGAGCATCGCCGCTGATATCACTTGCTGTCACTTTTCCATTATGCTTTGCAAGGTAAAGTGCAATACAACCAGATCCTGTGCACAAATCTAATATGGTAGTTTCTTCTCCGGCACGTTTACGAAGATCAATAAACTGCTTTGCGATATCGGCGAGCCCTTCAGTCTCTGGTCTTGGAATGAGAACTCGTTGATCGACATAGACTTCGATGTCTAAGAACTGCGCCGACTTAATTACATATTGAAGTGGCTTGCCAGATGCACAAAGCTCGGTGTATTCAAACAGCAATGCTTCCTTCGCGCGGTCTGGCAGATAGTTGCGAGTCAATATCTCAACTGGATCAATTTCAAAAACCGCTGACATTAATTGCTGAGCAGTTTCATACGGACTGTCGATGCCTGCTTCTTGCAATCTATTTTTTGTTTTTTCTAGCAATGTACGCATTGGTTTCCTCCTCGTTTTTAACGAGAGTTCCATCAGGCTTTTGTACGCCTACCCAATATTCGACTGTAACATTTGGATCTTCGTGGCTTGGCAGAACCAACTTTGTTGCAGCAATTGCAACTTCGAGTTGCTGCAAATTCGGCTCTTTTGTTGTCAGCTTTTGCAGTGAAATTCCTGGAAGAGAGCACGCCTTTACGAATGTGCCGTTATGTCTTCCTGTGAACTGAAGAAGTTCATATGAAAGTCCTGCGATAACTGGAATAAGCGCAAGTCTTGTGATAAGTCTTACCCATAAGTTTGGCCAGCCCAGGAAGCTAAATACCAAAAGTGAAATTATCATTACAAATACCAAGAAGCTTGTTCCACATCTTGGATGAAGTGTGTAGAACTGTTGTGCGTTTTCCGGAGTCAGCTCTAATCCATTTTCATAGCAATGAATTGTTTTGTGCTCTGCTCCGTGATATTCGAACGTTCTTTTAATGTCCGGCGTAAGCGAAATAAGTACAACGTAAAGAATGAACATAACAATACGAAGTACCCCTTCAATTAAATTTAAAATAACTACATTGTGAATTCCAAGATTTTTAAATCCATCCATGATTACTGTAGGAAGTAATATAAAAATCCCAAGAACAAGCGCAATGGCAAGGACTACGGAAACAACAAGTGCTATCGCCATACCCGCCTTTTCGCCGAAGTGTTCGTCAATCCAAATCTCGAGTTTATCCTTCTTGTATGCAGGATTATCCTTGTCGGCAGCCTCTAAAACTTCGGCCCCATAGGTCAGGACATCTGTGCCCATTACTAAGCTTGAAACAAAGGCCACAACCCCTCTAATTACGGGGATTTTCGTCCATTTGCCAGGTTTTTTGAGCGGTTCACATGTAAGATGTATGTCGCCATTTGGAAGGCGTATAGCGGTCGCCATAGCTTTTGCGCCACGCATCATAATTCCTTCAAGTATAGCTTGCCCACCCACTTTGGTTGGGTTTGCGTTTTTCATAAATATTCTGTCTAAATCCATTTAAAGCACCGTCTTACGAAAACGTTCAATGAAATCTTTATTACTCTTTGACTGAACCATCTGCATAACAATTCTTTCAGTTGCTTCTGCTGGGCCCCAGTCTGCCAGAGCACGACGCATCATCCAAACAGCCTCGAGCTCTTCATTATCAAGAAGCATATCTTCGCGTCTTGTACCAGACTTGTTGAGGTTGATTGCAGGGAAAATTCTCTTTTCTGCCATACTTCTATCAAGGTGAAGTTCCATATTGCCTGTGCCCTTAAATTCTTCAAAAATCATATCGTCCATACGAGAACCTGTTTCGATAAGAGCTGTGGCAAGAATTGTGATACTTCCACCTTCTTTAAGATTACGAGCCGCGCCAAAGAACTTCTTTGGTTTATATAATGCGCTTGGATCAAGACCTCCGGAAAGTGTTCTTCCTGATGGAGGTTCAACCAAATTATAAGCGCGCGCAAGTCTCGTAATACTGTCTAATAAAATTATAACATCCTTGCCATGTTCGGCAAGTCTTTGTGCACGCGCAAGTACCATTTCTGCTACTTTGACGTGGTGAGCTGGTTGCTCATCGAATGTACTGTAGATTACGCGGCCGTCAATGCTTTCCTGCATGTCGGTTACTTCTTCTGGACGTTCGTCAATAAGAAGAACGATGAGTTCAGCTCCGGTGTTCTGATTCTCAATTGCTGTGGCAATCTGTTTAAGCAATGTGGTTTTTCCAGCTTTTGGCGGAGCTACAATAAGTCCACGTTGGCCTTTGCCAATTGGAGCAATTAAATCTGCCATTCTCATTGAAAGAACATTAGTACCCTTTTCAAGCTTTATTCTTTCTTTTGGATAGATTGGGGTAAGGTCGCTAAAGTCTTTGCGAGCCTTTGCCTTGCCAGGGTCTTCTCCGTTAACTGATTTTACAAAAAGAACTGCACCAAATTTTTCATCCTTTTCGCGAATAGGTTTTCTGCAAACTGCTTCGATTTCATCACCTGTCTTAAGACCGAAGCGCCTAATCTGTGATGGACTTACGTAAACGTCTGCTTCGCTTGTAAGAAAGTTATCAAATCTAAGAAATCCAAATCCGCCATCGGCTAAATCTAAAATTCCTGTTGTTTCATATTTACCTTCTGCTTCGCGCTTTGCTGCTTCGGCTTTTTCTGCTTCTGCCTGTTCTTGAAGTTCGATAAGCATAGCTAAAATTTCTGCCTTCTTAAGGCCAGTAATATCAAGCCCAATTGCAGTTGCAATTTCTTTAAGCTCGGAAACTTTCTTTTCCTTTAACTCTTCAACTTTCATGTTAATCCTTTCAAAAATTGTACACGAAAAAATATAATGTCTGTATTATTCAATTAAAATTGTTTGGGAAAATGTTAGGAGAAACCTAACGTGAAATTGAGATTTACGACCGGCAATTAGCAATGTGACGAGCACTAAGCCCGCACGAAGAATGAGCTTGCAAGCCCTAAGCATAGCAAAACCGTGCTCGAAGCGTTGCTAATTGCCGGTCGTTTTATATATTTTAATTAAGCACCTAAATAAGCTTTCTTAACTGCTTCATTTTTAAGCAGTTCCTTACCTGTTCCAGATAAAGTAACATTACCTGTTTCGAGAACGTAAGCTCTATCAGCGATTGAAAGTGCTGCCTGCGCGTTCTGCTCTACGAGGAGAATTGTTGATCCGTTCTTGTGAAGAGTCTTAATAATCTCAAAGATGTGATCTACAAGAAGTGGAGCAAGTCCCATCGATGGTTCATCAAGCATGATGAGTTTTGGTTTTGCCATGAGGGCACGTCCCATAGCGAGCATCTGTTGTTCGCCTCCGGAAAGTGTACCACCAGCCTGCCATGAACGTTCCTTAAGTCTTGGGAAGAGTGCATATACTTCGTCGATAGATTGTTTAATACTCTTTGGATCTTGAGTATAAGCACCCATTTCGAGGTTTTCTTCTACAGTAAGCTGCATAAAAATGCGACGTCCTTCTGGAACCATTACAAGACCTCTTTCAACAATCTTGTGAGCAGGAACTTTATTGATATTCTCGCCCATGAATTCCACTGAACCAGTTCTGGATCTAAGCAGCCCTGAAATAGTATTAAGTGTTGTAGACTTACCTGCACCGTTAGCACCGATAAGAGTTACAATTTCACCTTCGTTTACATTGAATGAAATCCCTTTAATTGCGTGGATACTGCCATAGTAAACGTTAATGTCTTCTACTCTAAGAATTTCGCCCATGACTACCCCTTTCTCTTTCCAAGATATGCTTCGATTACAACTGGATTGCTCTGAATTTCTTCCGGAGTTCCATGTGCAATTACCTGACCAAAGTTAAGCACTGTGATCTGATCGCATACACCCATAACCAGCGACATATCATGTTCAATTAAAAGAATTGCAATTCCAAACTTATCACGAATCCTTGCAATGTTTTCCATCAGTTCTGTAGTTTCAGCTGGGTTCATACCTGCAGCAGGTTCGTCCAGCAAAAGCAGTGAAGGATTTGTTGCCAAAGCTCTTGTGATTTCAAGACGTCTTTGTGCGCCATATGGAAGTGAGCTTGCCTGAACATCAGCCAAATCTTGCATATCAAAGATTGATAAAAGGTCTAATGCTTTTGCTCTGGCCGCTTTTTCTTCTTTCCAAAATCTTGGAAGTCTAAATGTTGATTCGAATAAGCTATATTTCATTGACTGGTTCATAGCAACCATTACATTTTCAGCTACGGTCAAATTGCTGAACAATCTGATGTTCTGGAATGTTCTTGCGATACCAGCTTTTGAAAGGCTAACTGTTGTTTCGCCATTTGTATTTTTACCATTGAGATAAATGCTACCCGTTGTTGGTTCGTATACCTTTGTTAAAAGGTTAAATACTGTTGTTTTACCAGCACCATTAGGGCCAATAAGACCAGCAACTTCTTTTTCCTTGATGGAAATATTAAATCTATCTACTGCAGCAAGACCACCGAATACGATTCCGAGGTTTTCACAACGAAGTACTTCATTACTCATTTGCGGCTACCTCCTTTTTGTTTTTCTTTTCTTTGCCTTTTGCTCTAAATCCGAAAACTGATTTTAACTTTGGATTATTACCAACAAGCATTACTACAATCAGGATGATTGCGTAAATAAGCATACGATAGTCCGAGAAAGAACGAAGTACTTCTGGCAGAATTGTAAGTGCTGCTGCGGCAATAATTGAACCAAGCATGTTGCCCTGTTTACCAAGTACAACGAATACAAGAATCAAGATTGAGCAGTCAATATTAAACTTACTTGCGATGCAAGAAGAATAGTTTTGTGCAAAGAGGCAACCAGCTGCTCCGGCCATAGCTGCGCTTATTGTAAATCCCGTAATCTTATATTTGAAGATTGGGATACCTACTGATTCAGCAGCAATTCTGTTATCACGAATAGCCATGATGGCACGGCCTGATCTTGAACTTACTAAGTTGAAAATTACTATGAGGCAAACCATTACAAGAATAAATCCAATTATGAAATTAGAAATCTTTGTGATGGAACGAATACCCATAGCGCCTTCTATGATTAATCTTCCGTTCTCGCTAAGTTTTAGTGTGTTATCAACCATTGAGAACTGAAGTCCGTTTTCATCGATTCCAAGATACATGTTCTGGAATAATGATTTAATAATTTCAGCAAATGCTAAAGTTACGATAGCAAGATAATCGCCCTTAAGTCTAAGTACAGGAATACCGATTAAGAAACCGATAAATGCTGTAACGGCTGCTGCGATTAAGATACCTACTACAAGTCTTTCATTTTTACTTTCAATGCCGGAGTATTCCATAATTACAATTGCGGAAGTTCCGATGAAAGCTCCAATCGACATAAAGCCTGCATGACCAAGTGAAAGTTCGCCGATAATGCCTACTGTCAGGTTAAGCGATAATGCCATTACGATATAAGCACAAATTGGGACAAGCATACCAGACATCTTTGATGAAAGATTTCCAGTTGTTTGAAGTGCATACATAGCAGCGAACGCTATGATTACAACTAAGTATGTAAGCCCATTGCTCTTTTGAGTCTTTGTGAGTTTCTTCATTTTTGTCACCTCACTAAACTTTTTCGCGAGTGGTCTTACCAAGAAGACCAGCTGGCTTTACGAGCAATACAATAATCAGAACTGCAAATACGATTGCATCTGAAAGTTGTGTAGAAATATATGCCTTTGCAAGGTTTTCAATGATACCAAGAAGAAGCCCACCAATGAAAGCCCCTGGAATTGAGCCAATACCACCGAATACTGCAGCGGTAAATGCTTTGATACCAGGCATAGCTCCTGTTGTTGGCATTAATGTTGGATATGCACTGCAAAGGAGAACTCCGGCGATAGCAGCAAGGCCAGAGCCAATTGCGAATGTTGTGGAAATAGTTTTGTTAACATCAATTCCCATAAGCATTGCTGCGCCCTTATCTTCTGATACAGCTCTCATGGCTTTACCCATCTTTGTCTTGTTAACGAAAAGTGTAAGAACAACCATGATAACTACGCAGACGACTATAGTAAGCAGTGTTACATATGAAATTGTAAGTCCACCGACGTTGATAAGTCCGTTTCCGACGACAGATGCAAATACCTTTGGGTTTGAGGTCCAAAGAAGCTGCGCTGCATTCTGTAAGAAATAAGAAACACCAATGGCTGTAATAAGTACGGCCAGAGATGGAGCGGAACGAAGAGGCTTATAAGCTAAGCGTTCGATAGTGATACCCAGCAATGTACATGCAAGCATGGAAAGTAATACTCCGACAACTGGGGGAAGGCCAAATCGCTGTGAAGCGAAGAAGCAAACATAACCACCAATCATGATTACATCACCATGTGCGAAGTTCAGCATCTTTGCAATACCATAAACCATCGTGTAACCAAGGGCGATGATAGCATAAATGCTTCCAAGGCTGAGTCCGCTTACTAAATAGTTAAGGAAACTCATGTTGAAAAAACTCCTGTTTTAAAACGCGGCAGTGGCCCTCGCAAAAGCGCGAGAGCCAGCACCGTTTTTTATTAATTGATTCTATACAATCTAAAAATCGCTATATGTTCTTTTGTAGATTAGAGACCTACGTAAGTACCGTTTTCGATTATCATAGCGTTAGGTGACTTTGAAACAGCACCAGCTGCATCCCAAGTCATGTTAGCGCCTGTAAGGCCATCAAATGTCATTGATGTAAATGCCTTTACCATTACTTCGCATGTTTCTTCTGCGCTCATGTCAGCTGTAACGCCAGCTTCTGTAACTGCCTTGTATAAAGCATATACACAGTCATAAGCATCTGCTGCGAACTGGTTAGGTGTTTCACCGTACTTTTCGTTATACTTCTTTACGAAGTTCTGGTTAAGTTCTGATGTGTCATCAGCACTGTATGGTGTGAGAAGGATAACGCCTTCTGCAAGAGATGTATCAAAACCTTCAAGTGTAAGGATACCGTCCATGCCGTCTACACCGAACCAAGTTGGATTATATCCAACTGCCTTTGCCTGAGCAAAGATAAGTGATGCTGGTGTGTAGTACATTGGAAGGAATACGAGTTCAGCGCCAGCTTCTTGCATCTTAGCAACCTGAACTGTGAAGTCTGTCTGTGTTGCTTCTGTGAAAGCTTCTTCTGCTACGATTTCGAGACCAAGTTCTGCAGCCTTCTTATCGAATGTTTCCTTGATACCCATTGAATAGTTATCATCTGATTTATAGATTACGCCAACCTTTGTAGCCATCTGGTGCTCAAAAATGTACTGAGCTGAACCAGTTCCCTGGTTAGGATCTGCGAAGCACATCTGGAAGATGCAATCCTTACCCTTTGTTACGTCTGTTGATGAAGCAGATGGTGTGAGGAAGAAGATTCTATCTGCGTTAGCTTCTGCTGCTGTAGCTTCTGCTGGAGCGGATGTTACTGTTCCCATCATAATCTGCATACCCCAGTCCTTAAGGTCGTTGTATGCGTTAACTGATTTTTCTGGATCATGTGCATCATCTTGCATGTTGAAGTCAAACTGTACTCCGCCAAGAGCATTAACTTCTTCAACAGCGATTTCTGCACCGTTCTTTACTGCCTGGCCGTAAATTGCTGCACCACCTGTTAAAGGTCCTGTGCATCCAACTTTAATTGCACCAGTTGCATCTGATGATTCTTTTTCTCCGCCGCAAGCAGCAAGTGAGAAGACCATGGCAAGTGCTAATAATACTGCTAATAATTTTTTCATGTTTTTTATCTCCTTATAAAAAATATAAACACTTTTGGTGCAAAGGCTTTGGCCTTCGCCACCGCCTTTACATGTAATATATAAAAAGCGGCTTACTCAAGAGCAAGCCGCTTAATACATCAACTTAACTCTTAAAGAACAACAAAAGCTTCCACGATAATGATACCGAGGATAAGGTCTAAGACTCTAATAATGTTGTTATTTAAGAAATTTGTCATTTATTTTCCCTTTCAATAAACATGTTGATATAGTAATACTTTCCAGTCTCAATGTCAACAAAAAAACACAAGTTTTTTGTATTTTTTTCACGGTTTTTTTGCCTTGTTTTTGTGTTCCAGACACAAAAAGGGCTGGGAAGCCTTGCAATTACTGGGCTAGAAGATAATGTGAATTGCCTGCCAAATCATAGGAATAAACATAGCTGGAAGCATATTTGCCACCTTAATCTTAGTAATTCCAAGCATATTGAGGCCAATAATAACTAAATCCAGGCTTCCAACTGATACACACATGGCTACAGTCTCATCCGTAAGAACCGGAGCAAGCAGGCTTGCCCCAAGAACTAAGATTCCCTGGTAAATAATGATAGCTACTGCAGAAAATGCTACTGATATTCCAGAACGCATTGCTAAAGTAACACTTGAAATGCAGTCCAAAATTCCTTTCGTAGTATAGATGCTATGCTCGTGCTGAATTCCACTTTCTAATGCTCCAAGAAAAGTCATAGAGCCAATGCAAAATAACAAACTTGCTGTTACAAAACCTTCTGCAAAATTTGAAGTTCCACTTTTTGCGGAAACTTTTTTTTCAATCCAAGATCCAAAACGGTTGAATTGTTTATCAATGTCGATGAACTCACCGATTGCGATACCAACAAGTAAACAAATTAAATAGTAAAGAGGTTGGCTGATATCCATGCCCTGAATACCCATAACCATTACAAAAATCGCAAAGGCTTGGAAAACTCTTTTACCAAATCCTCTAACTCTTTGGAATGTGCTTAAAAAAGTTCCACATATTGCACCAAGTACAACAAGAACTGCATTAATTAATACACCATTAAAAATATCCATTAGAAAATTAAAATACTCCTAAATAGGACATGGCCATTAAAATATAAATTGGAAAAAAACAATATGCCATAAATAGTTCTTTATGATCGAACTTTTTAAATCCATCTGTCATCATTATGAGCTCGCTTAGATATGCTAAAGCTCCAAAGATATATCCCATTCCTCTCAAAAGGTGTTCATACGAAGACTCTTTGAAAGAAATAATCCAGAGGATAGCAGCAATAGCTACAGTAATATTTCTAATTTTTAGAAACGTTGATTCTACGTTTTTCATTTTTAAACCTGCCTACTTATAGATAACTGGGTGTGGGTTATTTTAGTTGATTATAACATATGTATAAATAATTATATACAAAAAACCGGTGTGGCAGCGATGTGCCAATCACCGGTTTACGTCTATTTAAGTGACTATTCAGAAAGTGTGCAGAATCTTTCAATCATTACTGCTGCTTCGGCTCTTGTTAAGAGAGCTGCTGGCTTAAGTGTGCCATCTGTATATCCTGTGAGGATACCCTTCATTACACACCAGTGCATTGCTTCGTTAGCCCAGCTGCTGATATCACTTGCATCTTTTGCATCAAGCAAGAACATCCAAGAACCTGTGAAGCCTTTGCCTTGCATCTTAGCATAATTGTAAAGCATTGTAGCAAACTGCTCACGTGTAATGTTGCCGTCTGGGTTTGTACCATCAGAGATACCATTTGTCATAGCCCAAGATTGTCCAATGCTGTACCAAAGTTCTCCACCTTCAGTATCACAACCATCCATACGAGCAAGGATTGTCATCATCATAGCTCTTGTTGTGTTAGCCTTTGGAGCAAATTTTGTTTCGCTAACACCTGTCATGAGGCCCTGAGTTAAACAATATGTTACACCCTCGGTGAACCAGTCGTTTTCAGGAAGATCTTCGAAACTATTGCCCTTAGATACGATAGAATATTCATATTCCATAGAACCAGTATAATCCTCGTCTCTATCGGATACGCTAACTACTACCTTATACTGGCCAACTTCGAATGGTAATCTAAGCTGTTCATCCTGATATTCTACCCATTCAGAGTCCTTATACTGATAGTAAGCAAATCTGTATCCATATGCTGAAACAGGTTCTCCATTAAGATATACAGTGCTTGGAGCCATTACAGAATACTGTTCGCCGTAGGCAATCTGATTTCCAGCACTAATTGGAACATAGTCACCAAATGTAACTTCAGATTTAGCAAAAGCACTTACTGGAAGCAATGTTGCCAATAATGCTGCTACTAATAAAGTTAATAAAATTCTCTTAGTGTTTTTCATATTTTTTCTCCTCAAAATATATGTTTTTTCATCCTTCTTTTATTTTACGGCCTATACTCTTCTATTTCAATATCTTATAAGAAAAGTAATAATATAGTAAAACCCTTGAAACCATTTTGATTTCAAGGGTTTTAAAACAACTTTTAAATTCTTCTAATTTGCCAGTACCTTTTCGCCTAAACGCTGGAACATCGTTGCAGCTTCTGCTCGGGTAGCAGTCTTTGCCGGGTTAAGCATACCGTTATTATCGCCACCAATAATGCTTGCTGCAATACAGAAGTTCATGCCTGCAGCAGCCCAGTCGCTAATAGTAAATACATCGGCATAGGACAGTGTGTTGGTGTCCTTAACAAACTCGTCTGTATCAACACTCTTAAAGATTGCATAGCGATAAAGCATAGTAGCAAGCTGTTCGCGAGTAATATTTGCTGTCATGTTTGTTCCGTCGGAAATGCCATTACGCATTGCCCAAGCCTGACCATCGGCATACCATTCGGCTCCGGTAGAAGTTATGGCCTCACCGCTTAAACGAGCAAGCATTGTTACAACCATACCGCGAGTAAGAGTATTGTTCGGAGCAAACTGTGTTGAACTGATTCCGTTCATAATGCCATTTTTAAGGCAATATTCAATTCCATCATGATACCACTGTGCCGGGTTTGTATCCTCAAACTTTGTGAGCGGACATGTGTCGTCCTTTGGGCATTCTGTTGTAACAGGTTCTTTAACCTTTGATCCGCCGCCAGAACCACCAGAGTTACGCCTTGGCTGAGGGATACTCTTCATATAACCCATGATATAATCATATGTTTCAAAAAGCGCCTCATTTGGTTTATTTGCCATTCCGTTTCGTTTTGCAGCACCGATAACACCTTGATAAAAGGCTGTTAATCCGATTGATGCATATGGTATTTCTTCGGCATCTTCAATCATCATATCTATAAATGTCTCTATATCTTTAACATATTCTTCTTTATTTTGGTATGGGCCTACAAGTATTTCACCAATAGCATCCATTGAAGCAGCGCCCATCTTTCCTAAAGCTACCTGGGCAGTATAATTTTTCTCAATCGCCTTACTAAGTATATCGAAATTGTCTAAAAGATGTTCACAGATATCTTCATATTCGGAAGTATTTATACATACACGCTTTATTGCTCCAACCATACCTTGTCCAAAGATTCCGATTGCGATGCTGCTTTCAGGAGAATCAAGAATTACTTTTGCACATTTTTTGTGCATTTGCTCTGCAATTCTTTGTAGCGTTTTGTTTTTATATAAAACCTCACCATAGGCATCACTGCAAGCTGCCTCAATCTTACCTAAAGCTGTTGCAGCTAATTCTGACACCCGGTTTTTTCCATAAATACTACAAATGGTGTCAAGCATATCAAAATAGTAATCAACCAGCAATTCCGCTGCCTCGTATTTTTCTGGATGGGTCATTATTTCCTTTCCAGCTTCACCATCCCATTCCATCATATTCGTTATGCATCTTTTTGCAGCGCCAACAGCACCTTGTCCTCCGGTAGCTATACCCACTTGGAACTCAGGCTTTTCAGCCATAGCTTCTGACAAACCGCTAAATAATCTTGTAAATGGGTGAGGCTTACTTTCTTCTGATTCAAAAACAGACACTTCTAAATCAGAGGCATCTTCAGGGAAAGGCCCAGATTCAGGATTACGATAGCCACATTCACCTACAGCATCCAGCAAAGCGGCATAAACTTTTCCAAGCCCTGCAGAAGCTTCAGGATTCTCAAGAAGCACGTCTCTGCCAAGCTTGTACATCTCGTTAAGTGCTTTCGTATCTTTATTATTTAAATAGCAACGCTTAACAGCTCCTAGATATCCCATTGTTTGGGATACAAGGCCCGAAAACCCTTCGGGAATTTTTTTAGCATCTTCAATTGTTCCCTCTAATGTAGAAAAGATTGCTTCATTGTGCTTTGCTCTTTCTCCTTCTTTAAATCTGCTTGTTTCGACCAGGTAACTTGCCATACTTTGCGCCATATGAGCCATCATATCAGCAGATTTAGAATCTTCCAAAAATGCTTTCAAAGCCATATTATATAACTCTTCTAAAACTTTTTCTCCTACATTAAGGATTTCTTTATCACTGTCAGCAAGTGAACTAATCGCAGATATCATTCCTCCCTTAATATAATCATTTGTATATAATAAATCATCAATAAGTTTGTAATTTTCAAAAATCGTTTCACTTTCATATAGTACAGTTGCATCGTAGAACGGCTCACTGGCATCAACTGGAATCTCACTCGTACCATCTGCTATTGTCTCAATATTTTCAAAAAAAGGATTAATATCAAAGATAGTATCAGTGGCCAATATGCAAAGAGCTGAGGCACACTGCGGATATTTAATAATATCGTCTGTGAAACGTTCCCACCATGTTTTAAAAGTATCCATAGTTTCTTTGCTCGCGAGTTTTTCTTTATTTGCCATAAGCATAAAATACAGGGTTGATTCTGTAATTAAACTAAGCTCATCTTCGCAAGATTCCGCACTCTTTATCTTTTTGTTTGCATTTTCAATGAATTCTTTAACATAATTAATATCTCCGTCTAATAGTTTTTCAGTCGCTTTAACCTGGTTAGAATTTGCGAATGTGCTTTTGCCTCCAAAGTTTGGAAGCTGCGCGATACAATCCATTAAATCCATAAAAGAGCTTTTAACTTTAGCTCGTGTCTCGAGATTAAAATAGCCTAATTTTGCATCTACCCAAGCGCTATAAGCTGCCAATGTAAAAATTGCAGTTTCTGGCTCTTTTTCTACCTTTTCAAGCAATAATTTGTAATCAGCGTCAACTTCTTGTATTGCCTCAGGAAGATTTGTATTGTTATAATCTATTTCCTTTTCATAGGACATTAGAACAACATTATATAGCATTTTCAGAGTTTCGCTATCAAGCTTTGAAGCATTAACTACATTGTCATACTCCTTGTAAAAATCAAAAAGAAAATCAATCACCAAAACAGATTCCGAATTTCCATATATTTCCTTTTCCACTTTTTCATATCGGCCTATATCATTAAGCAGCAACGCGCCTCCGTTGGCATAGACTATAGAGTAATCAGGATTATCAATTATATAATCAAGAATCATTTCTAAAGTACTAATCAAAAATTCTCCATATGCATAAGTCTCTTCATCGCCAATGATAATATTTCTATTTAATGCGGCACGCTTAATTGTGCCTATAATACCAGTTCCCACAGTTGCAAAAGCTGCCGAAAGCTCTGGGTAATCAATAATAGCATTGAAAAGAATATCTACTGCTTCATAGGTAAATTTTGTTTCCCCGGTTTCCCCGACACTATCGGAAACTGCGGCTCCGATTGTACCTATTGCCGCTTCGGCCATAGCATATTCGTTTTCGTTTAGTAAATTTGGCATAAATAAATCCCAAATTCCGCCTACCGAAGCAAGTTCAGAATCAGCAAAAACAGCCACCGGCAAACATGTCATAAGCATAGCAATCACTAATAAAATTGACAATATTCTTTTGCGCATAGCAAACACCTCATTATATTAAAAATATACCTATAACAATACGCAAAACGGCCAAAGCATCTTCGCTTCAGCTGTCCTTACCAAATATTGTATCACTTGGTACCCCCCCCAATCAAGGCAAATAATGGGAAAACGTCAAAGAGTCAAATATTTAAGTAACTTCCCGCACAGGGAACTTACCTTGAGAAACTAAGGGGATTTATCTATTATGTGGTTATAGGGAGCACATCGGAAAGGATGTGTCTTATGACTACTAAAAAATATAATCACCTTAGTTATGACGACAGATGTATCATTCATCAGTTCCTCAGTTTTGGAAGAAACTTCACTGAGATTTCCAACAGACTCCAAAAGGATCGCACTACGATTTCTAAAGAAGTCAGGAATCATCGCTACACATTGGACAAAGAAGGCAAAAAGCCAACTTGTTTAAAGCTTAAAAAGCCACCTTATGTCTGTAATGCATGTGAAGCCAGACCAAACTGTTCGTATCAACGATTTCAATATGATGCAGCTATTGCTCACAATGAGTACAAGAAAACCTTATCTCTTGAGAGGGCCTCTATTAAGCTTACTAAAGAGCAAATAGACACTATTAATGATGTCGTGGCTCCGTTAATGATCCAAAGACATCACAGTGTTAATCAGGTTTTTATTGATCATCCAGAATGTCTTCCAATCAGCAAGACAACCTTTTACAGGTATATTGATTTAGGCCTTGTCCATGTGAAGAATATTGATCTTCAAAGAAAAGTCAGATACAAAGTTAAAAAGTCTGAAACTCCTTGTAAAGAGCGATTCATTAATGAACAAAAGCTTGGCCATTTATATACCAATTTTAAAGAGTATATGGATGAGCACCCAGCAGCTTCCGTTGTTGAAATGGATACTGTTATTGGCACTCCTGGTGGCAAGGGAGGGAAATGTTTCCTAACTATGCTGTTTCGTCAATACAACTTTATGCTGATTTATCTTTTGCCTTACAAAAGATCTGAGTACGTTACAAAGATCTTTTTAAAGCTTAGAGATGCACTTGGTGATGAAGAATACAAAAGACTGTTCGAAGTGATTCTTACCGACAACGGTACAGAATTTACTGATTCTAAGAGCATTATGTTCTCATTAGAGACCGGAGAGCTTTTGTCTAACCTCTTTTACTGCGAACCTTATTCTGCTTGGCAGAAAGGTTCAATTGAAAGGAATCATCAATATATCAGATATGTCCTGCCT
>JAZLHF010000014.1:0-89124 GCA_045616685.1 Anaerovoracaceae bacterium
CGATTCAATATATAAGCAGGCAATGCTCGAGGGCGTTGCAACAACATATTCCGATACTGAAACAATCGTAAATGGCGGAGAAGTAAGCGGGATGAGTGTTGATGATATTAGCAAGGTGATAAACCTTAAACATGCTTGGGAATTTATATTGAATAAGGGCGTTTTGCAATATCCGTCAAACTATTCCCTGCTATGCCAGATTAATTCTCTGGTAGAGGATGGTTTTTCTGTTACTGCCGGAAGACTTAGAAGTGTTCCGGTTACAATTGGAGGATCAACTTATATCCCCCCTCTTCCAATAGAAAGTCAAATTAGAGAACAATTATCAGATATTCTTTCAATTGAAGACGCTGTCGAAAAATCAATAAGTTGTCTGTTATTTGTTATGAAAAAACAAATCTTCCTTGATGGAAATAAGAGAACAGCTGTTATTTTTGCAAACCATATTCTAATTAGTTCCGGAAAAGGATTAATAGTAATACCGGCAGAGCGCATAGACGAGTATAAAAAGCTGTTAGTCAAATACTATGAAGATGATAATATGCAAGAAATAAAAGAGTTCTTACTTAAATATGCATTGCAAAGAATATAATAAATTTTTGAATTTGAACCAGAACTGTTTTAATTGCTTATATATAAATGGCGATAACAACTTATGAAGAAAAAGAAGATTCTAATCAAGTTAATATGCATTGTATTGTTTTTAGGGATACTTCTTGTTGGAAGTGCCTTTTTAATAAATGCACATATCAAACATTTTGCAAATCAATATATTTTCGATTCAAGTAGTATAGCTGTGTTAGATATGAACTTTGATTGTGCTCTGGTTCTTGGATGCAAGGTTAAAGCAGATGGTCGT
This sequence comes from Anaerovoracaceae bacterium, assembly GCA_045616685.1. Taxonomy (GTDB): domain Bacteria; phylum Bacillota; class Clostridia; order Peptostreptococcales; family Anaerovoracaceae; genus UBA1764. The sequence continues at coordinate 860 of JAZLHF010000014.1, forward strand.
CCAAGCGATATGCTTCATGACAGACTTCAAAGAAGCGTTGAATTATACAATGCCGGCATTGTTCCAAAGCTTCTTATGAGCGGTGATCATGGACAAACAGAATACGACGAAGTAAACACTATGAAGCAATTTGCAATTGATGAAGGTATTGCATCATCTGATGTGTTTATGGATCATGCCGGTTTTTCAACCTATGAATCCTTATATAGAGCAAGAGATGTATTTCAAGCTAAGAAAGTAGTAATTGTAACACAGGAATATCATCTTTACAGGGCGATATACATAGCCCATAAGCTTGGAATAGAAGCCTATGGTGTTCCGGCTGATTATCATATCTACGCAGGTCAATCTGTAAGAGATGCCAGAGAAATCCTTGCAAGATATAAAGACTTTTTCAGCACAATATTTAAGCCTGAGCCAACATATTTAGGGGATATTATTCCAATAAGCGGTGATGGTGATAATACGAATGATTAGAGGAGGCTTTTATGGAATCTATTATTGTTCCTATTGCACTTGGGGTCTTATTAATAGTCCTTGGAGCATTTAATTTAAAAGGCCATGTTAATTTAATTCATTGGTACCATAGAAAACGAGTTTCCGAAGAGAATAAAGCTGTTTTTGGCAAGCTCATGGGAATTGGAACAATAGTTCCTGGCGCTGGATGTGTTTTGTTTGGACTTTTTGCTGGTTTAACGGAGTTATTGAATCAGCCTATATTTATCATCATTGGCGGAGTTTTAGTTGTGATATGCATGGTTGCTGGTCTTATAATCAGCATTTACGCAATGATTAAATACAATAAGGGTATATTCTGATTTAATTATCCATTTCTAATCTTGTAAACTCATGTTGCGGAAATGTAAAGTTGTAGTGGTAGAGTAAAAAGCGCCTTTTGGTTATTATGTAACCAATGATAAGGAGGAGCAATATGGATTTATCAGAAAAGCTTATACAGTTACGAAAATCAGAAGGCATGTCTCAGGAAGAATTGGCTGAAAAACTTGAGGTCTCTCGTCAAGCCATATCTCGTTGGGAGACAGGAACTGCCCTCCCTGATTCAAATAACATTCTTGCCTTAAGCAAGTTATACAATGTCACAACAGACTATCTTCTCAATGACGATTATGCCAGTGATGAAGACTTGCCTAAGGTGAAGGAAAATAAAACGATTCTTCATAGTAACCTTACTCTCATCGCAATTATTGCACAGGCATCCTTTTTGAATGCTGCAACGCAGCCATGGGTTGGAGAAGATGCAAACACTTCGCTTGTTATAGCCATCAAACTTATTCCTCTTCTAGTTGCTTCTGTCTGGATGGCAAGCAACCATAGATATGAAATAATCAAAATGCAAAGAGCAAAGAATACGAAAATTGAGACGCTATATTGCATATGTCAGGCTGCAATTGCAGTAGTTGGATATATAAATCATTGGACATGGCTGACAACTGTTCTTATTTTAGCAGTTGCGTTATGTTATATTTTTGTTATCAACCCGAAATATATGAACCGTAAATTAGTTCACAAGAAGAAGTAATAAATGATAATTCTAAGGAGCTTATTGACATGGAGACAATGGGGATAGTGATTTCAACGTCCAGACAATGGTGGTTCAAAGTAAATACAAAACCTATAAGAATGGAAACAATGGACGGGGCAATTTTCCCATACGTTATTAAAATTCAATACACAGTTAATGGAACAGACTATATAAAACGGCAATGGATTAGTGCAGGCAAACAAGTTCCTGCCATTGGAAGCTCTGTAAAACTAATATATAATGCAGATAAACCATCAAAGGCTAGAATCCTAGGATAATAACAGAGAGGTAAATTTCAATTTGACGGAGCAGAAGCATGAACACACACAATCGTAGAATGATAGTATTTGCAATTGGAATAGTAGTTGTTATTGGACTATTCATTTGGGAAATTGCAAGTCACAAAGATGTTGATAGCCTTCCGCCCTTAGCGCAAGTGGCGCAAATGGAAGATGAGGCTGAGTTGAACAGTTATATTACTCACTTTACAAAGGCTGAATTAAAAGTTGTATGGGGCGAGCCAAACGAAAGTAGCACAATGGAAGATGTTTGGTATATTGATGACAATATGAAACTTGTGGTTAATTATCATAACAATAACGATAAAGCAGTTGTTTGCAGCATTGTAAGGACAGAGACCGAAGAATCAACAGACAATACGCTAGCTGTTAATATTACAACAGTGGAAGATGACATTGCAAAAAACAATTCTTATTGTCAATATATTAAAGATGAAGATGGAATTTATTTGGTGATTTCTCCTGATATGACTGTCACGTCTTTCAAGTTCGTCACTGTCCAAGTTGAAGAAACAGAATCAGGACTGCGGTATTCTGTTGCAAATGAGCTATACTCAATTGACGAGTTAACCCCTGAAAAACCATTTTTAGTCAAGATGCAGTTTGTTGGACTATTGCCCCCTTATGGTATTGTCTTTGAGGATCAAAAAAACAATGAGAGATTCTATACAATTAACATGAAAGGAACCGATGTAACGGAAAGCTACCCATATTATTTGAGTGAAGTGGAGTTTCCACAGGATGCAGTATTGGAGAATAAAAAATAGTTCATTATATCTAATATAGCAGCCCCTGACCGAATTGCTAATGCAATTCCGACAGGAGCTGCTGTTTTTATCTTGCAGAGTGCTACGCACCCTGCGCCTCGTGCCCGCCTTACGGCCGGCACGACTGAAACTGCTCATACGACGCAAGAATGGCAGAGCTTTCAGCCCTGCCATTTCTCATTAAAACTTATAATCGATTCCGGATTGTTTCATTATCGCATTTGCTGTATGACGAGATTTAATAGTCGTATCAACAGTTACATTTCGTTTGGAAATCGGACTATACCAAATATCATGATCCCCTTTTCCTCTGCGAACAAAACTGCATCCGTTGTCCTTTAATACTTCCCTAACCTTTTTCTCATATTCAGCCATTATGCATACATCCTTTGCGTTTTTTCAGACACATAATGAATCATAGAATTCTGAGGAAGTTTATTAAGTTCAATCAGCTCTGCTGCAGCAATTTTAACACGCTCCATTAAAGCATCTAAAGAACCGGATTCTAATACTAAGCCAGGAATGTCATCGCTATCAGCAACCCAAACCTGAGCTTCATCATCCCACATACATTTAACTGTATATTCCATTTAAATGTCCTCCTTTATACGAATATTATACGCAAGCAAATATTAAATATCAACTTGCACCTGAAGCGCCTTTTCTTTTACATAAACTACTGCATTGATTGGTCTACAAATGGTCTACAAAGCCCTATTTATATCATAGTATAGCTTTAACAAGCTTGAAATTTCAAGCAAGTCCGGTTTCGGGCTACACTTCCGGTTTCATTGTGGGGAGCCCCGCTTGTTCACTAACGCAAGTTGCCATAATTCTACACAACCTTTCTTTTTCAATGGTTTATGCACTCGCAAATTTTACTATTCTTTATAAATCTACATAAGTCTTGCACGTTTGGGTGCACAAAACGGTGCACATGGTGCACAGCCTATGCAGTTGCATAAAACTCTGCGAGCTTCTCCATAGACTCGTTCTTAAGCTCTGCCGTACAATCGGCATAAATGTTCATTGTGGTTGTAATGTCAGAATGTCCAAGCGTATCTTGAATAAACTTCACATTTAAACCCGCCTCACATAACCTTGTAGCAAATGAGTGCCTAAGATTATGACAGCTGAACATTGGAAGAAGCACAGGATTCTCTTCGCCTTTAAGAAGAATGGCATCGTTACAATCGCGAACAATTCTTCTTATGGCTTTGTTCAAAGTTCCATTGTGCTGCGTTTCACCGAATCGGTTAATGAAAATAAAATCTGTATATCCGTCAACCGAAACATTGCACTTAAGACCAAGCTCTTCTTGATAGGCCTTCTCTAAGAGAAAAGCCTCTTTTACTTCTGGCTGCATCGGAATCACTCTTTTACTTGAAGGAGTTTTCGTTGAATTAATTCCGAAGTAACAGCCCTTCTTATCAGTGTGACTGTAATAAACCAGAGTATGATTAATGTCTATTGTGCCGGCTTCAAGATCAATATCTTGCCAGCGCAGGCCCGTAACTTCTCCGACTCTGGCACCAGTTCCAAGCATTACTCTAAATACAGGATACCAATGATTGTACATCGGAGTTTTCTTAAGATAATCAAGAAACAAGTTTTCTTCTGCAATCGTTAACGCTTTTCTTTTCTCTGCATCACAGCCATGCGCTCTTTTAAGTTCTTTAAGAACATTATCAGCTGGATTATTTCTTAAGAGATCATCATCAACAGCAAGCTGCAGAACCTGATGCAAAACTGTATGAACATTATCAATCGTTGCAGTCTTTAGATGGAAATCATCATAGAGCATGTTATAAAAAATCTTTACATCGCTCTTTTTAACTGTCGATACTCTTTTCTGTCCAAACTTAGAAGGCTTTACATAAGTGTTATACATATACTTGTAATTTACAAATGTATTATTTCTAAGTCCGCGCTTTGTTTCACACCAAAGAAGAAAGATATCATTGATAGTCTTATACATATTTTCTGTATTAATACCATCAAGCAGATCTTTATTAACTTCTTTCTCTTTTTCTCTAAGCTCTTTAAGAGATTTTGAATAAATAGTATGCCGTTTTCCATTTGAATCATACCATCTATATTGATACAACTCTCTTCCGGTCTTCTTTGATTCGCCCTTCTTAAATACAAGCCTTTCTTTACTTTGCCGCTTTTCTTTCATTGGATTCTCCTTTCAAAGAGAAAGCGGTGTTTTCGTAGATATATTTTACCAAAATCAGGCCGCTTTCTCAATGCTACCAAGAGTCTAAATTGAATAACATTCATCTAAATATGTGTTGAGCTTAATCCTTTTAAGAAGCCTTTTTCTGCCATTCCAAACGACGAAATCACAGTCCTCAGATTCACTCATAGTGCGAAGCTTATTTACTCCAACGCCAGTTAAGGCAGCTGCTTCTTCAAGGGTAAGCAAAGTCTTTTCCCATAATGGAATTTCTATCATATAATCACTTCCCTTCTAAAAGTCTATTTCATCATCATCCACAAGCGTAAAGCCAGGGATTAGCGATTGCTGCTCAGGCTTTGGAATATCATCAATAATTTCATCTAAAACTTCAATTGCAGGCTTTGGCTTTTGAATAGGCATTAAAGCTACCTTTTGGCCGACAGGATTAGGGCCTTTAGCGCAAACGCAGAATCTGTTTGAATCATGGTCATAGCTATAAATATGAATCTCATCTTTAGTGAATTCCCACGCTTGAGAGATACGACGATAAAGCTGATTAGATTTATCCTCGAAAGGATTATCAGGCATATGTTTATAAAATTCTTCAGGGGAATAAGGATTTGTTACAAAGATATACGAGGCGTATATAATTTTATTTTTGTAACGTGAATGAACAGGAGTGAGAAAATTCGGATCAAGAATTTTTAGAAGTTCAGCAAAGCTAAACGGACGATCAGGACGAAGGTCATCGATGATTAAAACATCTTCACCTTTGTAATTTGAGAATGGATCAGTACCACTTGCGGTAACGCAGTAAGAAAATCCTAACTCTTCAGCAATCATTATCGCGCAAGTCGTTTTACCCGTTTCGGTTTCGCCATATATCCATATAACTTCGGCGGCTCGATGGTTGCCTGTTTCTATTTCTTTACATAACTGATTGTAATCCCAAGCAGCTTCAATAACGCTTTGATACTTTACATATGACTCAGAATCAATGTGGTCTTTGAAGTTTCGTCTAGTAATAGTTCCATCAGCACACTTCTTAATCAAATCAGACTTGCTGATTTTCGTTTCTTCCTTTTGGAAATACTCTTTGATATCAAAGTTTGCTATCATGTCTTCTAATTTGTATAAATGCTTTTCCGGGGAATCAAGATGCAGATAATATCTTAGAGTTAAATATTTGTTTGAATGGACTTTTTCTACGGCGTGTTCTGGGATATCAAACCATGAAGCAATGTCCTTTATTTTAGGATTGGAAGAACCGTAATTAAGAAATAGATGATAATGTGGCTTTTTAAGTGATCCATCTTCTTTTAAATCTTGATCATGCAAAATCATTGCATATTCTTTAACTGTTTTGCGATTTTGTAAACGCTCTATTATTCGAGGAGGATCCCAGCCATCCTCTGGATAAAGCTCAATATCGCTCATCTTAGGCATAATGCCCTCCTTTCTGGGTGCAATACACCCAATACACCGGGCAAAGGACGCAGCCCCTTTGCCCGTAAACCATTGAAATTGCAATACTTATGGCCACAAATACACTGCATTGCTATTATTTTTTTATGGCACGCACTTTCGTTTTGCGTGCCAAGCAAGATATCTTTCTGCATATAGAATATCAAACGGCATATCTTACATCCATGCTAATTCCGTGATATAATATTAGAGATATGAACACAGACTTTTTAGCCGAACAAGTTCAAGGAAGGCTATTGCAATTTAATAAAGCAATATCAGAGGAAGGGTTCCTCTCTTACGCTCCGGAAAATATTAAAAAATACGCCGGAGAGCTTGATATTGCCTTTAAAAAGCTCACAAAAGCTAGAGATGAACTACTTAAAGGGTTGAGTGAAAAAGATCTGAGGCAGCCAATAAACTTCTATATAGGACTTGAAGAATATCAATATGCTATGCTAGCAACAACAATAACTATGTTTTTACAAGAGAAAAGCATTCCGTATGAAACGCTGCAACCATATGTAGAATCCAGAGGAACCAGATATATGCCAAAAGTCGATGCCGGCAGCTTTCTTCAAGCCGTGCTGGATGCAAATGAAGATCAACAAAAAAATGGAAGCTGGGATGGACAAAAAGTTGCACTATGGATGGTGCAAACTATAAATGGAATAGCAGAAAATCCGGTCAAATACAGATATGAAAATCTGTTCCAAAAGTGCTATGCAATCCTGCTAATAATATCGGCCGCAAAATTAAATATTCGAATTTGTAAGCAATGCGAGAAACCATTCATTACAAAAGATCCAAGAATTAGATACTGCAGTCAGGAATGTAAACTAAAGCAAAAGCAGCAAGCCATGCAGCTTAAAAGATCAGGGATATACGCAGAGCGCGAAGCAATACGGAATATATACCGAAAACGAGAAACTTTTGAATATGGGCAAAATAAAGCTATTTCCAAGAAAGAATATGAACAATTCGAACAAAAGCTACTCGAAAAGCTAAGAAAAGGGGAAATAAGCGAAGAAGAATGTTTAGAAAAGTTCAAGGAAATGCATAAAAAAATTGTACAAAAAAATTGTTGACAAATTAGTCTCTTTCATGTATTCTGTAGTACTTCATATTTTTAAAGAGTATTGAAAGGGATTAAAGATGAAAAACACAAACAACATTACAAAAGCAGCAAAAGAAATAGTAAAGCTACCAGCATTTAAAGATATGCTAACAAAATTAGATGGGAACAATATAACAACAATATTTTCAACGACCTTAATTTGTGGAACTATTTTTTACGCAATAGCAAATAAAGCCCATGTGGAATATTCAAATGGCAAATCTAAAATAATAATAGGTTATGCAAATAGTTAAACGTGACGAGACAAATATGAATAATGATTTACTATACCAAGAACATTTTGAGGCACTATATAACACTATAGCTCAAAACAAAAATAACTTCGAGGCTGCACAACAAGTGTATTTTGCAACACCATTACATATCCTTGGAGATTCAAATGGTTCGATTTATAATACAATAAATTTAGGAAGCCAACGATCAATACAAACCCAAAGCTGTCTGTTATTTAAGCAATTGGCAGCTAAATGCAATCCAAAGCTGAAAAATGTTAGTAACGATAATACATTAGATGATCTTACCATTTTTACAAAAACTGAAAACAAAGAAACAATCCTATATAAGCTAATAACATCGCCATACGCAATAATTAAAAACTACAGCAATCTACTTGAAAAATATAATGCCCAAAAAATATATGCATTTAGTTTACATACTATAACAGACAATGATGAAGTAGGTACAACATGGAAAAGAGAAGCCATGCGAAGGCAGAACGGAAATGTTAAATATATTAGCATTATAGATTTATTCGACGAGTTTGGGACACAAGAACATAAAACTTATATTAAATACCTGTTCGAATTTAACGCAAAAATACAAAAATTGATTGGATATAGTACAATTGTTAAGCCGTCCGAAGAAAGCCTAATCAAATTTAAAGAAGATCGCTTACAATACATTATTAATTACAACTATAATATTAATGATTACCCGAACATAAAAAGGCAGATAGAAATATTGAAGGGAAACTTCATCCAAAGAGGTCTGTATTTAAACCTGCTAAATGATACTTTATTTTCTGAAAGCTATATTAGCGCAGAATGGTATTATTACAATTTTGCTAATATAGAAGGAATAGAACAAACCGCAACAATCGTTGGGTATTTAAAATCAGTAGAGCAGCTTCTATATAAAATAACAATGTTACATATAAATGATGATCAACAAACTAGGACGCTAAGATCTACCGAAAAATACCGTAAAGAAGAAGGAAACAAGCCTTATGCTCGTTTAACAAGTGCGAATCTAAAAAATGGTTATCTCGACACAACCCTTGGCAGTTTAATTAAATACTTAGGATATAATAAAAACAATGATTTATGGAATGTCGACGAATTAGCCCAAAAAGAAATCGCTACAATATTAAATGAGTATAGAGATAAATGCCGCAATGAGCTACTGCACATCGATAACATCTATAGAGCTGAAGATATTGAGAAAATACGCTCAAAAGTATATCTCATATACTTTCTTGTTTTAGGAGGATGCAAAATACCAAACAAAGAAACATTAATATAAATGCAGCATCTGGCAGAATTGCTAACGCAATTCCGGCAGATGCTGCAGGCATTCTTGCAGAGTGCTTCGCACCCTGCGCCTCCGGACCGCTTTCAGCCGCTCGAATAAATTCTTTAATACGATAATTATTAAGTCAATTTATTCATATCTACATCAAGTCCAGCTGCTTTCATGTTTTTGCATAATTGAATTTTCCAACCGTCTTGATCATCCATATCAGTATAAATCACACCATCAATATCTCCCGGTTTTTCAACCTTACCTTTAACCAAGGCTGTTACCCGTTCTCTACCAATGGCACCTATCAACAATCCGTGCTCAAAAACAACGTTTTGTCTTGCTCTATATTGATTGCATGATTCTGGAGAATTTTTATCACGCCCCAAATCACATTCAGTATATAAAACTATTGCATATGCTGCGTTAGATGTATACTTTTCAAGTTTCTCGATAATAGTTTTACCCTCGTCTGGCTTCTCATGTAAAATGACAGCTCTAAGACCTAATTGTTCAACGGTTCGCGCCACAATAATTTTTGCCTCATTATCATGACCATGAATGATAAACACATCTGAACCATACTTTTTCACATTATCACCATTTACCTTCTTGAAATATTTGCGTGAATTTTCATGTATTAAATTACATTTTGCAACAACAGAGTAGAATATTTTTTCATCATCGTACCCATTAAACTGATCTAGTTCCAGCAGCAATTCAGTAATGGTATCATCAGGGGTCATCTCTCTTAATAAATATTTAAGATTCTCTCTCCACTCAATAAAAACATTTGATGTATAAATCGTTTTTATTCCACCAAACATTTCAGTAAATTCTTTCTTTATATCTTCAATTCGGCTTATTAGACACGCTAACCTTTCTTCGCGGTCATTCAAACTATCAGTTGCATCTAACAGAAATGTTTTTAAACGCGCTGCTGCGCTTCTTAATTCATTGCGGTAATCACACTCATACCCTGGCACGGTGACTTTTGCCACAGGACACACTTCTTTAGCAAAATTTGTATCGTAGCGAGAATATTTCGCTACGATTTCTCTAATCAAAGATTCTGAACCATTAACTTCTGAATGGCCATTGCATCTTTCAATGTCTCTTTCAATTTCTTTTCTCAGTCCTTCTGAAATATCCATATTTTAAAAACCTCTAATCAGCTTCACAAAATCAATATAAACTGTCAAGTAAAAAATCAAACAAATTTATTGATTGTATTCCATATTCATCATTTCTTGAATTGATATTGTCTTTTGTAATAATAATCTTTTCGAATGAATCATCTATATATGATAGCGAGTTCTTTTCTTGCTTTGATTTTTCTACATTTGAAACAGAAAGAGCAGATTGAATATATAATTTCTGATCGGCCTTTGTAGCAATAAAATCTACTTCATAAGCTTTGCATTGATAGATGTTTTTTCCATTTTTGTCAAGTTTGTCAGTCTTCTCATTAATACTTACTTCTCCGACATCAACATTAAAGCCTCTATAGCGCAACTCATTATAGATAATATTTTCCATAATATGAGTTTCTTCAGTCTGCCTAAAATTCAATCTGGCATTACGAACGCCGATATCCTCGAAGTATACTTTATATGGGGATCCAATGTACTTACGACCTTTGATACTATACTTTTTGACTTTTGATATTAAAAAAGCATCTTCAAAGTATTTAAGGAATTTATTGATTGTATCATCACTAACATCCTTTTTCTTAACACTTTTAAAAGTATCAACCAATTTAGTCGGGCTAACAAGTGATCCAATAGAAGATGCAAAGACATCAAACAAATCAGCTAAATCAGATGTTTTTCTAACTCCATTATGAACAATAATATCTTTCAAATAAGTTTCTTCACAAAGACCCTTAAGATATTCAGAACGAGCTTCAAAACTTGGCATTAGTGCAACAAGTGGAATTCCACCGGTTTCAATATAATCTTTCCATGCATTTTCCGGAGATAACCCCAAGCCTCCTACATATTCGCTGAACGACAGTGGAAGGACATGGACAACAGAACCTCTTCCTTTAAATTCAGTTGCTATATCCGAAGATAAGAACTTAGAGTTTGATCCCGTTACATATACATCGAAGTTCTTGTGACGAAGATAGCTATTAAGTGTTCCAACGAAATTATCTAGTAATTGAACTTCATCTAAGAGCAAATAGAAATCGTCATTATCATTCGTAAGTGAAGAGATATACTTTCTAAATTTTTGAGAATTGATTTTATAGTTTCCCTTAGAATCAAACAGTTTAGTATCTTGATTTGGCAGGAAATCCTCTAACTTATCAATATCTTCATCCATATCAAAAGCAAATTGAATGATATGTTTAGAATCTACGCCATCAGAAAGAAGTTTGTCTTTAAACAGCTCATTAATAATAAAAGATTTGCCTGCACGCCTGCTGCCGGTAATAACCTTTATCATTCCATTATGTTTTCGTTCTTCTAATTGCTTAACATATTTTTCTCTTTGAAATACCATAATAACCTCTAAAACACTTCTATTCGAAATTTATCATAGTCTTTGGATATTTTCGAATAGATTATACCATAGACGAAACTGCTCATCAATAGAAAAAAATTGGATATGCCTAGCAAAATCATTACTTTCTTTTGCAACTAATAAGGCAGCCTCTGACCGAATTGCAAAAGCAATTCCGACAGAAGCTGCCAATATGTCTTGCAGCGTGCTACGCACCCTGCGTCTCCGAGCCGCTTTCAGCCGCTCGGACTAAATCTGCTTATAAGAGTATTAAATTATTTACTTATTCTTCTTGCTTTTACCATATTCAACTGCTGGTACATCTTCTGCAACCCGAAGTTCAACAGGCTTTGGAATACTGTAAACTACAGGTTTGTCTTTGAAGCTTACGCGTTGATACAGTGACATCTTGCGTTGAGAATATAGAACAACATCTTTGATTGCAGTTTTAACTATTGCTGAAACAAATAATTCAATTAATTCAAAATCGATTTCATTATCCTTCACTGGCAACTGAATAAATTGTTCTTTTAAAGTATTCCATCCACCAAATTTGTTCTTATATGAGTAGATTGGTAAATCAGTTATTTTATTTATACTTTGAACCATAAACAAATACTGTCTAAACGAAAGCGTTCTGTTCTCATCTTTCCATCTAATTGCATATGCATCCGACAATACAGTAAATTCGCGTGATTGATAATACGCTCTATAAACATCGCTGTTTGATGGTACTGTAATAACATGTTTCAATATCGTAGCGCCTACTCTAGGTGCATAGTAATTCAAGCCCTGATTATGGAAGCTTGATGTTAAGCAAGGTAACACATTATTACCAGATGGCGCAGTAGGCAAATCTTTTGCTTTATACGGCAACTTTGTTGTTTTAAGCTTTGTAAATAATTGTTCAGCTTTAAATTCGCGCCACTCAGAATTATAAATTTGAATTAAAGCATTCTCCTCCTCATCCGTTAGTTCGTAATTATCCAATCCAGTTACCTTTAGATATGCTTCTAGCTCCGCTACCCGCTGCGCTTCTAGCTCCGCTATCCGCTGCGCTTCTAGCTCCGCTATAAATGATTCAATAAAATCAAAATCAATCCACTTATTATTCGTAGGTAGATAAATTTCTAAATCTTTTATTTTAGCCCACGAGCACATATTATCGAAACCATATTTATCTTTAATAAAAGCAAGCGCCCCAGCGAAAAATATTCCGTGAGATTCCGATAATACCACTTTTGGGTTTAAAGAAAATACTCTAGCATGCGTGACCATTTTATAGCGAAAATTTCTATAAAACGCATTCCCAAACATATCAACGGTTATAGTACCTGCATCAAAAACTTTTGCTTTTACTGAAGTGCGGCCTAACAATCCATTATTTGCAACACCAGCAGTTACTACCCATTCGCCTCGATTATCAATATCCGTCTTTTGAATATCGGTGTCTCCAGAATAGCTATTAAACAGCATCTCTAACTTATATCCGCCCCACTCAACTGTATTGAGCTTTTTATTGAGTGAGGCCTCTATTTTCCCAGGCGTTCATTCTCCAAATTCTGATCTTTAAGAAGATTTGACACTTCCCACGCAAGGTAATCTGATACTGTTTTCTTAAAATCGTTAAGTGTCGGTTTAGTATCAATAGGAGCTGTTTGATTCCAGTCCGCACCATTGCAAGGATCAATCTTACCTTCAAAATATTCTTTCTCTGTAAATAGCTTAAGTTTGCTCTTTCCAAATCTTACTAAATCAACAACTTCCGCATAACGTTCTTTTGCACAATCTGTATCTTTAAGATTATTACTTGACTTCTTTCTATTTGTACGTGTATAACCATCATTAGAAAAGTCTATGAATTTAACAGTGTCGTCCGCCTGATGCGCTTCCCCAACTCTAAAAACATAAACATTAGTCTGCACACTAGATTTGCCTACAAATAAATCAATTGGCATCTTAATACTTGCAAGTAATGTGCTGTGCTTTAAAATATTCTGATTATATTCAACAGCTTTACCAGAACCTGCAGAGCTCTGAATAATAATAGCGGCATACCCTTTATCCATCATTGATAAAGCTCTTTCAACAAATACCATACCATTACCTTCTGCAGAATATGGAGGATTCAGCACAAATGCATTGGCAGGGAATTGCTCATTTTTCCTTCCAAAGCCGTACTTACCATCAAAATCTAATGAATCTCTATTGAGAATATTTGAGCTACCATCACCCATCAAAATCATATTAAGAATGGCTAACATATAAATGCTAGGTAATATTTCTATACCCAAAAGCTGCGTCGCTTTAATTTCTGCAGATTTTTTAAAATATTCATCAGGAGATTTTATCTTGTTCTTTGCATCAATCAGCATTTCATTCATTGCTGCGACAAGAAGCCCCGCAGATCCAGTTGCGAAATCCCACACGTATGAATTCATATCAACTCTTGCAAGTTTAACAAGCAATGTTGCTACATATGATGGTGTTAGAACAACATCATTCAATTTGTCCTGTGTAAAGCCAAGCCAGCTATACATTTCGTTAAAAAGCTTACCAGTAAAATCTGTTGTCAGCCCAATTTTATAATAAATACCAAGATCATCAACTATCTTAGTAAAAACTCTCTTAAGCTGACTCTCTCCATTTTTAGGTTTATTGATATTACCATTTGTAAGAGTATTCTGAAGAGTTCTTTCAATTAAAAGTTTTTTCTCTTTTGGAAGATTCTTTTCGTTTAAAAATGCCTGAATCTTTCTGAGAATAATATCTCCATCCTTATTGCCTTCCTCTGTAGAAGATTTCAGCTCAGCCTTATCAAGGGCGGCAACTTTACCAGGGACTCCTAATGTCGCGATAATTGATGCTGCAACAAGATATACTCTATCGCTTTCTGACAAACCAGTTTCATTTTTATAGATATCATTATTAAGCTTTACTAAGCTTGCAGAGACCTCTTTATCTCTCTGTTCCTTTAACTTATCTAATTCATCTTGAGTTAAGGATAGAGATTGGACTTTTTCGATAAAAGCATCAAAGTTTTCTGCCTTCAAAAATGAAAAATCTGAATAATCATCAATTTTTTGTCCAAGACCATAATTTGCTTTTGATACATAATAGACGCCAATAGAATACTCTAATTCGTCTTTGCTATTTTTGGCACCTGTCATGCCTATAGCAATAATATCAGTATAATTCGTATAATGGAGCAACGCATTTGCATAATGTACAGCTCCATTAACCGCATAAGAGTTTATATTTTTAAAATCGGGTTCATTCTTAGAAGTTTTATTGGCAATCTTACCATCACTATCAAGCTGAATAAGCTTATCAGCATATCCCTTATATTCAATAAGTATTGGATAATAATTAAGATTTTTATCCTGAAGCAAAAGCTTAGCATCTGGTCTGTTACCACCCTTGCCTCCGCTTTTTGAATAATAATCATTTAATGCAGAATCTATTTCTTGATTTAAAGACTCTTGCTCAAGTTTATAATCAAGTTTATAGGCTTTAAGCCAACCATTTGCTAAATCTGCAATATTTGGTTCAACAGATTGAATTTTCTTACTTTTAGCCATACTTACTCCGATCATAAAATACTACTGAATAGGGCCCGACATCGTTGCCGAGCCCTATTTCTTTACTAAAACACCGCTTTCAATCATACAACATTTTTGGGTGCACAACTGGTGCACATGGTGCACGAAATTATGAGATTTGCGCTAGCCAAGCTTGAAATTTCAAGCAAATCCGGTTTCGAACTATACTTCCGGCTTCATTGTCGGGAATAACAGCACGTCTCTAATGCTTGCGCTGTCTGTGAAGAGCATAATTGTTCTATCTACGCCGATACCAAGCCCTCCTGTTGGAGGCATACCATATTCAAGTGCGTTGACAAAATCATAGTCAACCTGGCACTTTGCATCTGGCTCTATTGCTTTGCGTTCTGCAACCTGGCGTTCGAATCTTCCTCTTTGATCGATAGGATCATTAAGTTCACTAAATGCATTGCCAAATTCTGTACAGTTAATAAAGAATTCAAAACGTTCGGTGAATTCAGGCTTATCAGGGCAACGTTTTGCGAGTGGAGATATTTCTACTGGATACTCGTAAATAAATGTTGGCTGCACTAATTTGTCCTCGACGAAAGCATCAAAGAATTCAGGAAGAATGCTTCCCTTTGTTGCCTTTCCTTCTGGAAGTTCTACATTATGCTTTTTAGCCAGAGCGATAGCTTCTTCGTCTGTTTTTACTTCACCAAAATCAACGCCACTGTATTTTTTAACAGCTTCGGTCATTGTCATTCTTGTCCAGTTATCAAGGTCAATATCAATTCCTTGATAACTGATTTGTCTTGTTCCACAAACCTTGTCAGCCAGTCTCTTAAAGAGGCCCTCTGTTAAATCCATCATACCTTCAAAATCTGTGTAAGCCTGATAAAGTTCGATTGATGTGAATTCTGGATTGTGCTTTGGATCCATACCTTCGTTTCTGAAGATACGGCCAATTTCGTATACACGATCGATTCCACCAACGATAAGTCTCTTAAGATAGAGTTCTGTTTCAATTCTAAGAACCATATCCATATCAAGAGTGTTGTGATGTGTTGTGAATGGTCTTGCTGCTGCACCAATTTCAAATGGTGTTAAAATTGGAGTTTCAACTTCAAGATAGTTCTTTTCATTAAGGTAGGCGCGAATCTCATTGATAATCATTGAGCGCTTCTTAAATGTATCCTTAACTTCCGGATTTACGATAAGGTCAACATAGCGCTGACGGTATCTCATTTCTGTATCTGTAAGTCCATGGAACTTTTCTGGAAGTGGATGTAGTGACTTTGAAAGAAGAATCAGTTTTGTCGCACGAACTGAAAGTTCTCCAGTCTTTGTTCGAAAGACTTCTCCGGTAACGCCGATGACGTCACCAATGTCGAGTTTCTTAAATGCTGCGTATTCTTCTTCGCCAAGGTTGTCGCGAGTTACATAAAGCTGAATGTCGCCTTGATCATCTCTAAGATGTGCAAAACTTGCCTTGCCCATAACACGCTTTGACATCATTCTGCCTGCGATATTTACTGTTTTGCCACCGTCTGTTTCGTTTGCAAGATCCTTAAACTCTTCTTTAAGCACAGCTGAAAAATCGGTCTGATTAAACTTAGTGATTTCAAAAGGATTTTTCCCAGCGGCTTGAAGCCCTTCTAATTTTTCTTTTCTTATCTTAAACTGTTCACTTTCAGAAACCTGTGGTTTGTCTTGAGCCTGTTTCTGTTGAACCTGTTTTTCTTCTGCCATTACTTTAAAATCTCCATAATCTTATAAATAAGGACGCCTGCTTCTGTTTCGATTTCTACTATTTCGCCTTTTTTGCGACCAAGCAATGCCTTGCCTACAGGGGATTCGTTTGAAATTTTGCCTGAAAATGGATCAGCATCTGTAATTCCAACAATAGTATATTTAGCCTGCTTTCCGGTCTTCTGGTCTTTAATACGTACTGTTAGCCCGAGGTTAACATGTTCGCCTGTCATTTCTTCTTCTGATACGATTTTTACGTTACGCATCATATATTCAAGTTTAGCAATTCTCTCTTCGAGTTCTGCCTGCTCGTTCTTTGCAGCATCATATTCTGCATTTTCAGAAAGGTCTCCGTATGACTTAGCTTCCTTTAAGTGCTGTGAAACTTCTTCACGTCTTACTGAAACCAAGTACTCGTGTTCGGATACTACTTTGTCATAACCTTCTTTGGTTAATAAGATTTCTTCGCTCATTTTATATCTCCTTTATAATTGTTAACAATTCATCCAGCGTATTAGCTTGGTTTATCCGTGCTCGGAAGGCCGCCGCGCCTTTTACTCCTTTTATATAATGGCTGGCATGCGCTCTAATTTGTCTCATGCCAACATATTCACCTTTATCTTCTACAAGCATTGCTGCATGTCTTGCTAATGTTTGTTTGACCTCTTCAAGTTCCGGAGTCTCACCAGAAAAAATCCAAGGATTACCTATGGCACCTCTTGCAATCATTACTGCATCAACGCCAGTTTCATCGAGCATCCTAAGTGCGTCTTCTCTTGAAAAGATATCGCCGTTCCCAACAACCGGAATTTTGACCGCTTGCTTTACTTGTTTAATTACGCTCCAGTCTGCCTTACCTGCGTAGTACTGTTCGCGAGTTCTTCCATGAACGGTTATAGCAGAAGCCCCAGCATCTTCTATACGCTTTGCAAAATCAACAGCGTTTTTGCTATCTTCAAAACCTATACGCATCTTTACTGTGACAGGCTTTTTTGTATTTTCTATGCAAGCTTTCACACATGCCATTGCAACATCTGGACTCTTTAAAAGGGCACTTCCTTCGCCGTTTTTAACGACTTTTGGGACTGGGCATCCCATGTTTATGTCTATGCAAGCATTTGGATTGTTTTCTAAATGCTTAACTGCAAATGCAAACATTTCTGGCTCGTGGCCAAAAAGCTGTATGCCAACAGGGCCTTCAACCTTTTCGTCTATCCGAAGCAAGTCTTCGGTATTTTCGTTTCGATAATACAAGCCCTTTGCACTTACCATTTCTGTAAAAGCCATACCGCATCCATGCTCAAAGCAAATCTTTCTAAAGCTTATGTCAGAAACGCCAGCAAGCGGAGCTAACAAAAATTTATTAGTCCACATCAAAATGATTTAACTTCCTTTTCAATTCTTGCAATAGCAAGTGCAGTCATGATGCCTGGAACGATAGTATTACCTGTAATATCTACGCCTAAGATTTCACGAATACGTTTGATACGGTACTGGACTGTATTCGAGTGGATCTTCATGAGCTTTGCCGTCTTGGCAGCGTTCATGCCACTATCAAGCATGAAGCACTCAAGGGTTTCCATTAGGTGTTTTGACTTAGAATCTTTACTATCCTGTTTAAGTGGCGCAATCAGTGCTTGATAGTATTTTCTGACACTGCCACCGTTCATACAAATATTCACACAATTGTTTGCCAATGCAAGTTCGTACTTTGAAAACGAATGCTTGTATGGAAAAATTAACTGAACAAATGCTTCTGTTTCGTTGATAAGTTTAAATGCCGAGCAAAGATCATCGACATTCTTACATCCCATTACGTGGAAGGTTTTTGGAGCACCAGCAGCATCAGCCATTGATTTGGCCATAGCCTTCCATTCTGGCTCGCCAAATCTTTGTTTAAGCTTGGATCTAAGTACTACCCCGGCAACTTCATTGGATTCTGCAACGCGCAGTGCTGAGCCGCCATACTTCTCTTCTTGCATAGTAAGAATTTTTAAAGCTTCATCACGCTGTGCATTTGGAATCATGTAAACGCCGCGAAAATCATCTTCTGCAATATTAAGCTCTTCCATTAAATTAGCTGCAAGCTGGGCATTGCCACGTTTCAGCGCACGGATGAATTCGGCATTAGCATCACGCTCTGGAGAATAATTCCACATGCCCATAGCGAGCTCTATAATTTCGGCAAGTTTGATGATATCTTCTTGCTTGTAATAATCTTCGTTATCAACCAGCATCAAATAGTACTTCTTATCGCGCAGAGTGATTGGGCCCCAATAAGTTGTCACATCTCCAATCAAAACCTTTGTGTTCTCAATAGAATGTTGAATATTAATTTCGATACCTTTTCTTACGGCATCTTGAATTGTTGCAACATGTCTTGTTTCTACAGAGAACACCGGGTTAAATTCTGTTGAGAAAAGTACTATCTGAAAATTATTTGCAATAGCAGCTTCTCTTGCTGCAATTTGAAAGTTTGGATACTTTTCAAAATTCAGTAAGTGATAAATACTATTCGTAAGTAATTGATTAATAAAGCCTGCCATTATTCCTTATTCTTCGTCGTCCATATCTTTAAAAATAACATTGTTGTCTTTATCAAATACAGCTATACGCTTACCCTTATTAAGTTCAGCGCGAATTTCTGCTTCATGAGCTTTGTTTTCTTCGGCCTTTCTTGCAGCTTCTGCTTCGTCTGCTGCTTTTTGAGCTGCATCTCTTTCGCTCTGAACAGTCTTAAGTTCTTCAGGCGTCTGTGTATTAGAATACAGTGCTTCGAACTGATCTTTATCCAGAGTTTCAAGTTCAAGAAGTCCAGCAGCAACTCTTTCGAGTTCTTCTCTGTGTTCCTTGAGAATACTTTCTGTTCTTGCATATTCTTCGTCAAGGATTCTTCTAACTTCCTTATCAATCTTGCTTGCGAGCTCTTCTGAATAATTCTGTTTAGATGTGAAGTCACGCCCTAAAAATACTTCATCCGCATCGGAGTAGTTGATTGGGCCAACAGCATCTGTCATACCATATTTAACAACCATGTCGTGTGCAATCTTAGTTGCTCGTTCAAGGTCGTTGGAAGCTCCAGTTGAAACATCTCCGAGGACAATACTTTCTGCAACTCGACCACCAAGTAAATGGCAAATTTCGTTCAGCATATCTGTCTTTGTTTCGTAGTATTTATCCTCTTCAGGAAGTGACATAGTGAATCCGCCAGCCATTCCGCGAGGCATAATTGTAACTTGGTGAACTGGATCACAACCAGGAATACTCCGCATTACAATTGCATGCCCTGCTTCATGATATGCTGTGAGCTTTCTTTCGGCTTCGGACATTACTCTACTTGTCTTCTTTGGACCAGCAATAACTCTTGTAATAGCTTCTTCTACATCTGCCATGTGAATTTCACTACCATTTCTTCTTGCTGTAAGAAGTGCTGCTTCGTTCATCATGTTTTCGATATCAGCAGGGGTAAATCCCGGAGTTCTTCTTGCGAGAACTTTAAGATCTACATCATCACCGAGTGGTTTATTCTTTGAGTGAACCTTGAATACTTCTTCTCTGCCCTTAATGTCAGGAGTCCCGATAGTGACTTGTCTATCAAAACGACCAGGCCTTAAGATAGCTGGATCGAGTACGTCAGGTCTATTTGTTGCTGCCATAACGATGATGCCTTCATTAACTTCGAAACCATCCATCTCTACAAGCAGCTGATTTAATGTCTGTTCTCTTTCATCGTTTCCACCACCGATACCGGCACCTCTGCGGCGGCCTACAGCATCGATTTCATCGATGAATACAATACATGGACTTTCTTTCTTTGCATCTGTAAAGAGGTCTCTTACTCGGCTTGCACCAACACCGACGAACATTTCTACAAAGTCAGAACCTGAAATTGAGAAGAATGGTACACCTGCTTCTCCGGCAACTGCCTTAGAAATATAAGTCTTACCTGTTCCTGGAGGGCCTACCAAAAGAATGCCCTTAGGAATTCTTGCGCCAAGCTCAGTATATTTTTTAGGGTTCTTAAGAAAATCTACAACTTCACTAAGTTCCTGTTTTTCTTCTTCACAACCTGCAACATCTTTAAATGTAACCTTGCTGTCCTTTTCCATTCTTGCTTTATTTTTCCCAAAGCCCATGACGCCTTTTGATCCGCCACCGCCAAGCATGTTCTTATAAAGCACGAACAGCATAATGAGCATGATGATAGTTGGAATCCATCCAATTACTGACGCCCATGTTGATGGTTTTACTGATAAAACCTGAAGGTCACCATTTGCTGCCATTGGTACGATGTAGTTTACTGAAACAGCATTCATGTCGTACTCGGTTGGAGCATATGTGATGTATATTGTTCCGTCTTTTAACTCGCCTTCATAGCAACGTGTACCAGAACTTACCTTAACACTTGCTACTTTACCCTCTTGCAAGTATGAAACAAATTCAGAGAAATCCAAGCTCTCAATTTGTCCCGCCATGCTACGTGTGAATGACTGAATTGCAAATGCAACTGCAAATGCAATGATGCAAATCATAACGTAATAAATTGGACTTTTTGGATTCTTGTGTTTATTATTCAATCTCTTATTCCTCCGTTATTCTAGTTACGAGAACATAGTTTGTGCTCCCGTCTACTTTACACAGATCTGATACTGTGTATCCCTTTACCCATAATACTTGATGTCCAGCACAAAGAAGCTTGATGCGATCTCGTTCTTCTTGTGACATCTTTCTATCAGACATGTAGTCTGATAATCTCTTTGTCCCGTTCATCCCCAACGGAACAATCTTATCTCCCATACGTCTTGTTCTGATATAAAGATCTGTGTCAAAATCAAGAACCTTAAGAGCATCTAATGCACATGCATGTTTGCCAAGCTCTCTAATTGGTGGAAGCTCTTCAATTGGAATTACGCTGCAGCTAACAGTCCATTTCTTTGGAGGCTGAATAGCTTTGCTCTTAGGGCCCTTGAAGTAAACATTGTCATACTCAAGAACTGCCTTGTATCCATCGGCAAACTGAATTGTTGACGGGCCATCTTTTTTGATAGCCTCGAGCAAGTTGTGTATATGAAGTGCTGTAATATCTTGTTTCATTCCGGCACGTTCAAACATTAATTTAATTACACGCTTTGCAACTGATGGATCCATCTTTGCAAGCTGTGATCTTGGCATGCAGTCCCAATCGTTGTCTTCTGCAATGCGTGGCATAAACTGCTTTGCTACACTTGTAATATAGTTATCATCTTCTCTTGCAGCATCAGCAAGCCTTACTAATCCATCCTTTAAGTTTGGATTGAACTCTCTTTCGAGAACTGGGATAAGTCTTAACCTAAGTCTATTGCGAACGATTTGAAGATCTTGATTTGTTGAATCATATCTTGGTTCAAGCATGTTCTGCTTGCAATAGTCTTCGATGTCGACTCTTGGAACATCAAGGAGTGGCCTGATTAATCCGTCCTCTCTCTTGTAGTCCATAGCTGCGAGCCCGTGGACTCCGGTGCCACGAAGAATCCGCATCAAAACTGTTTCTGCTTGATCGTCTTTGTTATGTGCAAGAACAATCTTTACATTTGAGTTCGGGAATTCCTCTTGCAACTTCTTAACTTTTGCAGTCAGAGTTGCATGGCGAACCTTGCGGCCTGCTTCCTCTTCTCCAATTCCAGCTTCTTTTGCCATTCTAGGTATATCTGCCACCTTAACCGTAATTGGTACAAGCAGACTCTTGCACATTTCGATTACAGCATTCATATCATCATCGGCTTCTTCGCCTCTAATCTGATGATTTATATGAACAGCATAGAGTTTAAACCTGAGTTTTGGCTGAAGCTTTGCTAAGATGTCAAGCAAGCATAGTGAATCTGGGCCGCCTGAAAGACCAAGAACTAGCTTGTCGCCTTCTTGAATCAGTTCGTGTTCTTCAATTGTTTTTAATACTATAGAATCTGCACGCATTTGAATAAGTCGTATCTGCTACTTCTTCAAAACTAATTCCTTTTATCTCTGCAACTTTCATTACAGTATATTTCACATTTTCTGGACAATTTGGTTTTCCTCTGAAAGGTTCCGGAGTCAGGTAAGGACTATCAGTTTCAATTAACAATTTGTCAAGTGGAACAACGCCAACTACCTCAACTGTCTTTCGATTGTTCTTATATGTTACCGGGCCTGCAACGGAAATCCATGCGCCAAGTTTTATGTATTGTTTTGCAAGCTCTGCGCTCCCACTAAAACAGTGAAGAAGAACTCCACCTGTTTTTGTAAATGCATCATGAGCTTTAAGTATATCCATCGTCTCTTGATCTGCATCACGAGAATGGATACAAATTGGCATCTTGAGTTTTATTGCAAGTTCGATTTGATCTTCAAAACATTTTCTTTGAAGCTCGCGGCTTGGGTTATCTTCCCAATGGTAGTCAAGCCCAATTTCGCCGATAGCAACTATCTTGTCATTTTTCGCGAGCTCTTCTATTTTGTTTTGCTGCTCTTCATTCCACTTGTCTGCAAACTCTGGATGAATACCAACTGTGCCGTAGATACGATCTTCTTTCTTTGTCCAATTAACTGATTGAATCGAGCTTTCTATATCGCATCCTATATAGACCATCATATCTATATCGTGAGGCATTTCGTTTTCTAAATGACAATGTGAATCAAATAGTTTAGCCAACTTCTACACCATTATCTGCTTTTGTTTCAACAAAGTTGAATTTGCCATCTTCGCTGCAAGCGTATAAAAGCATACCGTTTGATTCGAGTCCTCTAAGCATTCTCGGTTTAAGATTTACAACTGCGACTACCTTCTGGCCAACGCATTCTTCTGGCTTGAAGCTGGATGCGACTCCGGAAATAATCTGACGAACTTCTCCGCCGAAATCAACCTGAAATACTAAGAGCTTGTCTGCCTTTGGATGCTTTTCTGCTTTGACAATTGTTCCCGTCTTAAGGTCAACCTTGTCAAAGTCGTCAAACTCGATTAATTCTTTTGTGCAAACTGGTTTTACTTCCGGAGCTTTCATAACTTCAAGTTCTTCCAGTTCTTTTTCAATATCAAGTCTTGGGAAAATTGCTGCGCCCTTATCAACTTTTTCGCCATTCATAAGGTCATAAACTTTTGCATCTTCCCAAACTGGCTCTGTTGCTATTGTGTAGCATGCTGCTTCGCTGCATTCGTGCTTTGAAAGGCCAAGCTGTTTTCTAATTTCAGCACTTGTATGATGCATGAACGGGAAAATAAGAATTGAAACAATTCTCAATGCTTCCGCAAGGTTATGCATTACTGTATTAAGCCTTTCTTTGCTCTCTTCGTCTTTTGCAAGAATCCAAGGAGCAGTTTCATCGATGTATTTGTTTGTACGTCTGATGACCATCCAAATTTCTTCTAATGCAAGATTAAATTCGAACTTATCCATACGCTTTTCAACTCGTTCATAGCAAGTTGTTGCGAGGTCTTTAAGTTCTTTGTCAGGGCCTTCATCGAAACCTGCTGCCGGCACGATACCGCTGCAGTATTTTTCAATCATGGAAACTGTTCTTGAAACGAGATTGCCAAGATCGTTTGCAAGATCATAATTCATTCTATTAAGCATTACTTCATTAGTGAATGCTCCATCCTGACCAAATGTATATTCACGAAGCAAGAAGTACTTAAGTGCATCTACTCCGTACCTATCGATAAGTACAACTGGGTCAACTACATTGCCTTTTGATTTTGACATCTTGCCACCATCGATTAAGAGCCATCCATGCCCCAATACATGCTTTGGAAGTGGAGCTTCAATTGACATCAACATTGCTGGCCAAATGATTGAGTGAAATCTTACGATTTCTTTTCCTACGAGGTGGTAATCACAAGGCCAATATTTTTCAAAAAGTTCTGTGCTTTCTCCATCAACTTCTGGATAACCAAGAGAGGTTACATAGTTTGAAAGTGCATCGAGCCATACGTACATAACGTGTTTTTCATCAATAGGAACTGGGACTCCCCAGTCGAATGTGCTTCTTGAAATACAAAGATCCTCAAGCCCTTGATCGATGAATCCAAGCATTTCATTTACACGTGACTCTGGCTGAAGGAATTCGCCGCCCTTTAAGAGCTCTTTAATTCTGTCAGCGTATTTTGAAAGTTTAAAGAAATATGCTTCTTCATGTGCCTTTTCTACTGGTCTGCCGCAATCTGGACAAACATGATTTTCGCCAACCTGAGTTTCTGTCCAAAATGATTCGCAAGGTTTACAATACCAACCTTCATACGATCCTTTATAAATATCGCCTTTATTGTACATCTTCATAAAGATGTCCTGAACACGATTCATATGCCTTTTTTCTGTTGTACGAATGAAATCGTCGTACGAGATTTCCATGGTTGCCCACAGGTCTTTAATTCCTGCTACAACTTCGTCAACATATGCCTGAGGGGTGATACCTTTTGCTTTTGCTTTATCTTGAATCTTTTGGCCGTGTTCATCTGTTCCTGTTAAGAAACGGACGTCGTATCCCTGAAGTCTTTTAAAACGTGCCATGGCATCTGCCATTACTGTGCAATATGTATGTCCAATGTGAAGATTATCGCTTGGATAATAAATAGGTGTTGTGATGTAAAAAGTTTTCTTGTCTGACATTTTGTTTTCCTTTCGTCTAATGAGCGACTATTTAGAATCGTTCTTATTTTTACTTGGCAATTGAACCAAGATAATTGCTATAAACATTATGATTGCGCCAATAAATTCTTTCGGTGTCATTCTTTCGTGCAGAACTAATGCTCCGCCAATTGCGCCAAATACACTTTCTCCCGAAAGCAGTAATCCTGCCGTAGTCGGGTCGGTCATGCCTTGACCAATCATCTGAAGTGTATAACCTGCGCCACCACTTAGGATTCCGCAGTACAAGATTTCTGTACCAACAGACATAATGCCTTCCCAGCTTGGATGTTCAAAGATAAATGCAAGAATCCAAGAAGCGCTTGCATTAATCGCAAATTGAATTGCTGACATCCAAAGCGCACTTGCCATTGGGACATATCTATCAACAGCTAGCATCTGAAGAGAAAATCCAAGAGCGCAAGCAAGAACTAAAAGATCCCCTTTTGCAAAACCTGATCCTTTGTTAATGCAAAGCAGATACATACCAAAGACGCCAATAGCAACAGCAAACCACATACGAGAACTAATCTTCTGTTTAAAAAAGAAGAATGCAATCAAAGGAATCATTAGCATATATAAAGCCGTGATAAATGCGGTTTTACCCGCAGTCGAATACACAAGTCCGAACTGCTGAAGATTGCACGCGATGGTCAAGAATATTCCGCAAATGATTCCGCCTTTTATTGTATTTTTCTTATAAGCATATGGGTATTTCTTTTTTCTTTCAAAAAGCCATGCAACTATTGCAACTGCAATTGCAGACAATGTGCAACGTGACGCACCAAAAGTTAGAGGTTCAATTGTAGTAACCCCTTCCTTTTGGAATACAAAAGACATTCCCCATATAAACGCTGTTAGAAGCAATAAAAAATTGCCAAGTACTTTTTTCTTTTTCATATAATAGTACAAACACTTATCCACAGTAATCCATTTTAACTAATATATTATAGCAAAAAACCTTGGTAGATTAAAGACATTTAGTACTTTTGCAACAAAAAAAGCACTATATCTAGCGCTTTTTTGTACAGATTTCACAAATTCAATCTACTTTTCAGCCTTTTTTGCTTCTCTGGCCTCCCTTTTTGCTTTTTTTATGTCATGTTCGGCCTTCGCTTTACTTGCTTTGTTGACCATGATTATAGCGAAAATAGCAAGTGCAACGATGATTACAATAATGGCAATTATGCCAACTTTCTTGAACATTTGCTCCATCTGAACGGTTGTATTGATAAAGAAATAGCCTAAAGCCACGAGTGCAGCGACTATGATTCCAATAATAACTTTTGTTTTAGCCTTCATAGCAATACCTCCATGTTTTAATTGTATCACAAAGCATGCTATAATGATACATCAAGGCACGCGTACGCTTTTCGCCTTGCAGCATCATTGAAACAAGTGTCCGACAAGCGTACACCTGTTATAATAAAATGATTTAGTTATATAAGGAGTTTATATGGCAGAAATTAAATGCCCGCATTGTGGCGAAAGTTTTACAGTTGATGAAGCAGGATATGCAGCTATCGTCTCTCAAGTTCGCGGATATGAACTTGAAAGAGAAGCAGAAGAACGAGCTGAATTTTTATCTGCAGATAAGGATAAAGAAATTGCAAAACTTCAAATGCAAATTAATGCACTCGAAGAATCTGGCGATAAAGATATCAGACTTGCTGTTGCCGAAGCTTTAGCAGACAAAGAA
Organism: Anaerovoracaceae bacterium; assembly: GCA_045616685.1. Classification (GTDB taxonomy): domain Bacteria; phylum Bacillota; class Clostridia; order Peptostreptococcales; family Anaerovoracaceae; genus UBA1764. The sequence continues at coordinate 27,908 of JAZLHF010000014.1, forward strand.
AAAGAATTAAACGAGGTAAGACTTGAATCACAAAACAGCAAAGCAAAATACGAAGCATTAATTAGTGCTAAAAACGAAGAGATTTCTTTCTATAAAGATTTTAAAGCAAAGGAATCTACAAAGATGGTCGGAGAAAATCTCGAGCAGCATTGCCTCGCAGAATTTGAAAAGCTTAGAAGTGCTGCATTTAAGAACGCTTACTTTGATAAAGACAACGAAGTGTCTGCAAGCGGATCAAAAGGCGATTTCATTTTCAGAGACTATGACGAAAATGGAAACGAATATATCTCTATCATGTTTGAAATGAAAAACGAGATGGATGAAACCGCTACAAAGCATAAGAATAAAGACTTTTTAAAGGAATTAGACAAGGATAGAAACGAGAAAGATTGTGAATATGCAGTACTTGTTTCTATGCTTGAAGCCGATAATGAAGTATATAATCAAGGTATCGTTGATATGTCTCATGAATACGATAAGATGTATGTCATCAGACCTCAGTTCTTTATTCCAATCATTACAATACTTCGCAATGCTGCACAAAAATCAATTGAGTGGCAGCAAGCTTTAGTCGAAGCACAAAACGAGCGAGTTGATATAAATAGCCTCGAGCAAGAAATTAACGAGTTCAAAGAAAAGTTTGGTGATAATTTTAGACTTGCAGCTGATCACTATGAAAAAGCAATCGATAATATTGATAAAACAATTAAGTCTCTTGAAAAAACAAAAGATGAACTTACCAAGTCAATGAAAAACCTCAAGTGGGCAAATGATAAAGCAGAAAATATAAGTCTTTATATAAGTGAAAAAAATCCGAGAGATTAACCTCTCGGATTTTTTCTTTCTATATTGTTATCTTTCTTCTCTGAAGTAAGCAAGTCCTAATGCTGCAGGTGGCTGATCTTCTTTGCGCTGACGCATTGATACGAGAACAAGTACTACTGCTGTTGCAATGTAAGGAACGATCTTATAAATCTGGGTTGGAATGAATGGAACTGGAAGACGCAGATATAAAATCAAAAGTCCACCAAACAGTACGCTTCCCCAAAGTGAATTGAGAGGTTTCCACAAGCAAAAGATTACGAGTGCTACTGCGACCCAACCTTCTCCAGAAAGCGCTGTGTGATTCCATACAGAACCTGCGATAGTCATTGTATAAACCATACCACCAATTGCTGATATTCCGCCTCCGATGATTGTTGCAATATACTTGTATTTTTCAACGTTTATACCTGCCGAATCAGCTGTTCCTGGATTTTCGCCGACAGCTCTTAAATAGAGTCCTTTGCGGGTTTTATTAAGGAACCATGCCATTACTAAAGCAATAATTAGTCCAAGATATACAAATGGATTATAGCTAAACAAAAGTGGTCCAATTACTGGAATGTCTTGCATAGACTTCGGGAAAATTGAGTTCGCAAATGCATCTTTAAGAGCATTGCTTACTGTAACGTTTCCGCCAACCTTAACACGCATTACTTCGCCAACGAACTGTCCAACGCCTGTACCAAAAATGGTAAGTGCAAGACCTGTTACATTCTGGTTAGCTCTTAAACTAATTGTTAAGAAACTGAATATCAATGCTCCAACAGCACCTGCGATGAAGCTACAAAGAAGTGCAATGATTACGGCAACAAACCCCTTTGCGGCATCACCCATAATATTTCCATATACAAATGCACCAGCAAGCCCGAAAGCTCCGCCCATGTACATCATACCTTCAACACCGAGGTTAAGGTTTCCTGATTTTTCTGTTAGTATTTCTCCGCTTGTTCCGTAAAGAAGAGGAGCGCCGTTTAATACTGCGGCTTTAATAAGACCAATAAGATTAAAGTTCATTACTGTGCCTCCTTTTCTTCGTACTTCTTGCGGAAAATTATCTTATAGTTGATGAAGAATTCACAACCAAGCATACAGAGTAAAATGATACCTGTAATAATATCTGAAATTGAAGCAGGGATTGCAAGTTCTGTCTGAAGCGTGCTTGCGCCCTTGCTAAGTACAGCAAGAAGAACTGAAATTGCAATCATGACAAATGGATTAAGTTGCGATAACCAGCATACTGTAATAGCTGTGAATCCAACGCCTCCGGCAACGTCTGCATATAAAGTTTGATTTGCACCGCTTGCAATCATGAAACCAACAAGGCCGGCGATTGCTCCTGAAAGAACGGCTGTACGCATTATGACTTTTGCAACATTCATACCAGCATATCTTGCTGTGTTTTCTGATTCACCAAGAACAGCAACTTCATATCCATGCTTTGTCTTCTTAAGATAGATATACATGAATACTACTAAAAGTAAAACTATAATCCAACCGATGTGCACACCAAAAATCTTTGGTAGTACTGCGTTCTTTTCAAAGTTAGGAATAATCTGTGAACCAGGTTTTCCCTCCCAAGGACCACCCTGAAGCCAACCAACAATACCAATTGCAATATAGTTAAGCATCAGCGTAAACAGTGTTTCATTTGTTCCCCACTTTGATTTGAAGAAAGCTGGAATAAGAGCCCAAAGGCCACCCATAACGATGGAGGCAAGGCCCATAACTACGAGCAATGGAAGTGAAGGCATTGCTTTTGCCATATTAATAGCAAAGAAGCTTGCGCCAACGGCGCCCATTGTGATTTGTCCTTCTGCGCCGATGTTCCAGTACTTCATCTTGAAGCAAGGAGCAAGTGCAAGGGCTGTACCAAGAAGAGGGATAGCAGTTTTAACAACCTGTCTTATACCACTCTTCTTACCAAGAGATCCGGCAATCATAACGCCGTATGCCTTGATAGGATTTGAATCTACTGCGAAGAAGATGAGCCCGCCAAGAACAATGGCAAACACCAAAGCTGCAAGACGAATAAGCCAAATTGTGCTCTTCTTCATATCTTCGCGTTTAGCAAGTCTGATAAGAGGTTCTTTAGTATTCATTTATTTTGCACCTCCCACACTTGTCATAAGTAAGCCAATTTCTTCTTTAGTCGTTGTTCTTGCATCAACGATACCGGAAACTTTTCCATCGCAAAGAACTAAAATCTTGTCACAAAGCTGAAGCAGTACATCGAGGTCTTCCCCAACGAATACAACCGCAACACCTTTTGCTTTTTGCCCAGCCATCAAGTTGTAAATTACATATGAGGTATTGATATCAAGACCACGAACCGCATATGCACTCATAAGTACTGATGGTGATGATGCAATTTCACGACCTACTAAAACTTTCTGAACGTTACCACCGGAAAGCTTTCTAACTGGATAGTCGATTGAAGGAGTTACAACTTCGAGGAAGTTATAGACTTCTTCAGCAAGTTTTTCAGGAGCTTTTCTATCAACGAAGATACCCTTACCTTTATTCCAAGATCTAAGCATCATATTTTCTGTCATACCCATTCCACCGACAAGGCCCATGCCAAGTCTATCTTCCGGGACAAATGCAAGGGCAACTCCGGCATCCTTAATCTGCATTGGTGTCTTACCAACAAGCTGTTCAGGAGCCTTGCCCTCTGGGCTATAAATAATTGAACCAGATTCGATTGGACGAAGGCCTGCGATGGCTTCAAGAAGTTCTTTCTGGCCAGAGCCTGCGATGCCCGCAATGCCTAAGATTTCACCGCCAAATGCGATGAAACCAACGTCATCAAGCTTCTTTACGCCTTCACTATCGCGGCATGTAAGACCAGCGATTGTAAGTCTTGGCTGAGGATTAACAGGATCAAGTCTGTCAATGTTTAATTTAATTGCACGACCGACCATCATTTCAGTCAGTGCATCTGGATTTGTTTCATTAGTACGCACAGTTGCGATGTGTTCGCCTTTTCTAAGAACGGCAACCACATCAGAAACATCCATTACCTCGTTAAGTTTATGAGTAATGATGATGATGGCTTTGTCATCATCTTTCATATTACGCATAATCTTGAAAAGATTTTCTGTTTCTTGTGGCGTTAAAACTGCAGTAGGTTCATCGAGAATAAGAATGTCTGCTCCGCGATATAAAACCTTTATAATTTCGACCGTCTGTTTTTCTGAAACGGACATGTCGTAAACTTTCTTTTCAGGATCAATGTTAAAACCGTATTTATCTGAAATTTCTTTTACTTTTGCAGATACAGCTTTTAAATCGTATTTTTCGTCTTCTAAGCCAAGGGCAACATTTTCAGCTGCGGTGAACACATCAACAAGTTTAAAATGCTGATGTATCATTCCAACTCCATAGTCAAATGCATCTTTTGGAGATGCTATTGTAACAGGCTGACCGTCTACAAAAATCTGACCCTCATCAGGGAAGTAAATTCCGGCAAGCATATTCATCAGTGTAGTTTTACCAGAACCATTTTCGCCCAGTAAAGACATAATAACCCCACGGTCTAAGTAAAGATTCACCGAGTTGTTTGCCACTATGCTTCCGAATTTTTTTGTTATGTTTTTAAATTCTACTGCGTGTTCCATAAGTTAAAAGTTCTCTCTTATACAGAAAAGGCCTAACAGGGAAGAACCCTGTTAGGCTTTGAAAAATTTATAGGAAGTTATTAGTAAGCTTCGTTTACAAGTGTGATACCATCAATTCTTAAGTCAAAGTTTGGAGCTGACTTGAAGTATGATTCATGATAGTAACCATCAAAGATTGCATTGTAATCTGGTTCGCCAGCGAAGTCTCCGTCCATATCAACGAGACCTTCTGTTGGAGTTGCGCCTTCAACTGTGAATGCGGATGTATCAAACATATTGAGTGTTCCTGCTTTAATTGCAGCTTCTGCTTCTGCAATCTTTTCTGCTGTTCCAGGAGCAGCTATTGCTTCGTTAAGTTCAGTAAGAACTACATCTCCATCTGCAAGACCGTGTCCCATGTAATCCTGGTCAACCTTGCCGCCGTTAGCGATTGTTTCGATTGCATATACGAAGTAGTTTGTCCAGTCAATTCTTGAAGAAATGATTGAAGCTTCTGGAGCAACATCACTCATAGCAATGTTATAGCCTACGTGGTAAACCCCATTGCTCTGTGCTGTTGTAGCTGGTGTTGTTGAGTCGGAGTGCTGTGAAATAAGAACTGCACCACGATCGATTAAGTCCTGAGCTGTAGCAGCTTCCATTGTTGGATCTCCCCAAGAACCAATGAATTCTGCAAGCATTGTTGCACTTGGGCAAGCACTTCTTGCGCCAAGGAAGAATGATGTATAACCTGAGAGTACTTCTGCGAATGTGTAAGCACCAACATAACCGATTACTGCCTGGTCAGCTGTAATCTGACCTTCGTCAATCATCTGCTGGAGTTTGCATCCAGCAGCAACGCCTGCGAGATATCTTCCTTCGAAGATGCTTGGGAATGCATTAACTGTATTTTCGAGATCATCTCTTTGTGATGCTTCGTTTGTGCAAGCAACAAATGTTGTATCTGGATAATCAGCAGCTACTGTGAGCATTGCTGGTTCTTGGCCATAGGAATTGAGAATTACGAGTTGGCAACCAGCATCAGCAAGATCTGCGCAATCAACTGCAACTGGGTCTCCTTCTGGATGGTTATAAGTGTAAGTCCATTCTACGTTAATGCCCTTACCCTTAAGAATTTCTGTTGCAGCATCTGCTGCCATATAGAAGTTTCTGTCGTAAGCTGCGTTCTGGTCGCCGATGCAAACCATACCAACCTTAATGACGTCAGATGTTTCTTCAGCTTCTTTTTCACCACCGCAAGCAGCAAGTGAGAAAATCATTGCAAGTGCTAATAAAATAGCTAAAACTTTTTTCATTTTACTAATACTCTCCTTAATTTGTGAATGTTTTTGAAATATATAAGTTTTATGAAAAGAAATTACACTTATATTCTACTAGATATAGGGGGAATATCAATATTTTATTCGGGTTTTCGCCACTTTTTGAAATCATAAAACAAGAACGTTCGGTATTATCCGAACGTTCTTTCCACAATGCCTTGTTAATGTTTCTGTATAATCTGTGCAATTCTTAACGCTGCTTTTCCATCCCCATAAGGGTTAATGCTATGCGCCATTTTGTCATATTCAGCCTTGTTATCCAGCAATTCTTTGGCAAGTTCATATACTTTTTTTCGCTCGACCCCAGCCATTTTGACTGTTCCTGCCGCAACTGCTTCTGGTCTTTCAGTTTCTTTTCTAACAACCAGTACTGGTTTACCAAGGCTTGGAGCTTCTTCCTGGATTCCACCGCTATCGGTAATAATAAAGAAAGATTTGCTCTGAAGTTTTACAAATGGTTGATAAGTCAAAGGCTCAATCAGGTGAATGTTTTTAATGTCGCCCAAGTACTGATTGGCTTCTTCTCTAACCTTTGGATTCATGTGAACAGGGTATACGACTTCAACATCATCATATTCTTTTGCAATATCAGCAATTGCTGAGAAAATTTCTGCCATATATTCGCCAAGGTTTTCTCTTCTGTGACATGTAACAGTTATGACTCTTTTATTTTCAAAGTCGATGTTTTTTAAAGTTTCATCTTCAAATTCGTAAGGCTTATTTGCTGTCTCAAGAAGAGCATCAATTACAGTGTTACCTGTGATATAAATATTCTTGTCATCAATCCCTTCACGAAGTAAGTTCTGTTTATTTCTTTCTGTAGGAGCGAAATGTAAATCGGCAATGTCTCCTGTAAGCACACGATTCATTTCTTCTGGGAAAGGAGAATATTTATCGTATGTACGAAGACCGGCTTCGACATGTCCAACAGAAATCTGTTGATAGTAGCAAGCAAGCGCGGTTGCAAATGTTGTTGATGTGTCTCCGTGAACTAAAACTAAATCAGGTTTTTCTTTTACGAGAACCTCCTCCATCCCTTTGATTACATTTGCAGTAATCATCGATAGAGTTTGATTTGGTTTCATTATATTAAGATCGTAATCAGGAACAATTTCAAAAAGCTTAAGGACCTGGTCGAGCATTTCACGGTGCTGCGCTGTTACGCATACTACACACTCGATTCCATCAGTTTCTTTTAAAGCCTTTACCACTGGGGCCATCTTTATAGCTTCAGGTCTGGTTCCAAAGACTGTCATCACTTTCATTATTTAATATCCTCTTCAGATTCTTCTACATTTTCTGTTGGGTCTTTCCCAAGAAATACCCAAATAAGGGTTAAACCAATTACTGCAAGAATTAAAGCCTGGGCGCGCATACGCATTGTCCAAAGAATGCCAGCAACGCCCATGATTGCAGAAATGCAATAAAGGGCAATTACTGCACGGCGTTGACCGATTCCAAGTGCCATAATTCTATGATGAAGATGCCCTTTATCAGCCTTCATAATTGGTCTATGATTTGCGACTCTTCTTACGATAGCAAACGATGTATCAAAGATTGGAAGTGCAAGAATGATAATAGGGATAAAGCTTACAAATAATACTGTACCCTTTGTTGATGACACCCCAATAAGAGACATTGTTGCAAGACAATATCCAAGGAGCATTGAACCGGTATCCCCCATAAAGATTTTTGCTGGATGGAAGTTGTAAAATAAGAAACCAAGCGCGGCTCCGGCAATAGCAAGAACAAGCGCACAAGTTTCTGGGCGACCAGCAATGAAACTTGTGTATGCTACGGCGAAACAAGAAATAATTGACACGCCTGCGGCAAGTCCATCAAGACCATCAATTAAATTAATTGTGTTTGTGATACCTACTACCCAAAGAACAGTTAATATAATAGAAACAATCCCAGGAAATTCAATATAGCTTCCGTTAAAAATATTTGAAATTGCAAATACACGTACACTAAAGTAGCACGGTACGAGAGCAGCGATAATCTGACCGATAAGTTTTTGAACTGGCTTAAGCCCTTTTAAGTCATCAATTAAACCAACGATTACGATTATGGTTGCTCCGGCAAGAAAACCTCTTACCTGAACTGCCCCAAGCGATCCTTCAGTTCTTGGAACACATATCAAAATTGATACAAGCATTGCAATGTAAATTCCAAGTCCCCCAAAACGTGGAATTGGATGATTATGCATTCTTCTTGTATCTTTTGGCACATCCATTGCGCCAATCTTAGGCGCTAATTTTATTGCGATAGGCGTTAATATAGCTGAAATAACTGTAGCTAAAATAAAACCTTGTAAAAAATCTAGCATATCACTTTAAAATATCTACCTGAATTCCTGCTTCTTTAATCATTGCTTCACCAAGTTCATCTGGATAGCTTTCTTTAATAACGATGCGTTTTATTCCGGCATTGATAATCATCTTTGTACAAATTGCGCATGGCTGAGTTGTGCAATATAATGTTGCGCCTTCTACGCTTGCGCCGGTGCATGCAGCCTGAATGATTGCATTCTGTTCTGCATGAAGGCCTCTACAAAGCTCATGTCGCTGGCCACTTGGTACGCAAAGCTTTTCACGAAGGCAACCAGTTTCGCTGCAGTGAGTAATATTCTTTGGAGTTCCATTATAGCCAGTTGCAATTACTCGGTTGTCATTTACGATAACTGCACCCACTCCACGGCGAAGACATGTTGTTCGAGTTCTTGCGAGCTCTGCCATGTCCATAAAATATTCGTCCCAACTTGGTCTTTTATCCATTAGAAAAACACCTCATCTAAGTAAAGCCCTTGCGGCGGGGCCGTATGTCCAGCTTTACCTCTATCTTTTGCATTAACTATTTCTTTAACATCGTTTGGTTCTAATTTGTGAAGTCCAACCTCAACTAAAGTTCCAACGATAATTCTAACCATATTATATAAGAAGCCATCGCCTTCAATTGAAATAGTGATGTCATCTCCATTTTGATCAACTGTAAGTTTATAAACTGTCCTTACTGTTGATTCGTGAACTGTACTGCCAGCAGTCTCGAATGATTTAAAATCGTGAGTGCCAACAATGTGTTCACAAGCTTTTCTCATCGCATCAACATCGAGTGGATTTGATACTTGATAAAATTGAGTGCGGCGGAAAGGAGATTTTTCTTTGGCATTATTTATCTTATAGATATATCTCTTTCCTTTTGCATCGTGTCTAGCATGAAAGTCTTCAGGCATTTCTTTAACACCGATAATTCTAACATCGCTTACGCCCTCGAGTTTATCAAATGCAAGAATATCATTTACTGCTCTTGCAATGTGCTCGGTTGGAATTCCTTCATTATCGAGAATAAGCGTGGCACATTGTGCCTTCGCATGCACGCCCGAATCAGTCCTCGATGTGCCAGCAATTTCAACAGGCTTGCCGATAATTATGCTTAGAGCGTTTTCAACTTCGCCCTGCACAGTGCGAAAGTTCGCCTGTCTTTGCCATCCGCAAAAATTCGTACCGTCATATGCAATTGTGAGCAGTATATTACGCATATATATTATTACTGGGGTCCTGCCGCTCAGCAGACCTCATGCAATGCGGGCGATTAGCGTCCTCGGCATGAGCCTCTCTTCGCGTCACCCCTCCGGTGCTTATTTATTACTTCTTCCAGGATGACTTAAGTCCTACAATCTGATTGAATACTGGTGCGCCTGGCTTTGACAGCACAGTGTCACAAATATAGTATCCGTTGCGGAAGAACTGATAGCGCTCTCCGGCAGGGGCATCCTTAAGGCTTGGCTCTGCCTTTGCAATTAAATCTTCACGCGAGTCTGGATCAAATTCATTGTAACCAGTTTCTTCGTTTGGATATGCAAGGTATCCGTACTGACGAACAGAAATATCAACTGCAGTACTTGCTTCTACCCAGTGAATAGTTCCTTTTACCTTGCGAGTATCTGCGCCCGGGGTACCTGATTTTGTATCAGGATCGTATGTACAATGCAAGCATGTTACGTTGCCATCAGAATCTTTTTCAATGCTATTACAAGTTACGAAGTAAGCGTTCTTTAAACGAACTTCGTTGCCAGGGAACAGCCTAAAGTACTTCTTTGCAGGGACTTCCATGAAATCATCCTGTTCAACCCAAAGTTCACGTCCAAATGGAATTTCGCGAATCCCGGCATTTTCATCGGCAGGATTATTTTCAATAGGAAGCATTTCTATCTGTCCTTGTGGATAGTTATCGATGATAAGCTTAAGAGGTTTTAAGATTACCATCTTGTTATCAACCTTGCCATTGAGGTCATCACGAACGAAAACTTCGAGCTGACTCATGTCAATCAGTGAATTTGCTTTTGCTACGCCGATTGCATCGCAGAAATTTCTTAATGCTGCCGGAGTATAACCACGTCTACGCATACCAGCAATTGTGCAAAGTCTTGGATCGTCCCATCCTTCAACGTTTCCCTCAAGAACAAGCTTCTTAATATTACGCTTGCTCATGATTGTGTTTGTAAGGTTAAGCTTTGCAAATTCTATCTGCTGTGGTGGCTCTTTCCAATCGAGTGACTGAAGAACCCAGTTATAAAATGGTCTGTGATCTTCGAATTCGAGTGTACAAAGGGAGTGTGTGATCCCTTCAATAGCATCTTCAAGAGGATGAGCGAAGTCATACATTGGATAGATGCACCACTTGTCTCCTGTATTCTGATGCTTTACATGCATTACTCTGTAGATAACAGGATCTCTCATATTCATATTTGGAGAAGCCATATCAATCTTTGCACGCAGAACTCTTTCGCCATCACCATATTTACCGTTCTTCATGTCTTCAAAAATTTGAAGGTTTTCTTCGATTGGTCTGTCACGCCATGGAGAGTTCTTCCCCGGTTCTGTCAGCGTACCACGCGTTTCTCTAATTTGATCTGCACTATATTCACAGACATATGCTTTACCGCGCTTAATCAGTTCGACAGCACATTCGTACATTTTGTCGAAATAATTTGAAGCTTTGTTAAGGTTATTCCATTCGAAGCCGAGCCACTTAACGTCTTCTTCGATTGAGCCAACGAATTCATCGTCTTCGTTTACTGGATTTGTATCATCATATCTAAGGTTACACTTTCCGCCGTACTTAAGAGCTGTTCCAAAGTTAAGGCAGATTGATTTACAGTGACCTATGTGAAGGTAGCCATTTGGCTCTGGCGGGAATCTTGTGATGATCTCATGAGAGTATTTACCTTCAGCGATGTCTTTATCAATTATGTCGTGAATAAAATTGCTTTCCATATATAAAAAGTCTCCTTTTCTTTTACATAGTCATACATAGTACATTATAGCACAGCAGGCTTGAATTTGCACGCTCGGGCCTCGTGCGGCCTTCGCGCTACGCTTCAATTCCTCGCTTAGCAAATTCAAGTCTCTGTGCTTGCGGAGCCGAAATAATTTTGGTATATTATTAATATACTTGAATTTTAGGAGATATAATCATGGCAACTGACAGTATAGACGTAAAAATTCTGGAGATTTTACAGGACAATGCAAGGGTTTCAATTTCAGACCTTTCAAAGAAGGTAAACTTATCCCTTTCTGCTGTATCTGAAAGACTTAGAAAGCTTGAACAGGGGAAAATTATCGAGCAATATACTACTATTATTTCTCCGGCAGCAATGGCCAAGGAGCTTTCAGTGCTTATGCTCGTAAGTCTCGAAAGCACAACTGGAACAGCTGTAAAAGAACTTCAACTTTTCGTTGACAATGCAGATGAGATTTTGGAATGCCACCACATCACTGGGGAATACGATTATGCATTAAAGATCACAACAAAGAATACGGAAACTTTGGAAAAGTTAATGTCTACAATAAAGAGCATTTCTGGCGTTCGTCATTGCCAGACAAACGTTATTCTTTCAAGTAGCAAGAAACGCTATAGCGTTGTGCCGACTGCAGCAAGATAGTTATTTAAAAAATAAAAACCCCGGAAGGCAATCTTCCGGGGTTTGTTTTACTATTTATTCTGCTCCTCGTTTTTCCTTATCAATATACTTAGCATAAATAAATATTGAGAAGTTAATTGATAATAAGAAATTTGAGATTACAATTGGATAAACTGATGAAGGAGCTTTGGTGCAAAGGCATGAAACCAAAAGAACCACATTGGCAATGAAATCCACATATGATAACTTGGCTGATTTATCCTTCCCCAAGTCTTTTCCAAAGGCTACGATTGCTACGCAAATAGGAACAATAATGTTAACTAAAATAGCAATGCAAAGACCTGTGTTAAAACCAAACTGTACTGCATTAACAATAGGAGCAATCAGGGATACAACAGAACTTGCAAAATATAAGAACATATATGCCTGGAAGAATTCTGCTACTCCTTTTTTATATTCACTACCTGTATAAATAACACCAAGAATTAATGCAAGAGTACAAATTGCTGCATTAACCATCATAATTGATGAAAGTGTGCTAAATTGTGAAATTACGAAAACTATTGCAAGTAAGATTAAAACTTCATTAATAATTGCAATATTTTTTAATTCAAACTTCTTGGATTCCATATGTAAGTCCCTCCACTAATATTCCTATTTTATCACTTTTTTGTTAAAAACAACACATAAAATTGGGATATTTAGAGTTTTAGATAAGTTATAAGGTATTTTCTAGTATCGCATCAATAACGATTTCTCCGACCTTAAAGATGTTTTCCATTGCTGGATTAAAAATATCTAAAGTTTCTTCGTTTTCCTGATCGATTCCTTCACTCCAGTCAATTGTGGTATCCCAAAGCATCTCTGGGAAGTTTCCATCAACAAAAACATCAACATTTACACTTCCACGCATGATAATCAATCTATCCAAAAGGCCAAATCTTTCACAAACAGAAGCCGTAACTATGTCTTCCATTTCTGTTAATGCATATGGATCTGTGCAGTCATATGTATTGACAATATCTAAAGCTCTTTGGTGTTCGATTTCACCCTTCCAATAATTATCGCTTGTAACAGATGTCCCTTTGATAACTTGTGGCTCTCGATTAATCCATTCTTCACCAGTAAAATTTCTTTCTAAAGTTGCTTTTGCAATTTCTGTAGTTGAAAGTTTAATATCTTTTGTAAGATCATAAATCTTGTTGATTAATTCTTGATTCATCACTTTGCAATCCATTGTATCAAATGATACATCATGAAACCATGTTGGTGAATTTGAATCTTTCAGTTCGGTGCTGTCAACTGAATGCCCAAGATCAAAATCGCAAATAGCAGTTTCAAGAACCACATCGCCAAATACTGTGGTTCCAACGGCGCCTCCGGCACAACCAGGAGAAACTACATACGCATTAGAAAAATCAAATCGCAAGTCGCTAAACACCGATGTTTCGGCAATTGCTGTGTTGGTTTTCCCATATCCTGGAATGCACATGGCAACTTTGTTGTCAGGGTTGTAGTAAATAACTGTGCCCTCGGTCGTTGTATATTCTTCGCTGCCTTGAAGATATTTTTCGTAGAAGTACTGCGCTTCTCCGGCAGCATCGCCGACCATTTCACCTACTTCAAAATGTGGAATGATGAGCACGCTTACTTCGTTTTTAACCTCAGCTGCTTGTTGTGCACCGCAACTGCACAGCAATAACGAACATATTAGTAATAAAATGCAAAAAGTCTTTTTGGTTAGTTTATTCATTGTCTTCCCTTGGATAAAATTCTGCACCGATTGGATGCTGTTCAATAAATACGCATTCTTGGTTGAATTGTTCAACAATTTCATCAGCGAGTTCATAGAGACTGCCGTGGATGATGTAGTTGAAGGAAATCACGATAGATCTTTCGAGCACCATTTCTCCTTCGTTATTCCAGAATCCTTCACTTGTATGCATGTTGTATCCAACTACATACTTTGGACAAATCTTATTCAAGATATCAATAGCTTCTTCTTCTGAAATCTTTTGTTCTCCGGTGTCTTTATCTTTCAAACCAAGATAGATTATGTATTGGTATTGTTCTGTTTTTTTCTCGAGCGTCTTAACTCGTTTTAAAAGTGCACATATGCAACAAAGACAAAGTGCAATTAATGTAAATTGAAAATATGTCATTTAAAAGCCTTCTGATTATTCTGCTGTTTTAAGTGTATGAAGAAGTCTTTTGAAGTCTTCATCATCCCACACTACTGGAACTGGATAAAGTGGATTTGCTTCTGCTTTTGCCCATTCAATAATCTGCGGAATATCTTCATCCTTGATCACATCAAAACCAGCAGGGATTTCCATCTTCTTTTTCATTTCATCCATCCAATCGATGAACCTAAGAGCCTTTTCCTGATTTGTAGCACCTTCCATGCCGCAAACATCAGCTAAATCTGCAAGCTTATCATAAACTGCAGGTCCGAACTGCCTCATTACGTGCGGAAGAATTACTGACATTGCAAGACCATGAGCTACTCCGTAAAGTCCACCAAGTGTGTGGCCTACGGCGTGAACATACCCTACGCAACCTCTTGTAAATGAACGACCTGCATAAAATGCAGCGAGCTGCATGTTTTGTCTAGCTTCAAGGTCGCTTCCATTCTGATATGCTTTATAAAGATTATCATAAATAAGCCTGACGGCTTTCTTTGAAAGATCTTTTTCAAGTGCTGTGCAATATGTCCAGTTTGTATAAGATTCAACCGCGTGACATAATGCATCCATACCTGTTGTCGCAGTTACGAATGGAGGAAGAGCCATAGTAAGTTCTGGATCGAGTACAGCATACTTTGGTAAGATTGAAGGGTCATTGATAGATGCTTTGTGGTGTGTCTTAGAATCAGTAATTACTGCTGCTACTGTTGTTTCAGAACCAGTACCTGATGTTGTTGGTACAGCCCAGAACGGACAAATCTTCTTATGAACCTTAAGGAGTCCCTGAAGCTGTGCAATGCTCTTATTTGGATGTGCATTCTTTGATGCAATACCCTTTGCGCAATCCATTGGAGAACCACCGCCGAATGCGATAAGTCCTTCGCAGTTATTTTCTTTAAATGCTTTGAACCCTGCCTCAACATTATCTGATGTTGGATTTGGCTGAAGTTCGCTAAATACTACATATTCAAGCCCAGCTTCGTCACAAGCATGCATAAGGCCATCAGGAATTCCGAGCCCTAAAAGTCCTTTATCAGTTACAAGAAGTACCTTTTTTACTCCCTTATCAAGAATCTGTTTTGGTAATTCTTTGATGCAACCAGGGCCTTCGATATACTCTGGCATTCTATAACCCATGAAATAGTTGCCGACTTTCATTACAGCCTGAAATACTCTGCAATAAACTTTACCCATAGTATTTTTCTCCTTTGTTAAATAATCTGGAATAGTGCCTGGTTGGCACATAGTAATAACATTAATTGGGCATACCTTTGCGCAGATTCCGCAACTGATGCAATTTGCATCTTTCTTCATCTGCACGTATGTATGTATATCTCCGTGATATGCTGGGCGTGTAAGTTCTAAGCAATCCATTGGGCAATTTTCAATGCAAACACTGCAACCGGCGCATGTAACAGAGTCAATATATGGCTTATCTTTTATTTTCTTTGCTTCGTCCATAACTAACCTCCACATACCGGGCTCATGAGTTGAACCTCATCACCATCTTTAAGTGCACAAGATTTTTTCTCTTGCTTTCCGTTAACAATTATGATGCAACCATCAATATCCTTTGAAGTAATCTTTGTCGAAGGTTTAACTTCTTTTGCCTTCTGAAGAAGGATTGGATAAAGATCGCTTACAGCATGAACGTTTTCTGCCTCAAATGATTTGATTCCTGTATCAAGTCTAAAGAGGCCAAATAATTTTACGCTAATCATTTTTGCCTCCTTACTTAACATCTATCTTTAACTTACGAAGAGTTGCCTTTGTTGGAATGCCATTTGCATCCCAACCTCTTGCTTTATAGTATGTCCTCTTCATAGTTTCAAGAGGAACTTTTGTCTTAGGATTGTTTGGATCCTGAGGTGTATCTGTAAGCCTCTTTGGAAGAGTATCGATTGCACTTGATGCGCCGAACTTTGTGTTGACGTATCTTTCCATTGTGTAAGATCTTTCTCCTGTTCTTATGTACTTACCAAACGTCATTGGCATACCGAGTGCATACTTGAACATTCTCGTATGATGGAATACTGGCAAGTGAATTGCTAAAGCCGGAGCCGTTCTATTAATTGCTCGAAGCGCCCATCCGATATATGGAATAGCTTTGTTGCAAATTGATGTAATGCATCCGTTTGGCCTTGTAATTAAGAATCCTGGGAAGAATGCATATGATGTAAATAAGCACTGTCCCGAAGCTGATATTGTTTCCATTAAATCTTGGAATAGCATTGTAAAGTCTGCCTTTGCATGTGGAGTTAATGGATTTGTATAAAGGCCTAAGCCTTCTACAATTACGAGGTAACCACCGTTAAGATGGCAACCCCCTCTATTTGCAACTGCATATCCAAGTCCTTGACCTACTGCACGTCTTGGTTCGTATGCAGCAAGTTCCATACCTTTTGAATGAATAGCGAATTCGGTTCCACCATATTTTTCTGAGAGACGTTTTGAACCATCTGCAAGTTCGTTTCCAATGCCACGCCTATGTGCGATATCATCCCAAACCTGAGAGATGTTATCTGTTTTTCCGAATTCAAGACCATTATTCCAAAGGCCTTTTTCATTTGCTTCCATTGCCCATGCTAAAGTTGAAGAAGCTGAAATGGTATCCATTCCAAGTTCATCGATTTCATAGTTCCAGTCGAGAATCTTTTGCATATCATTATTTAAGATTCCGCCGCCTAAAAGCCCAAGGGTTTCGAGCTCTGGGCCCTTAACTTCTTTACCTTTAACATCAACTGTTCTTGCGCACTTGATAGGACAAGTTAAGCAACCTTTATTTACAATATTGAAATCTTCTGCAAGTGTTTCGCCGCAAACATCATTGAAGTCATCGTATGTACCGTATGTATAGTTCTTGGTTGAAAGCATTCCTCTCATCTGCATTGATGATACAAGGCCTGCTGTTCCAAGTCGTGGAAGCTGATTACCTGTAAGAGGATGATCTTTTAAATACTTAAACCATTTTTTGCACCATGCGCTTGTCTTTTCTGGATTAGCAACACTTACTTGTTTTGTTCCACGAACTGTAATTGCCTTTAAGTTCTTCCATCCGAAAACTGCGCCAACACCGCCACGCCCAGAAACACGTTCATCTGAAATTACTGATGAATATAAAACAAGGTTTTCTCCAGCAGGACCAATAACGACGTTTGCAAATTTCATTTGCTTGCCGTTTGGCATCTTGTGCTTTTCTTTCAATGCTTCCTGGACCTCTCCGGTTTTCATTCCCCAAAGATCGTCAGCGTTGTGCATCGTAAATTCGCCGTTATTAATTTCGAGCCATGAGCGTTCTGGACATTTACCTTTTAAGATTAGTGCATCAAGGCCAGCCTTCTTAAGATAATATCCAAAACGACCACCACAGTTAGAAGAAGTTGTAATTCCTGTTTGTGGTGATAATGTTGAAATATTAAATCTGCTTGAACTTGGTGCGCCCGTGCCGGTAAGAGGTCCGGTAGAAATAATAATTAGATTTTCTTCTGAAAAAGCAGTTTCTTTACCAGTGAAGTTATCGGCCATAATTTTTGTGGCCATCGTTTTACCGCCAATGTAAAGTTCACGATCTTTATCAGTCCACGGATATTCCGTGAGTTCCTGAGTTGAGAGGTTGTACATCACAACTCTGCCCATGTAACCTGAATATTTACTTTCCATTAGACTTTCTCCTTATGCAGACTAAAGATACTTATACACAATAATTATAGCATATATATAATGTAAGATATGTTATAATTATTAGGCAAACTATTTTAAGTACACTCCCGTAGTTAAATGGATATAACGGAGCTCTCCTAAAGCTTTGTTGGCGGTTCGATTCCGCCCGGGAGTACCATTTTTGATATGACAAACGAAGAATTCATGAAAGAAGCACTCGCCGAAGCTCAAAAAGCCTATGAAAAGGCTGAAGTTCCGGTTGGCTGCATAATTGTAAAAGATGATGAAATCATAGCCAGAGCTCACAATACCGTGGAAACTGATAAGCATCCCCTGGCACACGCTGAAATCAAGGCAATTGACGAAGCTGTCAAGAAAATCGGATGGAGACTTAGCGGCTGTGATATGTACGTGACTTTAGAGCCTTGCGAAATGTGTAAGGGTGCCATCGCCTGGGCAAGACTTGATCACGTTTATGTAGGTACAGAAGCCCAAAAAGGCTCGGATTTTAAACCACAATTTGTCTTTGGCATATTGCGAGAAGAGTGCTACAATATAATAGTTAGATTTTTCAAAGAATTACGGAGGCACAAATGAAGAAACGCTGCATAATTCTTATCACAGTATTAGCTATGATCCTTGCATCTGCAACATCAGTATTTGCAGGTAGCTTAGAAGTTGTAAATATTACTCCTAAAGATGGATCCAGTAACAGTCAGCCGCAGAACATGTGCGTTAAGCTCGAATTTAGCGAAAAGATGATTGGTGCTGCTGATATCGATAGTAATGCTGGCAGATTCAAGATTACAGATTCAAACGGAAAAGAACAGGCATTCCAAATGGTATATAGCGACAAGTATCCAAACGAACTTTGGCTTGTACTTGATGGAACACTTGAACAAAAGACAGAATATACAGTAACTATCGAAGCTGGCATTGTTTCTGCAAACGGTAATACCACCGCAGAATCTATAACATCAACTTTCGAAACAAGAAATACAAAGAACGACAGCCTTATCTCTACAATCATGATGCTCTTCATGATGGGCTTACTCTTCTTCTTCACAAGCAGAGCTGCCAAGAAGAAGGAAATGGAAAACGAAGTTCTTACTGTTGCTCAGGCAGAAAAATTAAATCCATATAAGATTGCTAAGGCAAAGGGCTGGAAGATTGAAGTTGCAGAAGAATATGTAAGAAAAGAAAAAGAAAAGGCTAAAAAGGCTGAAGAAAAAGCTCTCGAAGATAAACGCAGAAGAGAACAGATTTCTGCAGAAGAAAGAGCAAAGATTGAAGCCGAGGTTGACTCTGAAGAAAGACGTAATGGTTGGTTTAGAGTTCATACAAAAGGTAGCATGCTTGCACATGGTCTTGAATGCCCAAAGTCAATAAAAAAGAAGAACGCTGCAAAGCGTAAAGCTGCTGAAGAACGTGCAAAAAAATATGCTAAGATGAAGAAAAAGAAATAGAAATTAAAAGGGCTGTAGCAAATGCTACAGCCTTTTTTTATTCAACTTTGATTTCGCTTATGTCTTGTGCATAGTCGCCACTTACATTAGATGTGCAAGGAGCGAACCAAGGGCCATCTTTAAAGGTTTCACCATTCTTAGTGATTGCAAGAAGTACCCCTTCTTCAAAAAGGTCTCCCTCATATGTTGATTCATATCCATCAGTACAAATAATTTGTACAGTACTTCCAGTTACTGTAATCTGCACTGCATCAATTACATCGCTCATCCTGTAGCCAACATAAGTGTTCTCTGAAGCATTCCCTTTTGAATTAACTGATTTTGCAACTGCAGAATAAAGATTACATTCTTTCAATGTTTCGTTTGTAATCTCTGCTCCGCATATCTTAACTGTAAATTCTGGAACCGTAACATCTGTGACTTCTGTTAAAATTTCAGCTGATTCTACTTCCTTCTTTCCACATGCTGACATTGAGAAAACCATTGCCAGTGCAAGAAGGATTACTAATAATTTTTTCATTATTGCCTCCTCATAAACTTGGATAAATACATACCTTGCGATTAAATTCTTTAATATATCTAATTTTTAATTCTGATCCGTAAACTTCTTGCAAGCTTTCTTCTGTAATCAATTCGCTTGCTTCGCCAGTTTTAATGTTTCCCTTGCCGTCAAATAATGCAAGCTTGCTATCAAGCAGCATTGCGTGATTTGGATCATGACTTGTTACGATAACTGCAAAGCCTTTTGCTGAAAGTCCTTTAATCATTCTTAACACTTTAAGTTGATTTGCATAATCAAGGTGGGCGGTTGGCTCATCAAACAATATTGCTTTTGGCTTTGATACTATTGCACGAGCGATAGCTGTCTGCTGACGCTCGCCTCCGGAAAGCTGCATATAATTTCTGTCTGCCAAATCCAATATGCCCATTAATGCCAGAGCCTCGCGCACAGCAGCTTCTTCTGTTTTGCCTGGGTGCGAGAACAACGAAACATTAGATGCACATCCCATTAATACATATTCGCATACTGTATAGCCAAAAACTGCATTGTTGTTTTGGGGAACATAGCTAATTAATTTTGCGATGTCTTTTTCTTTCAGACTAGATATTTCTTTTCCATCAAGAAGAATACTTCCCTCATACCCGTTAAGAAGGCCTAGTAAACAGCCAAAGAGGGTAGTTTTACCTGCGCCATTCTTAC
Organism: Anaerovoracaceae bacterium; assembly: GCA_045616685.1. Lineage (GTDB taxonomy): Bacteria > Bacillota > Clostridia > Peptostreptococcales > Anaerovoracaceae > UBA1764. Next base: position 48,105 of record JAZLHF010000014.1, read on the forward strand.
CAAGAGCACAAAGAATTTCTCCTTCATTTAAACTTAAATTAATACTATTTAACACTGGTTGATCTTTTCTATATTCAAATTTAAGATTTTGGATTTGATAAATCATTATAGTATCTCGTCCTTTCTCTTAAATAATAACCAGCAGAAGAACGGTGCCCCAACAATGCCTGTCATAATACTTACAGGCATTTCAGTTGTTCCAATAAGTCTTGTTAAAGTATCAACGATTAGCATAAATATTGCCCCTATAAGGCAAGAGATTGGAAGAACTCTTCTGTTGGAAGCGCCAACTAAAAGTCTTGAAAAATGTGGTATTATAAGACCTACCCAGCCAATTGTACCGGCAAGACAAATTGACCCTGCAGTTAAAAGTGTTGAACAGATAATTGCGATAGTTCTGACAAGTTTAACATTTGTTCCAAGGCCACGTGCTTCTGTTTCGCCCATGGACATTAAATCTATCCACCATGACATGAGAATTAAAACAACCATTGGTGGAACTAAAATAATTAACATATTCATTAAATCATCTGGACTAGCATAAGAAAAATCTCCCATAGTCCAATAAGTAATTGATGCAAGCTGAGTTGATGGATCTGCTGTGTATTTTATAAATCCTAAAATTGATGACATAAGTGAACTAATAATTATGCCCGCCAAAACAAGCATTATGTTTGATCTATTCTTCACCAACTTAGGAATAGCTGCAGTGCAAAGTACCGCTAAGATTCCACCGACAAATGCGAAAGTGGAAATAAATGCAGATGATAGTCCGATTATTATTGCCAGAGCAGCCCCAATGCAAGCTCCTGATGATACACCAAGAAAATCAGGCGATACTAATGGATTTTGAAATATACCTTGGTAAGTTGCCCCGGAAATAGAAAGTGCCGCACCAACAAAAATTGAAACCAAAATTCTTGGAAGCCTTAGTCCTAATACAACATTAACTGTCATAGGATCAACAACTTGATCTTGGAATGTTATTGCACGCACAATAATTGATAAACTATCTTTTGCACTAACAGAATATTTACCAACACAAACAGAAAAAACAACAAGCACAAATAAAACTGCCGCTAATAAAAGTAAATTTACTGCAAGATTATTTTGTTTTCTTTCTGTTGTGAAATTCATTATTTAAAATTATCCCAATCAAGTCCTAATTCTTCATCAAAGCATCTGCCGAACATGAAACGATAGTAGTCATCAACCTGATTTTCTAAATCTGCTATGCTCAAATATTCTGGATACATCTCATGAAGCATATACATAATCCCCAAAACGCATGAAAGACCTGGCATGTCCCAAGAGTCTAAAGTCGTTGGAATTTCATACATTTGTTTTGTTTTTACTGCGTTCATTGCGGACCATACTTTATCAGCTAAAATCTCTTCAAGTTTGTAGCTCTTGGCAGCTGAGCTGGTGCAGAAAATTACATCAGGGTTATACGTAAACACCTTTTCAGTGCCAATATCAATCCAGTTATGGTCATTACCTTCTTGTACTACAGAGATTCCTCCAGCTTTTTCAATCATCCAAGATTGAAGCATGTCGCTGCCGGCAACTCTTCCTGGGTCTCCGCCAAGAACCATTACAGTTTTCTTTTTTGAATCTGGAATTTTTGAAACAATTTCATCTATGTAATCTAATTTTCCATTAAACCAATCGATTGCACGCGTTGCATTTTCAGAAACACCAAAATATGTTCCAAGAAGATTTAATGTACTTATGACATCATCTGCATTTTCTACTGTGATGCAAATTACATCCACTCCTAATTTTTCTACAGCTTTTATCGTTTCAGAATCGTTTGATCTATGGATTAATGCTGTTGGATTATATGATGCAAGTTTTTCTAAATCAACCGTGCCTTTACCAACTGTTCCTGCTGCAGCCAAATCTTCATTCGCATCTGTCCAAAAATGATTGCGCGTATTGACCGCTACCGTTCTATCTGCAATATCAAGCGCAACTAAAAAAGGGGTAGCAACAAAGTACACTGATGCAATTGTTGCATCCTTTGCATCTGATCTAACGTCAAGGGTACGCCCAGCGCCATCAACCACTTGGCCAACTACTTCATAGTTCGGTTCTGTAGTCTTTCCGCATGATGCAGTCCCTGCCAAGAAACAAAAAATTAATATTATTGAAATTGTCTTTTTTAGAAATTTTGCCATACAAAAAACTTTCTTCCGCGCATGCGAAAGAAAGTCAATTATCCTGCATTATGCTACTTCTTTTCAAACGCGGAAGGCTGCAACGTTTCCCTTGCAACCCTGGCCAAGGATCCTAGAAAGCCGTGGGATTCAAGGCTCGAAGTAATTATTTAACTACTTGTATTATAGCATCTCTAATTGATGCTGTATATATTCATAAATTTCGTCTCGATTATTTTCATCAAATTCGATGAAGTCTTTATCTGGATAGGCTTTGAGACGATTGATAAAGTCCACATCCTGTCTTTGTTTTATGCTCAAAAGCACTGGAATATTAGAATCTAATAGTTCGAAGACTCTGGCCTGAAAGGCTTTTGCATCGGCTTCTAAAAAACCAATCTCATCAATTATCGCAAGCGGATTTTCTGTCAAATCTTCAAGATATTTTATTCCAAGTCTATCAAAAACTTCTGGGTTTGTATAATGATGGCCACCTCCGCAATAACCTATAAGATGTTCCGCATCATACACAGGTTCTTGCCCAATTGGATAAATATAAACCGGGCACATGCCGTCTTCAGTTGCAAGATGTTCTGCTTTACACGTAAAAAATCCAAAAACATTTTTATTTGTATTTTCAATTAGCTTTTTTACAAGTGTCGTTTTACCAACATGCTTGTATGCGCTAATCATAAAATTCTTCATAAACTAATTATCTCGTAACTATTATCTAACAAATCAGCAAGAAGAACTTTGTTTTCCAGCTCGCTTTTAATTTTTTTAGAAAGTTTAATTGCTTCGGCAGTTTCTGCTGCTGCGCAGGCTTGTACCGTGGCTGCTGTTGTCTTAACAGTATTTTTGATTATTTTGCCATCGTACAATTTGTGAAGCAAATTAGCCCCTGGGATTGCGACTGCAACTTGATAGTTCCATTCACCGACTGCACCGTGAACGATTTTTAAATTCTTTTTTGCGCATGCGTCTTCTAACATCAACCGTGCTTTTGTATTATCAAGTGCATCGATTACAACGTCCACACCATCAAGAAGTATCTCTGCATTATCAAGTGTAAACATCTCTGAAATGGCAGTGAAAATGCCTTCAAATTTCAATGCTTTAGCGCGTTGCGCTGCAACTTCTACTTTGCTTAAACCTAATGATTTAGGAGTCGCATAAAGCTGTCTATCTAAATTGCTTTCACTAAAAACATCGCCATCACAAACAGTGATATCGCCTGCTTTCATTCTTATTAAATTTTCAATAATGTAGCAACCAAGACCACCACATCCAACTACTAAATATTTCATATCTTAATTGTATTCTATATTTTAATTTTTGCAATGAAAATGGCAAGTTGACAATTCAATCCTGCAATCAAAGATACTCTTTAATCCTAAATATTATTCATCGAAAAGTGTGTTATAATTAGCATGTTGATTATTCATCTGTTATAATTATACAGTATTTATCCGGGTGTAGCGCAGTTGGTAGCGTGCTTGCTTCGGGAGCAAGAAGCCGTGGGTTCGAATCCCGCCACTCGGACCAAAGGGTTGAAATTATTAAGGTTTCAACCCTTTTCACTTTTTGTCATTGCTTTCTGGCACGCTTGTTCTTTTCAAGAAATTTGAAAGAACAAGAGGACTAAAATGAAACAAATATCACCACATACAATTCACAGCCAAAATCAAAATTCATTTGCTTTGCTTATAGCACACTATTTTCAGTTCATTTCATGATATAATAATGCTTGAAAAACTTTTTAATCATCACGCACACACTCAAAGAAATTGTGTGCGATAAAAAATAAAGGAGCATTATTATGGAAAAAAAGAATAATGGTAAATTGTTTGCAATAATCGCTTTGGGACTGCTTACGGCATTGGGTCTGGCTGTTGAGATCATTGCGTTCATTCGCTATCGCAACGATTATTCTAGCGGCAATTACCTAAGTCTGATAACTTATGCTGTCACGAGTCTTCTGTTGTTGTACTACGCTGTGGCTGGATATAAGAAACCTCACGGGAATCTGCTGAAATACTTGTTACTGCTGTTCGCAATTTGCTGCCTTGGCGGTGTTGTTTCTGTGATGGCTGAACGGACTGTGATTGATACCGCATTTAATTACACTCGTGGCATCGTGGTACTTATGGCAGCGTATGTTGCGGGACGCTTGAATCGCTTCAAACAAAACGTTTTCCTGATGTCAGTAATCGGCGTTTTGATGTTTGGATCATCACTGGCATTGTTCCTGACAAATTCTGACACAAATCTGTTCAGTATGTTTACTTTCTTTACATTCTTCGTGCTGTGGGTAGATGTGATGATTGCCTACATTCTCCGCTACAAGGAGCACAAAGAAGCAGGACTGACGGATAAGAAATAAAGGAAGGATTTAATCATGGAAGCAAAGAAAAAACGCGGCACGGGCGTAAATATCTGGATTGTGTCTTTGGCAGTACTTTCCGTTTTGGGGCTCGTTTCTGAGTTTATCGGAACGATTCAGAATTATTCAACAGTGGAACTCCTTTTGGAACTGATTCCGTTTTGTATCGTGTTTCTTTCAGTAGCATATTATACTGTTATCGGATATAAAAAACCGCACGGAAATCTACTTCGTAATATGTTCCTGCTATATAGTTTCTTCTGTGCAGGAGAAATGATCGCCATGGTTTTTTATGCAAATGAGCACGGATATCTGAACACTTTCTTCCCACGATCTATATCTATGCTAGTCTTGATCGCGCTTTGCGTGGTGCTTACCGCCTTTGTAGCGGGAAGACTGGATAAGATAAAAAAGAATTTTATTCTGCTTGCCCTTATCATCGCAGCACTGATTGCGGTCAGTCTGCTGGACATCGGAAAACCGCCGTTTCCGCAACTGGTGTACGTGCTCTGGAGCTTCGTTCCGGTGTTTGTTTGGCTTGATCTTGTTACTGCCTACGTACTTCGCTACCGTGAACACAAAGAAGCGGGACTTGCGGACAAAAATTAAAGGAGGAACTTACTATGGAGAATAAGAAAAAACTCGGTATGGGCACAATCATCGAAATCGTTGTTTTGGCGGTACTTAGTGTAGCTGCCTTGATGTGTACTATCATCGGTTCAATAGAGCATTTTGGATATCTCAATATAACTCCGGGACTTATCACATGGGTGATTATGCTTATCGCAATCATATACTATGCATTGGCAGGGTATAAACGCCCTCACGGAAATCTACTTAGAGCCATATTCATTTTGCTGAGTTTGACCTGTCTTAACTGTGTAATTGATTCGGCGATATGCATACCTAATTTTGCAGGAAACGCTATGAATCTGCAATTGATGATTATCGGACTTGACGGTATTTGCGTTTTGCTGATTGCATATATCGGCGGAAGACTTGATAAAATCAAAAAGAATATCATTCCGATGATACTAATTACTGTGGCACAGATCGTAAAACCTGTCCTATTCGTTTCCTTATATGCAGATCTATTGTCTGCATGTCATGGATTGATAATTCTTGTAAATGTGCTGTGGAATTTCAGCATCTGCATTCTTTGGCTTGATATTGCTTTCGCTTACATTCTCCGCTACAAGGAACACAAAGAAGCGGGACTTGCGGACAAAAATTAAAGGAGGAACTTACTATGGAGAATAAGAAATATTTACCGCTGAAAATCGTTCATCTGATCTTTATGGTTGCTGCAATGGCCCTCTGTGTTGTGTCTCTTGTGAAGCATGGTTCAGATACTTCGGTACATGCAAATCCTCTGGCAGTCGTATGTACTGTTCTTGGTATTCTATGCCTGATTGCAGGATTCATTTATCTTGTGCTGGGCTATAAGAAAAATGCCGCAGTTTACTATAAAATCTTCATGGCTTTGCAGTTGACTATGTTCGTTATTCTGCTTGCAAGAATTATGAATATACAGCAGACGCCGTTATACATGGCTTTCTTATATCTGATTCCGCTCGTCATGCTCTCGATTTTGTCTGTAGCAAAAGACCTTGGAAAAACAAAGACTATGATTGTTGCCTTGATTTGCGTTTTTTGCAGAGTAATAAATTTGGTCATATCAATATGCGTCCTGAAAGCATTTGGTACTGCGGCAACCGGTATTTTGGCAAACGATATTACTAATCTTCTTCTTGCTGGAACAACCGCCTTTATGGTGTGTGGTAAATATCTCGATAAAGCCGAGCGCGGAACGAAATAATAAAGGAGGGATTTGATCATGGAAGCAAAGAAAAAATTCAGTACTGGTGCGATAATCGGAATCATTGTTTTGGCGGCGCTTAGTGTAGCTGCCTTGGTGTGTATTATTATTGGCACAATACAATATTGTGAAGTTTTTGTGGTATCGCCAGGCTTTGTCGCATGGGTGATTATGCTTGCTTCTATCACATACTATACATTAGCAGGGTATAAACGCCCTCACGGAAATCTCCTTAGAGCCATATTCATTTTAATGAGTTTGACCTGCCTGAATGGTGTCATTGACTCTGCACAAATGATGCCTTATTTTGAAGGAAGCGATTTGAGTATGCAGTTGTTGATTATCGGGCTTGACGGCATTTCCGTTTTGCTTATTGCCTATGTCGGCGGAAGACTTGATAAGATCAAAAAGAATATCATTCCGCTGATTCTGATTACTGCGGCACAGTTTACAAAATCTGTTTTATTCATTTCTCTGTATGTCGCCTGGTCGAACCTTGCGTATATTGTGTGGGATTTCAGTACTTGCATTCTCTGGCTTGATATTGCAGTCGCTTACATTCTCCGCTACAAGGAACACAAAGAAGCGGGACTGACGGATAAGAAGTAAAGGGGAAACTTACTATGGAGAATAAGAAAAAACTCGGTATGGGCGTAATCATCGAAATCATTGTTTTGGCGTTATTAAGTATTATAGGTTTGACGTGTATAATTTCTGGCATAAAACAATATTTTGGAGTTTTTGCGGTATCGCCGAGTTTTATTGCATGGGTGATTACGCTTGCCTCTATCATATACTATGCATTGGCAGGATATAAACTCCCTCACGGGAATCTCCTAAGATTTATATTTCTTTTGTTAAGCTTAACTTGCTTAAATGGAGTTATTGATACTGCACAGTTGATCCCTTATCACGAAGTATCCGATTTGAACAATCTATTACTTATTATCGGGTTTGATGGTATCTCTGTTTTGCTTATAGCTTATGTTGGTGGAAGACTTGATAAAATCAAAAAGAATTATCTTCCAATAGTTCTTATTACAATAGCTCAACTTGGAGAATCTATCGTTTCTGTTTTTGTATATGATTCATTTACTGCATTTAGTGGATGGTCATGTTTTGTACAAGTAGTATGGAGTTTCACTAATTGTATCATTTGGTTTGATATTGCTTTCGCTTACATTCTCCGCTACAAGGAGCATAAAGAAGCGGGACTAACGGATAAAAATTAAAGGAGGAACTGATTATGGAAAATATTGAAAAAAATATGCTGAAAAAATCGCATATAATTGGATTGGTTATCTGCATTATCTTAATGGTGCTTCAAGCAGTATCACAAATCATGCAACTGACAATCGCAGTAGATTTGCAGACTGCTGCTTCACCAATCACTTTTCTGATTCTGATTGTCGGTTTTGCGTATTACGCACTGATTGGTTATAAGAAACCTCATGGGAATATGCTTAGATATTTGTTTCTGTTCTACGTGATCTGCTCCTGCTATTTTATACTTGGATATGTCCAAGCATATCCTCTTTATGTAAATGCTTTCGGCATGGCAAAAATCGTTGCGTTTACTTATGTTGCCGGAAGATTGGATAAAGTCAATAAGAACAAGTATATTTTAGGCGCACTTATTTTTATCGACATTTGTTTCGACATCTATAATATCTATACCTTTGCACGAATGGGAATCTTGAATTTCAATACATTTGTCGGAAGCATTTCCTCGCTGCTGTTTACGGTAACAGTTACGCTTGCGTATACTATCCGTTATGATCTTCATAAGGAAGCGGGCTTGACCGACAAAAATTAAGGAGGGACTTACTATGGAAAACAAAAAATATTTACCGCTGAAAATCGTTCATCTGATTTTTATGGCCTTGGGTTTATGCTTTTACGTTTACTCATTTTTTCAGATTGAAAATGTCTATGATAATGCAACAAATAAGATAATTTCTGTGTTTCAGGCGGGAACTGCCATTCTTGCGCTGATTTCCGGTTTTATCTATTTGGTAAAGGGCTATAAAAAGAATGCCGCAGCGTATTTCAAGGGTTATGTCTGGATCATTCTAATCGCAGATATGTTTGCTGTGATAGTCGGAATAACGGAAGCCGCTTCGTATTTCTGTAAGATTGTATGGGCTGCTGCTTTGATTTTGCTTGCTGTTCTCGCGGCAGGAAAAGACCTTGGAAAAACCAAAAGCTTTGCCGTAGCCGGACTTATTTTGCTCTGCAAGGTGGTTTTACTTATCCCCATTATTATGGACCGTTCAATTTTAGGCGCAGCATTTGTTCCGGTTATTTTGGATATGATTGCACAGATTGTTCGTACCATTACTACCGGTTTTATGGTCTGCGGTAAGTACCTCGATAAAGCCGAGCGCGGAACGAAATAGAAAGGCAGAATTTGATCATGGAAGCAAAGAAAAAACTCGGCGTGGGTGCGATCGTTGGAATCGTAGCTCTGGCTCTGCTTTCCGCATTTGCGCTTGCTGCGGAAATCGTCGGCACAATCTGGTATTATTCCGGAGTACAGGCATTTATTGAACTGTTCACGGTCGGTATCCTCTATATCGGTTTGATTTATTATGCAGTATCGGGATATAAAAAGTCTCACGGAGATGTACTGCGTTATATTTTCATGCTCACAAGCTTGTATTATATCGGTAACGTGTTCTGCATTACCGTAAATGATATAAGCATGATCAGTGAAGTAAATACGGCGTTAACACCTGTCGTGGTAAGCCTGCTTTCCGCTTCCGCGGTAATAATTGCCTATGTCGGCGGAAGGCTCGATAAAATTAAAAAGAATTACGCTATCATGGCAGTCGCAACAGCCGTACAGCTCGCAGTTTCGGTAGTTTTTATTTTTAGCTACGGAGTAAATCCATGGATAGATGCATTGGTTGATTTCAGCAACTTTATTCTATGGCTTGACATTGTTTTCGTTTACGTCCTCCGCTACAAGAGGCACAAAGAAGCAGGACTTACGGATAAGAATTAAAGGAGACTCTTATAATGGAAGCAAAGAAAAAACTCGGCATGGGTTCGTTCTTCTTGCATTAATCACTGTCATAAACAGCGCATCTTGCTTATTTTTCGAACACAAAACCGTTTCTGTTAAAGGATGTTGTAATTAGATATTGTTTATCTTCTGTCCTTTCAAGTAAACTGTTCAAGACATGAGCGTTTAAGGATTCAACAGAATTGTTTTCATCCACGAAGTTAAATATCACACCGTTATCACGAACAATGATTCGAACATGGTTAGGGCCAAACAAAAGAGCACATTCTGAACATACTTTCTTACCCGGATTTTTCTCATAGATTCTTTTGTATAGTTCTTCGATAAGCAACTCAAGGTTATCAATTTCGTAACCGTGTTTGTCAAGTTCTGATTTGACCATATCTCTTACCTCGGCTATTGTTTCAACTGTTACATTGAAGTCGCAAGCCCAGGCTTCTTCACCTGTATCCTCAAGGTACAAAGGAAAGCCTTCCTTCCCATACTTTTTCAGAATAAACCAAACGAATAAAGCTATCACTAAAAACGAGCTTGCACTCATCCCAATTGATACTCCATCAAAGCCAATGACGAATGCCAATGGAATAGAGAGTACAAGCGGACAGAAGAAGTTATATAAAAATGCCATAACAACACTTAATAAAGGTCTGTTCAAGCATACATATATTTGGTATGCAAAATATGTGATGCCAAAAGGAAGTGTTGAAATACAGAGTATTCTTGTCGCCCTAATTGAAGCAGTAATAACCTCAGGGGTTGTTAATCCGTAGATTTTTGGAATATACGGGGCTGATATATACAAGCCCACCATCATAACAATGCAAATAATGCAAAGTGATTTTGTTGCCGTTGAAAGAATGTTTTTAATTCCGTAATTATTTTTCTCTCCGACATAACTAGAGCATATTCCCTGGCAGGAATCGAATGTACCTCCTGATACGAGAAACATTGTTAAAATGAGATTTACAACAGAGTAAGCCGAAATATAAACTTGCCCACAGGAAATTGCAATAATCTTGTTCATAATGATATCTACCAAGGCAAGGAAAATATAATTCAGGGCGGTATTAATGCTGAGAACGCAAGATTTCTTCAATATTTCAAAATCCAATGACAAAGTGAAATGCACCATACTTTTCTTTGTAAAGAAATGCAAAGCAAGTAGGATGCCGTTAGCAAGAACCGAAAGAAATGTTGCCAAACCTAAACCTGAAACACCAAGTGTTTTACAAAGCGCATATGATAAAAACACGTTTGTTAAAATGGATATCACGGTACCCAACATATACCAAAATGCGCCGCCTTCGGCAACCACCAAATAATATATAGTATTTATTATAGGTATAATAAGAGCAAATGCAATTTGCCAATTGTAGTAGGCTGATGCGCTTTTAAGAAGTTCGCCGGTACATCCATAATAGTTTAGGAATGGCGTTTTAATTGCAAATAAAAACAATGCGCACAAAGAACCCACTATCGCAGACGAAACAGCGCTCGTTCCCGCAATCCTATAAGATCCTTCTTTGTCAAATTTTCCGATGCTAATTCCATATAAAATACCACAGCCAGGAGGAAAAACAAATGAGAAAAAGTAAGCAATTGATGACAGTGGAGCTACAATTGATACTGCCGTCAATGCAACCTCCCCAAGCTGATTGCCTCCAAGAATGGCATCAACCATCGAGTTTATTGAGCTTGCACTCCATGCCAGCAAATTGAACAGCAGCATGCTATAGTATTTTTTGTTAATAAATGTTCCTTGCTTAAGCATATTTACACCATCTATAGAAGTCTATTTCAAATATAATGCCCATAATTATACCAAATTGCGTAACAAATTACTACTCAGGCATTTTGCCTTGGCACTTACAGTATAGCGCATATTGCAAGGCTTTCAGAAATTTTGAATGAAGTGAAAAATCTCAGTTGGTAGCGTGCTTGCTTCGGGAGCAAGAGGCCATGGGTTCGAATCCCGCCACTCGGACCAATAAAAACCCCAGCAAATTTGCTGGGGTTCTACTTTTATTATACTTTATTCTGTTATCTTCATTCCCATGATGGTTATGTCGTCAAATTGATCGATTCCGCCAACAAATTCATCAATATCATTTTTAAGGAAGTCAAGCTGCTTTCCAACGTCAAGATCAGCACATTTTTCTAAGCAATCAAGCAACCTGTCATCTCCATAAAGTTCATTCTTTGCATTGTTTGCCTCTGTTACACCATCAGTATAAAAGAACATTTCATCACCAACGGACAATTCAATTTGCTCTTCTCTGTATTTAAATCCGGCCATTCCAGCAAGAACAAATCCGCTTCTTTGAGATAAGAATTGAGGGGTTTTTCCGTGACGCATTATTACAGGTGGGTTGTGTCCTGCGTTTACAAATGTAAGCACTGCTTTTTCAGTATCATAAACTCCGATCCAACATGTAACAAATAATCCCGCGTCATTATTTTCGCAAAGTTGGTTATTTGCATTTATCATTGCCTGCTCTGGGGAAAGTCCAAGCTGCAACTGATTTTTAAGTACGGTCTTAGATATTGTCATAAAGAGCGCAGCACCAACACCTTTGCCAGAAACATCTGCAATTACTACGCCAACATGTGTTTTATCAATTATAAAGTAATCATAGAAGTCGCCACCAACTTCTTTTGCAGGATGATATACTGCTTGAAGGCTAATATTCTCATGGCCTGGAAACGCTGGAAGAAGGCATGGGAGCATGCTTGTTTGAATTTTTGTTGCAAGATCAAGTTCTGTTTCAATACGAGCTGACTTCTTAGATTTTTCAGCTTCAATCTCAATCATTTCTTTACCTCTTTGCGCAACATAGCAGCATGCAACAACAATTGCAAAAAAGGCTACGCAACGAGGAAAAAATTCCTCTATCATAAGCTTCTTCACATAACTAACAATATCAAGCGGAACAGAAGAAAGAAGTGTTCTAAGTTTTTGTCCAGCAAGTGCATTGAACTGTACATCAGATGTGAAATAGTACATATTAAGATTTCTTACGCCAATAAAGCCGTTTATTATGGCTGCAACTAAAAACATAATTGTCGTAAAAATTCCAATTTTTATTGTGTACTTTTTATCAAAATATCTTGTGCTGATAACAACTGGAATAACCATTACCAACACAACATTGTGCCCTAATATTGCAGCAAGTATTGCGCATACAACAGTAAGATCGCCCATAAGCAGTCTTCTAAGCCAAGTTTTGTTACCAACATATTTTGCATTAACACAAGTAATTGGAATTTCAACAAATAATGCAATAGCAACTGCCCAACGCATTAGCTTAACATCAACTGTGAATACATGAAGTTCATTTAATAGAAAGCCTATCAAAAGCAAACCAACAATAATAACCATAGAGGTTCCAACCATTACATTGGCTGTTATTTCGTTTGCCATAAAGCTATTGCCTTCGGCTATTGCTTGCTTGACAGCATCATTCATGCGCTCCTTTGCAGATTTTGAAGTTGGCATAATACTTACTCCTTTTTCGCTTGATTTGATATTATATTATAGAAATTCACTATTAATAGCCTACTTTAACAAGTCTTCTTAACTTTATATCATTGAACTGTTCATAATAATTCTCCCCGCTTATTTCTGCGCGAAGTTGTGATCAATATCCATTACTGTGATGAATTTTGGATCGAATTCTTTCATACGATCTTGAAATATCTTGTGAAGTTCATCGTCGCTATATGGACAATCAAATTCTTTAACAATATCGTACACAATGTTTGTATGCGTAGGGCCACTTACCGCACGAACATCGTGAAAGTTTGTAACGCCCTCGATGTCTCGAACAATTTCTTCAAGATATTCTTTTGCTCTAAATACGACCGGATCTTTTGTATCAACTGGATCCATATGGATTGTTAAAAGAACACCAAGTTCTTTGTACACTTGGTATTCGAGGTTATCAATCTTGTCATGGATTTCGAAAATATCATTTTCCCCGTCAACTTCGATGTGAAGACTTGCGAATAATCTTCCTGGACCGTAGTCGTGGACGATAAGATCGTGGATGCCTAAAGAGTAATCATCAGCCATGACGATTCTTTCAATTTCGTTTACCAATTCAGAATCTGGAGCCTGTCCTAAAATTGGGGCAATAGTTTCTTTAATCAAACCAATCCCGCTCCAAATGATAAAGAGTGCAACAACAATACCAACAGGACCATCAATATTGATGTTAGCAAACTTTCCAATTATAACTGAAAGCAAAACTGCTGATGTAGAAATTACATCATTACGAGAATCTGCTGCAGTTGCAAGAAGAGAATCAGAATCGATAATCTTTCCAATACTAACATTGAAGTTTGTCTGCCAAAGTTTAATAGCGATTGCAACAACTAATACGATAATTGTTAAAATGCTAAATTCAAGTGGTTCTGGGTGAATAGTTTTTTCAATAGAGGTCTTAAGTAAACTTAAACCAATTGCAAGAACCATTACAGACACGACTAATCCAGTAAGATACTCTGTTCTACCATGTCCATATGGATGCTGTTTGTCCGGCTTTCTTCCTGCAAGCTTAAATCCTATTAGTGTAATCAGCGATCCACTAGCATCAGCGAGGTTGTTAATACCATCGGAGAGGATAGCAATACTGTTAAAAATGACTCCGGCCCCTATTTTGAAAATACAAAGGATAACATTTGAGATGATACCCACAACCCCTGCTACCGAGCCATAATTTTCCCTAACTTTTGGATTTTTTGTGTCTTCGCTATTTTTTACGAATTTTTTAATAATAAAGTTCTTCATAACGTCTAAATTATACTACATGTTGTACATTTTTTCACTTTTTCTACTAGTTTACAAAAATTTTCACAATCTTTTCTTTCTACATATGGTATAATAATTGTGCATAACTATATGCTAATTAACTAAAGATTAATTTTTAGGAGGGAAAAATGAACATCTTAGTATGCGCAAAGCAGGTTCCAGATACGACCGAAATTAAGATCGATCCTGTAACCAATACCCTTATTCGTGACGGCGTTCCATCAATTCTTAATCCATATGATGGATATGCTCTTGAAGCAGCTGCACGTCTTAAGGATGCAGACCCAGAAACAAAAATTGTTGTTATGACAATGGGTCCAGAAGCAGCAAAGGCTGTTTCTAAAGAATGCCTCGCTATCGCAGCAGACAAGGCTTACCTCGTAAGTGGTAGATCTTTCGCTGGCTCCGATACACTGGCAACATCTTATATTCTTTACAATGCTGTAAAGAAGATTGAAGAAGCAGAAGGAAAGTTTGATTTCATTTTCTGCGGCAAACAGGCTATCGATGGAGATACAGCTCAGGTTGGTCCAGAAATGGCAGAATGGCTCGGATATGGCCAGATTACAAATGGTCTTGAATGCGAAATGAAGGATGGAAAACTTGAAGTCCTCAAAGAAGGTTCTGACGGTAACGTAGTTCTTTCAATCGCAGCTCCAGCAGTAGTTACATTCACAAAACCAAGCTTTGATCCAAGATTCCCAACCATCAAGAGAAAGATGGCTGCTAACAAGGCTGTTATCGATGTACTCGGCGATGATTTCGCAGATTACGATAAGAGCAAGATTGGTCTTAAGGGTTCCCCAACTTTCGTAAGAAAGTCATTTACACCTCCAGTAGCAGCTGGCGGAGAAATCCTCAAGGCAGAAACACCAGAAGATACAGTTAAGTTGCTCGTTGACAAGCTCAGCGCAGCACACGTTCTTTAATAAGGAGGCGCAATTATGGATCCTAAGACAAAAGATTTATGGGTATTCGTAGAAACTAAAGAAGACGGCTCCGCACGTAACGTTGGTATCGAACTTCTTAACCCAGGTAAGGAACTCGCTGCAGCTCAGGGCGGAAAGCTCGTTGCAGTAGTTATTGGTAATAATGTTCAGGCTGCAGTTGACGAAGCTAATGCACACGGTGCAGATCAGATTATCGTTATTGAAGGCCCAGAATATGAATTCTTCTCAACAGACGCTTATGCAAATGCTCTTTATGAAGCAGTAACAAAGTATGGCCCAACAGCATTACTCATTGGTGCTTCTGTAAACGGCAGAGACTTTGCTCCACGTGTAAGCGCAAGACTTCAGACAGGTCTTACAGCTGACTGTACATCACTTGCAATTGATGAAGAAACAGGTTGCGTAGCATGGACACGTCCAGCATTCGGTGGTAACCTCATGGCTACAATTCTTTGCAAAGAAGCAAGACCTCAGCTCGGTACTGTACGTCCTGGCGTATTCAAGAAGTCAGAACCAGAAGCTCCACATGCTGAAATCATCAAAGAAGATATCCATGTTGCAGCTGCTGACATTAGAACAGAACTCGTTAGAAAGATTGAAGAAGGTGCTGAAGAAATTGTTGACCTCGAAGGCGCAGACATCATCATTTCTGGCGGTCGTGGTGTAGGTGGACCAGAAGGATTCGCACCTCTCCAGGAACTCTGCGATTTACTCGGTGCTACACTTGGTTGCTCCAGAGCAGCAGTAGATGCTGGCTGGATATCACACGCACACCAGGTAGGACAGACAGGTAAGACTGTTGCTCCTAAGCTCTACGTAGCTTGCGGTATTTCCGGTGCTATCCAGCACAGAGCTGGTATGGCAGGTTCAGACGTTATCGTAGCAATCAACAAGGATGCTGATGCTCCTATCTTCGAAGTTGCTACATACGGTATCGTTGGCGATCTCAAGGAAATCGTTCCACTCCTCACAGCTGAAATTAAAAAGCTTAAAGCATAGTTAATTTTGCCGGAGCTTTGATAACGCTCTGGGCTCCGGCTTTATTGTGGATAGTATTATTTTTAGGAGGATACTATGGATTTTAGAAATGACGAAATGCATGAAGAGTTATTAGCAGTTTATAAGGACTTTGCTGAAAACGCTGTTGCTCCAATCGCTGCAGAACTCGACGAACAGGAAAGATTCCCAGAAGAACTTCTTCCTACAATGGCAGAAATGGGTCTTATGGGCATTCCATTCCCAGAAGAATACGGCGGAACAGGTATGGATGAACTCTCATACGTACAGTGCGTAGAAGAAATCTCCAAGAAGTGCGCTTCTACAGGCGTTACACTTTCTGCTCACACATCACTTGGTGCATGGCCAATTTACCACTTTGGTACAGAAGAACAGAAGAAGAAATATCTCCCAGACCTCTGCTCTGGTAAGAAGCTTGGTGCATTCGGTTTAACAGAAGCTGGCGCTGGTACAGATGCTGCTGGTCAGAAAACTGTTGCTGAAGATAAGGGCGACTATTATCTCCTCAATGGTTCCAAGATGTTCATTACAAATGCAGCTTATGCTGATATCTTCATTGTAATGGCTATGACAGACAAGTCACAGGGAACAAAGGGTATCTCCGCATTTATCCTTGAAAAGGGTATGCCAGGATTCTCAATTGGTAAGAAAGAACATAAGATGGGTATTCGCGGATCTAACACATGCGAACTTATCTTTGAAGATGTTAAGGTTCCAAAGGAAAATCTCTTAGGACCTTTAGGCAAGGGCTTCGCAGTTGCTATGACAACACTTGACGGCGGCCGTATCGGTATCGCTGCACAGGCTCTTGGTATTGCTGAAGGCGCAATCGATGTAACAATCGAATACGTAAAGCAGAGAGTTCAGTTCGGTAAGCCAATCGCTGCTTTCCAGAACACACAGTTCGAACTTGCTCAGATGAAGGCTAACACAGACGCTGCAAAGTGGATGGTATACAGAGCAGCTAATGCAGTTGACAACGGTGAACCTTATTCACAGCTTGCTGCAGAAGCTAAACTCTTCGCTTCCAGAAATGCTAGTGATGTAACACGTCGTTGCTTACAGCTCTACGGTGGCTATGGCTACACAAGAGAATACCCAATCGAAAGAATGATGAGAGATGCTAAGATTACAGAAATCTATGAAGGCACATCAGAAGTTCAGATGATGGTTGTTGGTGGCGCACTTGTAAGATAGTACTTCCCTCTCTTACATATATACCAAAATCAAAAACCCGGTTCGATAAGAACCGGGTTTTCTATTGCTTTTCTTATAATATTACTGCTTCAAAGATTGCTACGGTTAATGGCAACGTTGCCATGCAAAGCAGTAAACCGATTGCCAAAAGGGCTGAGGCGTATTGGTGATCGCGTCCGTAGTTGAGTGAGAATACTGGCAAGATTGCGGGACATGAGCAAGAACAGCAAATCAATGTTGCAAGCATTTCTTCTTGTGTGCTTGGGAACACGAGATAGAACGGAATTAACACAAGCGGACAAATTAAAAGCTTAATTATAAATCCGATATATGCATTCTTGCTTGTAAGCACTTTCCTAACATTAAGCCCAAATAATCCTGTACCAGAAATTATTAATGCAATCGGCCCTGCTGTACTTCCAATAGTATCAATTGCAGAAGTGAGTGGACTTGGGAGTGTAACTGGAATGAAGAATAAAACCAAACCAATTGCTAAACTTACCATAGTCATTGAAAGCCATGCTTTCTTAAATCCTTTCATGCTGATTTCACCAGAAATCATCCAGAACATAATGACCCATGCAAACACATTTGCAGAAATTTGAGCTCCGGCACTATAGAAAAATGCTTCGCTTCCCATCATGCTTGTAATGATTACTCCGCCAACAAAACCAGAATTTAATGTATAACAAGCCCCGCGTTCAACATGAACTTCAGGATTGTTTTTCTTGCTGATGCAAAGAATTGAAAGTCCTGCGCTGACTGCTTCGGCAAAAGCTGTTGCTAAAAATCCATATAATATAGTGGAAGCTTTATCTGCGCTGTAGCTTGTAAATCCGATTGCAAGCAACATGCATGGAAGTGCAATATGTGTTAGATAATGTGTTAAAGCGCTTACACGTTCCTTTGTAAGTATTCCAAAGCGAGCTGCCAGGTAACCGATTAGCACCATTACCAACAATTTTGTAACTGTCTTAATGGATAATAAAATCATGCTTTAATTGTAGCACTTTGAATTGAAGAGTAAATAAAACTCCGGAAATTTCTTTCCGGAGTTTTACTATTTCTAACTATTAGATTTTTGCTACGCCAGATTTCTTAGCTGCTTCAGCAACAGCCTTTGAAATTGTTCCTGCAACTCTTGTATCGAATGCAGAAACGATTACATTTTCTGGTGTAAGATCCTTTTCATCTGTTAAACCAGCGAGAGCGATAGCAGCAGCCATCTTCATTTCTTCGTTGATTTCGCTAGCTCTAACATCGAATACCCCTCTAAAAAGACCAGGGAATACGAGAACGTTGTTTATCTGATTTGGGAAGTCTGAACGACCTGTAGCAACAACCTTAGCGCCAGCAGCGAGTGCGTCGTCTGGGAAAATTTCTGGTGTTGGATTAGCGCATGCGAATACGATAGCATCCTTGTTCATGCTCTGAACCATTTCCTTTGTAACTGTGCCAGGAACCGATGTCCCGATAAAGATATCAGCTCCAACCATAGCATCTGCAAGTTTACCTGTCATGTGTCCGAGGTTAGTTTCTTCAGCCATTTCCTTCTTAATCCAGTTGAGTTTTTCGTCTCCCTTGCAAATGATACCCTTAGAGTCGGTCATGATGATGTTCTTAAAACCATATGCGAGCATAAGCTTTACGATAGCAATGCCAGCTGCACCTGCGCCACAAGTAACTACTTTAACTTCCTCTGGTTTCTTTCCAACGACCTTAAGAGCATTAATAAGACCGGAGAGAACGATAACAGCTGTACCATGTTGGTCATCGTGGAAAATAGGAATGTCGCACATTTCTTTAAGTTTTCTTTCGATTTCGAAGCATCTTGGAGCTGCGATATCTTCAAGGTTGATTCCACCGAATGAACCGGAGATGTTATATACTGTCTGAACGAATTCGTCTACGTCCTTTGTTCTAACACAAAGTGGAATAGCATCTACGCCACCAAATGTCTTAAAGAGGGCACATTTACCTTCCATAACTGGCATGCCAGCTTCAGGGCCGATATCACCAAGACCGAGTACTGCAGTACCGTCTGTGATAACAGCACAAAGGTTATGACGAAGTGTGTAGTCATAACTCTTATTAATATCTTTCTGAATTTCAAGGCAAGGTGCAGCAACACCTGGGGTGTAAGCCACTGCTAAATCTTCTCTTGTTTTAAGTTCTGGGACTACTGTTGTAACAAATTTTCCGCCCCACTCCTTATGCTTCTTTAAAGCCTCTTGTGCATAATCCATTTTAATCCTCCTTAACAATTGGTAACGTTGCGCCGCCGAATGGCATTGCGATTACGCTAGCATCTTTTCCATATTTGTTTATTGCCTTGTCAAATGCTTCCTGCGCTGAATGCATCGGTACAAGGAAAATTGATTTAACAAAGTCGTCATCCATTTCAGAAACTAAATCAATTTCTGCGTATTCGAGAATCATTGCAATTGCTGCAGCTTTGTGTCCACCAAGCTGGAAGTCTTTGCCGATTCTTTCAACCATTTCGTGAGAAGTCTTTGACTGTGTAAGCCACTCTTCAAATTTCACAGAACCAAGTCCTTCGTTGCAAGCACCGATTAAAATGATTGTTCCGCCTTCCTTGATTGCATGTTTTGAATTGTCTAAAGCCTTCTGAGTTTGATACAGATTTGCATCCTTTGGTGCGCCTCCCTGGCTGACGATTACGATATCAGCCTTGTGCGGGATTTCTTTTCTGTACATTTTATCAAGATATTTGCAAGCATCTCTATGAGCTGCTGTTACATCTCCGGCTGCTGAATAAACGATGTGTTTGTGTTCATCTAAAACAACATTTACGATGAAGTTTACCCCGCAAATTGCGCCTGCTTCTTCGATATCTTCACGAATAGGATTGCCTTCGAGTTTTCCTGCACAAGCATCCTCGGAAACCATCATGCGATGATTTGCTTGAATTGCTTGCGGAGTAGAAACCCCTGGCATGATTGCTTTATATCCGCCAGAGTAACCAGCAAAATAGTGGAACTCGACATTACCAAGGCAAATCTTAAAGTCTGCTTCTGCAACGACTCTTGTAATATCAACAGGGGTACCTGCTTTTGTATCACCCATGTGTATGCAATCTTCTGGATTACTGTCTACACATTTAACTTCGCTGTAAGCTCTTTCACCAACCAAGTGTTTCATCTCTTCTTCTGTCTGGTGTCTGTGAGAACCGAGGCCGAAGACAATAGTAATGTCATCTTTGTCTACTCCGGCAGCATAGAGTTCGTCTAAAACTGATGGGACGACATCGAATGAAGGAATTGGTCTTGAAATATCAGATGTAATAATTACAACCTTTTGACCTGGTTTTACAAGCTTTGAAAGTTTCTCTGATCCAATTGGATGTTCTAAAGAATACTTTACAGCTTCTGGGCCACGACGTTCGTGATCAATAGGATTTGACATAAGAACGCTAAGCAAATTTTTGTCTGGAACTTCAACGATTTGCACGCCTGTTCCATAACCAAATTCTAATTTCATGTTATCTCCAATGCATAAAAAATACTATGCTTCTATTATAGGCCTTTTCAACAATCTTCTCAATAAAGTACGTTAAATTTATATCAAATTTAAAGATATTGTGGCTAAACCCCTTGAAAAATCAACATATAGTGCTTGCAAACTGGTGTTTTTTGACATATAATGATTAAGCGTTCGCCCGCAGGTATTAACCTGTCCAACTCACACGGACGGACAATCTCTGCTAGGAGGGAGAATCCTAGCCAACCAGACCATAGGGAGGTGAAAGAATGAACAAGTATGAACTGATGTTTATCATCGATCCTACTCTCGAAGATGCTAAGAAGGATGCCTATATCGAAGAAGTTAAGGGCATCATCGCTACAGCTGGCGAAGTATCTGACACAGATGTATGGGGACTCAAGAAACTTGCTTATCCTATCCTTAAGAAGAGCGAAGGTTACTTCGTAGTTATGCACTTCAATGCTAACCCAGAACTTCCAAAGGAATTAAGCAGAAGACTTAGAATTTCCGACAACTGCATGAGACACATCATCGTTAATTTAGACGAGAAGTAGTAAAGGCGGTAATAGTATGAATTCAGTAACATTAATCGGAAGATTAACAAAAGACCCAGAAGTTCGTTACGGATCAGAAAGCCAGAGTGCATATTGCAGATTTACAATTGCAATCGATCGCGGCAAGGATCGCAACGGCGAAGACATGGGTGCAGATTTTCCTGGTATCGTTTGCTTTGGCAAGACAGCAGAAAACTGTGAAAGATTCCTTAAGAAAGGTCGCTTAGTCGGCATTCAGGGAAGAATTCGTACAGGAAAGTATGACAAGAACGGTCAGACAATTTATACCACCGACGTTTATGCAGACAGAGTCGAATTTCTTGAATGGGGAGATAGGGCTGATGCTCCTGCAAAGGCAGAAAGCGCTGCTCCAAGCGGATTCAATCAGTTAACTGATGATGACATTCCATTCTAAAGTAGTTTAATTTTAAGGAGACCATACAATGGAAAGAGAAAATAGAGGTAGAAAGAACTTCGGAGCAATGCATAGAAAGAAAGTTTGTCAGTTCTGTGCAGAAAAGTCCGAATACATCGATTTCAAAGATGTAGATACTCTTAAGAAGTATGTTACCGAAAGAGGTAAGATTCTTCCAAGAAGAATTACAGGTACATGCACAATGCACCAGAGAGAAGTCACAAAGGCTATCAAGAGAGCAAGAACAGTTGCTTTAATGCCATTTGATGCTGATCTTTAATTAAGTAAAGAAAGCTCCGGAAAAATTTTTCCGGAGCTTTTTATTTGCTTAAATGTTTGAAATATCCGAAGCTTTTAGTAATGCTTTTGTATATTCATGCTGAGGATTTTCAAACAATCTTTGCACAGGGCCTTGCTCAACCACCTGGCCTTCCTTCATTACAAGGACATAATCGCAAAGTTGATATACAACGTTTAGATCGTGAGATATAAATAGATAACTAAGGTCTAATTCACGTCTTAAATCGGCTAAAAGCTGAAGAATTTGAGCCTGAATAGTTACATCCAATGCAGATACAGGCTCATCTAATATGATGAATTTAGGACGAGTTATCAGAGCTGCGGCAATACATACACGCTGACGCATTCCCCCGGAAAGCTGACTTGGCTTACAACTCAACACTTCTTCATTAAGACCCACTTCTAAAATGGTCTTAACAATTCTTTCTTCGCGTTCTTCTTTATTATACTTTCCGTAAATAAGAAGTGGCTCTTCTAAAATTCTATGAATTGTCATAGAAGGATTAAGTGAAGAATATGGATCTTGAAAAACCATTTGAGGACGTTTACTGAAATGCTTAATTTCTCCTGTGTAATCTGTCATTCCTAAAATACATTTTGCAAGCGTCGACTTGCCAGATCCAGATTCGCCTACAAGACCAAATACCTGACCAGCTCTAATTTCAAAACTTACATGATCAAGCACTCCTACTGATTTTTTTCTACCAGCAAGTCCTGTCATCTTATATGTACTGCATACATCATTAACTTGTAAGATTAATTCTTTTTCCATTAATATCTTTTATCACGACTTGGAATTGCCGCGAGTAATTTCTGTGTGTAAGTATGTTTTGGATTATTGTAAACTTCACAAATTGTTCCGCTCTCAACAATCTTTCCTTTTTGCATTACGATTACTTTATCACAAAGTGCATGCACAACAGCGAGGTTATGCGAGATAAATAAAATCGAGGTTCCTTTTTCTTTATTAATTCTCTTAAGAAGATCGATGATGTGCTGCTGAGTTGTAACATCTAAAGCTGTTGTAGGTTCATCTGCAATTAAAAGTTTTGGATTTGAGATGATAGCAGCTGCAATACAAACTCTTTGAAGCATACCACCTGATAATTCGTGAGGATATTTGTTATAAACGTTTTCTACATCGTATAATCCTGCTTCTGTCATAGCCTGGAGTGCTTGATTTTTCTTATCTTCAGGACTTGTCTTGGGATAGTGAATAAACAAAGCTTCTTCAACCTGAAGACCAACCTTCATAAGCGGATCAAGCGAAGTCATTGGCTCTTGGAAAACTACAGCAATATCAGTTCCTTGCATAAGATGAATATCTTCTCGATCGGTATCAAGCATCTCTTTGCCGTCAACTTTGATAGCCCCTTCGTATTCGATAAGAGATTTTTGAAGAAGTCCCGAAATAGCCATGGCCGTTACAGATTTACCAGAACCAGATTCACCAACGAGGCCCATGATTTGGCCATCTTCAATATCAAAACTAATCCCATCTACTGCATACTTATCAGGACGTGATTTAAATTTAATTCTCATATTTTCAACCGTGAGGATTTTTGACATTACTTATTTCTCCTGCGCTGCTGAAGTCCTTCCCCAAGAAGTGATAAACCTAAAATTAAAAGTACAATTGCACTACCAACTGCGAGTGCATACCATGGAGCTCCGCCAACTAAAAAGTTCTGAGATTCAGAAAGCATACGACCGAGGCTTGGTTTATTTGGTGATACACCAACGCCCAAGAAACTCATTGATGCTTCAGCAAGAACTGCATTGTTAAATCCAATCGTGATTGCTGGGAGTAAAACCGGAATCATGTTTGGAAGTATGTGCTTAAAAATAATTCTGCCATTGCTTGCACCCATAAGTTTCGCAAGTTTGACATAGTTTTGATTGCGCTGCTTTACCATTTCAGATCTGGTAATTCGAGCAAAACTTGGTATAAATAAAATCGCAAGGCAAATTACGATATTCTTTTCATTTGGTGAAAGAATTGCGATAATAACAAGGGCAAGCATAATGCTTGGAAACGCAGTAATTACATCACATACACGCATCAGAACATTGTCAAACCAACCGCCAAAATAGCCTGAAAGCGCACCAATTATAATGCCTATTGCTGCACCCAAGAAGATAACCAAAAGGGCAATTGTCAGTGTCGTACCTGAGCCTTCGATTACTCTGGAGAAAATATCACGTCCAAAGTTATCTGTTCCCATGATGTGCTGCCAGCTTGGTGAGTCAAGTCTTGCATTGCCATCCATAAAGTTTGGATTGTAAGGCGTATAGAATTGTCCAACAATTACAACCAAAAACATAGCAGCTGTTATTATGCTACCTATAACTAATAAGCGATTTTCGTTTTTTAAATTAAATTTCTTCATTAGTTAAGTCTGATTCTTGGATCGATTAATTGATAAATGATATCTGCAATAAAATTTACGATTACAACCCATGTTGCAAGAATCATAACTATTGCAAGTACTACTGTAAAATCTCTTGTACCGATTGATGAAACGAGAAGCCTTCCGATTCCTGGTACGGAAAAAATCTGTTCAACAACGATACAGTTTGCAAGCATCTCTGAAAGAGAAACTGCAAGAAAAGAGATAACAGGAATGATTGCATTCTTAAGTGCATGTTCATTTAATGCACGTTTTCTGTTAGCTCCACGAGCATAGGCTGTTCTTATATAGTCTTGCTTCATTTCTGAAAGAATTGCTGATCTAAACATTTTAATCGTCATTGCAATTCTCGGAATTGCAATGGATAAAGCGGGGAAGAGCATATATCCAATATACCCTAATGGATTTTCGTTAAAAGATATGAATAGTCCTGGCGTAAATACGCGCAGGACTAATCCGAAAATGCATGTTAATAAAATTCCAATGAAGAATGGAGGAATAGCCATAATAATCTGGTCAAGAACCAGAAGAGTTCTGTCTAAAAGTCCATTTTCTTTCCTTGCAGCAAGTACGCCTAAAGGAATCGAGATGATTACAGTAAGCAAAAATGCGAAGATTGTAAGGGTTACAGTAACTCCGAGCTTTGGAGCAACCATAGCCGTTACAGGAAGATGGTAACTGTAAGAGATACCAAAATCTCCTTTAATGAAGTTTCCTAGCCATTCAAAATAGCGTATCATAACCGGTCTATCGAAACCTAACTCTTTTGTGAGCTCTTCGATAGCTTCTGGTGTAGCGTTAGTACCAAGCATTGATGCGATAGGATTACCGATCAACTGAAAGGCAATGAATGCTAAAAACGAGATTATCAGCAGAGTGATAATCAGTGTTCCTATTTTTTTAAGGACATACTTCATTACTTAGCTGCTGGATAATAAATTGTTGAAAAATCTAATTTATACAATGGGTAGAATTCAAATCCATCAAGAGCTTTATTGATGACTGTAAATTCTGCAAGGTCTTGAATATATACATTAGCAGCTTCTCTTGTTAAGACTTCTGCTGCATTCTTGAAACATGCGGTGCGCTCTTCTTCATCCGTTGAAGCATTTGCCATAGCCATCATGTCATCATACATTTCATTTGAGAAATTAATCATGTTCTTCTTGTGACCTGTTTGCCATCTTTCAAGAAGAGCATTTGCTGTTAAAGTCGATGCATCAAATCCAGAAACTGTTGCGTCAAAATTTCTTCCCTGATAAACATCGGTGAGCCATGTGTTCCATTCAACTTCTTTAAGTTGTGCATTGATGCCAACTGCCTGAAGCTGCTGAACAATAACCGCACCAACATTTACATGTGGTGTGTAGTTCGATGGAACTATGATTTCCATATCAAATCCATTTGGATAACCTGCTTCTGCAAGCATCTGTTTTGCAACTTCTGGTGAGTATGGATAATAATCAATTAAGCTTTCATCAAAATACTTCTTAAACGCTGGATATATTGAAGTTCCAAGCTTTGAGCCGTGTCCTTCTGCTGTAATTTCAAGAATTGCATCCTTATCAATTGCATAGCATAAAGCCTGACGAACCTTTACATCATCAAATGGGGCACGGGCATTATTAAGATATAATGCCTGAACCAAATTCATTGTTCCTTCTAATATATTGTACTGGTCACCCAATCCACGAACTTGATCAAGTGTAAGATGTGCTGCAAAATCGATTGCTCCGGCATTAAGTGCTGTAATCATTACTGTGGTATCTTCGTAAATTTTGCAAGTAACTTTATCCAGCTTTGCTTTTTCCCCGTAGTAATCTTCGAACTTTTCTAATACAACATTGTCCTGTACACTTCTGCTGACAAATTTAAACGGACCTGTTCCAACGGGAGCAGTTAACTGATTTGCGTAATCGCACGGAACAATATAAATCAGTGAAAGGTAAGCTAAGATATCACTCATAGGTTGTTTAAGAGTAATAACGACTTCACCTTTACCATTTACAAGAATATCTGCATTTTCAAAAAAATTTGGAAGACTTGTGTCAAGCGTTGTTTCTTCGCATGCTTTAAATGAATACTCTAAATCATCGTTGCATAAATCTTTTCCGTTATGAAACTTTACACCTTCGTTTAATTTAAAAGTGTATGTAAGACCATCTTCTGATACTTCATATTCTCTTGCAATTGCAGGAACATATTCACCAGATGAATTTGGTTTATACAAACCTTCATATACGTTGGTTAAAATTTCGCGCGTACCTGCTGAAGACATCTGATATGGATCAAGGCTATCGCCTAAATCTTGTGACAGACCTACAACAATTTCATTTTTTTGTTCACTTTTTGAACCTGTGTTTCCGCAGGCTGCAAGTCCAAGTATCATTGCGAGTACAAGCAGCAAAGCGATAAACTTCTTCATGTGGCTTTTCTCCTTTATGAACCCCTAAATTTGTTATATTGAAAACAAATCTTTAAGTCCTTATAGTTTAAGGTAAAAAGCTTGAAATTACAAGACTTTTAGGCTAAAAAGGGCAGCTCTCATCCGTAATTTCTTCAAGGTTTTTCGGAATTTCTGGAACCTCTTTTTCATCCTTCTTTTTCCACTGTAAAAACTGAACTCTATTGGCCAAAAGCTCGGTTTTATAACGTTTGTTTCCGTCTTTTTCGTAAACATCGGTTCTGATGCAGGCATCAATGCTGATTAAATTGCCTTTTTCAACGTATTTTTGCATGTTTTCCGCAGTCTTTCCAAAGGCTGTAATCCTTGGAAAATCAGCTCCGGCAGCCTGGCCGTCCTTGGTCTTGCCTCGATCAATTGCAACGACGAAATTGCAATAAGGAATTTTGTTTGGACCCCCATACTGAAGTTCTGGATCCTTGGTAAGTCTACCGATTAAATGTACTGAATTCATATAATACCTCCTTTTAATTGGAAATATTATACAGTATATGTAAATTATTGTCAATTTATAGCAATAAAAAACGGGCTTCTTTTTTAGCCCGTTTTCTCACCTTTATTTAAACTTAGCCTGCTCTTTTTTGGATAAATCCATGATTTTTTGAAAGAGTTCGCGGCCATAAACACCGCATCTTTCTTCTGCACGCTTCATAACTTGCTCTTCTCTGGCCAAATCTTGAGTAGGAAGTCCTTGCCCAATTTTAATTTTTGCAATTTCACCAGAAATTTTTTGTCTTTCGTTAAAGAGATCTGCTATTTTTTCATCGATTCGATCAATCTTATGTCTTGCTCTTTCAAGATTCATTACAGTACCTCCCTTGAAAGAAGTTCAAAGTTTGCCGGAGTCAGACTTTGCGCACCGTCTGACAGAGCATAATCAGGGTTGTTATGAACTTCAATCATAAGTCCATCCGATCCTGCAGCAATTGCGGCCTTAGAAAGAGGAATTACATATTCCCAGTTTCCAGACGCGTGACACGGATCAACAATTATATCTAAATTAGATTTTGATTTAACAACAGGAATTGCAGAAATGTCCAATGTAAATCTTGTGCTGTCTTCAAAAGTGCGAATTCCTCTTTCGCAAAGAATAACATTTTTATTTCCTTCACTTATAATATATTCTGCAGCAAAGAGCCATTCAGATACAGTGCTTGCAAAACCTCTTTTTAAAATTACTGGTTTATCTTGCCTGCCGAGTTCTTTTAATAAACTAAAGTTCTGCATGTTGCGAGAACCAACCTGCAAAATATCTATATCTTTAAAAAGTGGAAGCTGCGCTATATCAACAATTTCAGAAACAGACTGCATCCCATTTTCTTTTGCAGCTGATGTTAAGAATGATAATGCTTCTTCGCCTAAGCCTTGGAATGTGTACGGTGAGGTTCTTGGTTTGAATGCACCCCCGCGAAGAATATTTGCTCTGCTCTTTTTTACTTCTTTTGCAATGCTGTGAATTTGTTCTTCAGATTCAATGGCACAAGGGCCTGCAATAAAATACTTCATGTTAGAATACCAATTGATTACTTGCATACTTAAGACCTGTTGCGCCAACAGCTTCTTTAGCAGCATTAGAGATATGATAAGCAATAGTGGATGCTTCGATTTCTGCCTCCAGAGCTTCTTTTGCTTCACCTTCAACGCAATACATTGCTTCTTTTGTCATATTCCAGAAAAACTGATAATCATTGCGATTACCGGCTTTGAAAGCTTCGGCAAGTAAGTTTACACACTCATCAAATTTTTCTGTTGTAACATCTCTATTTCTTGTATTGGTTGCATCAAATAAATAATTTGCAAGCTCTGGCTTACCAATTTTATTTACGGCAAGATTGATTACACCTACAAAAATCTTTTCTGTAAGCTCATCTGCTGTGTGCCCTTTTTTATCACTCAAACCCATCAGCAGTTTTCTTGCTGATTGAGTTGCATGCATCTTATAATCAAAATATCTGCTGTTCATTTTTTATACGTTATAATACATCTTAGCGCCAAGCCAAGTTCCATCCATAAAGAAATTTAGACAAGATTTTGAAACACAATTTGCACCGATGATGCTGACAGACGATTCACAAATTTGTGCGGCAATTGTTGCAGCCATTGCTACTCTGTGATCGCCTTTTGGATTAACAGTGCCTCCAACTAACTTTCCTGTGCCATGAATTATGATGCTGTCCTCTGTTCCTTCCGCGTTTCCACCAAGGGCATTAATCATTGCAACAGTATTTTCAATGCGATCTGTTTCTTTAAACTTAAGACGTCTACATCCTGTTAAAGTTGTATCTCCTTTAAATCCGCAAGCCGCCACTGCTAAAATTGGTGCGATATCTGGAGTTTGACTTACATTGATGCTTTCACCAAGATGTTTAATATCCTCGACGATTGCTTTATCAGCCTGAAGACTGTTCTCGTTAAGTCCATCCATCTGAACTTCTGAACCAAACATATTTGCTACTATATAATTCGCTGCAATCGTCCAATCTGGTTCGCACTTGATTCCGCTTCCCGGAGAAGTCGGATTCTGATGCTTTTTAAATGTATGCTTATAATTTGGATTTGCATATTCATAGGCTTTTTTGGGCGGCTCTGGCAACACAGGAGTTTGATTTCCTTTGATTTGCCACTTTCCAAATTCACCACCTATTTCAACTTGGAATTCTTTTAAGCACTGCAGCGTGATTTCTACATATGCTTTACTTTCAAGTTCAGTTGAAATTTCTAATGTTGAATCTCCTTCTAAAAATGGAAGCGCCATCAAAAGACCTGAAATATATTGGGATGTTACATCGCCAGAAATTTTATATTCACCTGGCTGAAGTTTCCCTGATACTATTATAGGAAGACAGTCACCTTCGACCATCATTCCATGTTCACGAAGAACATCAAGAAGTTCTTTGATTGGGCGAGATGATAATTGTTCACTTCCTTCAAAAATAAATTTTTTGCCGATTACTCCGGCAACAGGAAGTAACATTCTTAATGTAGCAGCAGAAGATCCACATCTGCATTTTCTTGCTTCTGGTTCTTTGCCTTTAGGATAAGTTCTTACCAATGCATATGATGCATCAAAACTTGCTTTTGTATCATCGCAATCATCTGATCCATCGATGCGTCCAGCTTTTGCAAGAGTACCGATAATAATCTTGCGGTGCATTTCTGCTTTGCTTGGTGGCAGAGTCACTTTGCCCCAATATTTTCCTGGCTCAATTCTTACATCCATGTAAAGCTCCTAATAAGATTTCAATTGCGTCTTTGTAGCCTTCAATGCCTTTGCCTGAAATTGTTTGTCTAGCAGCAAGGGCAACATAATCAGTATGTCTAAATTCTTCGCGCTTTTTTGGATTTGTTATATGGACCTCAACCGTTGGAATTTGAACGGCCTTGAGAGCATCAAGAATTGCGATGCTTGTATGTGAATATGCTGCTGCATTAATCACAATGCCATCGATTTCATCTTTTTTAGCTTGCTGAATTACATCAACAATTGCACCTTCGTGATTGCTTTGGAACGTGATGCATATTGCATCGTGCGCTTTGCAAGTTTCTTCGCAAAGTACAATTAAATCGCGATAAGTTTTATTTCCGTAAAGTTCGGGCTCTCTTTCGCCAAGTAGGTTAATATTTGGTCCGTTAATAACTAAAATCTTCATTTCATTTACCAAAGTTTTTCAGGATACTGACCCATAGCAATTTTTTCTTTCATGGCCTGCATTACATCTGGCTTATCTTCTTTGTATGTAACGCCGTACCATTTATCACATGAAGGAAGAACTTTTACTGTTGCGATTCCTTCATTTATTAATTCGCTAACAATTGCAGGGATAAAGAATTCCCCCTTGTCTGGATTTGTTGCGAGTATCTTCATCAGCGCTGCAGGAAATCTCTTATCAAGCTCCTCTAAAATTGCCGGAGAAAATCCGAACATGTTCATCGATACAAGCGTGCCTGCTGAAATATCAATCCATGTCTTACCATCATCTTCGCTATATTGAATGCGATCGTTGTTAAGCTGAATCTTAGTTCTTTCTGTAATACCTGTTAGGTGACCTGCGGCATCTTCTTCACAAACGCCTCTTGCAACAGAGCCATTAGCTGTAAGTGTATTTTCAAGGCGATAACCAACCATGCAAAAACGTTTAACACCGTTTGACCTTGCTTCTTTGCTTGGAATGTCGCTTAAATAATCGTATAAAATTTTGAAGGCATCTGGACCATAATAATCATCTGCATTAATTACTGCAAATGGCACATCGATTGCTCCCTTGGCCATCAAAATAGCATGGCCGGTTCCCCAAGGCTTTTTTCTGGAATCTGGCACTGTAAAACCTTCTGGAATCTTGCCGATTTCTTGATAAAGATAATGAACATTAAGATGTTTTCCGGCTCCGCGATTGATTACTTTCTTGAAATCATCCTCGATTTCTTTCTTTATAATAAAGTAAACATCTTCAAAGCCTGCTATTTTTGCATCATAAAGCGAGTAATCTATAATTACTTCGCCATTTGGACCGATAGGGTCAATCTGCTTAAGACCACCATAACGACTACCCATACCTGCTGCCATTACTAATAATACTGGCTTCATACTTTGCACACCTTCTTTATTTCTGAAACACACTGACCTGGTGTTCCATTGTTATCTATAACCACATCCGAAATCTCTTCGTAGTAAGGATTACGCAGTGCATACAATTCAATTAGGTTCTTGGATAATGGCCTATTAGCTGTACCAAGTTTCTCAAGGTCTCGCTGTAGCCATACAACAAGGCATTTTCTTATGTATTCTCTATTAGGTAAATAAGTAACGAGTCCGCCACCTGCTGAAATTATAGCGTTTGGAGTGTTTACCAATTTGATAAACGCCTCGTGTTCAAGCTTTCTAAAAGTCTGTTCACCCTTTGCTTTTATGATAACATCAGGGGTTAAACCTGTCATTTCCTTTACTGCAAGGTCGGTATCAAGAAGAACGCGGCCGGTTTTTTCGGCAAGTTGTCTTCCAATATAGCTTTTACCCGCCCCTGGCATGCCGACAAGGATGAGATTTTGGCAAAGCATGAAACGATGCGCTGACTTTTCAGCCTGGAATTTAAGCATCTCAATTCCGCCAATCGCTTGAATTCCAAGTTCTTTGGCCTGTTTAAGAAGAGGAGTCTCTTTTGGTGTATATACAAGGTCGATAACAAGCTCGCACTTCTTAAATTGTTTAAGATCGCAAGGGCTTGCACCCCAGTATACAGAATGAGCGGTGCCGAGAGGCGTTGCATTTACAATGATTTCGGCATCTGCCATTTTGGAAAGGTCCTGCAATTCATGCCTATGAGTCTGCCAAATTACAGCTGCATGGCGCTCTTTCATAGCTTCGCGAACGCATTTTGCTGCTCCGCCACGGCCTAAAATGAGTACCTTCTTGCCATTTGTTTTGGCTCTTACCAAATTCAAAAGGTGCAAAAACCCGTAAAAATCAGTATTATCGCCAATCAGCCTTCCGTTCTGTTCGTAGATTGTGTTGATTGCCCCGATTCTTTTTGCAATTTCGGTCTCTTCGTCAACATATTTCTGAACTTCGCGCTTATATGGGATAGTTACATTGATTCCCTTCCACGTTCTATTTGCGAAGAACTCGTCCAAATCTTCTGGCTTTACATCGTAAAGGTTGTAATTATAGAGTCCATAAGATTCATGGATCTTTTTACTAAAACTATATTGTATTTTGTGTCCTAATAATCCGTATTCAAGCATATATCTAAAATAGCGATGGCTGCGGCAGCTTCTACTACTACCGCTCCTCTAACTGCAATACAAGGGTCATTTCTGTTTTCAGAAATCACTGAAACTGTCTCTAAAGTCATCAAATTAACGCTTTTTTGCGGTTTTTTGATGCTTGCAGCAGGCTTAAATGCTGTTCTAAAGACAACAGGACTGCCTGTTGCAAGGCCGCCAAGCACTCCACCACAGTTATTTGTCTCGGTTCTAACCTTGCCACTATCAACGATAAAAGCATCATTTAGCTCTGAACCCTTATATTTCAAACTTTCAAAGCCGGTTCCAAACTCTAAACCCTTAATTCCTGGGATATTAAACACACAAGAGCTGATTACGCTCTCAAGTTTTGCCCCATATGGGTTACCAAAGCCGGCTTCGAGTCCAATAATATTACACTCTACGAGGCCTCCGATGGAATCTCCTTCTTTCATAGCCTCTTTTATTTCTTCTTCGCTTGGCCCCAGCAGTTTTGTACTAACGAAAATCCCTCGTTTAGCTAAATACTGTTTTGCAAGTGAACCAGCAAAGACTAAACCTACAGTAGACCTTGCTGATGTCGCACCCTTTAAAAACTTTCCAGTGTTTTTAAAATAAGTGAAATCACCGTGACCAGGTCTTGGTACATAATCTTTATCCTGATTAGAATTCTTTATATCCTTATTTTCGAAAACGACACGAATAATATCACCTGTTGTTTTATTATTCGAAATACCGCTTGTTACATTCGGAACATCTTCTTCATTTCTTTGGCTAACTATTTCTGATGAACCAGGACGCCTTCTATCAAGCATCCTTTGCACATCGTCAAAGTCCACTTCAAAATCAATCGGGAATCCTTCGATTATTACACCAACTTCTTTTTCATGTGTGTTTCCAAATGTAGCAACTTTAATTTTATCGTTAATAAAAATCATTCTTAGAATCCTTTTGATAAAAATTCTTTCGCTTCATCAAGTGACATTTCTCTAATCTCGCACTCACCAATTCTGATAGGAACGATAATCTTAATTGTGTCTCCTTGACGTTTTTTATCTAATGCAATCTGTGCTAAGATTTCTTCTTTTGGAATATCGCATTTCCAAGGTAAACCGTTTATCGCCAATGTACGATAAACTCTTTCAGTAAGCTTCTTTGCGCCAGTTGCATTCGCAATTGTGTAAAGACCGATTGCAACGGCATCTCCGTGCGAAATTTCGTATGCACTAGCCTTTTCTATTGCATGCGCAATCGTGTGGCCGAGATTAAGTAAATTTCTTTGACCACGATCTTCTTCATCTTCAGAAACAATTCTTGATTTAATGGCAATTGCTTTTGCAATTACATCTTCAATATCAAAACTTCCAAGTTCGAATGACTCAAATAAAAATCTATCTGCTATCATTCCTGCTTTGATTGCTTCTGCAAGTCCCTGATTATAAATATTAGATGACAATGTGTCGAATAAACCAGGATCAATTATTACTTGAATTGGTTGATGGAATGCTCCGGCTAAATTTTTCCCTTCTGAAAGATTTACCGCAGTCTTACCGCCAACAGAGGAATCAACTGCTGCAAGTACCGTTGTTGGAATCTGAACGTAATCTATTCCTCTCATGTACATTGCTGCGGCAAAACCTGCGAGATCGCCAACAACTCCGCCACCAAGCGCAACAATTAAATCCGATCTTGTAAATCTCATCTCGGCAAGAAAGTCGATCAAAGAACTTGCGACCTGCATTGTTTTACTCGCTTCACCACCATCGATTACAAAATTGCAGACATCAAAACCGCCAGCTCTGAAAGCGACTCTGGCTTCTTCAAGGTAAAGGGCTTCGACTGTTCTGTCAGTTACAATGCAACACTTACCTGGAGAAATCAGCTCGCCTGCTGGTTTTTCCAAATCTAAGAGCTCCATGGCACGCTGCTGAGCCACAATTTGCCCTGCGCGGTCCAAAATTCCGTGCTCTATCAGTACTTCATACGGTTTTTCTGTCTTAACACTAACGGTTTTCATGATTTTTTACTATAACCCAAGTCCAAATGTGTCGCGAACACGCTTTAATGTATTCTGAGCAATTACATCCGCTCTTTCAGCGCCGTCATTTAAGGCATCGATAAGGGTCTGACTTTCGCGAATATCCTTATATCTCTGCTGAATAGGAGCAAGAGATTCGGTTACAACCTCTACGAGGTCTTTCTTAAGATCTCCGTAGCCGTGTCCCTCATAGTCTTTTTCAAGGCTTTCAATAGACCTTCCTGTCAAAGCAGAATAAATAGAAAGAAGATTTGATACACCAGGCTTGTTTTCAATATCAAACCTGATGATTCCTTCGCTATCTGTTGTTGACTTCATGATGCTCTTCTTAATTTTGCTTGGTTCATCAAGAAGTGAAATTCTACTGTGTTCGTTTGCAGCTGATTTTGACATCTTTGCTGTTGGATCGTCTAATGCCATAACACGAGCTCCAGATTTAAGGAATCTTCCATCAGGAACAACGAAAGTTTTTCCGTACTTGTTGTTAACTCTGATAGCGAGATCTCTTGTAAGCTCGATGTGCTGCTTTTGGTCGTTACCAACAGGAACGATATCCGTATCATAAAGTAAAATGTCTGCAGCCATAAGTACAGGATAGGTCAAAAGGCCTGCACCAACTGATTCTTTTCCAGTTGACTTAGCTTTAAACTGAGTCATTCTGAAAAGTTCACCTGTATTTGCACAGCAGTTTAAAATCCAACCAAGTTCTGCATGCCCACTAACCTGTGACTGAACAAAAACAATGGACTTCTTTGGGTCTACACCAACTGCCATATATAAAGCTGCTACATCTAAGATGTGCTGTTTTAACTCTTTGGGATTTTGAGGAACAGTGATTGCATGTTCATCAACAATACAGTAAATACATTCATTTTCATCTTGAAGTTCTACAAATTGCTTTAAAGCTCCTAAATAATTTCCAAGATGAATATTGCCCGTAGGCTGAACACCACTAAAAACTCTACTCATTATATTTACCTTTAAATTTCTAATTGTTCTTGTTCTTCGCCATTCTCTTCCGAAGAATCTTCATCACGAGGACCACGAGCCATGCTTACGATTTCACCGTCTTCATTTGTCTTCATGATTCTTACTCCCTGAGTTGTCCTTCCGAGCTTAGAAACTTCGCCGGCATTAATTCTAATAATGATACCTCCGCTGTTGATGAGGAAGACATCATCGCTAT
This sequence comes from Anaerovoracaceae bacterium, assembly GCA_045616685.1. GTDB lineage: Bacteria > Bacillota > Clostridia > Peptostreptococcales > Anaerovoracaceae > UBA1764. The sequence goes on from JAZLHF010000014.1 coordinate 84,079, forward strand.
CCTTAACAACCATTGCTCCGATAAGTTCACCAGTCTTTTCGAACTTGCTCTTGTCATAAGTTAAGAGCCCCTTACCGCCACGAGCCTGAACCTTGTATTCTTTAACAGGTGTTCTCTTGCCGAATCCTTTCTTAGTAACTACGAGAAGTTGTTCTTTCTTTTCTGCGAGTTCCATGGATACAACTCTATCGCCCTTTTCGAGAGTGATAGCTTTAACTCCAGAAGCAGCTCTTCCCATTTCACGAACATCATCTTCACTGAAGCAAATGCATTTACCCTTAGCAGTAATGATGATTACGTTACTTGTGCCGGAAGTTTCCTTAACACTAATAAGTTCATCTCCTTCGTGAAGCTTCATTGCGATAAGACCAGCCTTGCGGTTTGTATCAAGTTCCTTAATACTCATCTTCTTAATCATACCTTGCTTTGTGCAAAGGATGAGGTATCTATCAGCATTAAAATCTTGGATAGGAAGTACTGTTGTAATTCTTTCTCTCTGCATTAAGTTAAGGAAGTTAATTGCAGGTACACCCTTTGCAGTTCTGCTGCCTTCTGGAATCTCATAACCTTTGATCTTATAGGCCTTACCAAAGTTAGTGAAGAATGTAAGGTTGGTGTGAGTGGATGTTGTTAAGAGATGCTTTACAAAGTCATTTTCTCTTGTCGTCTGTCCTGTTACACCTTTGCCTCCACGTCTTTGGAGCTTGTATGTATCAGATGGAATTCTCTTAATGTAACCGAGGTGAGAAATTGTAACAACTACATTTTCTTCTTCGATTAAATCTGCTTCTTCAAATTCTTCATCATTAGCCTGGATCTGTGTGCGACGTTTGTCTCCCCATTTCTTTTTAACTTCTTCAAGTTCGGACTTGATTACATCCATAAGAAGTTTTTCATCAGCTAAGATTGCCTTGTACTGCTTAATCTTCTTTTGCAATTCTGCATACTCAGCTTCAATCTTGTCGCGTTCAAGACCTTGCAATCTACGAAGTTGCATATCTAAAATTGCCTGAGCCTGCTTATCGGACAGTTTGAATTTCTTCATTAACTGTTCCTTAGCATCATCATATGCACTTCTGATTGTCTTGATGATTGCATCAATATTATCAAGTGCAATTCTGTAACCTTCTAATATATGCGCGCGCGCCAAAGCCTTATCAAGCTCAAACTGTGTACGCCTTGTGATTACTTCTTTCTGATGCTTAATGTATTCTTCTAATACTTGCTTAAGGTTAAGTGTCTGTGGACGACCATCAACCAAAGCAATCATTATTACACTAAAGTTGCTTTCAAGTTCACTGTGCTTGTAAAGTCTGTTGAGAACTACCTGAGGATTTGCATCCTTCTTAAGTTCAATAACAACTCTTACTTCACCCTTGGAAGACTCATCACGGATATCTTTAATTCCATCAACTTTTTTATCTCTTACGAGTTCAGCCATGTGCTGAATCATTACAGCTTTATTAACTGCATAAGGAATTTCGGAAACGATGATTGAGCATCCTTTATTTCCTTCTTCGATTTCAGCCTTTGCTCTAATCTTTACCTTACCGATACCTGTCTTGTAAGCATCTTTGATTCCAGCCTTACCAACGATTGTTGCACCAGTTGGGAAGTCAGGTCCTTTTATATGCTTCATCAGATTTTCAACGGTTGCATCCGGATTGTCAATCAATTCGATTGTTCCATCGATAACTTCACAAAGGTTATGTGGGGGAATTGATGTTGCCATACCTACGGCAATACCATTTGCACCATTTACAAGAAGGTTAGGAAATCTGCTTGGAAGTACTACTGGCTCTTCTTCTTCGCCATCATAGTTAGGAACAAAATTTACCGTGTTCTTTTCAATATCGCGAAGCATTTCCTGTGCAAATGGAGCCATTCTTGCTTCTGTATAACGAGATGCAGCTGCGCCGTCTCCGTCCATGGAGCCGAAGTTACCATGCCCATCGACCAGTGTGTATCTCATATTCCAAGGCTGAGCAAGTCTAACCATAGCTTCATAAATAGAAGAATCACCGTGTGGGTGGTATTTACCCATTACTTCGCCGACGATTCTTGCGCTCTTTTTATGAGGCTTATCCGGAGTAATACCAAGTGTTGAAAGTCCGTACAAAATTCTTCTATGTACAGGCTTCATGCCGTCACGAACATCTGGAAGTGCTCGGGCAACGATTACTGACATAGCATAATCGATGTAGGAGGTTTTCATTTCATCATAGATTTCGTGTTGAATGACTCTTGAAGTATCAACTGTCATTTGTTCTTCTTTATTCTTTGCCATTTTGAAATCCTCCTTTCTTTATACATCCAAAGTTGCGTACTGTGCATTTTCTTCAATGAATGCACGACGTGGTGGAACCTTGTCGCCCATCAATGTTGTGAATATCTGATCTGCCTGAGCAGCATCTTCTATTGTTATCTGTACAAGAGTTCTTGTGTTATAATCCATGGTTGTTTCCCAAAGCTGAGTTGCATCCATTTCACCAAGACCTTTGTAACGTTGAATATCAACTTTCTTTCCTCCCTTACCCATTTCTTTAAGAACCTCTTCTTGTTCCCTATCAGAATATGTGTAACGAATTTCATTACCAACTTTGCATCTGAACAGAGGCGGTTGTGCAGCGTAAACATATCCGCCCTTGATTAACTCTGGCATATAACGGAAGAAAAGAGTTAATAACAATGTTCTGATATGTGCACCATCGACATCGGCATCTGTCATCATGATAATCTTGTGATAACGAAGTTTTTCAATATCAAAATTCTTACCGTATCCGCAACCAAATGCAGTAATCATATCTTTTATAGTATCACTTTGCAGCATTCTATGTTCTTGAACTTTTTCTACATTCAAAATCTTTCCGCGAAGTGGAAGGATAGCCTGACGTTTTCTGTCACGACCTTCTTTTGCACTGCCACCAGCGGAGTCCCCTTCGACTATAAAGATTTCAGAAATTGCAGGATCTTTTTCTGAACAATCTGCAAGTTTTCCTGGAAGGCTATTCTTTTCGAGTGCCCCTTTGCGAGACATTTCTCTGGCCTTCTTAGCAGCTTCTCTTGCACGTGCAGCAGCTGTACATTTTTCTAAAATTGCTTTTGCCGGAGCAGGATGTTCTTCTAAGAATGCGAGTAAATATTCTGCATTTGCTTTCTCTACGAAGCCTCTCATATCAGGGTTTCCGAGCTTTGTCTTTGTCTGCCCTTCGAACTGAGGTTCAGTAAGTTTTACAGAAATAATTGCGGTAAGACCTTCTCTAAAGTCATCACCTTCAAGATCTTTATCGTTGTCTTTTAAGATCTTTGCTTTTCTTGCATAATCATTCATGATTCTTGTCATGGATGCTTTAAATCCCATTTCGTGCATGCCGCCTTCGGTTGTACGAATATTATTTGCATATGAAAGAATTGTTTCTGTATATGCAGTTGTCCACTGCATTGCAACTTCTACTTCTTTACCCTGACCTTTTACTTCATAGTAAATGATGTCACTATGTACGGCGTCTTTGTTTCTATTTTGCCATTCAACAAATTCTTTTAAACCGCCTTCATAATGGAAAGTTTCTTTTTTTGTTTTTCCCTCACGTTCATCAGCTAATGTAATCTTAATTCCTTTGTTAAGGAATGCGGTTTCTCTTAAATGATTTTCAAGAGTGTTATAGCTGAATTCAACTGTATCGAAAATTTCTGGATCTGGTTTGAAGCTTACACGACATCCTGTTGTATCACACTTGCCAACAACTTTCATATCCTGAGTTTTTTTACCGCGGCTGAATTTCATCTGATGAATTTTTCCATCACGACAAGATTCAACTATCATTTCAGTTGAAAGAGCATTAACTACTGATGCACCTACACCGTGAAGACCGCCTGAAACTTGGTAACCACCCTTGCCAAATTTTCCCCCGGCATGAAGAACGGTCATGATTACTTCCATAGCAGGTTTGTGTTCCTTTGGATGCATGTCAACAGGCATACCACGCCCGTCATCGACAACGAGGCAACTTCCATCGTTTAGAATTGTTACTTCGATGTTTTTACAGTAACCAGCAAGAGCTTCATCGACAGAGTTATCGACGATTTCGTAAACACAGTGATGTAATCCTCTTTCCCCTGTGCTTCCGATATACATACCCGGACGTTTTCTTACGGGCTCTAACCCTTCAAGAACCTGAATTTGCTCGGCATTGTACTCTTGTGGCTTTTTTATTTCTTTTGCCATTTTTTCCTCCGTTTTATACATAAACTAACAGCTTATTATACCACATAATGTAGGTAATTTCCATTTTAAGGCCAAAAATCGCCTATATTTTGAGTTTTTCTATTTTTTAACTTTTTTCTTGCTTTTGCAAAATTAGTCTCTCAAAAGTCCAATTTTTAAAAAATTTTTTACTGGTAATTTTATGCTTTAAAAATCAATATATTGTGGTTGTGGAGTAAATTCCTCTTTTTTTCCACAAAATAGTGGAAAACCTGTGGAAAAGGCCTGTATTATGCATTCAAAAAGGGGTATTCCTGTGGAAAAACTTTTTTGGTATAATAGTTAGCACACAATATTTAGAGGAGAAGACATGCAAAATTCAGAACTGAAATCAAAATGGAAAACAGTCCTTGATACTTGTCCAACAGATAAGGTTAGTGCTGTTAAATTAGACACATGGTATAGACCTCTTTCACCGACATCCATCGATGAAGAAAATGGCCTAATCTATTGTGTTGCGACTGAAACTAACCCCATGCTTAAGAATATGATTAGTATCAACTATTCGATTATACGCGACAGCATAGTACAAATTTTTGGCAAGGAGTATAAACTTGAGCTCGTAGAGGATTCTAATATAACAGAACCAGAAGATATTCCTGATTTTACTTATAAACATTATACTTTTGATAGTTTCGTTTCTGGTCCTAATAACAGATTGGCTCTGGCCGCAAGTTTAGCAATAGCTGAACACTTTACACCAGAATACAATCCACTTTTTATATACGGTGGATCTGGACTTGGAAAGACTCATCTACTTGCCGCTATAGCCCACTATGTAA
>JAZLHF010000015.1:0-25932 GCA_045616685.1 Anaerovoracaceae bacterium
TTCTTCGAAATTATTGTTTTTAGGAATTGTACAGAGAATCAATCTTACCAATTTGCAGATTGTTTCTTGTAAATTCAGTCTTGAGAAAAACTTAATTTTCTCTGTGACTCAATTTCTACACTATGATGTTTTCAAGGTTCAGTTCCGTATTTGCGCGGAACAGTCATTATTATAGACATCCCAAAGGGTATTGTCAACAAGTTTTTTGAAGTTTTTTTGATTATTTAAAAACTTTAATTTTTCAAGGTTTTTCGGCCTTTTGACGCCACTATATCTAGTTGTTTTCACAGATAGCTATACCAGCGGAAGCTCCAATCCTATCAGCTCCAGCATCAATCATTTTAAGAGCCGTTTCACGGTCGCGAATGCCGCCAGAAGCCTTGACTGAAACAACCTCTGAAACAGATCGTCTCATCAACGCTACATGATGCTCAGTTGCACCACCCACACCGAATCCCGTAGAGGTTTTTACAAACTTTGCTCCAGCATTTTCAGCAAGATGACACGCACTTACAATTTCATCATCAGTTAATTCACCTGTTTCAAGAATCACTTTTACGATTGCGTTGTATTTTGCAGCAGCATCGACTACAGCTTTTATATCCTCATATACAGCATCGAGGTTACCCTCTTTCATCATGCCAACTTCTAAAACCATATCGATTTCTGAAGCGCCATGTTTAGCGGCATATTCTGTTTCAAACACCTTTACTTCTGTTGCCATAGCTCCTAAAGGAAAACCGATTACAGAAGCAATCTTGACATTAGATTCTTCTAATTCTTTTTTACAAAGAGGAACGAATCTTGAATTAACACACACTGCGTAAAAACTGTGCTCCTTAGCCTCGGAGCACAGTTTCCTAATACTTGATTCAGTTGCATTTGCTTTGAGCAATGTGTGATCTATATATTTATTCAGATCTTTCATTATTTAACAATTTCAACTTCTTGATCGTTTGCGAGCCCAGCTGCATTAGCCTCATCTGTATCAACGTGGAATTCTTTATAGTGCTTTTCGCCAGCTCTAATAAGAACGTTGTCGAATACTAACCCTCTTTCGCCGCCAACTTTTATACTAACCATCTGCTTATCTACAACGCCAGCTTCCTTAGCCTGTTCATCTGTTAAATGAATATGTCTAAGAGCAAGCATAACACCTTGTGAAAGTTCAACTTCACCCTTAGGTCCAATAATCTTGCAACCTGGTGTTCCATCAAGCTTTCCTGATTCTCTAACAGGAGCTTTGAACCCCAATGTTCTTGCATCTGTTGCGGAAAGCTCAACCTGTGTTGCTTCACGAACAGGGCCAAGGACTCTAAGCTTAACTTCACCCTTAGGTCCAACTACTACTACCTGTTCTTCTGCAGCGAACTGACCAGGCTGAACTAATTCTTTCTTAAATGTAAGCTGGTAACCAGGTCCAAAGAGCGTCTCTAAATCTGCCTGAGAAAGATGTAAATGTTTGTTGGAAATACCAACTGGTACTTTGTATCCCATAAGATTGCCTCCTAAAGCAAATATCTATTCGAATAACTTGATAGCTAATTATATCACAAATATTAATCCTTTATCCAAGAGATATAAGGTAAGTTTCTATACTTCTGATCTAAATCAAGGCCATACCCAACGATGAACAAGTCATCAACCTGAAATCCGCAATAATCTGGCAAGAGGTCAACCTGTCTTCTTGAAGGCTTGTCTAATATAGTACAAATCTTAAGTGACTTACATCCACGGTTTGCGAAATACTGCTTTAAATAACTAAGCGTATAGCCAGAGTCAATAATATCCTCAACGATAATGAGGTTTTTACCAGTAATATCCGCATCAAGGTCTTTTACAATCTTAACTACGCCAGAGCTCTTAGTAGCTCCACCATAACTTGAAACTTGCATAAAGTCGATTGTAAGCGGAAGATTAATTTCACGCATAAGGTCAGCCATAAAAGGAACTGATCCTTTCAAAATACCAACTAATAAAACTTCTTCTCCTTCGTAATCTTTTGTGATTTGTGCGCCAAGTTCTTTAACCTTAGCTTGTAATTGTTCTCTTGAAATCAAAATTTCATTGGCCATTGAGTACTCTCCCTATTTCATTTACTAATTCATCGACTCCGGTTTTATTTAATGCAGAAACCGCAATCAGTTTTTCATCTTGCGTTAACTCAAGTTCTTTTCGAATCATTGTAAGATTTTTATTAAGTTCATTTCTTGAAAGTTTATCCGCCTTGGTAGCGACAACAAGACCTGACAGATTGTAATAACGTAAATAATCGTACATTTGCCTATCTTGCGCTGTAGGCGCATGTCTGCAATCGACAAGCTGGACAACAATCTTTAGGCTCTCTCTGTTTTCAAGATAGTCTTCCATCATCTTGCCCCAACTTGCAGATTCAGATTTGGAAACCTTAGCATACCCATAACCAGGAAGGTCAACTATTCTCCAAGTATCATCAATATTAAAGAAGTTGATTGTCCTCGTCTTGCCTGGATTTTGAGATACCTTTGCAAGCTTTCTATTTCCAGTAAGCAAATTAATCAATGATGATTTGCCTACGTTGGATCGTCCAGCGAATGCAATTTCGGCCGGCCCTAGCGGCGGGTACTGCCCTTGCTTTGCCGCAGATGTAATAAACTCGGCACGCTTTATTATCATATTAAAGCCTCTCTTATCGCATCTGATACTTCGCTTATTAATACGAACTTCATGCTGCCTCTAACGCTCTCAGGAAGTTCTTCAAGATCTTTGCTACATTCTTCAGGAAGAAGAACTTTTTTAATTCCCATCCTATGTGCAGCAAGAACTTTTTCTTTAATTCCTCCAACAGCTGTTACTTTTCCGCGAAGTGTAATTTCGCCTGTCATAGCAACATCTTTGCGAAGCTTTCTTCCCGTTAATGCGGAAAGAACTGACATACACATCGTAACTCCGGCAGATGGGCCATCCTTAGGAGTTGCTCCGTCAGGAACATGAACATGGACATCTTTCGTCTTATAAAAATCTTCTGGAAGATTAAATTCATCTGAGTGAGCTCTAATATAGCTTATTGCCGCCTTAGCACTCTCTTGCATTACATCGCCAAGCTGTCCAGTAAGCTGAAGTCTGCCAGAGCCCGGGAGCACCGCAGTTTCGATGAATAAAGTTTCGCCACCGACAACAGTCCATGCAAGACCAGTTGCTACGCCAACCTCATTCTTTCCAAGAAGCTTATCATAGTGATAACGTTTCTTGCCTAAGTATTCTTCAATATTAGCAGCAGTGATTGTCTGTTTAACCTTATCACCTTCAACAACCTTGCGTGCGACTTTTCTGCAAAGGTTGGCAATTTCTTTTTCTAATCCACGAACGCCTGATTCTCTCGTGTAGTCGTTGATTAAAGATTTAATCGCACTGGCCTGAATAGAAATGTTCTTTGCAGCAAGTCCATGAGCTTTTATTTGCTTTGGAACTAAATATTTCTTTGCAATATTGAACTTTTCTTCTGCTGTATATCCAGAAACCTCGAGCACTTCCATTCTATCAAGAAGTGGTCTTGGAATTGTATCAACTGTATTAGCTGTACAAATAAACATTACGCCTGAAAGATCAAATGGAACTTCAAGATAATGATCAACGAATTCCTTGTTCTGTTCTGGGTCTAACACTTCAAGAAGAGCTGATGCTGGATCGCCTCTGAAGTCGTTGCCAATCTTATCAACTTCATCGAAAAGAAATACCGGATTCTTGCTTTCGCATTCCTTGATTTCGGTCATAACACGACCAGGTATTGCTCCAATATATGTTCTTCTATGTCCTCGAATTTCTGCCTCATCAGTAATTCCGCCAAGAGACATATGAACGAACTTGCGCCCCACACTTCTTGCAATTGACTTTGCAATTGAAGTTTTACCAACGCCTGGAGGGCCAACCAAGCAAAGGATTGGACCCTTTTCTGATTTAGCTAAAGCCTGAACGGCTAAGTATTCAAGGATTCTTTCCTTAACCTTATCAAGACCGTAATGATCTTCTTCTAATATTTCTTCAGCCCTTATAAGGTCAATTTCATCCTCAACAGAATTGTTCCAAGGTAAATCGAGCACCCACTCAATATAGGTTCTGCTTACATTAGCATCAGGTGAATTAGGTGACATAAGAGCAAGCCTATCAAGCTCTTTTTCAATCTTCTTTGTGATTTTTTCGCTAAGCTTAAGTTCATGAAGTCTTGCTCTAAAAACCTCAACTTCAGCTTCGATATTAGCATCCCCATCGCCGAGTTCTTCTCTAATTGCACGCATCTGCTCTCTAAGGTAATAGTCTCTTTGGGTTTTATCCATTTGATTCTTTACCTTGTTAGAAATCTTATCCTCAATCTTTAAGATTTCGTTTTCACGTGAAAGAAAACTTACGACCATTCTAAGTCTTTCGACCGGATCAAATGTTGAAAGAACACTTTGACTTTCTGCGATTTTAAGATCCATATTAGCAACAATAATATCAGCCATACGACCGGGTTCAACAATCTGGTTCATGCCGCTTAAGATATCGTTGTTACGACCCTGATGGTTAGTAATATATTCTTCAAATAATGCCAGCGCAGTTCTCATTAAAGCTGCAACGGAAGGCTCAGCAGTATTAACATCCTCTTCTTCAACTTCTTCAATATCTGCAGCAAAATAAGGATCTGCCTGAACAACTTCTTCAATGCGAGCACGACTAACACCATCAACGAGGACGCGAACATTTCCCCCAGGCATCTTAAGCATTTGTTTAACCTTAACAATAGTACCAACATCAAAGATATCTGCAGCTGTTGGAAGAGCAACTTCAGGATCTTTTTGAGCAACTAAAAATACGCGCTGATCTATCATCATCGATTTTTCAAGTGCAAGGATTGATTTTTCTCTACCCACATCGAAGTGGATTACCATGTTTGGATATACAACGAGTCCCCTTAATGGGATCAATGGCATTTTTTCTATCATGAAACCATCTCCTCTGTAATCACAACTTTGTCAATATTTTTCTTTGAAGGAATCTCAAACATAATATCTGTCATAAGTTGTTCAAATATACTACGGATTCCTCTTGCGCCGGTCTTTTTAGCAATAGCAAGTTCTGCAATCTTTCTAATCGCATCCTCTTCCATTTCAAGCTCAACGCCGTCTATTTCAAGTAGCTTCTTATACTGCTTTAAAATTGCATTTTTAGGTTCAGTTATAATTCTAACCAAAGCATCAATTGAAAGTTCCTCAAGTACTGCAACTACCGGAACACGCCCAACGAATTCAGGAATAAGCCCGTACTTAAGAAGATCTTCTTGCTGTATCTTACCAAGAATATTAGAATCAAACTTGTTTGCAGAAACAACATCAGAATTAAATCCTATAGTCTTTTCTCCGATTCTTGACTGAATAATCTTTTCCACGCCATCGAAGGCTCCGCCGCAAATAAATAACACGTTTGTAGTATCAAATGGAATGAATTCCTGATGTGGATGCTTTCTTCCACCTTGTGGCGGAACATTAGCAACCGTACCTTCGATAATCTTTAATAAAGCCTGCTGAACGCCTTCTCCGGAAACGTCACGTGTGATGGATGGATTGTCGGACTTTCTGGCCAGCTTATCAATTTCATCAATATATATGATTCCCTTCTGAGCTTTTTCAATATCCCAATCAGCGGCCTGAATAAGCTTTAAGAGAATATTTTCAACGTCTTCTCCAACATAACCAGCCTCTGTTAAGGCTGTAGCATCTGCAATAGCAAACGGAACATTAAGAAGTCTTGCCAATGTCTGGGCAAGTAAAGTTTTACCTGAACCTGTTGACCCAAGCATTAAGATATTACTCTTTTGAATTTCAACATCGCTATCTTTAATATGCTGAATTCTCTTATAATGATTATATACTGCAACGGCCAAAATTTTTTTAGCACCGTCTTGATCAATTACATAATCTGATAAAGTCTTTGCTATTTCTTCCGGAGTAGGAATTTCTTCTTTGAAGTCTAATTCTTTGCTTTCTGTAATAGGAGCTTGATTAAACTCTTCTTCAATTACCTTAGAGCATTCTGCAACACAGTCATCACAAATATATGCATCGTTTCCAACAAGAAGTCTTCTTACTGCGCTTTGCGGTCTGCCGCAAAATGAACAGCAAAGTTCTTTTCTTTCGTCCATCTTATCTCTTTTCCACTACCTTATCAGCAAGTCCGTAAGCAACGGCTTCTTCTGCATCAAGATAGTTATCCCTATCTGTGTCTTTCTCTATAGTTGAAATATTTTTCCCAGTATTAGCTGCAAGAATCTTATTCATCTTACTTCTAATTTTTAAAATATGTTCTGCAGTAATCTTGATATCTTCTGCCTGGCCGGAGGCTCCGCCCAAAGGCTGATGAATCATAACCTCTGCATTAGGAAGAACATAGCGTTTACCCTTTTCTCCGGCAGCAAGAAGGAAAGCAGCCATTGAAGCAGCCATGCCAACGCAAATTGTAGAAACATTCGGCTTAATGTACTGCATAGTATCATAGATAGCCATACCTGCTGAAATACTTCCTCCAGGGCTATTAATATAAAGGCTTATATCCTTATCAGGGTCTTCCGATTCGAGGAAAAGGAGTTGCGCCACAACAAGGCTTGCCGTATCATCATTAATTTCTTCTCCAAGAAAAATGATTCTATCCTTAAGCAGCCTAGAATAAATATCGTAAGATCTTTCGCCTCTACTGGTTTGTTCAACAACCATTGGAATTAAGCTCATTTTTATTCTCCTTTAGACTAAATGAGCGGGATGATATCCCGCCCAAGTATTTGCTTATTTAACTTCTGTTACTGTAGCAGGCTCTTCTTCTTTATCAGTCAGCTCAGCATTAGCATAGAGGAAATCAATTGCCTTACGGTTTAAGATATCCTGCTTGATGTACTTTTCATTACCCTCACCGACGAGCATGGTCTTGAGCTTTTCAACTTCGAGTCCATACTGAGCAGCCATGTTTGCATATTCAGCATCAAGCTCTTCTTGGCTAACAGTTAAGCCTTCTGCCTTGGCAACTGCATCAACTGTAAGTCTTGCTTTAAGCCTTTCTTCTGCTTGAGGTTTAAACTCTTCAGCAAGTTCTGATTCTTTCTTGCCGAGGAACTTACAATAATCCTTAAGTGTAAGGTTCTGGTAAGCCATCTGCTGTGCAAATTCCTGAAGCATGTTCTGAGCCTCGTCTTCAATCATTACCTGTGGTATTGTGATTGGGTTTAATTCAACAAGCTTTCTAATAACCGCATCTTTCCCAGCGTATTCGGCAGCCTTTTCAGCACTTTCTTCAAGCTTCTTCTTAATGTCTGCCTTATATTCATCAAGTGTATCAAATTCACTGACATCCTTTGCAAATTCGTCGTCGAGTTCAGGAAGCTGTTCGTATTTAACTTCGTGAATATGACACTTGAATGTTGCATCTTTGCCAGCAAGGCTTGCTTCGTGATATTCCTTAGGGAATGTTACATTTACATCTTTGTCATCCCCTGCGTTGCAACCAACTAGTTGATCTTCAAACCCAGGAATAAACGTGTTTGAACCGAGTGTTAAGCTCTGGTTTTCTGCTGTACCACCTTCAAACTGTTCTTCACCACAGAATCCTGCATAATCAAGAATTACTGTATCTCCGTTTTCTGCAGCGCCTTCTCTCTTAATGAGACGAGCGTTTTTCTTCTGGCTATATCCAAGCTCTCTTGTGATATCCTCTTCTGTTACTTTATGGATTGGTCTATCAGCCTTAATTCCTTTATAGTTCTTGACTTCAAATTCAGGAACTACGGAAACTGTTACCGTAACAGTGAATCCCTTATGCTTTTCAATTTTTTCTTCGCTGAACTTGATGTCTGGGCGAGAAATTGGTTCAATATCTAATTCATCCAATGCTTTTGGATAATTTGAATTTAAAAGTGTGTCAATTGCATCGTTAAAAAACACTGCTTCGCCGTACCATTTTTCAATCATGTTACGTGGAGCCTTACCTTTTCTAAAGCCATCTACCGAATATCTGCCCTTAGTTGCCTTATAAGCAGCATCTGTAGCTGCGTCAAATTCTTCAGCAGTAAAAGTCATTGTGAACTTTGCTTCACTATTTTCTTTGCTAATTAATGCGGATGTCATGAGTTCCTCCTAGTATTTACCCGTTCCCGGCCTCTTTTTTGCCTTTTTCTCACAAAAAGACCGAGCCCGACAATTTCGTAGATTGTCCCATAATGGAACATTTTGTAATTATATCATATTTCGCTTGCAAAAACTACCGCTTAATACTATAATTTTTGCCGTGTCAAGGTTGACACGGAGGAAATATGGAACAAGAAATGAAATATGCTATTCCTTCCAAAGAAATAGCAGATCAAATATGGGAAGATGACTTTATTGGCAAGTTCTGCGACGAGTCAACTCGCGAGACCTTGGTTATGAAGGCAATCTACTTTGATACAGAAGATAGAGTTCTTTCTAATAATAATATGACTGTTCGAGTACGTGGTGAAAGCGATCACAAGTTCGCCACTCTTAAATGGGGTGGATGCAGCTCAAACGGCTTCCATGAAAGAAAAGAAATCAACATCCCTGTTAATGATGAAAGCTTTATTGCTCCGGCAGCTGATATGTTCAAAGACAGCGAAGATGGAACAGTACTTTTAGACCTTATTGGTCAGAAGCCTCTCTTAAATCTTTTAGAAATGAGATATTTAAGACGTAAAGCTAGACTTAACTATAAGGATAGTTTAGTAGAACTTTCAATTGACTGTGGAGATATCATCACAGATAAAGGCAACGTCCCTATCCTCGAACTCGAGCTTGAACTTCTTGTGGGAAACGTTGCAGACCTTAAAGCTTTAGGTGAAGAATTCATAAATCATTTTGATCTTACACCTGAAGATAGATCAAAATTTGCAAGAGGCCTTGCAAAACTTGATGAATAACTAAATACAAAAATCAAAAGAGCTCTGGCATTTGCCAGAGCTCTTTCATATTTAATTTCTTGTTGAGATCGGAGAAATTATTCTGTTTCGCCGTAAACCTGAGCAGCCATTCTCTTATAACCTTCAAGTCTTTCCTTAGCGTTAGCTTCTGCCTGAACGAACAGCCCTTCTGCTTCTGCTGGGAATTCCTTAGCTAAGCTGCTGTAACGAACCTGATCCATAATGAATTCTCTGAAAGATGCTGTTGGTTCTTTACTGTCAAGTGTAAATGGATTCTGACCTGCCTGTTTAAGGAGTGGGTTGAATCTGAACAGATGCCAGTAACCGCATGCAACTGCCTTCTTTTCATTTGTCTGAGTTTCGCTCATGCCCTGCTTAATACCGTGGTTAATACATGGAGCGTAGCAGATAATGAGGGATGGTCCGTCGTAAGCTTCTGCTTCCTTAACAGCTTTTAAGAACTGGTTCTTATCAGCACCCATAGCACACTGTGCAACGTATACGTAACCGTATGTTGCTGCAATCATGCCGAGATCCTTCTTTTTAATTCTCTTACCAGAAGCTGCGAACTTAGCAATAGCACCAACTGGAGTTGCCTTTGAAGACTGTCCACCTGTGTTGGAGTAAACTTCTGTATCAAATACGAGAACATTGATGTCTTCGCCTGATGCAAGAGTATGATCTAATCCGCCAAAGCCGATATCATATGACCAGCCGTCACCACCGAGGCACCATACTGATCTCTTAACGAGGTAGTCCTTCTTATCAGTAATATTCTTAGCAAGCTTCTTAGCTTCGCCTGCAAGCTTAGCAGCCTTAAGTGTTTCATACATAGCTTCTGATGTAGCTCTTGTTGTTTCTCCATCCTTGAAACCATCAAGCCAAGCCTGAACTGCATCCTTAACCTTTACGTCATTTGTAAGAGTAACGAGCTTTTCTGCCCATTCCTTAACCTGGTTACGAATCTGCTTTACGCCGTGTGCCATACCAAGACCATATTCAGCGTTATCTTCAAAGAGCGAGTTGCCCCATGATGGGCCGTGGCCATTTTCATCTGTTGTATATGGCATTGATGGAGCTGAACCACCCCAAATTGATGAGCAACCTGTTGCGTTAGCAATCATCATTCTGTCGCCGAAGAGCTGTGTGATGACCTTAATATATGGTGTTTCACCGCAACCTGCGCAAGCACCAGAGAATTCGAAGTATGGCTTAATAAACTGTGAACCCTTTACAGAGTACTTATCCATGAGGCCTGCTTTCTGTGATACAGATACGCCGTATTCCCAGTTAGCTGCTTCTGCTTCCTGTGTGCCAAGTGGCTTCATTGTGAGAGCTTTTTCCTTAGCTGGGCAAGCATCTACGCAGTTGCTGCAACCGAGACAGTCAAGAACGCCAACCTGCATTCTGTACTGGAGTCCTTCGAATCCCTTACCAGATGCCTGGATTGTCTTGAATCCTTCTGGAGCAGCCTTGGTCTCTTCTGCATTGAGCAGAACTGGTCTAATGCAAGCATGTGGGCAAACAAATGCGCACTGGTTGCATTGAATACACTTTGTAGCATCCCATTCTGGAACGAATGCAGAAACGCCTCTCTTTTCGTAAGCAGATGTGCCTACTGGGAAGTGACCGTCTTCATAACCCTTTGTGAATGTTGATACTGGAATCCTGTCGCCTTCCTGTCTATTTACAGGAACTACTACGTCCTTAATGAATGCTGGAACCTTAGCAGCAGCAACCTTCTTATCCTTAGCTGTCTTCCATGATTCTGGGACTTTTACAAGATGAAGTCCGCTAACGCCTGCATCTACTGCAGCCTTGTTCATGTTAACAACCTTTTCACCCTTCTTACCATATGTGTTTTCGATCGAAGACTTTAAGTAGTTAACAGCATCCTTTTCTGGAATAACCTTTGAGAGATGGAAGAATGCCATCTGCATAATCATGTTAATTCTATTACCAAGACCTATTTCCTGGCCGAGCTTTGTTCCGTTGATTGTGTAGAACTTAATATCGTTGTTAGCGATATACTGCTTCAGGCTTGCTGGAAGATGTTCTTCTAATTCAGCATCTGACCAAACTGTATTGAGAAGGAATGTGCCACCCTTCTTTAAGCCGGCAATTGTATCATACATATGAACATATGCCTGGTTGTGTACAGCTACATAGTCAGGAGCTGTGATGAGGTAAGTTGACTGAATCTTCTTCTTACCAAATCTTAAGTGGGACATTGTTACACCACCAGACTTCTTTGAGTCATAGTTGAAGTAACCCTGAGCATAAAGCTCTGTATTGTCACCGATAATCTTAATAGCTTGTTTGTTAGCACCTACTGTACCATCAGAACCGAGACCCCAGAACTTGCAGCATGTTGTGCCAGCTGGTTCTGTAACAATACCAGGAATTTCTTCAAGAGATGTTTTATAAACATCATCGTGAATACCAAGTGTGCAGTTGTGCTTTGTATCCTTTGCCTTTAAGTTAGCATATACAGCAGCAATCATACCAGGAGTTGTATCCTTTGAACCAAGACCATATCTTACTGCATAAATCTTTGGAGCTCCCTTTTCACCATAGTACATTGTCTTAAGGTCCATAAAGAGAGGATCACCAATAGCACCTGGTTCCTTAGTTCTATCAAGAGCAGCAATCTTCTTTACTGTTGCAGGAAGAACCTTCTTTAAATGTTCTGGAGCCCATGGTCTGTAAAGTCTAACCTTAACAAGACCAATCTTTTCACCCTTCTTAACCATTACGTTAAGATATTCTTCGATACATTCGCAAACAGAACCCATAGCTACGATAACATACTTAGCGTCCTTAGCACCTACATAATCGAAGAGGTGATACTTTCTGCCGATTTCTTTACCGAGTTTGTCCATGTATGTCTGAACAATCTTTGGAATAGCATCATAATATTTCTGTGCAGCTTCACGAGCCTGGAAGAAAATATCTGGGTTCTGAGCTGTACCACGAATTACTGGATGCTCAGGATTCAGAGACTTAGCTCTAAACTCTTCTACCTTCTTCATGTTGATTAACTTCTTGTAAACTTCATAATCAACAACTTCTACCTTCTGAACTTCGTGTGATGTTCTGAAACCATCAAAGAAGTGGAGGAATGGAACGCTGCCTTCAATTGAAGCGAGATGTGCAACACCTGCTAAGTCCATAACTTCCTGTACTGAAGATGAACAAAGCATTGCGAAACCTGTCTGACGGCAAGCCATAACGTCGGAGTGATCACCGAAAATACAAAGAGCGTGAGCAGCAAGTGTTCTTGCAGAAACGTGGAAAACGCCTGGAAGAAGTTCGCCTGCAATCTTGTACATGTTAGGGATCATAAGAAGAAGACCTTGAGATGCAGTATAAGTTGTTGTTAAAGCACCAGCAGCAAGTGAACCGTGAACGGCACCTGATGCACCAGCTTCAGACTGCATTTCTACAACCTTAACCTTCTGTCCGAAAATGTTTGTTGAACCATGGGCAGCCATATCATCAACTGTTTCTGCCATAGGTGAGGATGGTGTAATTGGATAAATAGCAGCTACTTCTGTAAATGCATATGATACATAACCAGCAGCTGTGTTACCATCCATTGTCTTAAACTTTTTTGCCATATTTTTCTCCTTCTCAACTAAAAAAATTGGACATAAAAATACATATTTATTGTATAACTTTGCGAAAAATATATCAATTATATACGCCCAAAAAGTTCCCATTTTGTGCTATTATTTTTAATGTCATGAAGAATTATGAACTAATCGCTACAACTACATTTGGACTCGAGGCCGTAGCCAAGAGAGAAATCGAGGCCCTAGGCTATAAAATCACAGATAGCCGTGATGGTCGGCTTACCTATGAAGGTGATGCCAGAGCCCTTGTCCGCTCT
Organism: Anaerovoracaceae bacterium; assembly: GCA_045616685.1. Lineage (GTDB taxonomy): Bacteria > Bacillota > Clostridia > Peptostreptococcales > Anaerovoracaceae > UBA1764. The sequence goes on from JAZLHF010000015.1 coordinate 12,825, forward strand.
AACCTTTGGCTAAGAACAGTCGACAGAGTCTACATCAAAATGGCAGAATTTAAAGCTCTCAGCTTTGAAGACTTATTCCAAAACGTAATAAAAATAGCCTGGAAGAAATTTCTTCCAGAAGATGCCAATTTCATAATTGTCGGCACATCAGCAAAATCTCAGCTTCATTCAGTACCAGCTTGCCAAAGTATAATTGAAAAAGCTATCGTAAAATCCATGGGCCAAGAATGGTGCAACAAGAAAGGCGCGCGCTATACAATTAGATTTATGCTTCAAAAAGATTTATGCACCATAATGATGGATAGCTCCGGCGCAGGACTGCACAAGCGAGGCTATAGAGTTATGGACGTAGCAGCTCCAATTAAAGAAACTTTGGCATCTGCAATGGTGCAACTAAGTTTTTTTAAACCAGGAAGACTGTTGGTCGATCCTTTTTGCGGATCGGGAACAATTGCAATTGAAGCAGCAATGCTTGCTAAAAATATTGCGCCGGGACTTAATAGAGACTTTGACTCAAGACATTGGGATATCATTCCTGAAGCGCTTTGGAAAGAAGAAAAAGAAAAAGCCTATAAAGCAATTGATACTGATGTTAAGTTTGTAATTAAAGCATCAGACATAGATTCAAAAGCAATTAAAGCTGCAAAAGAAAATGCAATTGAAGCTGGCGTTGATGATTGCATTGAATTTAAAGTTTTAGACGCAAAAAATCTCATAGCAGATTGTGAACATGGAATAATAGTAACAAACCCACCATATGGAATACGTATTGGTGATCAAACAGAAAACTTTCAGCTTTATTCAAGCTTAAAGGAGTATATATACTTGAACCCTACTTGGTCTTTATTCCTCATTACAGCAGATAAAGAATTCGAGACTCAATTTGGGAGAAAAGCAGATCGAAGAAGAAAACTGTATAACGGCCGCATAGAGACTTGTTACTATCAGTATTACGGGGAGAAATAACATATGATTGAAATGGCAAAGCGCCTGTCAAAATGCATAAGAGAATATAAATTCCTCAGCATCATTTCGCCAATACTTGTTCTTGGTGAAGTGGTGCTTGAAGTTTTAATTCCTTATTATATGGCAGACCTAATCGACAAAGGAATAGAAGTCGGCAATATGGACTTTATCGTCAGCTGCGGAATAAAGCTTGCCATATTTGCTATCTTATCCTTGGCTCTTGGCGCTCTTGGCGCGATTACATCGACTAAAGCATCAGCAGGATTTGCAAAAAATCTTACCCACGATATGTATCATCATATTCAGGAGTTCTCTTTTGCAAATATCGATAAGTTCTCAACTGCAGGACTTACAACAAGACTTACAACGGATGTGTCTAATGTACAAATAGCATTCCAAATGCTTATAAGAGGCGCAATGAGAGCCCCTTCTATGCTCATTTTCACACTAATAATGGCATTTAGAGTAAATGGCAAACTTCCATTTGTATTTACTATACTTATTCCTATCCTTGGCATTGGTTTATTTGTAATCTTTAAATATGCTATGCCACTCTTTGAAAAGGTATTTAAACTTTATGACAAGTTAAACAATGTAGTTCAAGAGAACCTGAGAGGAATCCGAGTCGTAAAAGCCTTTGTAAGAGAGAAATACGAAACAGAAAAATTTAAGGCTGCATCAAAAGAAATGTATGATACCAACTTAAAGGCAGAATACATTCTGGCTGCAATGATGCCATTAATGCAAACTTCAACATATCTTTGCACTATTCTTATTTCTTGGTTTGGTGCAAAACTTGTAATATCTTCTGCACTAACTACTGGCCAGCTCATGAGCCTTATGACTTATATCATGCAAATTTTAATCAGCCTGATATTCCTTTCAATGATTATCATGATGAGTTCTATCGCTGTTGCCGCAGGAAAAAGAATTACAGAAGTGCTTGATGAAGAACCTGATATTAAAAATAATGCAAGCCCTATTACCGAAATCAATTCGGGCTCAATTAAATTTGAAGATGTCAGCTTTGCATATCCAAATTGCAAAAATTGCTTAACTAATATTAATCTTGAAATTAAATCAGGACAAACTATCGGCATCATCGGAGGAACTGGTTCTGGTAAGACAAGCCTTGTTCAGCTTATTCCTCGTCTTTATGATGCAAATAGCGGAAAAGTTTTAGTAGATGGCAAAGACGTAAAAGATATCGATATTAAAGTCCTTAGATCTTCCGTTTCTATGGTTCTTCAAAAGAACATTCTATTTGCAGGAACCATAAAAGAAAACCTTATCTGGGGCAAAGAAGATGCAAGTGATGAAGAAATAAAAGCTGCTTGTATCGCCGCAGAAGCTGATGGTTTTATTAATGAATTTAAAGAAGGATACAATTACATGTTAGACCAGGGCGGCGCAAACCTTTCAGGAGGACAACGACAAAGAGTCTGCATTGCAAGAGCGCTGATTGCAAAGCCTAAGATTTTAATTTTAGATGACTCCACATCTGCTGTTGACACAGCAACAGATGCAAGAATTAGAAAAGCATTTAAAGAAACCCTCCATGATACAACAAAACTAATTATCGCCCAAAGAATTTCATCCGTTAAGGATGCAGATTTAATTGTCGTAATTGATGGCGGTCAGATTAATGGTATTGGAACTCACGAAGAGCTTTTAGATACTAATGAAATCTACCGTGAAGTTTACGAAGCACAGACAAAGGACGGTGATTTCGATGCCTAGACCAAGCGGAGCAACTCAAGGAAAAATTAAGCTTGATAAGAATTCACTTAAAACTGCAGTAATAATGTTCTCCTTTATCAGAGGAAAGAACTTGTTCTTCTTTATCTTTGCATTGCTTGGGACTGCCATTGCTGCATTTGTTAGTGTTCGCTCTAATTTATTCTTGCAGACTTTAATTGATGATTTTATCGGTCCATTAAAGGGGCAAATAAACCCAGATTTAAGCGGTCTTATAGGAGCAATACTCAAGATTGGATCATTATATCTGCTATCAATAGTTGTAGTTTTACTTTACAACTTGGCATTAGCAAGAGTAACCCATGGAGTGCTTAAAGATATTAGAGATACTATGTTTGCTCACATGCAAACACTTCCTGTTAGATTCTTTGATACAAACTCAACAGGAAACTTAATGAGCAGATATACAAACGATATCGATACAATGAGACAGATGCTTTCACAGAGTCTGCCGCAAGTGCTCTCAAGCATGTTTAGCATAGTAATGATACTTATCGCTATGATACAGCTTAGCTGGAGATTAACGCTTGTTGTTCTTTGTTTTGTGGCTTTAATGTATACCATAACAATGACTATTGGCGGTAAATCGGCAATGTACTTTAAAGCCAGACAGAAGTCTCTTGGACAAATGAATGGTTATATTGAAGAAATGATTAATGGCCAAAAGGTTATCAAAGTATTCAACCATGAAAAACAGGCCAAAAAAGATTTTGATGAAAGAAATGAAGATCTCTGTGAAAAAACAGGTAAAGCTAACAGCTATGCGATGTTAATTATGCCTATCACAGCACAATTAGGGAACCTTCAGTATGTCGTACTTGCTGCAGTTGGTGGATTCCTTGCACTTCATGGCACTGGAAATATGACACTTGGAATGATAGCTTCTTTCCTGCTTCTTTCAAAAAACTTTAATCAACCAGTATCTCAAATTACCCAGCAAATTAACTCTGTTGTGATGGCACTTGCCGGTGCGCAAAGAGTATTCGATTTGATGGACGAAAAATCTGAACAAGATTATGGAACAGTATCACTCGTTCAAGCTAAAGAAGAAAACGGAAAACTCGTCGAATCGGAAAAATTTACATCAAAGTGGGCTTGGAAAATTCCAACAGAAAATGGCTTTGCATATAAAGAAGTTAAAGGCGATATCAGAATGAACAATCTTGACTTTGGATACACAAAGGATAAAACAGTCCTTCATGACATATCTCTCTTTGCAAAGCCAGGTCAAAAGATTGCCTTTGTAGGTTCTACCGGAGCAGGTAAAACTACTATTACAAATGTAATTAATCGTTTCTACTATGTTCCAAAGGGATGCGTTACATTTGATGGAATTGATATAAATGATATTAAAAAACCTGATTTAAGAGCTTGCCTTGGACAAGTTCTGCAAGACACCAACCTATTCACAGGAACTATTAGAGAAAACATTAGATATGGTAGATTAAATGCCACAGATAGGGCTGTAGAAGAAGCTGCGAAATTAGCTAATGCAGATCAGTTTATCAAACTTCTGCCAGATGGTTATGATACGGTAATTAACGGTACCGGATCACAACTCTCGCAAGGGCAATGCCAGCTGCTATCAATTGCACGGTCTGCAATTAAAGACCCTCCTGTGATGATACTTGATGAAGCAACATCGTCTATCGACACAAGAACTGAAAGACTTGTTCAAGAAGGAATGGATCGCTTAATGAGCGGCAGAACAACATTCGTAATTGCTCACAGGCTTTCAACAATTCAAGACTCAAATGCAATTATGGTTCTTGAAAATGGCAAAATCATCGAACGAGGTGATCACGACGATCTTATAGCTCAGCGTGGTCGCTACTACGAACTATATACTGGGAATAAAGCTTAAAACAAAATAGCCGGTAAGTAATACTCTCGAGCACCGTTTCGGCCTGCTCAGGGTTCGCAAGGCTCACCCTTCGTGCGGCCTGCGGGACGCCCTTAGTGCTCGCTCGTATTACTTACCGGCTATTTATTTTTAGAATAATAACGCTGTTGCTATTCCAAAATATACAAGTAGTGACAGTGCATCGACTATTGTTGTAATAAAAGGACTAGCCATTACAGCCGGATCAAATCCAAGTTTTTGAGCAATAATAGGAAGTGAGCTTCCTATTATTTTTGCTACAAGAACCGTAATTGCCATTGTTAGGCAAACGGCAAATGCAACACTAACCTGAACCTCAGGGTTATGCATTAGCATTCTATCAACAAGCATAATTTTTATGAAGCAAATTGCGGCAAGGCTGATACCACATAAAACTGCTGTCCTAATTTCTTTCCAAATAACTCGAGCCAGATCTGCAAATTCCAGCTCATCAAGCGACAAAGCACGAATAACAGATACAGAGGCTTGAGATCCCGAATTACCACCTGTATCCATAAGCATTGGAATAAATGACGTTAATATCACTTGAGCAGCTAATGCATTTTCGAATTTTGTAATAATAAGTCCCGTAAAAGTTGCTGAAAGCATCAATAACATTAGCCATGGAATTCTATGCTTAAACAAATCAATTGGGGTTGATCTAAGGTAGGTCTTGTCACTTGGCGTCATACCTGCCATGATTTCAATATCTTCCGTGGTCTCTTCTTCGATGATATCCATAGCATCATCGAATGTTACGATACCAACCATTCTTCCTTCTTTATCAACTACAGGAAGAGCTAAAAAGTTATAGTCAGAAAGCATCTGAGCCACTTCTTCTTGATCTGTCTCTGTTGTAACTGATGTAACATTTTCATCCATTATATCTTGAATAAGTATGCTATCATCCTTTGCAAGAAGAAGTTCTTTAGCTGTCGTAAAGCCAATAAGCCTTCTTTGTGTATCTGTTACATAGGCTGTATAAATAGTTTCTTTATCTACACCTGTATCTCTGATTCTGGCAATTGCTTCGCGTATTGTCATACCCGGCCTTAGTGAAACATACTCAGTTGTCATTACGGCCCCGGCAGAATTTTCAGGGTACTTCAGAATCTCGTTAATTTCTTTCCTCATTTGAGGGTCGGCTGCGGCTAAAATTCTCTTTACTACATTAGCTGGCATCTCATCTACCAAATCAGCAGCATCATCTACATAAAGTTCATCAACTACTTCATGAAGCTCTTTTGCGGAGAATGCATTAATGAGAATTTCTTGAATTTCCGGTTCCATTTCAACAAAGGCCTCAGCCGCTTCCTCTTTTGGAAGAAGCCTGAACAGCCTTGGAAGTTGTTTTTCATCAACATCGGAAAGTACTTCTGCTATATCAAAAGGATTCATAGTGATGAGAATGTCCTTAATAGCAGAGTATTTTTTAGATTCTAAGAGAGCACCCAGGGTGCTTTGCATAATAACTGTATTTTCTGCCATCGTCCTATACCAGCATCCATTGTGCGTCTCCTTTCTTAAATCAAAATTAGAAATATTACTAAAATATTATAAAACAAAAGCTGGCTGATAGCTAGCTTTATATTCTTAAAAAACTAAATGAATTAAAAAAGCAACAACCCAAGCGAGAACACATTGAAAAATTGCGATTAAAACCGCCCATTTAAAGCCAAGTTCACGCTTAATTGTAGCAATGGCTGCAATGCAAGGGGTATACAGCAAACTAAATACTAAAGCTGATGCTGCAGCAGCTGTATCAATCAAGCCGGCAAGGCCGCCTGCCCCAAAGAGAACCTCGAGCGTTGAAACTACTGATTCTTTTGCAAGGAAACCAGAGATAAACGCAACTGGAAACTGCCATGCACCAAGTCCAAGCGGGGCAAATATAGGCGCGATAGAACCGGCAATTATTGCAAGCATTGATTCGCTAGAGTCTGTTACAAAGTTAAATTGGAAGTTAAAGCTATCAAGCAGCCACACAACTACGCTTGCAAGAAGGATAATCGTAAAGGCTTTCTGAAGGAAGTCTTTAGTCTTTTCCCAAAGAAGCTGAGCCACATTTTTTACCCCAGGCAGCCTATAATTTGGGAGTTCCATTACAAATGGAATTGCCTCGCCTTTAAATGTTATTATCTTTGCTATATAAGCAACTAAGATGCCAAGTAAGATTGCTAAAAGATAAAGTGCAATCATAACAAGAACTCCATATTTTGGGAAGAATGCCGCAACAAAGAATGCATAAATAGGAAGTTTTGCAGAGCAGCTCATAAATGGAACAAGCAAAATAGTCATCTTACGATCACGAGCTGATGGGAGTACTCTGCTTGCCATAATCGCAGGAACCGAACAACCAAAACCGATTACCATAGGAACAATACTTCGTCCAGAAAGGCCAATCTTTCTAAGTATCTTATCCGATACGAATGCAACGCGGGCCATGTAACCACTATCTTCCATAATTGAAAGGAAAAAGAACAAGGTTACGATGATAGGAACGAATGATAATACGCTTCCTACGCCTGTAAAAATTCCATCTATGACGAGTGAGTGAAGCGTTGCATTAACTTCCCAAGCTGTAAACGCATTATCAACTATTGCTGTAAGCGTACTTATTCCGCTTGCTAATACCCTCTGGAGGAAAGCACCAACAACATTAAATGTTAAATAGAATACCAACCCAATAATTACTAAAAATGATGGGATGGCTGTATATTTACCTGTAAGGATTTTATCAATCTTTTCTGATCTAAGTTTTTCTTTGCTTGCCCGAGGTTTCTTAACCGCATTTGCGCAAAGCTTTTCAATAAATGAGAATCTCATGTCAGCAATGGCCGCAACGCGGTCAAGTCCACGCTCTTCTTCCATCTGACAAATGATATGTTCAATCATTTCCTTCTCGTTTTGATCGAGATTAAGAGCCTCTTCAATATGCTCATCGCCTTCTACCAACTTGGTTGCAGCAAATCTCGTAGGGATACCTGCAGCCTTCGCGTGGTCATCAATTAAATGAATGATTCCGTGGATACAGCGATGAACGGCGCCTCCTGCATCATCAACAAAGCAGAAATCTGTACGCCCCTCAAATTCTTGAAACTGCGCAATATGCATTGCATGGGCTGCGAGCTCATCAACGCCCTCATTCTTGGCAGCAGAAATAGGAACCACAGGGATGCCAAGCAAAGTTTCCATAGCGTTGATATCAATAGAACCTCCGTTGCCTGTCAGTTCATCCATCATGTTGATAGCAAGAACCATCGGGCAGTGAAGTTCCATAAGCTGAAGCGTGAGAATTAAGTTTCTCTCAATGTTTGTCGCATCGACAATATTAATTAATGCATTTGGTTTTTCATCAATAATAAACTTTCTTGAAATAATTTCTTCTGCTGTATACGGAGAAAGTGAGTAGATGCCAGGAAGGTCAACAAGCTCTGTGTTGTAATAACCTTTAATTGTTCCACTCTTTCTGTCTACAGTAACTCCAGGAAAGTTTCCGACATGCTGGTTAGATCCTGTAAGCTGGTTAAACAAAGTTGTCTTTCCGCAGTTCTGATTACCAGCAAGTGCAAATGTCAGCTTTTCTGTTTCAACAGATTTTTCTGTCTTTGCATCGTGATATCTAACTCCAGATTCACCAAGGCCAGGATGCTCAAAGAAATCCTGCTCGGAAAGTTTTTGAACAGGAAGATCTACATCTTCTTCAGTTAAATCTCTAATCTTGATATGCTCAGCATCAGTAAGCCTAAGTGTCAATGAATAACCATGGATTTCAAGCTCCATAGGATCGCCCATTGGCGCAAATTTTTCAAGTTTTACTTTGGATCCAGGAATTAATCCCATATCAAGAAAATGTCGTCTAAGCTGACCTTCGCCACCGACGACAGTTATTATTCCTGATTCTCCTATATTTAAATCTCTAAGAGATTTCATATTCTAATTAGTCTTCTTTCTTTTCGATTTTCTTTTTAGCTTTTTCTTCGTCGAGTTTCTCGCAATGTTCGGACATAGCGCAAGTGCTGCAATTGCCACCACAAGGGCCATTTCCTTTATTCATAAAGCCGATTGCAAGAATTAGTATAACTATAACTGCAACGCCTACTAATATGCTTGGTACGTTCATTGGGTCCTCCATTATTTCAGAGTTAGAGGCCTCTAACTCCTGTATGAATAGTGTAGCACTTATATCCTATATTTGTCAATATAAAAGGCCTTGCTTAAAAGCAAGACCTTTTGTTTTTACTTTGTAATTTTATCAACAATTGGATTGAGCCAGTCTCCCTCAACTTCTTCAACTTTTCCTTGGTCGCAAAGGCTTGCAATCTTTGGATCAATTGGAATTCTTGCAAATGCATCAATACCACTTTGCTTTGCAATTTCCTCAATATGGCTTTCACCAAAAATTGCATGTTCCATGCCGCAATCCGGGCACTTGAAATAGCTCATGTTTTCTACGATTCCAAGCACAGGAACATTCATCATCTCGGCCATTTTGACCGCCTTAGCAACAATCATTGTTACTAATTCCTGAGGTGAAGTTACTACGATGATTCCATCGATAGGAAGACTCTGGAATACTGTAAGTGGAACGTCGCCTGTTCCCGGAGGCATATCTACGAACATATAGTCAATGTCATCCCAACAAACATCTGTCCAGAACTGTTCAACGGCTCCAGCAATGACTGGCCCTCTCCATACAACAGGATCTGTATCATCAGAAAGCATAAGGTTAATTGACATAACCTTTGACCCTCTCTTTGTAACAGCAGGAATAATGCCTTCTTCTGTAGCCATAACTTTATCACGAAGTCCGAAAAGCTTAGGAATTGATGGGCCTGTAACATCAGCATCAAGTATTGCGGTTGTGCTGCCTTCTCTTTGCACCTGAGCTGCAAGAAGTGAAGTAACAAGTGACTTGCCAACGCCACCCTTACCAGATACTATGCCGATTACTTTATGAACGTTTGAGTATTGATTTGTTTCTTTAAGAAAGCTCTTTGGATCTCTTTCAGCGCAGTTTTCACTGCAGCTTGAACAATCATGAGTACATTCTGACATTTCGTTCCTCCTAATAAAAGCAATATTTGGTGCGGCCAAGAGGACTTGAACCTCCACGGTGTTATCCACAGGAACCTAAATCCTGCGCGTCTGCCAGTTCCGCCATAGCCGCATAACGCACCTCTTAAGTATAACACATTTATTGCATAAAACTTTACATAAATGCAAAAAGAGCCTCTTTCGAGGCCCTTTTGTCGCTTTATGCGTAATTACTGAATGCTGTACTGATTATTATATCTGTATAGGAATGTGACAACCTGTCCTCTTGTGCATTCAGCATCCGGGCTAAATGTTGTTGCGCTTGTTCCCTTAACGATTTCGTTATTAGCTGCCCAAAGAACCGGGTAGTAATAGAACTTGCCCAAAGTAACATCTGTAAATGGATTTGGAAGATCTCCACCAGCAACCTTGGCATATCTGTAAATGAATGTTACAGCTTCGCCTCTTGTTACTATGTCATCCGGAGCAAACAATGTTTCGGACTTTCCGTTAATAATTCCAACGTTCCATCCCCAAACTACTGCATCATAGAAGTAATCTGACTTCGTAATATCTGTAAATGGAGTGTCGCCACCTTCAAAGTCAGGACTTCCCGCAAGTCTCCAAATGAATGTTACCATCTGAGCTCTTGTTGTTGTCCCGTTCGGACTAAAGTGAATAGCATCAGTACCTGTTGTAATTCCGTTTTCAGCAGCCCACAAAACTGCATCATAGAAGTAATCATCTGCATTTACATCTACAAAGAAGTTAAGCATTGTGTTATCTTCCATGAAAGTTGCTAAAACTGTTACTCCGCCCTTTGGCATTGTAAAGCTGTATTTGTCATTTCCAAGATTCTTAACTGTTACTTCTTTGCCGTTCTTATCAAGAACAGTTACTTTCTCAACAGTGAACCCTGAATCTGGCTTTACTGTAATTGTTACAGTTGTGCCAGAAGCTGCCTTTGTCTTATCAATAGCGATAGTTCCATTCTTAGAAGACTTCGTTGCTACAGAATAATATGTTGAAGAACCTCCGCCGCCTGGAGTATTTTCTTTAATGGTGTAAGTAGCTGTTAGAACATCACTGTCAGGACAACCATCCTTAACAGCGATTGCCTTAATAGTTGTAGTCTCACTTACTGCTATTGCTTCTGTATATATTGTGCTACTTGTTGTTGGGTCGATTCCATCTGTTGTGTAATAAATAGCTGCACCTTCTGTTGCTGTGCTTAATACTACATTCTGAGCACTTGTATATGTTCCTGCTGCTACAGATGCTGTCGGGGTTGCTACCGCGGTGTACTGGGTTACTGTTACTTTGGTACCATCACGATCTTTAACTCTTACATCAAATTTATACTCAGTTGCGGCATCTAAGCCTGTAAATGCATTTGCATTTTCGGCGGAGTTCCATGAAGAATTTGTTGAAAGCTTGTATTCCCAATTTTCATTATAGGTTAATTTTATGCTATTTGCTGTTACTTCCGTTGCACTTACTTCCGGACGGTCAAGCGCGTCGATGAGCTTTTGCAAACTTTTAACGTCAACGGAAACTTGTTTCGTTAGTGTCTTAGGACCAATCGGGGTTGCAATCTCTGTTCCTTTAGTGACGGCGTAAACCGCTGTCCACATTTTTGCAGAACTACCAGTACTAAGAAGCTGCTTTCCTAATTTGAAGCTGTAACCGTTCATACTGACCATAGTGCCCTCAGGGGCTGTGATTGTGCCGACATCACTGCGTCTGCCCAATGTAATATTCCCAGCGATACCGCTTGGCACCATGTAGCTCGCGTCACCAATGGTCGCTTGAGTAATAGAATTGCAATTGTAAAACGGTCCATATGATTCACTAGCAGAAACCTTTACGCTTGAAGGAATTGTCACGCTTGAAAGGTTCAAGCAATCTTTAAATGCTGCAGTTCCCATGTATCTTACGCTCGTCGAAATCAGCAAAGTCTCAAGATTTTCACAACCTTCAAATGCATTATCCCCAATGTTTAGAATTGATGACGTTCCTTCTTCGAAAATTACGCTTTGGAGGCCTGATTCATAGAATGCCGAGAGACCAATTGTTTCAACACTTGCCGGAATAGTGATATTTTGAAGATTTTTGCATCCCGCAAACGCTTCCTGGTCGATAGTCTTCAGCATGGAGTTCTCCCCGAAGATTACACTTTCAAGCGATTCACAAGAACGGAACGCATACTTTCCAAGTGTCGTTAACTGAGAATTGTCCTCGAAGGTCAGGCTTGTGATACCTGTCTCGGTAAATGCATACATATCACTGATTTCTGTCACGCTCGCCGGAATCTTCAGCTCCCCCGTAAGAGCACTATCTTGCATGAATGCACGATTGCCGATAGTTTTCAGTTGAGAATTATCCGCAAAGGTCACATTTTTAAGAGCCGTGTGAGCAGGAAATGCATATTGTGAGATGCTTGTCACGCCTTCTGCAATCTCAAGGTCAGTAATCTTTTCTTTATAAGATGCGTTATGCCATTCATTTGTGTCATTTTCGTTTGTCCACTTTGTTGTCATCGCGCCCTCGCCGACAATATGCAAAGTATATGTCGTGCCACTGTCTTCAGTCGTCAGATAAGCATAAACACTATCCTCAGTTGCAGAGGCTCCAACCCACCAAAACAGGTTATTGCCCGTCTGTCCATAGGTTGTCTTCGCTGCACTAATGGATTCATCAGAAGAATAATCTTCTGCAAATACCGTCATAGGTACAAGCGAGATAACCATAATCATTGCTATTAAAATACTAACTAATTTTTTCATTTTGCATGCCTTTCATGTTTGTTAGTTATACTTTTACTTACACTTATACTCTCTTATACGCTATAGGTTAGTTTCAGAAGTAACTTCCCGCAAGGCTAAAAGCCCTTTTGCATTGAAGTAAGTTCCCGAAACGCCGTATTAAATTAATCTATATAAAGCAAATAATTGCATTAAGCGAAAATAAAAAATATAATAAAGTCGTCAGAAAGTAGAAAAACCACATGCCAAAAAGGCGGGAAGTTCAATTGGTGCGAAAATAATTGAGGTAACATCCCGTCTGGACGATACATATGGTCCTTTAGGGAGCACAACTACTTTCGCTTTTCTAAAGCTACTTTCTGAACAATCTTACTGAAAGATTTACTTCATCTTTAGGGATTTCTTTAATTCCAAAGATGTTTAAAGTCTTTTCTCCTAAAAAGCTTTTAGCAGCTTCATAAGGAGTGCGATTGTTTAGCGACTTTCTTGGAGTCGAATTAATATGAGATGCAAGAAGACTGCAATCTTCTTGCGTAAGTCCTGAAAAAGAAGTTCCTTTAGGCAGGACATATCTGATATATTGATGATTCCTTTCAATTGAACCTTTCTGCCAAGCAGAATAAGGTTCGCAGTAAAAGAGGTTAGACAAAAGCTCTCCGGTCTCTAATGAGAACATAATGCTCTTAGAATCAGTAAATTC
>JAZLHF010000016.1:0-5656 GCA_045616685.1 Anaerovoracaceae bacterium
TGCAGAAGATCTTTACGGATCAAAGCTCGTTTACACAAAGGCAACAACAGATGCATTTGGTAGACCAGCACACGCATGGAAGTATGACAACACTAAGGTTGGCGAATATGCTGATACAGCAGACGTTGTTTATACAGACGACTTCAAGGTTTCTACACTCTATACAGATTTAGGACTTAGCAATGGATCTGATGCTGAAATTATTTGCACAGCATTAGCATTATTTGATAAAGCATTTGAATCCCGTATCACAAAGACAAATGATGCATACTTCTTCTCTGGATTTGGACTCTTAGGAAACCGCAGTCTATCAGAAATCTTCGATGCAGGGTTCAGCGGGTCTCTTAGTGCTTCAGAAAGATTAGAAGAAGTAATTGCGATGGTGCTTAGTCTCGCTCATGGCATCAGAACAGAAGTATTCTATAATGCAGATGCTGAAACAGCACGAATCGTTTTAATTCCAACGTTCGTTGGCACCGTAGAAAAGGTTGTTGATGCAACAGCTAAGGCTGACAGATATGTTGAAATTAGCACAATCCTTAGCGCTTTTGGTTTAAGCGAAGACAAATTTGAAACAGAAGACTTCGAAGAAAATGATCTCGTACTCGTAACAATTGCTGATGAGGAAATTCAGACAGCAAAGAAGCTTGAATCAAGTGTAAGTGGTAACCTTACAAAGGCTGCTATAAAGGGTTTAGGAGTTGGAGCAGGTATGCATGGCCTTAGTAATAATACACCTGCCGAGGCAACATTGACAGTTGATGGGAAAGATTACACACTCGGATGCGCAGCACTTACTTCTATATTTATTAATAATGAAGAACATGAAAGCTTCATTGGTTCGATTATTGAATTGGTAAAAGGAACCTTCAATTTCAAAGATACAAAGGTTAACCTCTACTTTGATGATTATGGTTATGTAGCATTTGTAGAACTCGTTTCTGGAACAAAGAACATTGGTCTTGTAACAGCAGTTGGTGCTGCATCAAATCAGTATTCAACAAAGGCTACAAAGTTTGGCGCAACACTTTATGATGCAGAAGGAACAGAACTTGAAGTTTCTACTAAGACAGGTGTTGCAGATAATGACATTGTAGGAGGATTCTTAGCAACAGAAGCAGAAAGCGACCATGTATTCGCTGCTGTATTAGTTAAATATACAGAAAGTGACGGATATTACAAGTTCTCACTTAATGATTATGAGCATGATGGTGAAAACCTTTCAGACTTCTATGATTCAGATTTATTAACTATTAAGGATGGTGTAGCTCAAATTGACATCGATGGAGATAAATACGTTGTAGAAGATGATACATTAATTTATGTTCAGACTGGTAAATACGATGAGGTTGCTGATAAGTACAAAGATTTCGCAGTAAACGTATATACAGGCTTTGACGAAATGCCAACGATCGCTAAAGACGGTTATGCAGACATCGCAATCGTTCTTAAGAGCGGTAGCGAGACTGAGCTTGAAGCATTATATATCGGTGCAGATCAAAGATACGTACTTGGTGTAAGTAATTCTAACGCATATGTATCACTTGATTATAGCGCAGCAGATATCACATCTGATGCAACAGGTCAGTATATCACTCTCCCAGCAATCGTTGATGGTGAAATAACAACACTTAAGATTGATTATTATGAACTTGACGCGCTCTGCGACGCAAAATGGGACCTTGCGAGTGATGCAGGCACTATTGGCGTAATTAAGTCTTACACAAAGGATAAGAATGATATTGTAGTATCAATCGTTCCTGGTATTCCAGATGTTCCAGGAACTCCAGGCAGCGGCGATTTCGGCCGTGAAGAAGGAACAGCTAAGACAACAGGAAGCGTAATGTACTTCGGTGATTATGATATTAGCGATTGCGATGTAGCTATGAAGTTCACATCCGATACAGATGTATTCAAGGTTGTTGATGGTGTATTCACAAAGATTGAGGCAACAGACGTTAAGAGCGATTATGATGACGTCGTATTCTACACGACAGATACTGCAGTTACTAAACTTGATACAGTTATCATAGTTGAAGTTACTGATGAAGAAGATACAGAGTGTGATGTTTACTTCCTTGCTAATGTAGATTTCGGTTTCGGTGCTTATACTGTTGATAATTACTCAGACTACATGACAGTAACAGGTGATGATGAAGTAGAAATTGGAGACAAGTATACATTCACAGTTAAGGCTAAAACAGGATATGAACTTGCTAATGTATATAATGATGGCGAGCCTCTCCAGCCAAATTCTGATGGATCTTATACGATTGATAAGGTTAAGGAATCGATGCTTGACGGCTCTGGCGACCTTAATTTCTATGCTGTTCTTAGAGCAACTAAGGATGCTTTAGCAATTACAGATGTAACACTTGAAAGACAGGGCGGCGATGTTATAGCAACTGTAACACTTAACAAGGGTTTACAAGAAGCTTATGACCTTTGGAAGAGTGAAGAAGGTGCTAACCCAGAATACATGGAATTCACTGGCAAATTAGAACAATACCAGAACAATGAATGGTTCGTAATTAATGGTGACGTACAAAAACTTGCGGACCTTAAAGTTCCAGTAGCATCACACCCAGAAGCTGCTGAGTACAGACTTACTGTAACAGTTACAATAGGTGATATAGTTGTAGAAAAGACTTCTATGAACTACATAATTCCAGCAGCATAATAAGACTAAAGTTTATACTTGGTTTAAATACTGAAAAAGCAAAAAGCGTCTATCCCGTAAGGGATAGGCGCTTTGTCGTATGGCAATTATACAATCATCTTTCCTTCAAGCTCTTTAAACTCATCAATTTTCTTCTTTTCACTTACTTCGGCATAGACATTCATGGTAGTCTGAAAATCAGAATGTCCCATAACTGACTGGATAACTTTAATATTCACATCTTGGTCAACTAATCTGCTGCAAAAGCTATGCCTTATTTGATGCACGCTAAATTCGTTAATTGGATTATCTAAATGCTCTTTGTTGTAGGCATGGACAATGTTTTTGATTGCTTGATTAACGGTTGCCGGATAGTGAACTTTCCCTTTTGAATTTAAGAAGATATATCCTGTCTTTCCCGGAATCGATTTGTCTTGTGGAACCTTAGTAAGCTTTGCAAGCTGATTTTCGCGAAGCAAAGCTTCTCTAACTGCCGGAAGCATTGGAATTGTTCTGAAACCTGCGGCAGACTTCGGAGGACCTTCGTAGTATGTCCTGTCTTTAAATGTCATCGATCTTCTCACCTGAATCATCTGAGATTTAAAACTGATATCTTCCCATTTAAGGCCCGCTGCTTCTCCGATTCTCATTCCGGTTCCGAAAAGAAGAATAAAGAAATTTTCCCAATTTTTAAACTTGCTGCTGTGGTGAATAAAAGTTAAAAATATTTTCTGAGTTTCACTTTCTATTCCCCTCTTATGAGCAGTTTTCCAAGCATCGCCTCTTGCGACTTCATGATAAGCACCTACCGCTGGATTCTTAATCAAGATGTCATCTCTTACCGCCAAATTTAGAATTGAAATAAGAAGACTATTTAAAAGTTCAATATATGCTGGCTTATACCCTTTATCATATCTGAGATATGCATAGTGACGCTTAAAGTCTGAAAATCTTAAATCTGTAATTGGAATATCCAGAAGATCTTCAGCTCTTTTGATTAGCAATTTGTATGTTGTCGCAGAACTGTTTCTTAAATCTCGTCTGTCAGCAATGTAGTTTTCAAATGCCTCCATAAGTGTCGGGATATGTTCTAAATTTCTTGCTTGCGGCATCATATTCTGATACCTGATTATGTAGTTTACATTATCTTGCATGTTCTGATTGTAGTTTGAATTGTTCATAAACTATCTCCTTTCTCAAGACAAAACATTGAATAGCCTTATTCTCCTTTATATAGGTAAAAGGCAAATACAAACGAGGGTGAACTTTTGCATCGCTTATGTCAAGAGAAAAAAATATTTTTTTATTTATTTTACATATTAAAACAGGGCACTTCATCTAAGAGTGCCCTAACTACATTTGTCGCTATAATTCACCAACCTAAATCATATATTACGATTCGATTAACCACTTCCACATAGGAATTACTTCTATTTTTGTATCGTTTATCATAATCTCATCATGTTCGCTCATAGTTAGAATTATACACCGAGCATTAGTGAAATGCGATTTTAACTTATCAAGAGCCGTAGTTTCGCGTTCGTAAGTATCTCTGTTTGTAGAAAGTTCATAGCAAACCTGTATTGCTAAATCATCGCTTGGAATATAAAAATCAACTTCTACATTCTTTTCAAAATAATATACGTTTTCCTGACCATATCTTCTGATAAGTTCTATAGCTGCAATATTTTCGAGTTGCGCTGATGCAGGATCCTTGCCGCCAAATAAAGCTAAAAGACCCGAATCCATAAAATAATATTTAGGACTTGATTCTTTGTCTACTAATTTTGCTGCATAGTTTTGAAGATTGAACAACAACAAGGAATCTAAAGAATAATTAATGTAATTAATAACTGTTTGTTTTCCAATTTCAGCCCCGGTACTTTTAGCAATTCCGTGAATCCTTGAAAAAGAAATTGGCTTCATTATAGATTCTGCGATCTTTTTGATAATCAATTTTAAAGCAAAGCTGTTGTCAATCTTATTGCGAGTGATAATGTCACCAAGATAAATTTTTTGGTATATGCTACTTAAGTAATTTCTTTTATCAGAAATATTTACAAGCTCCGGGAAAGCGCCGAATGATAAATATTGATTAAAATGCTTTGAAACTTCAGATTTACCTTTTGTGCTTTGACCAATCTTAGTAAGGCTAACATTGTTTGCAGTCAAAAATTCTTTAAAAGAATATGGATAAACGTTTACCATCATGTATCTTCCGCCAAGCGTACTTGCAATCTCGCTGCTTAACATTTTACTGTTGCTTCCGGTTATGTTTACATGGTATTTCATATCAGCAAGACGTCTTGCGAATTTATCCCACCCATCAATATTTTGTAGCTCATCTAAAAATAAATATGGCTGCCCTTTGGCACCTGATAACTCGAGTGCAATTTCAAGAATTTTGTTAAAATCTTCTTTTGAAAATTCAAGCAAGCGTTCATCTTCAAAGTTAATATATACTATGCAATCTTTATCAATGCCAGAGTCCATTAACTCATGGGCAAGCTGATACATTAAATATGACTTTCCACATCGCCGTATTCCAACAAAGCAGTAATTAATGTTTTTATCGAACTGGTAATCTCTTATTACATATTTCTGGTTTAAATACTCTTCAATTTGATCAAGAATAATTTCTTTTAATTGTTGTTTTTGCATAACATCCTCCGTCTTGTACGCAAGACAATTATAGCAGATATTTGTCTTGAATACAAGACAAATATCTGCCCGGTTTTTTATAAATAGAGCTTAAATGAAGCTATTTTTGTGAAAAGATAAAATGCAGAGAAATAAAGTCATGAAAATGCACTTTTCTAAAATTTCTTTATTCCCCCAGCAATAAAATCTTCAATTGGAGGAGTTTTCAAAATGAAAACACTTAAAAAGGTCCTCGCATTAGTACTTGCTCTTGCAATGGTACTCGGAATGGCTGTAACAGCTTCCGCTGCCACAACAGAGACTATTAGTGCGGACTACGCAGAAGCCGTAGATGTC
>JAZLHF010000017.1:0-60216 GCA_045616685.1 Anaerovoracaceae bacterium
AACTTGTGGAAAACTGATGTTTCAAGCCTTCGTTTGGGGGTATTCCTGTGGAAAACTTTTTCTGCTATAATTGCCAAGACACTATTTTTTAGGAGTAAACATGACAAATTCAAAACTGAAGTTAAAATGGAAAACAGTCCTTGATACTTGCCCTACTGACAAAGTTAGTGCTGTTAAGTTGGATCAATGGTATAGACCTCTTTCCCCAACATCTATTGATGAGGAGAAAGGGATTATTTACTGTGTTGCAACAGAAACTAACCCTATGCTTAAAAACATGGTTAATATTAACTTTTCCATTGTAAGGGATACTATTGTACAAGTTTTTGGCAAGGACTATAAAATTGAGCTTGTTGAAGAAGAAGAGCCACTCGAAGATATTCCTGATTTTACTTATAAACACTATACATTTGATAGCTTCGTTTCTGGGCCTAATAATAGACTCGCGTTGGCTGCAAGCCTTGCAATTGCTGAACGTTTTACTCCGGAGTATAACCCTCTATTTATATATGGAGGATCCGGCTTGGGCAAGACTCATCTTCTTGCTGCAATCGCCCACTTTGTAAAAGAAAACAATCCTGATAAGAAAGTTCTATATATTACTACAGAAGCTTTCACCAATGAGCTGGTTAAAGCTATTAGAGAAAATTCTACAACAGAATTTCACGATAAATATAGAAAGGTTGATATTCTTTTGCTCGACGATATCCAGTTCATCGCTGGTAAAGAAGCAACAGAAGAGGAAGTTTTCAATACTTTCAACGCCCTTTATTCTTCAAACAAACAGGTTGTTTTAAGTTCTGATAAACCTCCAAAAGACTTAAAAACACTGCCTGATAGACTGGTTACAAGGTTTAGCCAAGGCATGATTGCTGATATTCAGCCCCCTGATTATGAAACCAGAGTTGCTATTCTTCAGCAAAAAATCGTTGAAAAAGGCCTTCCTATCGACCAGGGAATCGCCGAAGTCATTGATCTTATCGCTCAAAATATCACTGATAACATCCGTGAACTTGAGGGTGCCCTTACCAGAGTTATTGGACTTGCAAGCCTTACAGGCGAAATTATTAATAAAGAATACGCTAAAAACATATTAAAAGATGTATTTAATTTAAAAGAAAAAGAAGTTACTCCGGAAAATATTAAAAAATCTGTTGCAGAATTCTATGGAGTAAAAATTATAGACCTTGAAAGCTCAAAACGTTCAAGGGTTTTCGTAGGCCCTCGGCAGGTTGCAATGTATCTTATTAGAAAACATACTCCTTTATCTTTACCACAGATTGGTATGGAATTTGGTGGTAGAGATCATACAACAGTTATGCACAGCTGTGAAAAAATTGAAGAAGAAATTAAAACTAATGCTTCTTTACTTGAAAAAATTAACATTATTGAAAGTCAATTCAATAAATAAAATAAACACCTGTGGAAAACTTGTATATAATTATTAACATCTTTATCCACATTATAAAATGTTTATTTTTCAATAAAAATAGGACTTATAAGATTATTAACAAGCCCTACTACTAATAATACTAACCTATTTAAATTAATATTAAGGAGTCATTATGAAATTTGCATGTACTCAATTATCTTTAACTAAAGCTCTATCAACTGTAGATAAAGCAGTAAGTACAAGAACTACTATTCCTGTTTTAAAAGGAATACTTTTAAATGTTAAAGATAACAGATTATATTTAACAGCATCAGATTTAGATTTATCTATTGAAACTTCTATTGAAGTTCAAGCAGATTCTGAAGGATCTGTTGTAGTAAATGCTAAATTATTTGAAGATATTATCAGAAAATTACCAAGTGCAATTGTAAAAATTGAAGAAAAAGCAGGTAAAGTTTTAATTTCATGTTTAGGCTCTGAATTTAATATTGTTACTATGTCTGCTGAAGAATTTCCAAGCATAGGAATGGTAAATGAATTAAATAAAGTTAGTGTTAATAAAGAAATATTAAAAGAATTAATTAAGAGAACATCATTTGCAGCAAGTATTGATGAAAAAAAAGGTACTTTAACTGGTTGTCTAATGAAATTTGAAAAATCAGAATTAGAAGTAGCTGCATTAGATGGATTTAGAATGGCAATTTCTAAAGAATCAATTAGTGATAATTCTTCAAGAACAGTTATTATTCCTTCAAGAATTTTAATTGAAGTAAATAAAATTTTATCTGAAAGTAATTCTAACGAAATTTCACTTATTTTAGATGAAAAGAAAGCTGAAATATTAAGTGATGAAACAAGAATTGTAATTAGATTATTAGAAGGCGAATTTATTAAATATAAAGATATTATTCCAAAAGAATATAAAACAAGAGTTATTATTTCTGCTAAAGAAATGAAAAATGCAATTGAA
Organism: Anaerovoracaceae bacterium; assembly: GCA_045616685.1. GTDB lineage: Bacteria > Bacillota > Clostridia > Peptostreptococcales > Anaerovoracaceae > UBA1764. The sequence goes on from JAZLHF010000017.1 coordinate 2,364, forward strand.
AGAGCATCATTACTTGCAAAAGAAGGAAAGAATAATTTAATTAAATTAGAAATAGCTGATGGAAATATTGAAATTACTTCAAAATCAGAAGAAGGAAATGTAAAAGAAAATGTTTCAGCTGAACTTGAAGGTGAAAATATTACTATTGGATTTAATTCTAAATATTTAATAGACGTATTAAAAGTAGTACCAGATGATGAAGTAGCTATCGAAATGGGTAGTGCTGTAAGTGCTTGTATTATAAAGCCTGTAAATGGTGATAATTATTTATATTTAGTTCTTCCGGTAAGAATTAGTGCAAATTAAAAATATAGAACTAACTAATTTTAGAAATTATAAAAGTTTAAAATTAGAGTTTGATAAAAATTTAAATATATTTTTAGGACATAATGCTCAAGGAAAAACAAATTTATTAGAAAGTATTTTTGTTTTAGGAATGGGTAAGTCTTTTCGTACAAATTCTGATAAAGAAATGATTTGTTTTAATAGTGATTTTGCAAAAGTAAAAGCAAACATTATTGAAGATAATAATGAAGATGAAGTTGAAATTATTTATCAGAATGAAGGAAAGATAATTAAATTAGATGGAATAAAACTTCAAAGAACTATAGATTTATTAGAAACAGTTTATATAGTTGCTTTTAGTCCAGAAGATTTAAAAATTGTTAAAGAAGGGCCAGATAATAGACGTAAGTTTTTAGACAGAGAGTTATGTCAAATTAAACCAGTTTATTATTCAGACCTTGGTAATTATAAAAAAGTATTAAAAGAAAGAAATTCTTTATTAAGAACAGAAAATTCTGATAAAGATTTATATTCAGTTTTTAATGAATCTTTAGCTGAATACGGTATAAGAATTGTTAAAGAAAGAAAAACTTTTATAGAAAGACTTCAAGAATTATCTGAAAAAATTGAAAATGATATTACTTCTGGAACAGAAAAATTAGTTTTATCATATGAAACTAAAATTACTGATAAAGAAGAATTTATTAATATGTTAGAAGATAATTTTGAAAAAGATTTATATAAAGGTTATACAAGCTTTGGTCCTCATAAGGATGATATTAAAATTTCAGTAAATGGTATTGATATTAGAACTTATGGATCACAGGGTCAGCAAAGGACTGCGGCATTAGCGATGAAATTAGCTGAAATTGGTCTAATAAAGCAAGAAACAGGAAAAGATGCTGTACTTTTACTTGATGATGTTCTTTCAGAACTTGATAAAGATAGACAACGTTACCTTATTGATTCAATGAAAGGAATTCAGGTATTTATTACTGCAACGGAAATTGACGATAATGTAAAGGCTTTGCTCCCTCAGGGTGCAAGCTTTAATGTTGACAACGGAACAGTTAAAAATATATAATTTTTAGGTTATAAAAGAATTTTGAAAGGAGGATATTAATATGGCACAGAAAAAAATGACATATCAACCAAAAAAGGGCCAGAGAGTTAAAGAACACGGTTTCCGTAAGAGAATGGCTACTAAGAATGGTCGTAATGTTCTTAAGAGAAGAAGACTTAGAGGCAGAAAGAAGCTCACAGTTTAATGAAAAAACCCGATATTTTAAGAAACAAACAGGATTTTAATAGACTGTATAATAAGGGAAATTCATCGGGAAGCAAGTATGTTGTGCTTCTTTCTATTAAGAATGGGCTGACATACAACAGAAAGGCCTTTTTGGCCAGCAAAAAAGTTGGAAACAGCGTACACCGCCACAGAGCAGTACGACTTATGAGAGAATCTTATAGATTATTAGAATCTCAGTTTCCACAAGGCTATGATTTATTATTCATAGCAAGAAATACAATTAATGATACGAAATGTGCGGATGTGAAAAAATCTATTGAAGCCGCATCTAAGAGACTCGGTCTTTTGAATTGATATGAAGACTTTATTAATTATAATAATTAATTTTTATAGGCGTTACATATCGCCAAGGTTTCCAAGTTGCTGTCGTTATACTCCGACATGCTCTCAATATGCCTTGGAAGCAATAGAAAAATACGGAGCTCTTAAGGGGGGATGGCTTGCCTTTAAGCGAATCCTAAGATGTCACCCTGGTCGTCCAGGTGGATATGACCCTGTACCTTAAATTGAAAAGTGAGCCCTTTCGGGCTTTGGAGGAAAAAACTAGATGAAATATCTGGCTATCGGAATCGGTTACTTAATGAGATTAATTTATAATGTCATTGGTAACTACGGCATAACCATCATCATACTTACTATCATTGTTAGAGCTTGCTTGATTCCTCTTTATGCTAAACAGCAGAAGTCTATGGCTAAAATGAACGAAGTTCAGCCAAAGATTAATGAGATTCAGCAGCGTTATGCTAATGATAGAGAAAAGATGAATGAAAAGATGCAAGAAGTGTACAACGAAGCAGGCTACAGTCCATTATCAGGCTGCTTGCCAATGGCTATTCAGTTTCCTATCATCATGGGTCTTTATGCTCTTCTTAGAAGTCCTTTGGACTATATGACAGGAGCAGGGGCTCAGGAAATGGTAATGGCAGTACACGAAGGTTTTCTTTGGGTTAAGGACCTTTGTCAGACAGACCCATGGATTTTACCAGTTCTTGCAGGCCTAACAACATTCTTTAGCTTTACAACACAGCAAAGTGGGCAAGATAATAATCCAACTGCCGGCGCAACGAAGGCAATGAAATATTTCTTCCCAGTAATGATCTTCCTTATGGGTAGAACATTCCCAGCTGGTCTTGCACTTTATTGGACAGTAGGTAACTTAGTTACTTGGGTTCAAGGAAAGATTTTAAACAAGAACACAGCAAAAGAAAAGCTTAAGAAAGAAGTTAAAGAAGAAGTAATTAAGAACAGAAAAGAAGCAAGAGGAAAATAATGAAATATTCTGAGAAATGGGGAGACAGCATTGACGCCGCAGTCAGTCTTGCTCTTCAAGATCTTGGGCTTACAGAGGATCAAGTTACGATTACTGTTCTCGAAGAACCTTCCAAAGGCTTCTTTGGTCTGGGGTCTAAACTTGCAAAAGTTAGAGTAGAAGAAAAGGCTCCGGCAAAACCTATTAAGGGCGAAGAGCCAAAGAAAGAGATTAAAGAAGCTAAGGCAGAAAAGCCTAAGAAAGAAAAGAAAGTTAAAGAGCACGAACAACCAAAGGTTGAACAGTCTGAAGCACTAATGCTTAGCGCAAGACCTGAAGGCCTCGTAGAAGCTCCAAACCATCCAGCTGATGTTTTCCTTAAAGACTTAATTAAGGAAATGAAGCTTGATGTAATCATCAAGACTTTTACAGGAGATAAGCTTGTTTATATTGATGTAGATGGCCCTGATAGCGGAACTATCATTGGCAAGCGCGGCGTAACCTTAGACGCAATCCAGTATTTAACCAGTTTAGTGGTGAATAAGAACGAAAATGACTATATCAGAGTCGTAATCAACGCCGAAGGATACCGTGAAAAGAGGGAAAAAACCCTTGAAAAGCTCGCTAATAGATTAGCAGATAAGGCTGTCAAGACTGGCAAGAGCGTTAGACTCGAGCCAATGAACCCTTATGAACGTAAGGTCATTCATACAGCACTTCAGCAAAAACCTGAAGTAACTACAAGAAGCGAAGGTGAGGAACCTTATAGAAAGGTTGTCATCGAACCGAAAAGAAAATAGCACCCTCAAGGTGAAAGGTTGGGGAGGCGCAAGTATTCTTGCGCTATCCCCATTTTATTTTATTACTGGGGGCTAACTTAATTTAATGTTAGGTCTGCGTAGGGGTGACGCGAAGAGAGGCTCATGGCTAGGGGCGTTGGGTCCGCAGCCCACGAGGACGCGCTGAACGGCAAGACCCCTAGCAAACAAATGAAAAATTATGGAAAATACAATTTGCGCAATTTCATCAGCACTCGGCGAAGCAGGTATCGGTGTCATTAGACTCTCTGGGCCTGATTCACTTTCTATTGCAAAAAAACTTTCAAGACGAAGTGAATTTGTTGATAGAAAAATGCACTATGCAAAAATTTTCGAAAACGAAAATTCAAAAATACAAATTGACGAAGCATTAATTTGTTACATGAAAGCTCCACACACATATACCGGAGAGGATGTTGTCGAAATTCAATGCCATGGTTCAAGTGCATCGCTTAAGAAAATTTTATCTTGCTGTTTGGATAGCGGTGCTATTATGGCAGAGCCAGGAGAGTTTACTAAGAGAGCATTTTTAAATGGACGTTTAGATCTTTCACAAGCAGAAGCTGTTATTGATTTAATCAAAGCTAAAACAACCAGATCACTTGGTGCGGCAAATAAACAACTTGCCGGAGAACTCTCAAAACAAGTTGATAGGATTAGAAATGAAATTAAAGAGCTTCTTATCAATCTGACAGTCAATATGGACTATCCAGATGAAGATATTGAAGAGATTACATATAAAAATATCGAAAATAGTTTATCGCAAATAAACGATGAATTATTAGAATTACTTAAACAGGGAAACGAGGGAAAAATTCTTCGCGAAGGCCTTGGAATTGCCATTATTGGCAAACCAAATGTCGGAAAATCGTCTCTTATGAACATTTTTATGGGTGAAGAACGAAGTATTGTTACATCAATTGCGGGAACAACTCGTGACACAATTGAAGAGACTGCACAAATTCGTGGCATACCTGTTCGTCTAACAGATACTGCAGGTATTCATGAATCAAATGACATAGTAGAAAAAATTGGAATCGAAAAAAGTAAAGAGGCTTTTGAAAAAGCAGATTTAGTTTTACTCGTTTTAGATGGTTCAGAAAAACTTTCTGCAGAAGATAAAGAATTAATTAAAGCAGCAAAAAATACTGACACAATTATTTTAATTAATAAAACAGATCTCGATAAAAAAATTAAGGTCGATACAGATTTAAAAATTATCGAGACAAGTTTTAAAACAGGAAAAGGGCTTGAAGAACTTAAAGATGAAATTGAAAAATTTATTTCAGGTTCTGTTGCAGAAAAAAGAGAAGACCCTTCCCTCTCTAATATCAGACATATAAATCTTGTGAAGAAGGCTCAAGAAGAAATTTTGCAAGGTTTAAATATAACAAAAGAAAAAGAGCCAATTGATTTTATCGAGATTAACGCCAACGCTGCCTTCCAATATCTCGGCGAGATTACTGGGGATACAGCAAGCGGCGAAATTATAGATGAAATCTTTAGTAGATTCTGCCTTGGTAAATAGGAGTTATCATGGAAACGAAATACATGGGCAAATACGACATTGTCGTCATAGGTGCAGGGCATGCTGGCTGTGAGGCGGCTTTAGCAGCTGCAAGAATGGGCAAAAAAGTCTTAGTTTTTTCTATAAATCTTGAGGCCGTAGCCAATATGTTCTGCAATCCAGCCATAGGAGGCACCGGAAAAGGCCATTTGGTAAGGGAAATTGACGCTTTGGGCGGATATATGGGCCAGTGCATCGATAAGAGCTTCATATCGTCCAGAATGCTTAATAAATCAAAGGGTCCAGCTGTTCATAGCCTTAGGGCTCAGGCCGATAAACGCAAATATCATGAAGAAATGAAGCGTCATATGGAACTTGAGCCAAACCTTTTCCTTAAGCAAGGCGAAGTTATAGATGTAGACTTTGATGAAAACAATCAGGTCAAGGGCGTAATGCTTAAGACAGGATCTTACTATGAATGTAGCGCAGTTATTATAGCGACAGGAACCTTCCTTCGCGGAAAGATTTTTATTGGAGACTGCAATTATTTAAGTGGTCCAAACGGGCTTGCCCCTTCCCTTCAGCTCGCGGATGCCTTGAAATCAAAAGGTTTCAAGCTTCGTAGATTTAAGACAGGAACTCCCTGTCGAGCTCTAAGTTCTTCTATTGATTATTCTAAGATGGAAATTCAAGAAGGCGATAAGCATGTTGTTCCGTTCTCATTTTTAAATGATAATTTAGATAAAGAACAAGTTCCTTGCTATTTAACTTACACAAATAAAACAACCCACGAAATTCTTAGAGACAATTTTAATCGCTCTGCCCTTTTTGGTGGCGATATTGAAGGTGTTGGTCCAAGGTACTGTCCTTCAATTGAATCTAAGGTTCAGCGCTTTGCAGATAAAGAGCGTCATCAATGTTTCGTAGAGCCTGAAGGTTTAACCACTGAAGAAATGTACCTTCAAGGGATGTCTTCTTCTATGCCAGAAGACGTTCAAGAAGCCTTTTATAAATCTATGCCAGGCCTTGAAAATATTGAAATTGTACGTCCTGCGTACGCTATCGAATATGATTGCATCGATCCCCTCGACATTAAATTAAATTTAGAGCATCGTGAGTTTAGAGGGTTTTTCTGTGCGGGACAATTTAATGGAAGCAGCGGTTATGAGGAAGCTGCGGCCCAGGGCCTTATGGCCGGAGTCAATGCCGCCCTCTTCGTTGAAGGCAAGGATCCGTTTATTTTAGATAGATCAGAAGCTTACATCGGAGTTTTAATCGATGACCTCGTAACTAAGGGCACAAACGAGCCGTATCGAATTATGACTTCAAGAGCCGAATACAGATTAGTTCTTCGCCAGGACAACGCTGACGAAAGACTTTCAGAAAAAGCTCATGAGCTTGGCTTAATTTCTGATGAAAGATACGAGCGTTATCTCAAAATCAAAAAGGCAAAAGATGCTGAAATTTCAAGGCTCAGAACAACTAAGTACAAAGGAGAAAGTTTAGCAAACCTTCTTAAGCATCCAGAAAACACTTACGAGTCGCTGGAAAATATTGACAGCGAACGTCAACCTTTATCCGAGCTTATTAAAACCAAAGTAGAGGTTGAAATAAAATATGAAGGCTATATTTTAAAACAGATGGCTCAAATTGAAAAATTTAAGAAACTCGAAACAAAAGCTTTACCATCGGATATTGATTATATGACGATAGATGGTTTAAGATTAGAAGCAAGAGAAAAGTTAAATGCAATGAAGCCAAACTCAGTTGGACAGGCATCTAGAATTTCCGGAGTCTCCCCTGCCGACATAAATGTACTTCTTGTATATCTTGAAAAATTTAGACATGGAAAATTATAACGAACTTATTAAACTCGCATTAGAGTGGAACGAAAAAATTAATATAACTGCTATAACAGACCCAAAAGAATTTTTGCAGAAGAATATTCTCGATTCCCTTGCAATTGTTGGGAATCCAGCGATTGAAAATGCAAAGAAAATTATGGATCTTGGAACTGGCGGAGGCTATCCCGGCCTTCCACTTGCTATGCATTATCCAGATAAAGAATTTGTTCTTATGGATTCTGTAAATAAAAAATTAAAAGTAATTGATGATATAGCAGTAAAGTTAAATTTAAAAAATGTCACCACGGTTCATGGCAGAGCTGAAGACCTTGCGCAACATAAAGAATATAGAGATTCATTTGATCTTGTAGTTTCTCGTGCAGTTGCTGCAATGCCAACGCTTGTGGAATACTCTTTACCCTTTGTTAAGAAAGGCGGATACTTTATAGCCTATAAAACTGCTACTGCAATGGATGAGATAGTAAGCGCAATCGTTGCAATTTCAAGGCTCGGCGGCCGTTTAGCCAAGATTGAAAATGTAAAAAACGGCACAGAACATGTATTTGTGGTTGTGGAAAAACTTGTGGAAACTCCGGCAGTTTTCCCCAGAAAAGCAGGCGAAGCAAAAAGAAACCCTATAATATAGTATTTTTTATTTTATCTATATGTTATAATTGTTCCACGTGGAACGCATCAATAAAGATGTTCCACGTGGAACATTTTATTTAGGAGAAAACTATGGGAAAAGCTATAGCAATTTTTAATCAAAAAGGTGGCGTAGGTAAAACTACAACCAACATTAATTTAGCAGCTTGCCTCGCGAATAAAGGCAAGAGAGTTTTAGTACTCGATATTGATGCTCAGGGAAATACAACTTCCGGTCTGGGCCTCATGAAAAAAAGTCTTGATTATACGAGCTATGATTTGCTCATAGATGGGAATCTCGATCCTTTCAAAACTATATATAAAACAGGTGTTGAGAACCTTGATATAATCCCCGCAAGTGTTGATTTAGCTGGCGCTGAAATCGAATTAGTTCAAATTGAAGGTCGTGAAAAACGTTTAAAGAACGCCCTACTTCGTGTTCGTTCTTACTACGATTATATTTTCATCGACTGCCCTCCTTCACTTGGTCTTTTAACTATCAACGCCCTTACCGCTGTTGATTCTGTGCTCATCCCTATACAGTGCGAATTTTATGCACTCGAAGGTGTTGCACAACTTATTTCTACTATTGAATTAGTTCATAAGAATATGAATCCTACTCTTCAGATTGAAGGCGTAATTCTTTCCATGTTCGATGGACGTACAAATTTAAGTATTCAGGTTGTCGAAGAAGTTAAAAAATATTTCGGAGACAAGCTTTACACTACAGTAATTCCAAGGAACGTAAGACTTGCCGAAGCTCCAAGCTATGGACTCCCAATCACTTTATACGATCCAAGATCTAAAGGAGCTCAGGCTTATGAAGCTTTTGCTGATGAATTTTTAAGAACGGAGGAGCTCAATGGCTAGCAAAAAAGGTGGTCTCGGCCGTGGAATTAATTCATTGCTTGGCGATTTAAATGCAAACCCAATTTCAGCATTTGAGTCGGCTCCGGCAGCGCAAGCTTTTCCAAAAGAAACGCCTGTGGAAAAAGTGCAAAAAGTGGATAAGTTCGAAGAAGGCGTAATTTACATAGCTTTGGACGATATTAAGCCTAATTCAAAGCAGCCTCGTAAGGTATTTAACGAGGAAGCGTTAAGTGAATTAGCTGATTCTATCAAGCAATATGGCGTAATTCAGCCAATCCTAGTTCGTAAGTTTAGTAACGGATACGAACTGGTTGCCGGAGAACGCCGCTGGCGCGCAGCCCGCAAGGCAGGCCTAAAGAGCGTACCAGCAATCGTTCGCGAACTTTCTGATCAGCAAAATTCTCTCGTTGCATTGCTGGAAAATATGCAGCGTGAAGACTTAAACATAATAGAAGAAGCTCAGGGAATCGCTTCATTAATGAACGATTATGGACTTTCTCAGGAAGAAGCCGCAAAGGCAGTAGGCAAATCAAGACCTTATGTTACCAACGCTTTGCGAATTTTAAAGCTTCCTAAAGAAGTGCAAGATATGGTTGAAAATCAAACATTATCAACTGGTCATGCAAAAGCAATTGCAGGACTTTCAGGCAAAGATCTTCAAATCTCTGTTGCAAGACGCGCATCCAGAGAAGGTTGGTCAGTAAGAAAGATTGAAAGTTTCGCAACTGTAAAGAAGGGTAAGACAACTGCTAAGAAAGCAAAGCGTGATACAGCCTTTGCAGAAGTCGAAGAAAAGCTTACACAAACTCTCGGAACTAAAGTTAAAATTAACGGATCTGAAAAGAAGGGTAAGATCGAGATTGAATACTATAGCAGAGAAGAATTAGACAGACTTATTGAGTTATTTGAAGGGTAATTAGGCTAAATCGCCAATTGTAAATAAACGATGAAATCAGTTAATATTTATACTGACGGCGCGTGCAGCGGAAATCAGAACGAAACAAATATTGGAGGATGGGGAGCCATCCTTGAATACGGGCAACACACAAAAGAGCTTCATGGCGGTGAAATTAATACAACGAATAACCGCATGGAGCTTATGGCTTTGATTGAAGCTTTGTCTTCTTTAAAGGAAAAAGGCCTCGAAATCAAAGTTTTTTCTGACAGTTCATACTTAATTAATTGCTTTAAAGAGAAATGGTACGTTAAGTGGCAAATGAACGGCTGGAAAACCTCCAGCAAGGCGAGCGTTGAAAATAAAGAGCTTTGGGAACAGCTTATGAATCTTATGCAAGATCAAGAGCTTAAGTTTTACTTGGTAAAAGGCCACATCAGCTTGTCTGGAAGTAGCGAAAAGTTAAAAGCTGCTTATACTAGGTTCATCGACCATAATGGTGTATTCAGCTTGGAAGACTTCAAATATATAATCGAGAAAAACAATAGAGCCGATGAGCTTGCGAATGTTTTTATCAACGAGAACCGATAAAACCACAAAAAATGGTTTTTGAAGCGTAAATATTTTGTAACATAATTGTAATACAAAAAAGTTATACTATATGTGTAATTTTATGAGTAGTATAGTCCGTGAAAGGAGGAGAAGATGAAACACGCAAGAAGAATAATTTCATTTATTCTTATTTTGTGCATGCTTGCTTCAAGTTGTGCATTAGCAGCAACACCTAAAGCAAGTATCATAAGCCCAATTAAAAATAGTGTTGTTTCTGATAATAAACTTCTCGTTTCAGTTAAGGTTTTAGATAAAAAGAAAGTCGCTGTCAAAGTCTTTGAAGAAAAAGTTGTAACAGGAACAAAGTACAACGAAGAAACAAAGAAAGACGAAGAAATCCTTAAGTCAATCGATGTTAGCGATTTTACTACAGACATGGTAACAGCTCTTTCAAAAGAGTTTGAAGAACTTAAATATCTTAGCCTTGGAGAAGGCGATAATAAACAAGTTCTCCGCGCTGTTTCAGTAACTAATGTAGTTACCTATACAGCAACAGGAGAAGTTGGATACTTCTCAAAGCAAATTGAAAATATTACACCTGGTCTTTACAGAGTACAGATAGAAGTATTAGGCAAGGACGATGTAGTTGAAGAAACATATTACAGCTTCACTGCAGTTCAGAAAAAAGCAGATCAAGATACAGCAACAGAAAATGTTGTTCCAGTAGAAACGGTTAAACTGAATCTTGTTCAACTGATTGCCAAGTTCATTAAATCATTAATTAAATAATGAACAAGAAATTTGATTTAATTGAAAGAATTAAAACCGTAATTTTAGTAGTATTGTTTTTAATAACAATACTACTTTTGTATTTATGCTTTAATCAGCACGGAAAATCATTTACGCTCTCAGAAATTTTCCCTGGTGGCCGAACAGGCGTAACCAGCGTAAGCGAGAGCGATTATATTTTGCCGGAGTATGCACTCCAATCTAACGGAGAGAATTCCTTCTCAATTGCCTTTGGTAATAAGAATGCAATCTATTCTGCAACCGAAGATTCCATGGCAGCTCTATTAGGGTCGACTGCGGCATCCATTATAGAATCCACAGATGAAGAATTTGCAGCTGCAGCTTTAGCCAAAGACTCAATTCAGGTAGTCTTTAATTTTGACGTGCCGTTCGACGACTTTTGCAAACAGGTAATGGACGCGACTCTGGAAAAGCCAGAAAGCTTAACAGGATTTAAGGTTGTTCTTTTTAACGACGAAGCAAAAGAATGTTTTTATCTTAGAGACTCGCAAAATCGTTGCTTTAAGATGATAGCCGGAGAAAATTATTACGCAATTGATCGCTTTTCAAATTGCTTAGAAGAGCCAAGCAAAATTTCAGCTCACTTTGTAAATATCTATGATGTCAATAAAGTTCTTGCAAGTTATAATCTTTTACCGACAGTAACAAAGTACGAACTCGATAGTGAAGACATTGCAGAAAATATTTTTAGTGACACTTTCGATTTTGTAAGAAAAATTACTGATAGTTTTGGCAATGAAACATTCATGTACGGCTACGGTCAAAAGAGACTTACTATTAATACCGATGGTTCAATTGAATTTAAAGAAGACATAGAAAAAACTGAAGCTAATTTCTATAGTGATCTTCAGACAGCACTTTCATTTATCGAAAATACAATTGGACTTGAGGACAGAAATTTCAAAATTAAAAAAGTTGAGTTAATAAAAGATAACGACAACAGTTATTATAAATTTATTTTTAGTGACGGAGCTTACTCCATTACAACTAATGTAACCGGATCAAAAGTTTCGTATTTCTATCTTGAAGAAGAGAATCTGGGGGCAATATGGATTGGGCGAGAGCTAAAAGCATACTAATAATTGCTCTTATAATTTGTATATTAATTTTGAGCAGCATTTACGTTGGCCAAGTCAAGCAAGAAAATGAAAAAATTAGTGAGCTGACGCAAAATGCAATAGAATACGTCGAGAAGAAAGGCATCAAGATAAACTGCGCGGTTCCAACCGACGCTCCTGATATGTCGGTAATAACCTTAAAGTTTATTGCGGGCGATTCTGCCGGAGGTCTTTCACGTACAGAATATGACGGTATGCCACTTGAAATAGTTGGACTAAAAAGTAGCAGTTTTATTGAATCTATTCAAGGAACAGGTGTAGACCTTAAAGTTCTTCCCGCATATACAGCTCTGCTTAAGAGCCTGGAAAGTGTAACGGACGCAATTGACGATTTGGAACTTATCTATCTCGTTGACCGTTCCGCATATGCAGGCGAAGCCGGAGAAGACACAGCTCTTCCTTATTGGAAGGTAAGTTCTGGCGGAAATTCTTATTATTATGCTGCATATGCAGAGTAATTTCAGTTAAATTTAAGTTTGAAGGAATAAAACATAAATGAGCTTAAGGATATGTTCTCTGGCTAGCGGAAGTTCAGGGAATTGCTATGTGGTCGGTACAGAAGACACCGTGCTTTTGGTCGATGCGGGTATAAGCTGCAAACAAATCAAAGAGCGTCTGGAAGGCTTAGGCGCAGACATTTCAATGGTTAGTGCAGTTCTTGTAACCCATGAACATTCTGATCACATCAAAGGGTTACCAGCTCTTTCAAAACTTAATAGGCTTATTTTTGCAAGTCAAAAAACCTTTGAAGCTATGGATTTAGAGCTTGATAGCAATTTATGCAAAAGTTTTGAACCAGGCGACAGCTTCGAAATAGGAGATATTTTAGTTTCAACATTCAAAACATCTCATGATGCCGCAGACCCTGTTGGTTATTGTTTCGAATCCAATGGAAAGACAATTTGCATTGTTACCGATACTGGATATGTAAACGACGATATCAAAAATTACATTTCTAAGGCCGATATTCTTGTTTTAGAGTCAAATCATGATGAAAATGTCCTGAAAATGGGACCATATCCATGGTTTTTAAAGCAAAGAATCTTAAGCGATGAGGGCCATCTATCAAACGAGGCCGCAGCCAACGCACTTGCCGAGGTAATGATTGCTGAAAAAACTTGCAAAACTCGTCAAGTACTTCTTGCTCATCTAAGCAAAGAGAACAATTTCCCAGAAATGGCTCAAGCAACATTAGAAAACATACTCAGAGAAAGAGGATGCAGCCCTAAAAACTGCATACTTCACGTTTTGTCGAGAAATGAGGTATCAAAGATCTATGAATAAGAAAACGCCAGCAATAGTAATAGTATTAGCGCTTGTCGTTTCTTTAGCCTTCGGCTTTGCCGGAGGCCTCGCAGCATCATATATGCTGCCAATGATTCAGGGGAAAACAGAAAGCGCAACAAAAATAGAGCAGCAAGCTCAGGATATAACCATAAACGTATCCGAAGATATCACCATTGCAGAAGCCATTGCCAAAAAGGTAATGCCGTCTGTTGTTGGAATTTCAACGGTTTCCAGCCAGACCTTTTCTGGCATCGAAGGGTTTGACTTCTTTGGCTTTGGCGGTGGCGGGGGCTATTCCTACGATTCAAAATCCGAAGGAACAGGCGTAATCGTTGATGAAGCAGGATATATCCTTACAAATTCGCACGTTGTAAACGACGGAAACACCAAATCTATAATGATTTCACTTTATGATGGTCAGGATGTAGAGGGAACAGTTCTTTGGAACGATTCAACCCTGGACCTTGCCGTTGTAAAGATTGAAAAAGTCGAAGGACTTCAGGCAGCTGAACTCGGTGATAGCGACAATATCAACATTGGAGCCTATGCCGCAGCTATTGGAAACCCGCTCGGCCTTCAGTTTGAAAGATCAATGTCTCAGGGAATCATCTCTGGGCTTGATAGAACAATCGCCGTAGGCGGTGGAAATTCCGGCAGCTATACGACTATGGAAGGACTGATTCAGACAGACGCTACTATTAATAGTGGAAACTCTGGCGGTCCACTTCTTAATTCCAAAGGCCAGGTAATCGGTATAAATTCAGCCCGCGCAAGCGAGGGCGAAAACATGGGATTCGCAATTCCTATAAACATTGCAAGTCCAATCGTTCAGCAGGTTAAGGAAACTGGTACATTCCATCGTGCATACCTTGGAATTAAGGGTACAGGATTTCAAGATCAGACTAAGTACACAAGCCAGCAGCTTATTGAATACTTTGGAACCGACAAGGGCATCTATGTAAGCTCAGTTTCAAAGAGCGGAGGCGCAGAACAAGCTGGAATCAAGGCCGGAGACGTCATTCTCAGTGTCGATGGCCAGGAAGTTAACACCATGAACCGCATCAATTCCATCATGATTAGACACAAAGTTGGCGATAAGGTCGAGGTTGTCTACATGAGAAACGGAAACGAGCATAGTTGCACCGTAACTTTAAATGGCGAACAGATTTTGCTTGAAAGCAGTTTACTGGATTGATTTAATCGTTAATTAACGATATAATAAAACTATGAGAGTACGTAAAGAAGTAATGACAAAAGAAGATTTTTCTTTGATTGCAAAGGCAAGCGATGCCTTGGCTCATCCTGCCAGAGTCGCTATTTTTCGCTATATCTATCAGAAGAATCTAAATAGAGAAAATGTCTGCAACAAAGATCTAGTTAAAGAGTTCGATTACTCACAGTCAACCATTTCACAACATGTATCAAAGCTGATTATTGGGGGATTAGTTGAAGTAAAATCCGAAGGCCCAAAAAATTACTATTATGTAAACCTTGGCGAGCTTGGACAGTATCTTAATTCAGTAAAAAAACTTAATCAGTAATTTATTGACAAAAACACAAATACGTGTTAAATTATTTGGTAATTACTAACAAAAAGGATTTTATCTATGAAGTTTAATGCAAGCAAAAATAGCATGATGCTTATGGACATGTGCATGGCTATGCCAATGCGCAACATTTTGCGCGCAGTTAAAAGTCAGATACTTTCCTAAGCAAGTTATATTTTAGTTATTAAAACTCGGGAAGTGGTTTGGCTTTCCGAGTTTTCTTTTTTCTTCATTATCAAAATATAAAATTAATAATCGGAAAAACCAAATCACTTCCAAGTAAAAATTTTTTAAAAAGGAGATATAAAATGAAAAAGTTTATCGCAGTATTACTCATTGCAGTATTAGCACTTGGCTGTTTAACAGCTTGTGGAAACGACACAAAGACAGCATCAATTAAAATCGCTGTTCCTAATGACTCAACGAACGAAGCAAGAGCACTTGCTCTTCTCGAAGTACAAGGAGTGATTAAACTTAAGGACACAGGTGATGTTCTTGCAACAGTAAGAGACATTGCAGAAAATCCTTATAACGTAGAATTTCTCGAAGTTGAAGCTGCACAGATTCCAAGCGTTCTTCAGGATGTAACATACGCAGTTATCAATTCAAACTATGCTATCGAAGCAGGTCTTACACCATTCGTAACTGAAGGTACAGATGTTTCTTATCCAAATGTAATTTGCGTTAAGGAAGGAAACGAAACATCCGATAAGACAAAAGCTCTCATCGCTGCAATCAACAGCAAAGAAGTTGAAGATTACATCAACGATACATATAAGGGAGCTATCGTATGTGATCTCGCAAATGTAACAGACGGATTCGATGCAACAGTTGATTATGAAGCATTAAACGGAACAACAATTTCTATTGCATGCTCACCAACACCACATGCTGGAATCTTAGCAGTTGCTAAAAACGTTCTTGCACAAAAAGGTATCACGCTTGATATTCAGGAATACACAGATTACGTAGTTCCAAATCAGGTTGTTGAATCTGGTGAAGTTGATGCAAACTTCTTCGCACACGTTCCGTATCAGCAGGACTTCAATGCCCAGAACGGAACACATATTAATTGGGTTCTTGAAGTTCACCATGAACCAATGGGCGTTTATAGTGCAACAAATACAAATTGGGATGCATTAAAATAGAATTAGAAAAATGATTGAAATTAAAAACCTAACAAAAACATATCAGGCGGCCGAACATAATGTTAGAGCTCTGCAAGATGTTAACCTTAGCATAGAAGATGGAGACATCTTTGGTGTAATAGGAATGTCCGGAGCAGGCAAGTCAACATTAATTCGTTGTATCAATATGCTTGAAAGACCAACCGATGGCCAGGTCATTATTGACGGAGTCAACATTGGTGAATTAAGCGAGAAAGATCTTAGAGCAAAGCGTCGTGAAATCACAATGATTTTCCAAGGCTTCAACCTTTTGATGCAAAGAACAAATTTAAAAAATGTCTGCTTCCCTCTCGAGCTCGAAGGAGTTCTTGCTGACCAAGCAAAAGAAAGGGCATTAGAGCTTCTCGATATGGTTGGTCTTAAAGACAAGGCAAACGCATATCCAGCTCAACTTTCCGGAGGCCAGCAACAGCGTGTAGCTATTGCGCGTGCACTCGCAACAAAACCTAAGGTTCTGCTTTGCGATGAAGCAACATCAGCATTAGATCCATCGACCACTACTCAGATTTTGGATTTAATTTCAGATATTAATAAAAAGCTCGGAATCACCGTAGTCATCATTACTCATTCCATGAACGTTGTAGAATCAATTTGCAAACACGTTGCAATTCTCGACCATGGTACAGTAGTTGAACAAGGGTTGGTTTCAGATATTTTCTCAAGGCCAAAAACTGCTGCGGCAAGAAAATTAGTATTCCCAGAAGGAGATACAAATCTTCCAACCGTTACTTCTTTGGATGAGAAGTTTATCAGACTCGTATTTAACGGCGAAGAGGCAACTAGCCGTCCAGTTATTGCTGGTATGGCAGTTGAAAAAGGCATCGAAGCAAGTATTGTTGCCGCAACAACAAAGCTTATTGGCGACAAGACCTTTGGTACAATGCTTTTAAGCCTTAAGGGTGACAATGCAACCTTGGCCAAGGCTTTAGACTATTTCGCAGAAAACGGAATCGTAGCAGAGGAGGTAAAAGCAGATGTTCAGTAATGCGTTTACCAATGTTGCAATCGCAGAAGCGGTTGATATCGTAAAAACTGAATTCCTTTTAGGATTTTGGGAAACACTCTATGTAACAGTACTTTCCACACTTTTCGCAGTAATTATTGGGCTTCCTCTTGGAATTATTCTCGTTACAGGCGAAAAGAACGGAATTAAGCCATTACCTACTCCGGTTATGAAGGTTTTGAACGTAATAATCAATTTACTTCGTTCGGTACCATTCCTGATTCTAATGATTATGGTAATTCCATTTACAAGAGCAATTATGGGTACCGCAGTCGGCACCAAGGCCAGCATAGTGCCTTTGGTAATCGCTGCTTTTCCTTTCATTTCAAGACTTGCCGAGACTTCTTTAAGAGAAGTCAACCCAAATCTTATTGAAATGGCACAATCAATGGGCGCTTCACCAATGCAGATTGTAATGAAAGTTATGATTCCAGAAAGCGTTCCAAGTCTCATTTCAAACTTAACCACCGCCATTACTACTATCCTTGGATATACAGCAATGAGCGGAATTATCGGTGGCGGCGGCTTAGGAAAGATTGCTATTAACTACGGATACTATCGTTACAAGTACCTCGTAATGGTACTTGCCGTTATCCTCTTAGTCGTAATGGTTCAGATTTTCCAAAGCGTTGGTACACGCGCTACTGTTAAGTGCGATAAACGACTTAAATAATTATCTACTATATATAGTGGGTAAAAATATGTATCTACAAGAGCCCCAAATTGGGGCTCTTTTTTGTTATAATAAACGTGGTATGGTGTGCTACTTTGAGGACACCTAAGTTTTGATGTGAAAGAAAATGGCAAAGAAAGATTTTAAACAATTAATCCAACCTTATATCAAGTTTGACCTCATTGTAATGGCCTTGATTTCTCTTGTGGTTTTATACCTAAATCTTTGGCTTGGCGTAGCCTGCCTTGTGCTTGTAGTCATTGTTACGATTTACCACAGCAAAATTGCAGCGCAAAAGACCGAGAAGGAAGTTTTGGCGATGCGCCAAGAAATCGCTGCAGAAAACGAAGAGATTACAAGAAACTTCGTTGAATCTTGCCCAGTTTATATGTGCATCAGCGACATCTCTGGAGCAATCTCTTGGAGTAATGTTGGATTTAGAGAAAAAATTACAACAGAAGACAGTATTGCAAACTTAATTCCAGAAGAAGATCTTAAGAAGCTTTTCGAAATTGATCAGTACGAAGTTATTATCGATATTAACGAAAGCAAATTTAGAATTTCTTCAAGTAATCAAGATGAATCAAGTCATAGCAAACGCATGATTTATTTTGAAGACGTTACTTCGGCAGAAATCGTAAAAGACCTCTTCAAGAACACAAGACCTGCATTCTTAAATATCAATATCGATAACTATGACGAACTACTTGCTGCAAGTCCAGTTGAAAATCAGTCAAAGATTATCGCAGACATCGAAAAGATTTTACGTGATTGGATTTCATCAGTTGATGGAAGTATCACAAGAATAAAAGCAAGTCAGTATTCAGCAGTAGTTGCACAAAAACATATCGAAGAGTTCAGAAAAGATGAATTCTCAATCATGGATAAAATTCATGAAGTTGAAACAGAAGCCGACTTTCCAACAACAATTTCAGTTGGTATCGGTACAGAGGCTGCAAACTACGGAGCCCTTCAAATTGCTGCACGACAGGCTCTCGATCTTGCCCTTGGCCGTGGCGGAGACCAGGTTGTAATCAAGAAGTCTGGCAACGAAATCGAATATTATGGTGGTTCTCTTGCAAACATCGAAAGACGCAACAAGGGAAAGGCAAGAATCATGTCTCACGCTCTTGTTCAGCTTATTCAAGATGCAGATCAGATTCTTGTAATGGGGCACCAGCGAGGAGACCTTGATAGCTTCGGTGCGGCAATTGGTATCGCATCACTTGCTATTGCTGCAAAGAAGAAAGCATACATTGTCCTTAACGGGCCAAACGAAGCAATTGATCTTGCTTACGATGCAGCAGTTAAAACAAATAAATACGAATTTATTAATGACGAAATAGCAATGTCAATTGCACGAAAAGAAACATTGCTAATAATTGTCGATACACATATCGGTCCAATGGTTGAATGTCCAACACTTCTTGAAAAGTGCAAGAAGCTTGTCGTAATAGACCATCACAGAAAATCAGCAAACGCTATTGAAAATACACTACTTACTTATATGGAACCATTCGCAAGCTCTGCTTCAGAACAGGTTTGTGAACTTCTCCAGTACGCTGGCAATCTGGAGTTTGGAAAGTACGAAATGGATGCACTGCTTGCAGGTATCACACTAGACACAAAGAACTTTACTCAGAACACCGGAGCTCGCACATTCGAATCAGCAAGCTGGCTAAAGAGAAACGGTGCCGACACCAGAAATGTAATGAACTTCTTCAAGATGCGTTTAGACTTCTTCCAAAAGAAGGTTAACATGATTGCATCTGCTGAAGTCTTAGGCAACGAAATCGCAGTTGCTTATACAAAAGAAAGCGATCCTTCAATGCAAATACTTGCTGCACAAGCTGCAGACGAACTCTTAGAGATGAGAGGAATTAATGTAGTCTTTGTTGCCGGCGCTTTAGCCGACGGCCGCACAACAGTATCTGCAAGATCAAACGGAAATCTTAATGTTCAGGTAATCATGGAAAAGATGGGCGGAGGTGGCCATATCAACATCGCCGCAGCACAGCTCGAGGATGCTCCAGAGATTGCAATTCAAAAGATAGTACAACTTTTACGAGAGGAGAAATTAATATAATGCAAGTAATTCTACTTAAGGACGTTAAAGGTCTTGGCCGTGCAGGCGAAGTTGCAAAAGCAAGTGACGGATATGCTCGCAACAAACTCATCCCGCAAGGATTAGTAATGGAAGCTACTCCGGCAAACTTAAAAGCTCTCGAAAGAAAAAGGGCAGAAATCGAAGCACAGCGTGCTTTTGATAAACAGGTTGCAGAAGAAACAAAAGCAAAAGTAGAAGCTGTTGTTGTAAAGATTGAATCAAAGGCCGGAGAAAACGGAAAGCTCTTTGGTGCAATCACAGCAAAAGACATTGCTGATGCACTTGAAAAAGACCACAAGATTTTCTTAGATAAGAAAAAGGTTGATCTTGATGCACCAATTAAAACTCTTGGAGAAACAGACGTACAGCTTAAACTGTACACGGGCGTTGTGGCAAAGTGTCATGTTGAGGTTGTAAATGCCAAATAAATTACCAGAAAGAATCCCGCCTCACAACAAAGAGGCAGAAATAAGCGTACTTGGCGCAATACTTTTAGACAGCGAAGTTCTTTTAGACGTTGCTGAAGTTTTGAATGTTGATGATTTTTATGAAGAAGCGCATAAAGAAATTTATAGAGCTATTACCGAACTTCATATGGATTCAAAATCAATTGACTTGGTAACAGTTTCTGAATGTTTAACAAAGAGAAAATCTCTTGAAGCTGTTGGTGGACGTGCTTACGTTGCGAGTCTTGCAGACGCAGTACCAACATCGGCTAATGCAAAAGAGTATGCTCAGATTATTCATGAGAAGGCAGCCCTTCGTTCATTAATTTCAACAGCAAGTGGAATTGTAGAAACATGCTATGAAGAAAAACTTGAACCTGAAACAATTCTTGATAATGCAGAAGCAAATATCCTTTCAATTGCTCAGGAAAAACAATCTAATAGTGCAGCAGAAATTTCTAAAATACTCGAAAACGACCTAGGTGAAATTCTTGAGGCTAAAAAGAACGGCGGAATCATCCCGGGCCTTACAAGTGGATTCAAAACTCTGGATGAAAAGACAACAGGATTTGCTCCGGCAGAATTTATCATCGTTGCTGCTCGCCCATCAATGGGTAAAACAGCATTCGCACTTAACATAGCCCAAAATGCAGCAATCAAAGCTGATGCTCGTATTGTCATCTTCTCTTTGGAAATGACAAAAGAACAGCTCGGCATGAGAATGCTCTCAATGGAAGCCAGAGTTGATTCAAAGAAACTTAAGACAGGCGATGTTAGCACAGAAGATATGGAAGATATCAACAATGCTATTTCAAGACTGTCCAAGATGGATCTTGTTATTGATGACACTCCTGGTATGGGAGTTATGGAAATTAGAAACAAGTGCAGAAGACTTGCTGCAAAAAAGCCAATTGATTTAATCGTAATCGACTACCTGCAGATGATGACCATGGGAACTTCATATGAAAATCGTGTTCAGGAAGTTTCAACAATCTCAAGATATCTTAAACAGCTTGCAAGAGAGATGAAATGTCCTGTAATTTGTCTGTCCCAGCTGTCTCGTGCAGTTGAACAGCGTCAAGGTTCACATAAACCAATCCTTTCCGATTTGCGTGAATCTGGCGCAATCGAGCAGGATGCCGATATTGTAATGTTCCTTTATAGAGACGACTATTATAAAGATAAAGATGCCGATCCAAGCAACACTTGCGACATCATTATAGCAAAGAACAGAAACGGTGAAACCGGAGTCGTAACTCTCACATGGCTTCCTAAATTTACTAAATTTGCTGATAGAGCATTTGAGGGTGGAGCACCTATTCCAGAAACTGTTAGCATTCCACCACAGAATCGTCCAGCAGCTGATAAAGAAGACATTGACTTTTAATGTTTAAGAAAATTAAGACTGACAACTTTTATTTATATTCAACAGAAGTAGAAAATTTCTTTATTTCTGATTTTATGATTAAGGCTCCGGGAGAATATGTTAAAGCATATCTTCTCGCCTTAATGTTTGCAGGCCTTGGAACTTCCATTGATAATGAAAGCCTCAAGCGCCAGCTTAGTATGTCTTCAGAACAAATTGAAGACTGCTGGAGCTATTGGGAAAATCTTGGCGTTATTAAACGCGTAAACAATGATCCTGATAGCGGATATGATGTTGAGTTTGTTAATCTTAGAGAATTAATCGGAACCGCAGCTTTAAGTGAAAGACAAGAATCTGAACTTGATGACAAAGAAATGTCCAAGTTATTCAGAGACATTCAAGCTGCAACCGGTAGAATGATTGAGCTTCGTGAAATCGAAGAAATTACTTCATGGATTAAAGAGTATTCCATGAGCTCAGACCTTATTCTGTATTGTTATAGCTATTGCGCCCAGAATCGCAAGAGCAATTCTTACAGATATATTGGTGCCATCCTTAGGGATTGGAACAAACAAGGAATTAGAACCGTTGAAGATGCACAAATGTATCTTAATAACAACGATACTAAATATTCAAAATTCAAAGCAATATTTAATGAACTCGGATTTAGTCGTAATGCGACAGCAGAAGAAAAGCGCATGATGACTGATTGGTTTGAAAAATACGAATTCAGCCTTGATGAGATTCTTAATGCGTGTAAACAAACAATTGCGATTTCAAATCCAAATTTAAAATATGTTGATGCAGTATTAAGAAATACAAATCCAAAAGAAATTAAGACTGATAATGTTGCAGTTCAAATCAACAAGATGTACGAAGAAATCCGCACAAAGAACGACGTACAGACAAAAGAGAATCGCGCGAAAGTATTTAACCAGATTCCTCGCGTAAAAGAGATTATCGATTTACTTGGACAAGAAGGTTTAAAGCAGTCTCAGGCATTTGTAAGAAGAGACAATATTGCTTTGCAGAAATGTCAGAAAACAATCGCAAGTTTGCAGAGTGAAAAAGCATTGCTTCTTTCACAAGCAGGCTTTGATCCAAATATTACAGAGAGAATTTACAGCTGTCCTAAATGCAAGGACACAGGCGTACTGGAAGACGGAAGCGTTTGCAGTTGCTATGCTGAAAAATTAGAACAATTAAATGGCAAGTAAAACTAAAAATAAAAGTAAACAACAAGTAGAAAACGGCGTATATGTTGCTTCTAGAGCTGTCTGGGAAGCCAAGCGTAAAGAATCGCGAAAGGTTGGTTTTATAACTCAGCTTGTTAACTATTTCATCAAGCGCAAGAAATTAAAGCGTGAGATGAAAGGTGAAATTTGGATGACAGCTGAAAAGCAACGCAAGGCATATAAAGAACTGTTTGCTGAAAAGTGTGGACCAATCTATGATGCATGGATTGAACTTTGGGATACAACATATAACTTCCTTGTGAAATTCTTTAAAGACCTCAGGGATTTTATTATTGATATCGTAAATGTATTTATCATCCTTGGATATCATGCATACAGCGTAATTCTTTACATTGGTGATTGGATTGCAGATATTGCATATTGGGCCGAAGGAAGAAAGCGAGTTCTCGTTACAACTTTCATTACACTTACTGTTGTAGGTGTTGTTGGGTCAATCTTCTTAACATCAATTACTGCTTACGAGTACTCTTACTATGGAACAGTATTAGGTGTTGCAGATTCCAAGAAAGATGTTAATGATACAATTAAAGCTCTCGGCGACAAGCTGGCTGTAAATACAGGAACAAATGCATCAATTAACTTTGCAAGAGATATTAAGTTTACACCAGTTCGAGGCTTTGGTATCGAGACTGATACTCCGGATGAAATTTTAAATACATTAACATACATGAAAGACTTACAGGTTGATGCTATTGCAATTTGCGTTGATGGTGTGCAGAAAGTCATTCTCGAAGATGAAACAACCGCAAGAACAATTCTTGCTAATATCAAAGAAGACTTTGCCGGAGAACGTCCAGGCGTTGAATATACGGACATCCACTACAACACAGATGTTACAGTCGAAAGTGTAAACGTTAAACTGGGCAGTTTATGGAATGCTGAAGATGCCGAGAAGTATTTAAAGACAGGTAGCATCAAGGATATCACGCATATTGTCAAAGGATCCGAAACACTTGCTGATATTGCGGCAACATACGGGGTAAGCGTGGAACAAATCGAAGCAGCAAATCCAGGCATCGATTTGGATAAACTTACAGAAGGTCAGGAAGTTTCCTTATCAGAAAAGAACCCAGTCATCATTATGGCAAGTACAGAAACAGCAACTTTTTATGAGAACATTCAATACGGTTCTCAGTACATAGACAACGCTGCACTATACAAAGGTGAAACTGAAGTTAAGACTCCAGGTATATTTGGCTCAAACGAAGTTGTAGCCACCATTGAAAGAGTCAATGGTGTTGAAACCGCAAGAACTATTATATCGACAACCAAAGTTTTAGACCCAGTGGATGAGGTGTTATACCGCGGAACTAAACCAATTCCAGCTAAGATTGGTACAGGAACCTTCGCATTGCCAATGCGAAACTACACAGTTTCTTCACATATTGGCATTCGTTGGGGAAGAATGCATGAAGGTATTGACCTTGCAGCATCAGTTGGTACAAAGATTTACGCATCCGATGGTGGGGTAGTAACATTTGCCGGTTGGTCAAGCGGTCTTGGCTACTGCGTCAAGATTGACCATGGTGGACTGATGTCCACAACATATGGTCACTGCAGTAAACTTCTTGTATCTGCCGGAGATAAGGTATACCAGGGTCAAAACATTGCCTTGGTAGGTAACACAGGTAACTCAACAGGTCCACATCTGCACTTTGAAATCAGGTACAATGGCGAGATGCAAAATCCTGAAGATTACTTAACATTCTAAAAAAATCTTTAATTGATTTCAAGATAGTAGTATAATTACACTTGTTTTTCAAAAACAAATTAATCCCAAGGAGGGAAAATAAAATGGAAAGATATACAGGCGTTATATCAAGAGGTGTTAGAGGCCCAATCATTCGCGAAGGCGATGATATCGTAAAAATCGTTACAGAATCAGTACTTAAGGCTGCTAATGGTGGCAAAGACATGAATGATAAAGACGTTGTTGCGGTTACAGAATCAGTAGTTGCAAGAGCTCAGGGAAACTATGCATCCTGCGCTAACATTGCAAAGGATATCAAGTCAAAGTTCCCAAGTGGCGAATTTGGCGTAATTTTCCCAATCCTTTCAAGAAATAGATTCGCCATTTGCTTAAAGGGTTTTGCTCAGGGAGCAAAGAAGATTTATCTCATGCTTAGCTACCCAAGCGACGAAGTTGGTAACCACCTCATCAGCCTTGATGAAGTTGATGAAGCCGGCATAAACCCTTACACAGATGTGCTGACAGAAGACGAATACAGAAAGCATTTCGGATACAAGCTTCATCAATTCACAGGCGTTGACTACATCGACTATTATAAAAAGTTAATCGAATCACAAGGCGCAGAATGCGAAGTAATTTTTGCAAACGACTGCAGAGCTATCCTTAAATACACAAAGAACGTACTTTGCTGCGATATTCATAGCAGAGAAAGAAGCAAGAGACTTCTTAAGGCTTCCGGAGCAGAAATCGTCCTTGGTATGGATGATATCCTTACATCTCCAGTTGACGGAAGTGGCTGCAACGAGCAGTATGGTCTTCTTGGTACAAACAAGGCTACAGAAGACACAGTAAAGCTCTTTCCACACAACTGCCAGCCAATCGTAGACGGAATCGCTGCAAATCTTAAAGCTGCAACAGGAAAGAATGTTGAAGTTATGATTTATGGCGACGGCGCGTTCAAGGATCCAGTCGGAAAGATTTGGGAGCTCGCAGACCCAGTAGTAAGCCCAGCTTACACAAAGGGACTTGAAGGCCAACCAAACGAACTCAAGCTCAAGTACTTAGCAGATAACGATTTTGCTGATTTAAAGGGAGATGCACTTAAGGATGCTATTGAGCAGAGAATTAAGGAAAAAGAGTCCAATCTCGTTGGAAACATGGCTTCTCAGGGAACAACCCCAAGACGCTTAACCGACCTTATTGGTTCACTCTGCGACCTTACATCAGGTTCAGGAGACAAGGGAACCCCAATCATCTGGATTAGCGGTTATTTCGATAATTTAACAGCAGAATAAGTAAACATCTAAAAAAACAGGTGTTATAGCAATGCGACAAGCACAAAGGGCGCACCGCAGCTCGCACGAAGGGCGAATTTATGAGCCCTGAGCAGAGCGAAACCGTGCTTGGAGTGTTGCTATAACACCTGTTTTTTATATTTTTTGTCATATTTTATGTTATAATTATTGTGTATGACTATGTGAAAATGCACAGGAGGATTTGAGTATGAGCGAAAGCCCAAAGAAAATTCTAATTATAGAAGACGAAGCTCCAATTTCAAATATCATCAAGTTTAACTTGAAAAAGGAGGGTTATAAAGTTGATGCCGCATTTGACGGAGGCGAAGGCCTCAAAAAAGCTCTGGCAGGCGACGTAGACCTTATCCTACTCGACATCATGCTTCCAGTCATGGACGGTTTTGAAGTATGTAAACAGGTTCGTGAAAAGAGCAATGTTCCAATTCTTATGCTTACAGCAAAAGAGGAGGAAGTTGACAAAGTACTTGGTCTTGAGCTTGGTGCCGATGACTACATCACAAAGCCATTTGGTATGCGCGAACTTATCGCAAGAATCAAAGCTAACATTAGAAGAACAAGCCCTCAAGATGGAACAGAAGAAGATGTAGAAGATATTAAAGACTTCGGCAATCTTCAGCTTGATATGAACCGTTATGAAATTAGAAAGAACGGGGAAACACTTGATCTTACTCTTCGTGAATTTGAACTTTTAAAGTATTTAGCAGAAAGAGAAAACAGAGTCTTCTCTCGTGAACAATTACTGGAAGAGGTTTGGGGCTATGAATATTACGGTGACATCAGAACAGTTGATGTAACAGTTCGTAGACTTCGTGAGAAACTTGAAGATGACCCAAGCGATCCAAAATATATCGTGACAAAGAGAGGAATAGGTTACTTCTTTAGTAGAGGCTAATGAAATATCCAAAAGCAAAAGCCAGCATTCGCTGGAGAATGATTTTGATTTACTTCCTCTTGGTTTTCATTGCAATGAGTATCATTTCGGTATTCCTGCTTAACCGAATCGAAGACTATCAAGTATCATCTCTTGAACAGAACATCGATAATACCGTGCGAGAGAGCGGACTTTTAAATACGCTTTCAGGTTACGATAACTTAAAAGACAATGAGACAGATATCCAAGGATATTTATCTCAAGGTTTTGGCTTGTCCGAAGAAATTTCAATCGTTGATGACAACCTTTACGTTGTTGCATCGACAAATACAAGTTTAATAGGAAAAAATGCCGCAACAGTATTTGATGCTGGCCTAATCACCAAAGTATTAAGTACAGGTGAAGATGATAAAACAGATACAAGTACTGCTGAAGGCGTAAACATAATGAATCGCTGCTATGCAATAGTATCTGATTCATCCAAAGAAACCACAGGCGTAGTATTCGTAAGAGCCGATAAGACCAGCATTGATACACTTACTTCACAAAGCAGACGTATCTTCGTTCAGGCAACGTTGCTTGCTCTTCTTATTACTATCATCCTTGGCTTCATCTTAGCAAGTAACATAACAGGACCAATTAATAAGGTTACAGAAACAGTTGCTAAGATGTCAGAAGGTGACTTCAGTAATGAAGTACCAGTAAAATCAAACGACGAAATTGGTCAACTTGCTACAATGTTCAACCTGATGCAAGGCAAGCTTGATGACACACTTGATGAAATTCAAGATGAAAAGAGTAAATTAGAAACCATCTTAAAGTATATGGCAGATGGACTTATCGCTATTACTAAAGATGGTAACTTCATTCATATTAACAAAGCTGCAAGACGCATGCTTGGTTTAAGCGAGAACGAAGATTACAGTTCATATAACTATGAATCTTTGCTTGGCCATCTTGCTCCGGAACTTAAATTATCTACGGTATTAAATAATTCGCTTGAAGGCGAAGTTGAATTTACTTTCGACTACGGCGGGTCTACTTTTGCTGTTAGATACGATAGATTCCAATACGAAGAAACTAATGCCGGAGTCCTTATCCTTCTGCAAGACATTACCGAGAGACAAAAACTCGAAATCATGCAGAAAGATTTCGTTGCAAATGTGTCACACGAACTTAAGACCCCGCTGGCAACTGTAAAGGCATATACAGAAACTTTGATGGATGGTGGGGTAGACCCAGAAACAACAGATCACTTCCTCGAAATCATCAACAGCGAAGCAGATAGAATGAATAGACTCGTTAAAGACCTGCTTCAGCTTTCAAGATTGGATCACCAGCAAGAGCGCTGGAACATCAAAGAGCAGAACATCACAGAACTGCTTACAAGCTGCGTAGAAAAGATGCTTCCTATCGCAGCACAAAAGAAGCAAGAACTTACTGCTTTATTTGATAAGACAGCCATTTATCGTGTTGCTATGGATAAGGATAGAATGGAGCAAGTAATTCTTAATATTATTTCAAACTCAGTTAAATACACCGAGGAGGGCGGCCATATTTCTATCGACGCACAAAAAGATGGATCAGACCTTAGAATTAGTGTAAGCGATGACGGTCTTGGTATTTCCGCTGAAGACTTACCACGTATATTCGAAAGATTCTACCGCGTTGACAAAGCGCGCAGCCGTGCTATGGGAAGCTCGGGCTTAGGACTTTCCATTTCTAAGCAAATTATCGAAGAACATCATGGATCAATTGAAGTTACCAGTGCGCTTGGTGAAGGTACAACTATGGTCATCAGCCTGCCACTTGTAACGCATAGAGGAGTAGCTGGAATCGAGTAATGAGAGATCGATATAATTTTGATCAAGAATTTAATATCAAAAATTACAATACGAATTACTTCGATGACATGTTCTTAAGTACTAAAGAAGACGAAAGAATTTCTGCCAGAAGGCGGGCGCGAATCGAAAAAGCAAATCGTGATGTAAAAGTAATTAGCCCAGAAGATCTCGAAAAAGCGGATCAGGCAAGAAAGAAGAAAAAGGTCAAGATTAATAGAACCAGATCGCTTGCTTTTGCCGCAGCCTTCATCATCGTGCTTGTAATCGTCGCAGTCTCTGGTGTCAAGCTAACCAAACTTCAAGTTGAAAAGAAAGAAGCAGAAAAGAAGCTTGAACAGCTTACACAAAAACAAGAGCAGCTTACTGCGGAGCTTCAAGAACTTGATTCTGATGAATACGTTGAAAACTCTGCAAGATCAAATCTTCATATGATTAAGGAAGGCGAAGTAATGTACGTCGTAAATCCTAATCTTGTAACCACAGAAGAAACAGAAGATACTGCAGAAAAGTAGAGGTACGAATTATGCCAGAAACGCTAACCTTAAAAAAACAATTCGGCCAAAACTTCATCCAAAGTAGCGAAGTAATCGATGATATAATCAACGCAATCGGAGCAGATAAAGATACTTTCGTTCTTGAAATTGGTCCTGGTGCTGGAGCTTTGACTATTCCTCTTTCAGAAAAAGTCGGACACCTGGCAGCAATTGAAATTGACCCGAGACTTGTTAAGCTTCTTAGCAAACAATTTGAAGGTAATGATGCTGTCAACATCGTATTTGATGATGTTCTTGCTGCAGATTTTAAAAAAATCTTAGAGCAAGAACATTCAGAAGATTATAAAAGGCTTAAGATTGTTGGAAACATTCCATACAATATTACTTCTCCGATAATCACAAAGGTTCTTGAATGTGAAATTCCCTTTGAAAATTTTACAGTAATGATTCAAAAAGAAGTTGCTGAAAGGATTTGTGCAGACCCCGGCTCAAGAAAGCGCGGTCTGATGTCAGTACTTGTTCAGTACTACACCGAGCCAACATATATTAGAACTGTCGGAAGAGAATTGTTTATGCCGACTCCGGGCGTAGATTCTGCCGTAGTTAATCTCGAATTTAGAGAAAATCCGCCTGTTAATTGCGATAAAGATTTATTATTCAGCGTAGTTAAACAGAGTTTTGAACACAAGAGAAAGACTTTGGCAAATAATTTAGTTGGATTCTTAGGACCTGATAAAGCGTCAGTAAGTGCAAAGCTCGAATCGCTTGGTATTGATCCAAAGCGCAGAGCTGAAACCTTAGACATTGAAGAGTTCGCCAAGATTGCAGACGCAAAGGCAGCGGGTTAAACCACTTCAACAAAGACAAGCATACACAAAGAAATAGTTTGAAGAGCTATCGAGATGGTAGCTTAAAAATATAAAAGAAGGTAAAGAAATGTTAGATATTAAATTTGTAAGAAACAATCCTGAATTAGTAAAAGAAAATATCAAGAAGAAATTCCAGGATGAAAAGCTTTCTCTCGTTGACCAAGCTATCGCATATGACGAAGAAATCCGTCAGGCTAAAACTCGTGGAGACGAACTTAGAAACAACAGAAACGTTGTATCAAAACAGATTGGGCAGCTCATGAAAGAGGGCAAAAAGAACGAGGCCGAAGAAGCAAAAAAGAAAGTTACAGAAATGGCTGATGAGCTTGCTGCTTTAGAAGCTAAGGAAGAAGAACTCGGTGCAAAACTCAACGAATGCATGATGGTAATTCCACAGATTGTTGATGAAACAGTTCCAGTTGGTAAAGACGATAGTGAAAATGTTGAAATCGAAAAATTTGGTGAACCAGTTGTTCCTGAATATGAAATTCCATATCACGTAGATATCATGGAAAGCATGGACGGCATTGATCTTGACTCCGCAAGAAGAACATCAGGCAATGGTTTTTATTATCTTAAGGGGGACATCGCTAGACTTCACTCAAGCATTCTTTCATATGCCAGAGATTTCATGATTAACAAAGGATTCACATATTTCGTTCCACCATTCATGATTCACGGCGATGTAGTAAAGGGCGTTATGTCATTTGCTGAAATGGAAAATATGATGTACAAAATTGAAGGCGAAGACCTCTACTTAATTGGAACATCAGAGCACTCTATGGTTGGTAGATACATTGGACAGATCTTAGAAAAGAATCAGCTTCCACAGACATTAACATCATACAGTCCATGCTTCAGAAAAGAGGTTGGTGCTCACGGAATCGAAGAACGCGGAGTATATAGAATTCACCAGTTCGAAAAACAGGAAATGGTTGTTATCTGTGAACCAGAAGAATCAAAAGCTTGGTATGATAAACTCTGGAGTTACACCGTTGAGCTTTTCAGATCAATGGATATTCCAGTAAGAACTCTTGAATGTTGCACAGGCGACTTAGCAGATCTCAAGTGTAAGTCTTGCGACGTAGAAGCATGGTCACCAAGGCAGAAGAAATATTTCGAAGTTGGTTCATGTTCTAACCTCGGCGATGCCCAGGCAAGAAGACTTCAGATCCGTGTTCGCGACAAGGAAAAAGGAAACTACCTTCCACATACATTAAACAACACAGTAGTTGCTCCACCAAGAATGCTTATCGCTTTTCTTGAAAACAATTATCAATCTGATGGAACAGTTCGCATTCCAGAGGTGCTTAGACCTTACATGGGCGGACAGGAAAAATTAGTGCCAAAAAAATAAGAATTAATAGAGCGGTATGCCCTTAGTGTTCATCGTATTGCTTACCGCTTTATTTTATTTTTTGTATTAATTTTTCAAAAACGCAGAGGCAGTTTTGTCTAAATTTACAAGTATTTCGGGTTTCGATAGGGTGAAATATTACAAAATTGTTACAAAGCACTGAAAAAGGTGTTTTTTGCTTGCCTTAATCTATAAAAGGCGTATAATCACTGCTTGTTTGGTAAGGGATTACCGATCACTCCTAAAGATATTGAGATAATAGCGTACAATACAAAGAAGCCGAGGCTGTGACAGCCGCGGGTTTTTTGTTTTTTGCGAAGCTTTCGGTCAGGTTCGACCCAAAACGCAAAAATACGCAAATCGAATAAATTCATGCATGAAACTGCGCAAAGAAGACGTTGGTGAATCCATTCATCGCTATAGCCTTTTTTCTGAGGAGATTGTAGTTTGAGTTGGTTACAATTTGTAACCAACTGACTGCCTTCGTCGTTAAGACGCTTTTTGAGTACTTTCCAGTAATCTCTAGCACCGTCATAAGTAGGCTAATCTTCATACAATTCAATTATTTCATCTTTTCTCATAGCTTTCTCCCAAAATACTATGTACTAAAGTTTCTTGACTATTACCACAAGTAAATTGTATCATCAAAAGAACATTTGTTCAATATCGGCATAGAAAAAAGGTAGTAGACTTTCTATCAAAATCTACTACCTTATTTGGTGGGCCATCAGGGACTCGAACCCTGGGCACCCTGATTAAGACTCAGGTGCTCTACCAACTGAGCTAATGGCCCGTACTTAACGTGCAATAAGAATAATAGCAAACAAAGGCTGAAAAGTCAACACTTTTGCCCAAAAAGAGGCCCAGTTTTTTATGCAGTTTTATTGCCTATCTTTTTTTAATACTATATAATGTATATAAGTATGACTATGTCCTAAAAGGAGATAACTTTTTATGAAATTTGACGATACAAGAGCTGGTAACGATACTGAATTTTCTTGGAACACTATAGACTTTCCAAAGCCAAGAAAAATACAGGATATCGAAATGGATTGGTCAGGCTCTGGCAGAAAACGCGAGACGACATTCATGACACCTGACGCAAGTGAAGGCTTCGTTCCAAAGGCAGGCAAGACAGAAGAATCAAAGCCAGAACCACAGCCACAGGCACAGCAGCCTCAATATACAGCCCCAACTCAGCAGTTCGGATGGACAATGCCAAGCAGTGCATGGACTATGCCAGCACAGCAGCAAGTGGTTGTTCCACAGCCGTACAATGTTGTGATGCCACAGCCTTTATATGTAACTCAACCGGTTCCAGTTGTTCAACCGGTAATTCAGCCTGGCATACAAGCTGCATATCCGACAATGGCAACTATGCCAACATTCCAGCAGCCTGCACAAACAACCGATGTATATAACTGGCTCGACAAAGAACTTAAAGATAATCAGTCCTCCAAAGTCGATCCTTCTCAGGAGCAGTTCTTCACATTCATGAAGAAGAACGAAGACTTCCAGAAACTTTTAGATGAAGAATACTCAAGATATAAAAAGAAATATGATACAAATGCAACTTCACTTCAGCTTCAAGTACAAGAAGCATTGAGGAAACAATCCAAAGAGATTGAAGAAGAAGTTGAAAAAGAAATTAAACCCGCACTCGACAAGACTGCGATTTACACTCCAAAGGCAGAACACGCTTTCCCACAGAAGGCAACAAATTCTACACTTTTTAAGAGCGAGCCTGTAACAGACTTTGATAAGATGATTATGGAAGGCACTCAGAGCTCTGAAGAAGTTGGAGATGCAACGCTTGCAATCTCAAATGAACAGCTTAAGAAAGAAATCGACGAAGTTGCTCAGAAGGTTGAAGCTGCATATACACAACCACAGATTAAAATTCCATTTGGAGATACAAAGTTCGACAACGAACTTGTATTCGATGAAACTCCAAGCAAGGATCCTGCTTCAATCTTTAATTTCAAACAGTACGATGAAAACAAGCGTCAGAAAGACCTCGAACAGATGGCCGCAGCACGTGAAGCATTCTTTACACCACAGCCTAAAGAAGATTTAGACAAGACAAGTGATGTTGAAATCAAGAATATCTTTGACCAGTGGGATCAAGAATATAAAGAAAGCAAAGAAAAGAAGAATAAGAAAAGGAAGAAGGGTGGATTTAGCAGATTCCTTCTTATCCTCTTACTCTTAATCGCAATATTCGTTGGCGCAGACTTTGCTGCAATTACGTTCTCTCCAGAAAATCAAATCGGAGAATTTTTCTTCGGAGTTAATGATAAAGTAGAAGACGTATATAACCTCGTTCTTGAAAAGATTCGCGGTGGCGAAAGAGGGTCACAAGGCGATGAACAGCAGACACTTCAAGAGGCAACTGTTAACAGTGTAAACTCTAACATTCAAAAGATTACTTTTGATGTTGACGGTTCAAAGTACAGCGAGCAGGGTACATATGGTTTCCCTAACCTCGGAGCAACAGCAATTGTTGACGACGAACAGCTCATCGCAGATGTAAGCAAAGTTCTTGTTCAATACAATTGCGCATGGATTGATCATGTAAACTCCGGAGAAGATAATTCTTGCTTTGACTTCTTAACAGCAGATGGACAGGCAATTAAAGCAGCAACAAACTACGCTGGTGTTGGAAAAGTTACAGAAACATTTAAAAAATTAAATATCGGTGAAGTTCGTAAAGATGCAGATAGCGTTTACGTATTTGCAGACGAGTTGATTTCAGTAAAGCAAGGGAACGAACTTACTGAAGTCCCAAGTAGAGTAATCTACCGTATGGAAAACGTAGACAATGACTATAAGATTGCAGAATACGTAACTTATAACTAAAGGGGACAAATGAAATGAGAAAAACAGGCAATGGTAAAAAGGGTGTTGCAATAACAGTTGCAATTATCCTTGTTGCTATTGGATGCGGCGTAGCCCTTACCGGCTTTATCACAGATTGGATGTGGTTTAAAGAGGTTGGCTACGTTTCTGTATTTTTTACAGAAATAGCAACAAAATTAGAATATGGAATTCCGGCGTTTATTATTACCGGAGCTCTCGCACTCGGATTCTTATCACTTCTTAAAAGGAACTTTCTTAAGAAGAATGAATTCACTATTAAAGACGATAAACAAAAGCGCCTTCGCATTGTGATGTGGCTTATCTCCGGAGTCTTCGCACTTTTGGTATCAAGTTCGCTTATCAGCGAGTTATGGTTCGAGATACTTAAGTTCTTCAATGCGAGCGATTTTAATTTAGCAGATCCACTCTTTAACAAAGACATCGGCTTTTACATCTTCCAGTTAGAGTTTTTAGAAGACCTTTCAGGCTTTGCTATTAGATTTGCAATTTTATTATTAGCGCTTACAGTTGTCTATTACTTAATCTTGCTTAGCTATTCAAATACTAAGCAGCATATTAACCAGGAAAGCAACGACGATGTGGATTTTGAATACGATGATGTGACAAATGGCATTATCGAAAATCCAAAAATGTTTAACTTCGATCCACAGAAATTAAAAGAAAAATTTAACGGTGCTAATCCTGGCGGAGGAGATTTCAAGGCTAAGCTTCATGCACTGCTTGGCGTAGCCTCCGGCGAAATTATTGTACTTGGAGTTTTATTCTTCGTCGCAATCGCTGTTCGTTTCCATTTACTGCAATTCGATTTGCTCTATGGAGGAACAGGCGTTGCATATGGCGCAGGCTACACGGACATCACCATAACGCTTACGATTTATCGCATTATTCAGATATGTTCACTTATTGCCGCAGCCATGCTTATTGTAGCTATTAAGCGTCACAAAGTGCTGATTGGTATAATCTTTCCAGCAATAATTGTGATTATGATTGTCGCTCAGGGTCCACTTGCAGGGCTTGTTCAAAACCTCGTAGTAAGCCCTGATGAAATTAATAAAGAACGTGAATATATCGGATACAACATCGATTACACAAGAAGTGCGTACGATTTGGCCGATATTACTGTAAAAGACTTTGCTCCGGAAAACAATCTTGATAAAGTTGATGTACTGAACAACATGGAGACATTCTCTAACATCAGAATCAACGACTTCGAACCAGCAGAGCAGTTTTACAATCAAACTCAGTCAATTCGTTCTTACTATACTTTTAACGACGTAGATGTTGACCGTTACAATGTTAACGGTGAATATACACAGGTTTTCCTCTCTGCTCGTGAAATCGATCAAAGCAAAGTGGAAGACAGCTGGCTTATCCGTCACCTTAAATACACTCATGGCTATGGAATCACATTAAGCCGTGTTGATAAGGTAACAAGCAGCGGTCAGCCAGACATGCTTATTGATAGCATTCCTCCAGTTTCAGAAGTTCCTGAAATTCAGATTACTCGTCCAGAGATTTACTACGGCGAATCAACTGACGAATATGTAATCGTTGGGACAGACGAACAAGAATTTGATTATCCTTCCGGAGAATCAAACGTATATTGCACATATGAAGGTGACGGAGGAATCCCTCTCACATTCATGAGAAAACTTCTCTTTGCAATTCGCGAAGGAAGTTTGAAAATGCTTGTTTCGGGCAATATAAATAGTGATTCAAGAATCATGATTTATAGAGACGTAATGACAAGAGCTCAGAAGATTGCACCATTCCTTTTCTATGATGGTGAACCTTACATGGTTATTAATGATGAAGGAAGACTCTTCTGGATTTTAGATGCATATACAAGTTCAGAATACTATCCATATAGTGAACCTTATCAAGAAGGAAGCGATGTAAACTATATTAGAAACTCTGTGAAAATTGTCGTTGATGCATATAACGGAGACATTGATTTCTACATTGTTGATAATAGCGACCCTATCGCATTAACCCTTGCGAAGATTTATCCAGCTCTCTTCAAGAGCCTTGACCAAATGCCAGAAGATTTGCAGAAACATTTGCAATATCCAAATGCATTATTTAACATACAGGCAGCTGTCTATATGAAGTATCATATGACAGATGAAGAAGTTTTCTATCAGAGTGAAGACCTTTGGGCAATTGCTAACGAGTACTATGGACAGAGCGAAACTTTATTAAATCCAATCAACTTCATAATGAAGTTGCCAGGAGAAAATAAGGCAGAATTCATCGGTGCTATTCCGTATACGCCAAGTGGAAAGTCAAATATGACAGGTATCCTGATTGCAAGATCAGACGGCAGTGATTATGGCGAACTTGTTTTATATAGACTGCCAAAAGACAGAATCATTTACGGCCCAGCTCAGATTGAGGCACAGATTAATCAAGATGCCGAGATTTCAAAAGAGTTCTCACTGTGGAACAACAGCGGTGCTACCTATAGTCGTGGTAACCTGTTTGTATTCCCAGTTGAAAATTCTCTAATCTACGCTGAACCAATTTATATGGAAAGTAGTTCATCCAGCTTGCCAGAAGTAAAGAGAGTTGTTATGTACTATGGCGATCAAGTTGCTTATGAAAGCACTCTTGCTGAATGCCTTGATACTCTCTTTGGTGAAGGTGCCGGAGCACCACTTTTAACGAGTAATCCGATTGAAACAGGAAAAGAAATGGCAGCAGCCATTGAAAACGGAGAAGTTGTTCCACCAGAAGATAAACCAGATGTTCCTGATGAACCAGTGACTCCGGACAGCCCTGACGATAAAGCTGAATTAAAGGAATTAATTAAACAAACCACAGACTTACTTAAGAAGTTGCAGGATTATTTAAATGATTTATAGAATTGAAAAAGAAAAACACAACAAGAAAGATATCGAAAAGATTTTAGAAGAACATCCAGAGATTAAATTTGTTTCACTGGTTGCTCTTGATATCTTTGGAAATGACACGGATGAAAAGATTCCAGTAGCCGAAATGATGAAAGACTTTGATAGCTTCATGGCTCGCGGTGCACAGACTGATGGTTCGTCCGTACTTCTTCCAAAGATTGCAGATATCTCGAACGGACGTGTAGATATTATTCCTGATAAGGACTGCATCTGGTATATCGATTATAACAATAATAATGTTGATCCTAAGACCGGAATCCCAACAGGAACAATTAGAATCCCTGCATATCTAATCCATAACGAAAACGAAGAAATCGGAAGCCGCACAATTCTTCGCGATGCACTTAATAAATTCAAAAAAGAATTTATCGAAGTAATTCGCGCGAACCCATATGTGCTCGATTATCTTCCTATTAATAGTGCAGATGATATTGAAGAAGTTGTTCTTACTGCAGCAACCGAAATGGAGTTTTATGTAATGACTCCACATGAAGTTGCAGACAAAGAAAGACTTCACGCTTCTCAGCAGATGAAAGAGCAGTATTGGAAGCGCACAATCGGTCCTGTTCGTACAGCTTTGGAAAGAACTATCATTAGACTTCAGAACGCAGGCCTTGAAGTTGAGATGGGGCACAAAGAAGTTGGCGGCGTTAACCCCGAGCTCGGTGCTCAGGGCTTAACTCACATTATGGAGCAGCTTGAAATCGACTGGAAGTATGACAACCCAATGCAGGCTGCCGATAACGATTACGAAGTTAGAAACTTAATTAAAGATACATTTAGAAATAATGGACTTGATGTTACATTTCTTGCAAAACCAGTTCAGGGCGTAGCAGGTTCAGGTAAGCATACACACTTTGGCGTTGTTGCAAAATTAAAAGACGGAAGCAAAGTAAATCTTTTCAGCGCACTTAATAAAGATAAAGACTATATGTCACCAATCGGATATGGTGCACTTATGGGAATCTTAAAGAATTATGAAATGATTGAACCGTTTGTTAGCACAACGAACAATGCATTCCAAAGACTTAAACCAGGATACGAAGCCCCAATTTGTACAGTAACATCACTTGGACATAGCGTTGATAAGCCAAGCAGAAATAGAACAGTTCTTGCAGGACTTATTCGTGATGTAAACAATCCAATGGCTACAAGATTTGAACTTAGATCTCCAAACCCAATGAGCAACACTTATCTTGTTCTTGCATCAGGCTATCTTGCCATTCTCGATGGAATTAAGAAGACGCTTGAAGCAAAGAAGAGCCCAGCAGATTGTGAGAAATCTATTTCAAAAAAATACGGCGCAAAAGATTTTTATCTTGATACCAACAGAGTTTATCGCGTAGAAAACGATATCTTCGCGGACTATACTCCAGAAGAAAGAGAAAAGTTATTCGGAAGAAGCCCTGCAACAGTTTGGGAAGCACTAAAACTCTTTGACGAAAACCCAGAAAAGACAAAGCTTCTTCTTGAAGATGGTGTCATGGATGAAAGAGATCTCGAAAGCTTTAAGGCGGCTTGCATCAGGCTTTGGTCCGCAGAAGTTGTTGAAAGAATCGTTCCAAACATGCGCGAGACTTGTCACAATTCGTATCAGCTCCACTACATTGAAGATGGCTCAACAGATGTTGATGAGCTTAGATGGAGAAAGATTGATAAGCTTAGAAGATCCATCGCCCAAGACAGTGCACGCAAGAAGTGCTTACTTACAAAATTAGAAGTAGCATTTAATGATAAAGATTATGAACTCGCATCAAAGCTTGAACTCGAAGCAATCGATAAAGTTCTCGAGCTCGAGGCAATGTACCAGGAATACAAACGCAATTTATTCTAAGTTGATATGTACGAAGATTTAAAACAAGCAATTGATAAAGCAAAGAAAATAGTTTTCTTTGGTGGCGCTGGTGTTTCAACTGAATCTGGTATTCCAGACTTCAGATCCGAGAATGGACTTTACAACGCTCAGACAAACTACGGCCACAGTCCCGAAGAAATGCTTTCAATAGATTTTTTCAGTAGACACACAGAAACATTCTTTGATTATTATAAGAAGAATTTAATTGCAACAGATGCAAAACCAAATAGAGCGCATCTTGCTTTAGCAAAGCTCGAGAAGATGGGAAAGCTCACGGCTGTTGTTACACAAAACATTGATGGCCTTCATCAAAAGGCTGGCAGTGTAAATGTTCAAGAACTTCACGGCAGCGTTCAACGTAACACATGCACAGGTTGCCACACACATTACGATTTAGATTTTATTTTAGATGAAACGAATTGTAAGAATGGCGTGCCAATCTGTCCACATTGCGGCAGCATCATCAAACCAGATGTTGTTCTTTACGGAGAATGCCTCGATGAAGCGACAATTAATTGCAGCGTTCGCGCAATTTCTGAATGTGACATGCTGATTATTGGTGGAACATCTCTTGTTGTTTACCCAGCAGCAGGCTTCGTAAACTACTTTGACCGCAGCCAAGGCGGCCACAAACTCGTAATTATCAATAAGTCACCAACAGCGCAAGACCGTTGGGCCGATTTACATTATAACGAGGCCATCGGTGAGGTCCTTGGCGAAGTAGTAGGGGTATAGATTGTTAAAAAACTAATTATTTGAAATTATACCTACCGTACTATATAATTGAAGATACGTTAGTGATAAATTATATGCTATATAAATTTTAACTTAATTCTAGGAGGATTAATTATGAAAGAAGTCGTAATCGTATCCGCAGCAAGAACAGCTATGGGTTCTTTTGGTGGATCATTAAAGGACGTACCTACAAGAACACTTGGTGCAACTGTTATTAAGGCTGCTATTGAAAGAGCAGGAATTAAGCCAGAACAGGTTGAGGAAGTTATCATGGGTTGCGTTCTTCAGGGTGGACTTGGACAGAATGTATCACGTCAGATGGCACTTGATGCAGGGCTTCCAGCAGAAGTTCCTGCATTTACAATTAATAAAGTTTGCGGCTCGGGACTTAGAGCAGTAGCACTTGCAGCACAGATGATTAAAGCTGGCGATGCAGATATCGTTGTAGCAGGTGGTGCTGAAAATATCAGCGCAACAGCTTATGCATTCCCAAAAGCTCGTTATGGAACAAGAATGGGCAACACACAACTTATTGATATGATGGTAAATGATGGTCTTTGGGACGCATTTAACGGATATCACATGGGTATGACAGCAGAAAACGTAAATGAACAGTGGGGAATCACCCGTGAAGAGCAAGATGAATTCGCATTCATTTCACAGCAGAGAGCAAGCGCAGCTCAGAAGGCAGGCAAGTTCAAGGACGAAATCGTTCCAGTAGTTATTAAGACAAAGAAGGGCGATGTCGTATTCGATCAGGACGAGTTTATTAAGCACGATGCAGAACTCGAAAAGATGGCTAAACTTAAACCATCTTTCAAGAAAGACGGCGGCAGCGTAACAGCAGCTAACGCTTCTGGTATTAATGATGCCGGAGCAGCTGTAGTCGTAATGAGCGCTGATAAGGCAGCAGAACTTGGTCTTAAACCACTCGCAAAGATTGTAAGCTATGCATCAGCAGGCGTTGACCCATCAATCATGGGCGTTGGACCAGTTCCTTCAACAAAGAAGGCTCTTGCAAAAGCTGGCCTTGAAATTAAGGACATCGACCTTGTAGAAGCTAACGAAGCATTCGCTGCTCAGTCACTCGCAGTTAGAAAGGACCTCGGTCTTGATCCAGAAAAGACTAACGTAAACGGCGGTGCAATTGCGCTTGGTCACCCAATCGGAGCACCCGGTTGCCGTATCCTTATCACACTTCTTTACGAAATGCAGAGAAGACCAGAAGTTAAGACAGGTCTTGCTACACTTTGTATCGGCGGCGGCATGGGAACAGCACTTATTGTTGAAAAATGCTAATTGCTTGGTAGCTTTAAACTAGAATAGTAAAAAATACCTCTTAGTTAGCAATAACTAGAGGTATTTTTGTATGTGTAAGATATAGCTGGAAATTTATTGATATAAAAGAAGTGTATATTGATGAATCTGGCATATTAATAACAATTGATATTGTTCCAGACTTAGAATATAATTAAGCAAAAGAGAGGTACAAAATGATTAAGTATATTTCTGCGGCAGAAGCCGCAAAAAAAATGGAATATTTCAACTCGTAGAGTTAGTGTCCTTTTTTCTTCTTTAAGGATTGAAGGGGCACAAAAAGTTGGAAACTATTGGATTATTCCGGAAAGTGCAAACAAACCTAGAGAGGCAAGAATTAAGCATAGTACAAATTAGAAGTACTCTAAACAAGCGAAATAATCTTGAGTGCCTAACATATGTTGTGTGGACTGATAATCTTTAAAGAAAATGTTGAATTTAAAAGAGAGAATATATGGTTATTTATTTGAGAACCCACTCTATAGTAATGGACAGCGTGTGATAGACGTTTTTATTGATGGTAGCGACACTAAAATTGCTATTGAAGAAATAAAAGCTGTATTTTGGGCAGGACAGGTATCAAATTGTCCATTGCATATTTTAATTTTTTCTGCTATAGGAGATATCGTTCTTTCTAAACTAGCTATTTCACTGCCAAATCTAAAAAAAATATGCGACAATAAATGGAGAAAAAACTTCTGATGATGAATTTGCGACAATATCTGTCATGGATTCGGATCTTAATAACAAAGAAATTTTAAAAAACTATAGTATTATCAATCCAGAATTAGAACGTATAGCTGAAAATATCAATTATTGCTACGAACTTTCAAACAATACCAATAGAAAAATATCGGAAAGCATAGCCGCATATAATATCCCAAATGGAGGGACTTATACTGATGTAATAGATGGTGCTATAAAAAGAAACTCAAAGATACTCGTTTTATTATCACCAACAGCGCAAGAGTCTGAATGGGTAAAAAAGGATGCCGCAAGCGCTGTTAATTATAAAAAAAGATATTATTTCTGTTACAATTGAGAGTTTTGAGCCAGTAGAAGGCTTGAGATTGTGTACCATAGATAAACATATGATGGATTGGCAGAATTAGATCAAATATAAATTTGATGCATATAATGTGGTTAATAGAATGCTAAAAAAGTGTATGTTTTGTTTTAATAAACGGAAAAATTATGGAAATATTTACAATAGGGTATTCTGCATTTAATTTAAATGAATTTATTGCAGTACTAAAAGAATTTAATATTAAATGTTTAGTAGATGTTCGTAGCCTTCCTTATTCACAGCTTCATTCTGAATATAATAAAGAACATATTGAAAAGATTCTTGAAAAGAATGGAATTTTATATAGGCATTATGGCAAGGAATTTGGCGCGCGTCAGGAAAATGTTTTATTTTATTCCGAAGATGGTTTTTTAGATTTTAATAAGTTTTCTCAATCAGAACAATTTCAATCTGGTTTACAAAAAATAACAAAAGGAATAAAAATGGGATATAGTTTTGCTCTGATGTGTGCGGAAAAAGATCCAATAAACTGCCACCGTTGCATTATGGTAGGAAAGGGGTTTAAGGATATTGGATTTGAGGTAAAAAACATTATTAACAAAACTTCGTATCAAACTCAAAATGAAATTGAGGAACGATTGCTTGATATTTATTTCAGTGATAGAAAACAGCTTTCCTTGTTTACGCCAGTAAAATCTGATGAAGTGTTAATCAAGGAAAGCTATATAAACAGAAATAAAGAAATAGCATACCATTTAGGAGATTAATTGAAATAATGATTTACACTATAGGATTTACAAAAAAACATGCCTCCGAGTTTTTTAACATAATTAAAAGTAAACAAATTGATTTGCTTATTGATATTAGACTAAATAATACGTCGCAACTTGCTGCATTTTCAAAATATCCAGATATAAAATATTTTCTTAAAGTAATTTGCGAGGCAAATTATGTCCATGACACCAACTTTGCTCCAACTCAGGAGCTATTAAAAAGTTATAAAGATAATAAGATTAGTTGGAGTGAATATGAATCTATTTTTAGCAAGAGAATGCAAACAAATAGAATTGAAGAATATATTAAAGAAAAATACCATGATTATTCTGATAAAAATATTTGCTTGCTTTGCACTGAATCAACCCCAGACAAGTGTCATAGGCGATTAGTGGCAGACATTTTCTCTGAAGTGTTTCAGGTAGAGGTTAGTCATTTATAAAGGATAGGAATAAATATGAAAGCAGTAGTTCTAACATTATCAGGGAAAAATAAGAATATATGTCTTGCAGTTTATTGTGAAGCAAAGAACAAAATCTACCGCCTAGTTAGTGATGAAAATGGCGGGGAGATGCCATATTTTTTTAGAAATACTTTGCAGTTATTAGATTTAATTGAATTTTACCCAAAAAGTTTTATAACGAACGGACCTCAAAAAGAGAACATACTTATTGACACGAACTCTGTAAAAAAAATTGGTAGGTATAGCGGAAATATAAAAGATATATATAATTCTTTATATTTAAATGATCCAAGAAATGGAAAGATATTTTCCACAAATTATTGTCGATTAAGCAAGGCAGATTGTTTAAAGCATTCTCTTGAGATTTGTTATGTATCTAATTTAGTTATACATAAAGTTACAAAATACAATGGTGAACCTACAGGAAAAGCGGAGTTTGATTTTTGTGGGATTCATCATAAAAATTATTCTGTAACAGATTATGATTTTGATATACGGAAAAAGTCATTTAATGAATGGAAAGTAGGAAATGCGTATATTGTTGTAAGTATTCCGTCTAAAAATTATACTTTTAATGGAAACGATATGGGATATTATAAATTTGTTGCTGCGATATTTTCTGATTGAATTGATAATATTTATCTGTTAACAAAATAGAAGAATTGCGGTATAAAACGAGTAATGACAACGAGCATGA
This sequence comes from Anaerovoracaceae bacterium, assembly GCA_045616685.1. Classification (GTDB taxonomy): domain Bacteria; phylum Bacillota; class Clostridia; order Peptostreptococcales; family Anaerovoracaceae; genus UBA1764. The sequence continues at coordinate 46,239 of JAZLHF010000017.1, forward strand.
TAGAGTGTATAATTTGACTGTGAATATGCCCAAGGCTGGATAATAACGAAAATTTTATATTATTTGAAAGAGGTGGGTAATATGTCACAAAAATTTGTTGAGATATTATATTCTGAACGTGCAGGTATGTATCTCAAAACTCAATTTGTTAAGGGTAGAAAAGTTGTTGATAAAGCTAACCGTAATGGGTATCGTGAGAAATTTGCGCAACAGATTGGCGTTGATTCACGAACTCTGTGCCGTTACAGCGTAGCGGTTCATGATGTGGACACTATTGCATATTTGGCAGCTTCTCTCGGCGTGAGCGTCGGGGACATGCTCTCCTATGAAGGAGAGCATGTCCCTTTGTTATACAAAAGCAAAACAAATAAAAATTTTCTATTAAATTTTTTTTGGAATTTATGAGGAGATTTAAAATTAATAAAGTGAAAACAAAAATCGCTGTAAAGAAAAGATTACGCTTGTTACATTGTTGAGGGATGCCTTGATTGTACGCTTTCATTTTGAGCGTTTTTCAACCGGAAACGTGGACCAATTTTCAGTTGACAAATACATGCTTTTCTTTATATTCAACCTTGTGTTCTTTTACGGTGCGCTCATAAATACCGCCAGCAGCCCTTTGTTCTTGAACATTTAAAGCGTTCATGTAAGGACTTTCTGCATTTCTTTGCAGTCCATCTAGAAATTCTTCTCTGCTTATTTCTTGAACTGCTAAAATGCAATCTTTATGATCATGATTTATCATAGGAAGGTACCTTGCATACCGTACAGCGGCTTTACCTGATTCTGCATGCACATAACGAGTCATAGGCATAAATCTACTTCTTCCAACATGACCACCCTTGCATAAAACCTCATAATATTTTATATTATTATCTCCTTCTCTAAACTTCAATTACATTGTAATAAGATATTCAAATCATTTCACTGACATGTTTTGTCATAAAAAAGGGACATCCTCTCCTTCATAGGAAAGCATGTCCCCTAGGCTCACCCCTAGTGCAGAAGCTACTGCTGCAATAGTATCCACATCGTGGATTGCTATGCAATAGCGGCTTAAGGTTCTTGGCTCTACGCCAATTTTACTTGCGAACTTGTCGCGGTAACCTTTTCTGTCTTCTTTCGAAGCCAATTTTCTGCCCTTTACAAGCTGAGCTTTGAGATACATTCCTGCGCGTTCAGCGTAAGAAATCTCATATTTTGAATGAGCCATATTTGCCTCCTTTGCATTAAGCTAACAATTACGCCACATGCCTTTGACAAAGACTCAATTCAAACTAAATTTTACCCGGTAATATTAATTAACTCTAGAATCATTCCTTCTATTTCATTAATATCCCCTTTTGCTTGCTCTTTTGTTATTCCAAGAATTTCATTACAGCATTCATTAGCCACATCAAATGATATAGGGTCTGTATGAGCTGCACTATTTCTATATTTTAAACGAATCTTTTCGCATCGATCCAAAAATGAAGATTTCTCGTTATTTGATTGCAGAAGTCTTTCATAAATATTGTTATTTGGAAACGTTTTCAAATATAAAAGGAGCAATTCTTTATCCTTATTAGATAGTTCGATCTTTTTGTTTGATAAGCCATCATTACTCAATTGAACACTACCAAAAATGCTTGGCAATGATCCTAAAGTAAATATTGAACTCAACGATCCTTTATATAACATTGAATTCGGCCATTTTTCATAGTTATTACTAAAATTTTTATACAAATATATTTTATATTGATCAAAAAAGCGTTTTCTTAACTCTTTTTCAAATGCAGAAGTTGCGCATATTACAACCCCTGAATAATCAATTAATTCCGCATCGAGATCCCCTATGCTATCTAAAAAAGCACGCGCCGCTAACAAAGATTTTTGAGTATAATTATCTAGAGATTCCCAAACGTAGCCAAAACTATTTTTTAGTTGTTCTTGAATATTCTCAATGTTAAATCTGCTATCTTGGCTTAATAGTATCATCTTTTCAGATTGATTCTTAAACCAATTCATATATTCATTTTCTTCATCAAGAAAACTTTGTATATGTTCCAGCTTTTTACTAAACTCTTTTTTTGACTCTATTAAACTAGAATTTATATCTTTAATACTTTCGAGAATTTTTTGTTGCCCATATATTAGCATTTCCCCTTTATCATTCAACACATTAATATCTTCTTGAATTGTAGAAAGTTTTTTTAGAACATCTTTGATAGATTTTGCGTAAAAATAATTATTGGTTTTATCGATTTTATCTACATTTCGTAAATAATCTAGTATTCCAGCGGTTTGCTTTGGATCAATATTAAAACACTCAACATAGTATTCTAAGGATTTAAGTGTGTCTTGTTTACATCCTATTCCCTGCTCATAAAAATACCCTAACCTGATTTTTGCATCAAATGTTGCGTAGTCATTTTTCTGTAGACATTTTTGAATATGTGAGAATGCTTGTAATTCATCTTTGTCTGTCCCTATTCCAGCATAATACATATGACCTAAAAGCATATTCGCAAATGAATCGTCTTCCCCGTCTAATTTTTTTACATAATTAAACCCTTTTTTTCTATCCTCTTCGTTGTCAGATTCAAATGCATAATAGTATCCTAAGATATCATACACTCCAGGAGTTGCAAGATTTAATTCTATGGATTTATTAAGCAATACAAGTGCTTTGGAGACATCTTTCTCTGTTCCTAAGCCGTACATATAACATCTGCCTAGTGGAGCATATGCATTTTCTTCTCCAAGTTCAACAGATTTTTTAAACCAAATAAATGCTTTATCTTGATTGCCTATTTCTTCATATAGTGCCCCTAAAAATAATGCATCAAATTTGTCTGTATTGCCTTCATTAAATGATTTTTCTAACCATTCTATTGATTCATCTAATTTCCCTTGCAGATAATACAATTCCGCAATTTTGTAACTACCATCAACTTTGCCTGCCTCATATGCTTTTTTATAACATTCGCATGCTTTGTTATAATCTTTTTTTGTTCCTATTCCTCCTTGGTAATATTCGCCTAAAGTATAATTTGCTTCTATATACCCCTCCTCTGCTGATTGGAAGATAAATTCAAATGATTGCACTGCATCTTTTTTCGTTCCAATTCCCATTATGTAACACAGCCCAAGATTATAGAGAGCCTTGACGTCTCCACATAATGCTTTATTAAAAAAATAGGATGGAGTATCTCCTGTATCACTTGAAATATAGGTTCTATCCTCGTCAGTAATGTAATTATTTAAGGTATGATCAATAATACGTTGAAATTTCTCTTCGATTTCGCCACCGTTAATAGGTGATTCTTTAAGAAAGCTAAAATAATTTTTTCTAACAACAGGTTCATTTTTTGATTCTGAGAATTTTACCTTTCTCGTTTTTATGCTTGAACTTTTCTTTTTTCGCTTTTTACTCATACTTTTTTGTTTTTTAATAAAAATTTAATATGCAATACAAAGGTCATTAACTATTTCACAAACATATGTTGGCGCATAAAATTCGCCTCTAACTATTTTATGGATTGTCTTTGAATTGTAATCTAAAATATTATCTAAACCGTTTATATCGATCGGATACTTCAACTGTGAAACATATAAGCGTTCTCCTTTTATTAAGCGGTTACGAATGAAGCGTGAGCATTAAGGATAGGCACTCTTATGATTCAGTAGAAGCCTATTATCTTACTATATTTATCAATAACAAAGCTTAAATCAGACTTTTTATTTCGGCCATATAGTTTTCTGCGACCCTATGGTCACTTGGGGTGGTAGCATAAATTGTTACATAATTGGGATTTCCATAATAGCAAAATTTTAAATGCCTATCTTGACTTATAAAATCAAAACCAAGTTTTTTGAACGCCCTTTTGACTTCATTTGTGTTGCCTGCACTAATTAAATCTTTTTTAAATTCATTTAAGCGAACTTCTCTAATGCCTTTGTACTCATTTACTTCTAATATGTTTTGTATTACTTCTTTTACTCTTAGATTTTTGCAATTTTCAGAATATTCCATTAGAGAAGAAACAATTATGTCTTGAGTTTCTCCAACAAAAAATTCCAAAGATTTGTCATAATTTAAAAGGGTTCCGCCTGATTTTGAATTAAAGACTGTTTTATAGGCATTGTTTTCAGACCTAAGGCGGAGTATTGTACTTTCTTGGTCATTGATTTTTGCTGTCTTATCTTTTAATTCTTCATCAAATGCGTCAAAAAGGTTTTGATAGTCTCGTTGAGCTATAGCTTTTTCTTTGTCAAGCTTACTGATTTGAATCGCTGAGTATGTATAATTAGGATTGTTATTTTTAGATACTGAGTAAATGCTTATTTCAGAGACAATTTGTTGATAGATATCTTCTGAGTCATCACGTTTTTTACATGTTATTGTAAGATGAGGGTGATCAGAACTTGGAAAATATAATCCAATATCACCATCGTATTCGTCTTTACCATTGGATATTTTGTAGCATTCAGTATTTAACTCATATTCTTCTTGTGCTACAACATGAGCTATACCTCTTAGCTGACTCGCGAGTTGGTCAACATCAACGCAATATGTTTGATTTCTACACTTAGAAATATATACAATTGGTAAAGCATAGTTTGCAGTATTAAAAATGATATCCTTTAGTAAATTTAGATTGTCCTTTTTTAGATAATGAGGAGATGCTAAAATAGTAAGTTCATTATCGTTACAAAGATAACGTTTACTAATTAACTCTTTTACGATTGATGGTGCATGAAATTGCTCGTAGTTAAGCATATTGTTATTTGGGCAACTTCTTTCTAGTGTTATTGCTATTTTCTTTTCTGCAAAGTCTAATACGTAATCTGTTGTCCATTCTGTTCCATCCTCATTCTTTTTATATCTAACAGAAAATTTATCATTTTCATCTGTAGCGCAAAAATCCAACTCAAGTATTCCGTTAGAAAAACTTTGATTGTATTTTCCATTCCATACTAGATTTGGGATTCTATTAATTGCATATTTGTTGTTTTTATTATTTTCAATAATTAGATTGATAAATGCATTGATATCTAAAGAATTTTTGAAATTAAGCATTGCAGAATAAAGTTTCATTTTCGTTCCCTCCTATAAGGCTTTAATATGTATTTATTATACAGTAAATTTAGAGTATATGTATAGCTATTTTAGGGCGTGGTCTGTTATGTGTGTAATTATTCAGTAAAAACAGCAAAAGGATATTACTGGTGAATGCTGAGTTTAAAAAATATGAAGAAGATAATAAAAACGACATTATTTGTCGTATCTTTTATCACTAAAAACGAATATAATTCCTTCGAAAAGGAGCAATTTTAAAAAGCGCAGAACGAGAGATTAAGAAGTTACATGTAAATGTTAAATCAGTTTTTAGGTATGGATTGGGAGGTAAAACTTTTAGTACTTGAGTTAATATTTTTCTTTATTTGCTACATCGGCTGGAAAAAATAGAGCTTAAAGCAAAAAATATGACAAAAGTTGTCGTTTTCTATTTTGTAAGAAATTAATAAAATAAAGAAACTATTTTTAATAGAAAAGAGGAAACTATGAAACCAATAGGAAGAATAATTTGTATAGTAAGTGGCTTATTATCAGGGGCAGGAATTCTTCTTGCATCAGGGGAGTATCTCAACTGGCTTGAGTTAATGTTTGCGTTATTTGTAGCAACTGGAATGATTGCGGTGGGCTTAGGTAACTATAGTTCTGATGACGATCAAAATAAAAAGGAAGGTGAGAAATAATGGGAATGACAAGAGAAGGTGCAATCATCACTATTGAGTGGTTTTTTATTATTTTAATAGCAATTGGCCTTTTTGGCGGAAAAAAGTAGGAGATAAAAAATGAGTAATAATATTGTTTCAAAGAAAATCGCATATGCAGAAACTGGTGTGTTTGGTCCAAACATCATTGAGGCCGAAATCGGCTTATTAGAAGATCGCAAGAATCGTTTTATCAGATGCGAATGGTGCGGGGAAGACGAATATTCTCTTTCATTTGAAGTAACGACAGAAAGTTTATTCGATCACATGGTAAACATGGACGGAATCGAAGACATTGAAAGAATTCAGGCAAAATCAGCTAAGGAACTTGGAAACTTTAGCATCTTTAGAAAGTATAAAAATGAATGTCAGGAACTCAAAGAAATGGTGGAAAAGTTCATTCGTCAATCTGAAATCTATGATGATGAAGAAGTTGACGATTTTGTATCAGAATGGCCTGAAATTAAAAAATAAATAAAAGGAGAAACGGATTATGAGATCATTCATTAGGATAAGCAGAAATATAATTCAAGACATGTTCGCAAATAGTTACAGCTATATTGATACAAAAGATCACGTTATTGATCAAATTTTGATTGATTCAAGAATCAGAGCTTCTTTTGATAAAAGTGAATTTGTGAAAAAGAGTAGCCCTTTTGTAGTATGCACACTTAAATGCAGTAAACGTATGGCAAGCAAAATTGAAAAAGAGGTTTTTCCAAAACTTCAGGAAAAGCTTCTGTTTAAATTTGGGGACAGCTATAAAACATTTAACAACGAATTGTGTGAAGCCCTTGCGCCATATTTAGGCAGGTAGAATGCTGCTAGAATACTTAGTAAAACAAACTTTGAAGAAATGTCTTTAAGAACCTATACCAAAAATAGTACATCAGGATGTATATAATATATGCTGCCTAAAGGGTTGCGGTATATTGGAGGTGGTAGGATTGAGAGAATTAGATAGTTATAAATATATTATTGAAGCAAGAACAAAGAACTTATTAAAGGGGGTTATTGTTCTTGGAGATACGATTGAAGAAGTAACTAAAGGTTATTTTGAGTGGGTTACTGGTAATAATCTAAAACAGAAAAAGATGTTATTTGCTGATCTTTTTGAAAATATGCCAGATGGGGAGCCTAAAAATATAAGTTTCATTAAGATACTTGCGGCAGACAAATTAATGTTTGAGCCGGCACAAGGAAAAAACTTAAGGCGATTTTTCCATCCTAAGAAGGGAATAATCCCTTTAATTCAGCAAATATTATCAAGTTATATTTCTACGCATTTTGGCGAGTACACATTAATTAAGGGAGATGAAAGAAATTAATAATATTAAAGAACCAAATTGTAGTGAATCTAATGATACTGTAGTTATTGATATTAGTAAAACACTTGAAATGGCAACAGTATGTGTTGAATATATAGTAATAGCGGTTTTCTACTATGTTTTTTGTTATATGTCGCTTCCTGCACTTACAAAACTGCAATCATGCATTATTTATGCGTTACTGGTTATATTAGCAGGTGTAGTCGAATATATATCCCCATATCATACGAAACCTACAGATTTTATAATTTCAGAATTGCTATTACTGGAAACGATTACTTGTATTAAATACTATGATTATTTTGAAGGCAAAATTATTATCGGAATATTATTAGCCATTTTACTTAGTTTAATCACTACAATTATCTTTATAATCATAAAAGAGAAAAATAATGTTCAGGGCCCGTTTTCAAATGAGCTTACTGCTAAGTTTTTTAAAAAATCCATAGCCATTATTTTAGTTCCATTGGTTTTATCTATATCTTTTGTTAGATACAATTCTGATAAATATTTTAAGAATATAGCGATGGGATTTGAAGACAATAGCATACAAATCAGAGAAGGTGAAAATAAGTATACATATAAAGAATTATTAGCTGATTGGGAAACAAAAACTGCATTTGAGAAGAGTGCTGCGCTTACTGTCCTAGAAACTGATATTTGTACTGAATTGGGGATTAATGCGCCTTCAGTATATACAGGTATCATTGATGAGGGTACTTCGGCGGGATACAATCCTGAGAAGAACTCTATTTGCATAGATTATTCATGGCTAAAAACAGCAGACCTTATGAGTTCTGTGGATTGTATTGCACATGAATCATATCATGCATATCAAACAAAGCTTATAAATTTGTATAATAATTTATCTAATGAAGATAAAAAATTGAAAATGCTTAGTGATAATCATATTCCAGAGTATGTTGAAAATTCGCTAAATTACATTTCGCCAGATGATAAAGACTATTCGGAATATTTATCTCAAGCTTTAGAAGTCGATGCTAGAGCGTTTGCTAAGGATCAGATGATTAACATTTTAAACAATGCCAGAATCCATCTTTAGAAATATAGTTAGATTTAGAAAAAGCTGAAATTACTTGGCTTGGAGAAATGGAGAGATAACACTATGGGAGATTTTAATTACGATAAAGCAGAAGCTGATCTTTATGATGTAGGCTGCCCATATTCGGAAGATGTTTACGGATATAGATCTGAAAAAGGGTTTGACGAATTCATGAGAGAAAACGGACTAAATCCAGATAATTATAAAAATTCGCCAGATGCTAACGATGCTGGAAACAATAGTAGCGGGTGCTTCATTACTACGGCTTGCGTTACCGCCTACAATCTACCAGATGACTGTTTTGAGCTTACGACTTTAAGAGAGTTTAGAGATTCGTACCTGAAAAATCAAGAGGCAGGTGCTGCGGATATTAAGCATTATTACAGTATTGCTCCTACAATTGTCGAAAATATTAACAAATCCAACAATGCCGAAGCTATTTATAAGGAACTATATACTCATCTTGTTGCTCCATGCGTTCTTATGATTAAAAATGGCAAGAATGAAGATGCATATAAACATTATAAACGCATAGTGCTTTCTTTGGAGGAGAAATATGCCAAGTAGGAAAACTTTAGATCCGCTTTCATATATCAATTCTAAAGATATAAGAGTTTATCTTGAAGGTATAAACTATCAATTTAATACCGTTGAAACCGCCTGGCTTATATATCAGTGCAAAAACTTAACAATTCCGGAAAAGCATGACGCATGGAAAACTCTTATGAAGTCAAATACAGATGTTGATATGTCGGCATACAAAAGCTTTGGACTTGAAATGAGTCTGTTCGAGTATATTACAAAGTATATTAGGCTGGAAAAGAAGATTTTCTCTAAGTTCAAAAAAGAGGATACAAACTGTGTGTATTTTCATGGTGGAGCAATAGAGCGAAATGGCCAGAAACATTATTCTTTTGACTTTATTCCTTACTCAACGTTAGATAAAAGCATAAGTTCGATGTTTGAATTATATAATGATGGTTGCGATCCAAATGACATTTTGTATTTAAATATTACGAAGTCATACATTGATAATTTAGGCGAAATTACAGCAACTATGGATTTAGATAAGAACATTTTATCTATTTCTAAATATGATGTGCCAGATAAGGACGAAGACCTAATAAATAAAGGTTTTGCCACGCTTTATCTAGATTTTCCACTGCCTTTTAAGTATGGAGATTTAGTTTGGGATGAATATGAAGAAATTACGCAAGCATTGCCAGTGGCATTTTGCGAAAAAAGCCCGGAACTTTCTCCGGCAGAATATGTAATATTAGGTCATGATTATAATGAGACAGTACTTAAAGTAAGGTGCTATCAAGAAGCTCGTCCCCATGGATTTCTTCCATGTGGATTTTACAACTATATGAATTTAACGTATTACACGGGCAGTATGGAAGATCGGAAGGCGTTGGCATTCTTGTCAGATTATATGCATGGAGAGCTTGGAGAAAAAGACTATAAAAAGTTCTGCATGAAGGCTTTGACAAATGATGCATTAGATTTTCACTCGTATAAGATTATGCCAGAAGAAATAGAAAAATTGCATCGTCATGTTCAGAAAATAGAGGTGGATTTTTAAAGAACTAAAAAGAAAAATTAGTATTCCTTTATTTGAGAGATAAGCTTAGATGTGTCAAGCATCTAGGCCTATTTTTATGCCCCAAAAACGGGACATAATGATATATATAATGCTATGAGTAAAGCTAAAAACAGCGTCTACAGAAAAAACAACTGATTTGATTCAGTCTATGGCAGCGAATAATCCAGATAGCTCTAAAGGTAGAGGGCTTCTTCCAGCTTGCATGCAGGCAATACTAAAAGAATTAAGAGCTGCACAGCTTGACTGGAGAACTATCTTGCAAAACTTCGTGCAAGAGGATATAACAGATTATTCATTTACTCCTCCAGACAGAAGATTTGCTGGAGATTTCTTTCTTCCCGATTTTAATGAAAAGGACGAATCCGTTAGGAATATCTTGTTTATGATTGATACATCAGGTTCTATGTCAGACGATATGATAGCTGATGCTTTTTCAGAGATTAAGGGCGCAATTGAACAGTTTAATAGTAAACTCTCTGGCCTTCTTGGGTTCTTCGATGCGCAAGTATATAACCTGGTACCTTTTGATGATGTTGATGACTTGCTTGAGATTAAACCTATTGGACGTGGTGGTACTGTTTTCGATGTAATTTTCGAGTATGTTGCTAAGTTAGAAGAAAAGCCGACAAGCATTGTTATATTAACAGATGGATATGCTCCGATCCCTTCTGAAGAGGTATCTCTTGGGATTCCTGTGCTATGGCTAATTAATAACGAAAAAATAACTCCAGAGTGGGGCAAGATTGCAAGAATTAAAGCCTCAGAATTAAACAAATAAGGAGACATATGTATAAAGGAATATTTTGGCTTATAAACGAGGATGGCCCTAAACTTTTATCAATAAAAGCATTATGTGATGAAACAGGAAAACCATTGGAAGAGATAAACTTTTCCTCAAAATCAGGAGAAAACTTCAATCATAAATTTGAATGGGATAAGCTCCCTAGTTCAGTTAAGAAAAACAAGAGTTTTGATTATTATCCAAGGGGAAGAGTAGAGATAAAAAACAGTAAAATTAGAATCTTTGCTAATCCAGTTCTTTTGACAGAAAAGAATAAGGAATTAATCATTACCGAGTTTGGGTTAGGAGAAGTTTTAGATAGGGTGCAAATAATAGCCGATAATTCAAACCATTACAGTTATAAAGCTAATAGCTAGGCAATGCGACAAAAATGGTACTGCGCATGCGGTAGTATTCTTATTAAAGGTTAACACATAACAATGAATGAAAGGGGATATATATGGAATATACTTCATCAGAAGCTAATAAGCTTCTTAAAAAATTAACACAAGATTATAATGATTTGATTAATATTGAGCGTCAGACAAGATCTTTTGTTGCTGCCTCTGGAGAAGACATTGAAAGCGTAAGACCTAAATATGATTTTGATAACATGCAGGAAGCAATTTACGATGCTCAAATGAAAATCCGCAAAGTTAAGCATGCGATTAATGTGTTTAACACATCAACTTATCTTTCTGAATATAACATGACGATTGATGAAGCCCTATTTATGGTCCCAATCTTAAAAGAAAGAGTAAGTGCTCTTTTAGGGATGAAAAATGCTTTACCAAAGACGAGAGAAAGAACTTATGGACAGGGACTTAACCCTACGATTGACTACAAGTATGCCAATTACGACATTCAGCTTGCCGCTAATGAATATGAAGTCCAAAGCAATATTCTAACTGGAATTCAAAACGATCTTGAGCATATTAATAGCACGGTAAAATTTAATATTGATTTATAAACACTTTTCCGTTAAGAAAATCCAAAATAAATAAAGTAGTTGTACCTTATTTGTTAGAATTTATTCGCTTGTTATTGTTATTATTAAAATTTTAATTTACTTAGGCGAGGGATTCCTCACAGAAGATTTGTTGCTTTTTCTTATAAAAACTTTTGCAGCGGAAGTACGGTTATAAACTGCAAGAGCCTATGCATCTTGCTATGCATAGGCTCTTTTTTGACTAAAAGGGCATATTTTTAGAGATATTCTCCATTGTATCATGTAAAATATAAGTAGAAAGAATTTTGCGAGAGAAATATGGATATTGACTACGAAAAACTAAGAAGAGATCTTAGGGATGATTCTATGGCAGCTTTCTTTGGCGGCGGAATAGGCTCAGCATTGTTAGATGCTTTTGATGAGGTGAAAGGCCCAAGACTTGCCAAACTAATTGATGATAATGTGGATCGCTTTGAGAAATCCTTAAAGGGTAAGGGCGAATATATGCCTAATCCAAAAGAAAACAAACAGTTTTTTACTAAGCATCTTAAACCATTACAATTAAGCGTTGCTGATGATGGTAAAGTAGAACTCAATATTAAGGGATAATGGATAATATGAGTTTTCAAATAATTCAAAACGATATAACAAAAGTAAAAGTTGATGCTATAGTCAATTCCACAAATCATTTAATGATAGGATTTAACGGTGTAGATAGGCTTCTTCATGAACTAGGTGGCAAGGAATTTGAGGAAGAATGCAGAGCACTTAAGAACTACCTTTATATGGGAGAAGCAGTGTCAACTCATGCCTTTAACGTTCCTGCAAAATATATTATTCATACATATGCCCCTACATGGCAAGGTGGGATGGAAGGAGAATGTGCTATCATTAGATCTTGCTATAAGACTTCGCTTGATTTAGCAGTAGATTTAGGCTGCAAATCAGTCGCATTTCCTTTAATTGGTTCAGGCCAAATGGGATGTCCTGTTACAACGGCACTTTCAGAAGCAGTTACAACAATTAGAGAATTTCTTCTTAATTCTGATATTGATGTGTATTTAGTCCTTTTTGGAGATTCTGTTTCTGAAATGGCAAAATTGATGTTCCCAGAGCTTGATTCATATATTAAAGAAAGCCTTGCTACTCCTAAATTCGAATCTTTATCAGACATTCTTGAACATAAAGGAAAAAGCTTCGTAGAAATGCTTACAGGGTTTATTGATGAAAAGGGTATGACAGATGCTGATTGCTATAAAAAAGCTGGAATTCAAAGAGCTACCTTTAATAAGCTAATTAATGGAGGAACGAAAAAACCTTCTCTTTCAACAGCAGTTGCACTTGCAATAGCTCTCGAATTAAATTACGAGGAAACGAGCAGTCTATTAGCAGCCGCAGGCCTCGCCTTAAACCAAAATAGCAAATTTGATCTAATTATTAGTTACTATATAAAGAACCAAAAATATGATATTTGGGAGATTAACTGCCAGCTTGAAAACTATGGACAGCCAATTTTAGGCCAATAGCGACAAATATGAGTAGTGAAAAATAGTGTAAATTTAGTGTAAAAATAATGGAAATTTTAATCTCCTTGAGTTAAAATATATTCAAGGAGATTATTTTATGATAACAGTTACTCTTTCAAATGAAATATTGAAATACATTACAGAAATTGATAAGAACCGATATCAAGTTTCTGATCTTAAATTGTCTAGCCCTGTAGTAAATAGGCTTCGCAAGAACTCAAAAAAGAAAAGTTCTTATGCTTCAAATAAGATAGAAGGAAATCCTTTATCAGAAAAACAGGTTAACGAAGTAATTGACCGTGATGAGAGAAAGCATTTCTTAAAACCAGAGCAAGAGGTTAGAAACTATTTTCTGGCACTAAACTATCTTGAATCTCAGCTTGAAAAGAAAACTCCTTTTTCAAAGAAATTGATCTTGGATGTTCAAATGTATGTTGAAAAGGGTGCTTCAAAAGAGAAAATTGGCTTGCGTGGTCCTATGCCTCCCGGCGTACTCTTTGCTGTATATGATTCGGATACAGGGACCCCTGAGTATATTCCTCCAGAATACTCAGAGATCCCGCAGTTATTAGATGAGTTGGTTGAATATGTTAATAATACAGATGATCATCCTTTGATTGTTGCTGCAGTCGTTCATTATCAACTTGTAACAATTCATCCATTTGAAGATGGAAACGGACGAACTGCTAGGCTGCTCTCTGGATATATTCTGAATCTGAATGGATATGGTTTCAATGGAATAGGTTCACTTGAAGAATACTTTGCATATGATGTTGATGAGTATTATGAGTCTATTCAGATGAATTTGCCTGCACTTTATTACGAAGGGCGGAATAACCCTCCGCATCCTGAAATCTGGATTAAGTATTTCCTTAGAATGGTAAAACTATATTCTGCTAAGGTATGTGAAATATCTACTGATTCGAATAACGTTGGAATTGAAGAAAGTCTTTCTTTCCTAAAAC
>JAZLHF010000018.1:0-47161 GCA_045616685.1 Anaerovoracaceae bacterium
TCTAACTGCGATAGGAGCGTTCTTTGCAATCTTGTTAGCAAGCTTAAGAGCATTTTCCATAAGTTCTGCCTGTGGGTATACGCCCTGAACAAGACCGAGTGTAAGTGCTTCTGGAGCCTTAATGTTGCTGCAAGAATAGATAATCTTCTTTGCGTTGCCAAGGCCAATGTGTCTTGCAAGTCTCTGTGTTCCACCGAAACCTGGTGTAATTCCAAGGCCTGCTTCTGGCTGACCGAATACAGCGTTTTCTGAACAAAGTCTAATGTCACAGCTCATTGAAAGTTCGCAACCACCACCGAGTGCGAAACCGTTAACTGCAGCGATTACTGGAACTGGTAACATTTCGATCTTTCTGAAAACAGCGTTTCCAAGAAGACCAAATTCTACAGCTTCATAGTTTGTCATGCCAGCCATTTCAGAAATGTCTGCGCCAGCAACGAATGCCTTTTCGCCTGCACCTGTTACGATAACACAACGAACTGCATTGCAATCGATTCCATCAACTACAGCGTTGAGGTCATTAAGAACTTCACTGCTGAGTGCGTTAAGAGCCTTAGGCTTATTAATTGTAATAATACCAACTTGACCCTGTACTTCATAATCTACATAGCCCATAGTTTTCCTCCTAAAAATAACTATATGCGCATAGGTTTATAAAACCCAAAATATATATACATACATTATACAACAAATAAAACGAATATGATAGTTAAATTTTTAACTATCATATTCGTTAATTCTATACATACCCTTGTGCTGTCATAGCATCTGCAACCTTAAGGAATCCTGCAATATTAGCACCAGCAACGAGATTGTAGCCATAGCCATATTCCTTTGAAGCTGCCGCTGAAGCGTCATGAATGTGTTTCATGATACCCTCGAGCTTTTCGTAAACTTCTTCCCTTTCCATAGGGTATTTACGTGAATTCTGGGACATTTCGAGTGCTGAACATGCAACGCCTCCGGCATTAGCTGCTTTAGCAGGTCCTACAATTACACCATGATCCTGCAGGTATTTAAGACCTTCATTTGTTGTTGGCATGTTAGCGCCTTCACAGTAGAACTTGCAACCGTTCTTAACAATTTTCTTAGCACTATTGATGTCTACATCGTTTTGCGTTGCACATGGAATGTAGAGATCTGCTTTAACGCCCCAAGGTTTTTCACCTTTAAAGAACTTAGCCCCTTTAAACTTTTTAGCATATGGTTCGCAAACGTTCTTTCCAGAAGCTCTAAGTTTTAAGAAATATTCAACCTTCTTACCAGTGATACCATCTTCATCAAGAATGTATCCATCTGGACCACTGAATGCAATAAGCTTTGCGCCCATCTTTTCGAGCATCTGTGCTGTGCCCCATGCTACGTTACCAAAGCCAGATATTACTGCAGTCTTCCCTTCAATGTTTTCTCCGTTAGCCTCGAGCATATCTTTAAGGAAGAAGCAAATTCCGTAGCCTGTTGCCTCTGTCCTTCCTGGGAGTCCACCATATGTAAGGCCCTTGCCAGTTAGAACGCCACTTTCGTATGAATTAACTATTCTCTTATATTGACCAAAGAGGTAACCGATTTCTCTTGCGCCAACACCAAGGTCTCCGGCAGGAGCATCAGTCTGTGGACCAATGTGTCTATATAATTCTGTCATAAATGCTTGACAGAATCTCATGATTTCCGCATCAGACTTCCCGTTAGGATCGAAATCTGAGCCACCCTTAGCACCACCGATTGGCAGTCCTGTCAGGCTGTTCTTAAATGTTTGTTCAAATGCGAGGCACTTCATGATTCCAGGGTATACGCTAGGAGCAAATCTTAAGCCTCCCTTGTATGGCCCTATTGCTGAGCTAAACTGGCATCTATAGCCTCTATTAACCTGAACCTTACCCTTGTCATCTACCCAGGTAACTCTAAATGATACAAGCCTTTCTGGTTCGATAAGTCTTTCCATTAAACCGCTCTTTATAAATTCAGGATGCTTTTTAAGTACTGGTTCGAGTGATCCAAGAACCTCCTCGATAGTCTGATGAAATTCTGGTTCATTAGGATTTCTGGTCTTAGCCAGTTCGATATATTGATCAACTATTCTCTTTGTAGCCATAATATCTACCTTTCTTATAAATTGTATACAACTCCGAAATTATATAGAAAAAGGCTTACTCTCGCAAGCCTTTTCCTTAAAAAATCCATTATATTTGCCAATCTATAGGTTTTTGCCCTGATTTTTTCAGCAATTCGTTACATTTGCTGAAATGTTTACAGCCAAAGAAGCCATTATACGCTGAAAGTGGGCTTGGATGCGGTGCCTCAAGCACAAAATGGATAGGATTTGTGATTAAAATCTTCTTTGCTCTGGCATTTGCACCCCAAAGTAAGAATACTACTGGAGTTTCCTTCTCATTAACGAGCTCTATTACCCTGTCTGTAAAAATTTCCCAACCTTTGCCCTTATGTGAATTCGCTTGATGCGCTCTAACAGTTAAAACTGCATTTAAAAGAAGCACACCTTGTTCGGCCCAGTTTTGAAGGTATCCAGACTCTGGAATCTGAAATCCCGAAATATCACTCGCAAGTTCTTTATAAATATTTTTTAAACTTGGCGGAGCCTCGACTCCAGGTTTAACGCTAAATGCCATTCCATGCGCTTGTCCTGGCTCATGATATGGATCTTGTCCAATGATAACGACTTTAATATCTTCAAAGCTTGCTGCTTTTAAAGAATTAAAAATGTCGTGCATGTCAGGATAAACAATGTGACTCCCATATTCAGTTTTCAGGAACTCTCTAAGCTTAAGATAATATTCTTTATCGAACTCCCCCTTAAGTTTTTCGTCCCATGAATTTCCGATATTAACCATTATTCAAAATCACAAAATGTCTGAAGTTCTTTCTCAATATGAAGTCCTTCTGAGCAATCAAGGATAAAAGCGAGCATATCATCATACACTGCTTCTTTCCCAATTTCGTTAAGAACTTCGTGACGCATTCCCTCATAGAAAAGGGCTGTAACTTCGCAGCCTATATTCTTCATTCTATCAACAACCTCTGCAGGCCCCTTGCCATAGTCACCAACAGGATCTTCCCAACCAGAAGCAATTAAGATTGGAAGGTTGCGCGGAAGTTCATCATACCATTCTTGTGAACTTACATATTTAAGAAGTCTAAACATATCCTCGTAGCCCGCGATGGTAAACGCAAATTTGCAAAATGGATCATTTGCATGGTCAATACAAACCGCATCATCATGCGAAAGCCATGCATAGTAATTTATAGGATGAGCAATCTTCTTTTCATATTTTCCAAATGCCATAGCAGTAATAAGCTTGCTATGACCTTTGCTTCCATGAAGTTTTCTGAGTCTTTTAGTAATCGAGATGCCAGCATCAACAGCTTTATTAGTCCCTGCAGTTCCCATGATAATCGCGCCCGAAAGTGTATCAGCTGTTTCAGTTGCAAGAACGCCACGAGCAATAAATGAACCCATACTGTGGCCTAAAAGAATATACGGAACGCCAGGATACTGTTCCTGAATGGTTTTTGCTAAAATACACTCATCGTCGATGAAATGTTTCCACCCATCCTCTTCACCAAAATACCCAAAATCTCCATTAGCACTGTGTCCATGCCCAAGGTGATCATCCCCAACAACGAGAATGCCCTCTTTATTTAAAAACTCTGCAAAGTCCTTATATCGTCCAAAGTATTCACACATACCATGAACAATCTGAAGAATAACCTTTGGTTCACTTTCAGGTTTATACATTTCGCAGTGAAGCTGAGTAACTCCGTCTGATGATAAAATTCTAAAATTCTCCATTACTTTTTCCCCTTAAGAATTTTCTTTAGGAATTGTCCTGTGTATGAGTTCCTTACCTTAGCAACCTCTTCTGGAGTTCCTGTGGCGATAACTGTTCCGCCTTTATTGCCTCCATCAGGGCCAAGATCAATAATATAATCTGCTGTCTTAATTACATCTAAGTTATGTTCAATAACAACAACTGTATTTCCCTTATCAACAAGAGCCTGAAGGACTCCGATAAGTTTATCAACATCTGCAAAGTGAAGACCAGTTGTTGGCTCGTCTAAGATATACAATGTCTTGCCAGTACTTCTCTTCGAAAGTTCTGATGCAAGTTTAATTCTTTGAGCCTCACCGCCACTAAGTTGTGTAGATGGCTGACCAAGTTTAATGTAGCCAAGTCCCACTTCTTTTAATGTTTTAATCTGCCTGCTGATGCTTGGAATATTTTCAAAGAAATCCATAGCTTCATCAACTGTCATATCTAAAACATCATAGATGTTCTTTCCCTTATATTTAACCTCTAAAGTTTCACGGTTATATCTCTTGCCATGGCAAACCTCACAAGGAACATATACATCAGGAAGAAAGTTCATTTCGACTTTGATAATTCCATCGCCACTGCAGGCTTCACATCTACCGCCAGGAATGTTAAAGCTAAATCTTCCTGGGCCATAACCCCTCATTTTTGCCTCGTTGGTTTGAGCAAAGAGGTTTCTTATATTAGTGAACACTCCTGTATATGTTGCAGGATTAGATCTTGGCGTTCTTCCGATTGGGCTTTGATCAATATCAATAACCTTATCAATATTTTCCAAACCCTCGATCTTCCTATGTTTACCAGGCTTTGCCTTAGTTCTGTAGAATGCTTGGGCAGCAGCCTTGTACAAAATGTCGTTGATAAGACTTGATTTGCCAGAGCCTGAAACTCCCGTAATACATATAAATGTTCCGAGCGGAAACTCAACATCAATATTCTTAAGATTGTTTTCCTTAGCTCCGCGAATCCAAATTGACTTGCCATTTCCTTCGCGGCGAGATTCAGGAATTGCAATCTTCTTTGCACCAGAAAGATACTGGCCAGTAATCGACTTTTTACATGCCTTAATATCTTCTATTGTGCCCTGAGCAACAAGTTCACCGCCGTTAACTCCGGCCCCAGGACCAATATCAATAATATGATCGGCTGCTTCCATTGTCTCTTGATCATGCTCTACAACAAGAAGAGTATTACCAAGATTGCACAGACTTCTAAGCGCTGCAAGCAGTTTTTGATTATCTTTTTGATGAAGTCCAATTGAAGGTTCATCAAGTATATACATAACGCCAACAAGATATGAACCAATTTGAGTTGCAAGCCTAATTCTTTGCGACTCGCCACCGCTTAAAGTAGAGGAATATCTTGATAGTGTCAAATAATCCAGACCTGTATCAATTAAGAATTTAAGCCTTGCTTTTATTTCTTTTAGAATTAGTTTAGCAATTGCAAAGTCTCTTTCGCTCAACTTCTTTTCAAGATTAAGAGTAAATTCTAATGCCTCATCAACTGGCATGTTACAAAATTCGTCAATATTAATGCCACCAACAGTAACAGCAAGAACTTCTGGACGAAGTCTCTTTCCCTTACATGCTGGGCATAAGTCAATGTTCATATAATCTTCCAGTTTGTCTTTAATGAGGTCTGATGCGGTTGACTCATATCTTCTCATCAAATTATTGATTACGCCCTCAAAGCTATCGTGTCTATGAGAAAGACTTCCATCACGACGTTCGTAATAGTAATCTAACCTTCTTTCATTTGTTCCATAGAATAGTTCGTGCTTAAACGCCTTAGGAAGGTTCTTGAACGGAGTATCTAAATCTGTGTGATGATAATCTGCTAAAGCCCCAATCAGCTGACGATAAAATCCCGCAAATTCCATGCTCGAAAACGCTTTCGTGATGGCTCCTTCATTTATTGATAAATCTTCATCTTCAATTAGAAGTTCTGGATCGATTTTTTCAATATAGCCGATACCGTTACATTCTGGGCAAGCTCCAAACGGAGAGTTAAATGAGAATGCGCGTGGTTCTAATTCATCAATGCTAAAACCATGTTCTGGGCAAGAAAGTTTTGTGCTGTAAAGCTCTTCAATCTCTTTCCCTTCTGAAAACATGATATGGGCACCGCAAAGTCCACCGCCCTGATTAATTGTCATTTCGACACTTTCTGCAAAGCGGCTCTCCTGGCCCTCTCTTACAACTATCCTATCTGTCACGATTTCAATAGTATGCTTATATGTCTTTTGAAGTTTGATTTCATCATCTTCAAGATTATAAATTTCGCCATCAATACGAACGCGAATAAATCCATCACGCTTAATTCTATCTAAGATTTTTTCGTGCTGCCCTTTCTTTTCGCGAACTACAGGAGCGAGGAGTTCAACCTTTGTTCCCTCAGGAAATACCATTAGCTGTTCAACAATCTGATCAACTGTTTGGCTTGCAATTTCGCGTCCGCAAATCGGGCAATGTGGGATGCCGATTCTTGCGTACAGCAAACGAAGGTAATCGTAAATTTCTGTTACAGTGCCTACTGTAGATCTTGGATTTTTGCTTGTTGTTTTTTGATCAATTGAAATTGCAGGTGAAAGTCCATCAATTGATTCAACATCAGGTTTATCTAAAAGACCTAAGAATTGACGCGCATATGCAGATAAACTTTCTACATATCTACGTTGCCCTTCAGCGTAAATAGTATCAAAAGCAAGCGAAGACTTCCCTGAGCCAGACAAGCCTGTGATAACAACAAACTTATCTCTTGGGATGGTAATATCTAAGTTCTTTAAGTTGTGTGCTTTCGCTCCGCGAATAACTAAATCTTTTTGCATTATAATTCTGCTCTAATCTCTAACAAACGATCACGCAGCATCGCAGCTCTTTCGAACTGAAGTTCTTTTGCTGCTGCTCGCATATCTTTTTCCAATTGCTTTGAATAACCGAGTAATTCCTTCTTGGTAAGTTCTTTAGGAGACTTACCCTTGTACTCGTCCATACCCTCTTCAATCTTTTTAGTTACTTCAATGACTTCTCTAACAGCTTTCTTAATTGTCTCCGGAGTAATACCGTGTTCTTCATTATACCTCATCTGAATCTCGCGACGTCTTGAAGTTTCATCAAGGCATGCACGCATTGCAGGGCTAATTGTATCAGCATACATGATAACTCGGCCTTCGGAGTTTCTTGAAGCACGTCCAACAGTCTGAATGAGTGAAGTTTCCGTACGAAGGAAACCCTCCTTATCAGCATCAAGAATTGCGACAAGTGAAACCTCTGGGAGGTCAAGGCCTTCTCTAAGAAGGTTAATGCCAACCAGTACATCAAATATTCCAAGTCTTAAATCTCTTAAGATTTCATTTCTTTCAAGAGTGTCAATGTCCGAATGCATATAGCGAACTTTGAGTCCTGCTGATTTAAGATAATCAGTTAAGCTTTCAGCCATCTTTTTTGTAAGAGTTGTTACGAGGCATCTAAAGCCTTTTTCAAGTTCTTTATTAATTTCACCAATTAAGTGGTCAATCTGCCCTTCAGTCTTAACGACCTCAACCGGCGGATCTAAAAGACCTGTTGGTCTAATAACCTGTTCTGCAGTGATTCCGCCAGCCTGTTCTTTTTCATATGCCGCCGGAGTCGCTGAAACATATACGATTTGATTTATTCTATCTTCGAATTCATCAAATCTAAGCGGTCTGTTATCAAGCGCTGATGGAAGTCTAAAGCCATAATCAACCAAAGATGTCTTACGAGCTCTATCGCCATTTGCCATAGCATGAAGCTGTGGCAGCATTACGTGGCTTTCGTCAACAAAGATAAGAAAGTCCTTTGGGAAATAGTCTATTAATGTGTATGGAGATGCTCCCGGAGGGTTACCAACGAGATGTCTAGAATAATTCTCAATTCCCTTGCAGGTTCCAATCTCTCTAAGCATTTCAAGATCGTATCTTGTTCTTTGCTCAAGTCTTTGGGCTTCTAATAATTTACCTTGGCCCTTAAGTTCTTCAAGACGCTCTTTTAATTCTTCTTCAATGCTAATAAGAGCTCTTTGCATGCTTTCTTTAGACGTGGTGTAATGGCTTGCAGGAAAAATTGAAATATGATTTCTTTTTGCAATAATTTCACCAGTCAAAGGATCAAGTTCTTTGATAGAATCGATTTCATCACCAAAAAGCTCTATTCTAACAGCCCTATCCATCCCCTGAGGAATAATATCGATAACATCGCCTCTAACGCGAAAAGTTCCGCGATCAAATCCTAAGTCGTTTCGTGAATACTGAATTTCAGTAAGTTCACGAAGCAAATCATTTCTAGTCCACTGCTGGCCAGGTCTCAAAGAAATCATCTGCCCTTCATATTCTGCAGGGTCGCCCATGCCATAAATGCAGGAAACAGATGCAACAATAATTACATCATTTCTTTCCGCAAGAGCTGCAGTTGCAGAATATCTAAGTCTTTCAATTTCAGAATTGATATCTGAGTCTTTTTCAATATATGTATCAGTTGAAGGAACATATGCCTCTGGCTGATAATAGTCATAATATGAAATGAAATATTCAACAGCATTATTCGGGAAGAATTCTTTAAACTCCCCGCAAAGTTGGGCTGCCAAAGTCTTATTATGAGAAATTACTAAAGTTGGCTTTTGAACTTGCTGAATTACATTTGCCATGGTAAATGTTTTGCCCGAGCCTGTAACTCCAAGAAGTGTGCTTGCTTTATTTCCTGCACGCAAATTAGCCACAAGCTTTTCGACTGCCTGAGGCTGATCTCCAGTCATAGAATAAGGAGACTGTAATTCAAATTTGCCTGTCTTTGGTAGCATTATTCGTTAATTATTTCATACATAGTGCCAGCATCATCTTTTCCGATATGTTCTGGAGTTGCAAGCACCTTAACCTTCATCCTTGAATTTCCAAATACAATTTCAATTATATCTCCAGACTTAACCTGTGCCCCCGGTTTAGATGCCTTGCCGTTAAGATAAATCCTATCTTGCTCGGCAGCATCATGCGCAACTGTACGGCGTTTTATAAGTCTTGAAACCTTTAAATACTTATCTATTCTCATTTCTCGTCGCTTTTATACATTGTTATTGAAAAACATACATAATTAGTATATCACAAAAGGTAGGCTCTCGCTAAGGCAAAACAAAAGCGCACTTCATATGAAGTGCGCTTAGTTGTTTCAGTATTTAATTACTTGTTAACAGCATCCTTGAATGCTTTACCAGCCTTGAATACTGGAGCCTTGCTTGCAGGAATCTGAACAACTTCACCAGGCTTCTGAGGATTGCGACCTGTTCTAGCCTTTCTCTTTCTAACTTCGAATGTACCGAATCCGATGAGCTGTACCTTTCCGTCCTTCTTGCAAAGTTCTTTTTCGATAGCTCCGATAAATTCATTAATAGTTGTTTCTGTATCCTTCTTTGTAAGGCCTGTCTTTTCTGCTACTGCAGCAACGATTTCAGCTTTATTCATAATATGTCCTCCTTATGTTGATATAACAAATCACACGACTATTTTGCCATACATATTGTGTAGTTGTCAACATAAAAAGTCGTAAAAACCTTGATTTTTCAACACTATTGGTAAAATGGTACTACTATATATTGTATTAGTGCCATAATTTTCCTTATTTCTTAAATTTTCTCACGATTTTTGCTATCGTTTTACCCTTTGGAAGGCCCTCGAGTTCTTCAATTGTAAGGGTCCCAATTTTGAGCGCAACTACTATATAAACTATTACTCCGGCCAAAATCGCTATCATGCACGAAAATGCGTTGCCAAAGAAGCCGTATCCCAAGTTATAAACACCATATGCTACAGCGCCCATAACTGCGGACGAGATAACTGGCTTTAAGATAGTCAGTTTATAATCAAACTTCGTCCTAGTATACTTTATAACGCCGATAAAATCTAAAATTGCTGATACGGCATAAGCTGTTAATGTACCAAAGGCTGCTCCTTTAACATTAAGACTTGGAATTCCTGTTAGGATAAACGTTACACACACTTTAGCTACAGCACCTATTGCAAGATTTCTAACAGGAATAATCTGCTTCCCTACCCCTTGGAGTATGCCTGTAAGTGCATGAGTAAGTCCAAGGAAGATTACGCTTATCGCAAGTATTGATAAACAAGGAGCGGCGTTAATTGCGCTCTCTCTTTGACCAGGATAAAGAAGCATGAGGATTGGTTTAGATAAAACACTCATTCCAATTGCACATGGAGCAGCGATAATCATTGTGTATCTAATTCCAAGCCTAATGCTGTCCTGCATGAACTGAGTTTCTTTTCTCATAAATGCAGATGCAACAAGAGGAACCATACTAATAGACACTGCCTGAGTCAATACCTGTGGAAAGTTAATCATAGGTTGAGCGAAACCTGTAAGTTCACCATAAAGTGAGTTTGCAACTTCTGCATTATAGCCAATTGCCATTAAGCGCCTACCTACGACCATCATATCAATGGTATTCATTATAGGAAGTACTGCAGATCCAATTGTGATAGGAACTGCAATAACTAATATTTCTTTTAATATCTTGCCTGTCGATGAAACTTTAGTTTCGTCAGAAGTTTCGCACTCAACAAGAATTTGCTTTTTACTTCTAAAGAATACGATTGCAATGCCTATAAATCCGAAGATTCCACCAGCTGTTGCGCCAAAAGATGCTCCTGCAGCAGCATATTCAACTCCCTTTGGAAGAAGGAAGATTGCAAGGCCAAGACCAAGAGCTACTCTAAACAACTGCTCAACAACCTGTGATACTGCGGTTGGCTTCATGTTTTGACGCCCCTGGAAAAATCCACGATATGCAGACATAAGTGGGCAGAACAATAATGCCGGAGCAATAGCTATCATACAATAGTATGCTTTCGGAGTATCAAGGTAAGTCCCTGTAAGCCATTTCGAAGCAAGAATCAAACCTACTGACGTAACGATGCCCGTGCAAAGAAGTAAGTAAAATGATGATCTAAATACTTTGTAAGCCTCTTTAGGTCTATGAACAGCATTTCTTTCAGCCACCATTCTTGCAATGGCTGTAGGGATACCTGCAATTGCTAACGTCAAAAACAAGTTGTAGATAGGATAGGCTTTTTGATAATAGCCCATTCCTTCTGCCCCGATAATATTGCCCAGAGGAATTCTAAATGCTGCGCCAAGAACTTTAATTAAAAGTCCTGCAAGGCCCAGAATGACAGTTCCCCCTATGAAACTTTTATTTTGGTTTTCCTGTTTTTCCATATTAAAGGTATTATATCACGAATTTAGCCCATTAACTCGAATACATTAAGTGCTTCTTCTGTCGCCGGGGCTGATTTTAATGTCAAACTGAACTTCGGCTGAACGCCTCCATAGATTGTAAGTCTAAGGTCATACGCATCAAGAAGTTTCTCAATAACCTCTGGGTTAAGGGCATCTTCATTTTCAAAGATAAATATAAGCTCCCCCTGCTGAAGAACAATCTTTGAAACCCCAAGTTTACTTGCTTTGTTATGAAGAAGCGCAATGTCAAGAAGATTGCCAACTTCTTCTGGAATTTCACCAAACCTATCAAGAAGTTCACTGCTAACTTCAATTTGCTCATCGAGACTGCTGACGCTTGCGATACGCTTGTACATATCAAGTCTAATAATTTCATCACTGATATATTCTTCAGGAATGTAAGCGCTAACATTAAGATTAACTTCCGTATCAGTTTCGATTTCTGGTTTAAGTTCCACGCCCTCCTGCTGAGCTTTAAGTTCACGAACAGCCTCATCAACCAACTTGCAATAAAGTTCATATCCAACGGAAAGCATGTGCCCTGATTGCTCAACCCCCAGGACATTTCCAGCCCCTCTAATTTCAAGATCTCTCATAGCAATTCTAAAGCCCGAGCCAAATTCAGTAAACTCCTTAATCGCGCGAAGTCTCTTTTCAGCAATTTCACTAAGCTGTTTATCTTTTTTATATGTTAAATATGCATAGGCAATTCTATTTGTCCTGCCAACACGGCCACGAAGCTGATAAAGCTGAGATAGGCCAAACTTGTCAGCATCAAGAACTACCAACGTGTTTACATTAGGGATGTCGAGGCCAGATTCAATGATAGTTGTTGCGACAAGGACATTATACTTCCCTTCAGAAAAGTCCATCATTACATCTTCTAATGCAGTTTCACTCATTTGTCCATGCCCAACAGCGATCTTTGACTCAGGAATCAACTTCCTAAGTCGGTCAGCGACAGCTAGGATTCCCTTTACCCTGTTATACACAACATATACCTGGCCTCCACGAGCAAGTTCCCTTCTAATTGCATCAGCAATTAAGTTATCTTCCTCTTCAACTACATAGGTTTGCACAGGGAATCTGTCTTCAGGAGGCTCTGCAATAATTGACATATTACGAATACCTGTAAGTGACATATGAAGTGTTCGAGGAATTGGGGTAGCCGATAATGTCAGAACATCAACATTAGATTTAAGTTTTTTAATTCTTTCTTTATGTTCAACGCCGAAGCGCTGTTCTTCATCCACAACAAGAAGCCCAAGATCTTTAAACTTAACATCATCAGAAAGAAGTCTATGAGTTCCAATCAAAAGATCGACTTCGCCGCGAAAAACCTTTTTAACAATTTCATCTTGCTGCTTAGGCGTTCTAAATCTGCTAAGCATTTCAATGTTGAATGGATAGCCAGCAAGTCTATTTAAGAAAGTATGGTAATGTTGATTTGCGAGGATTGTTGTTGGAACTAAAATTGCAGCCTGCTTGCCTTGCTCTAGGCACTTAAAAATTGCTCGGGCAGCGACCTCTGTTTTGCCATATCCAACATCGCCGCAAAGAAGTCTATCCATAGCGCTATCGCTTTGCATGTCAGCTTTGATCTCTTCTGTGGCTTTAAGCTGGTCATCAGTCTCTTCGTAAGGAAATCTTTCTTCAAATTCTCTTTGCCAAGATGAATCAGAATCAAATCTAAACCCCAAAGTCGCCTGCCTTTCAGCTGCTGCCTTAAGGAAGTCTTCTGCCATATCGCGAATAGCAGCTTTAACTCTTTCCTTGGTTTTGTTCCAATCGCCGCTTGAAAGCTTATTTACTCTTGGAGTAACTGCATCGCTTCCGACATACTTTTGCAAAATGTTAAGTTGATCCACAGGAACATATAAAACATCATTGCCAGCATATTCAATTCTAAGGTAATCTTTAGTCGAACCATTCGTCGTCATCTTTTGAACGCCAACAAAGCGCCCAACGCCATGTGCTTCATGAACTACATAATCACCCTTCTTTATGTCGGTAAAGTTCTTTATTTCTCTACCCTTCTCTTTTCTAATTCTGCGTTTTTTGCTATATGGAAAGATTTCAGAATCAGTTAAAAAGAGCTTTTTTTCTTCAGGATATTCCGTACCTGATACAAGCGTGCCATCACGAAGAATTACGCCTTCAAGTTTTGCCCCGGTCAGAAAATCTTTTAAATTAATGAGACGATCAGCTGTAGAGCAAGCAATTGTAATTTCGTATCCACGCTTAATAAAATCGCGCAAATCTTTTTCAAAGATATCCATGTGGCCGCCATAAACTGGAGCCTGTCTTGTTTCAATCTTAAGATCTACATTAGGATGTCCAAGTGGATAAAAATAGTAATCAGCATTGGGAAGTTCTACATCTTCATCCATACGGTCAGGATCATCAATTAAAATCTTGCTGTCTTTTGCAAGATAGTTCCAAAGATTGGTACTGCCGCCCGCAATGTCAGCAGGATTAACCTTGACCTCGGAAATATTTTTAAGCGATCTTTGTGTGTATGAATCAAACACTCTAATCGCATCAACATCTAAATCAAAGAACTCAATTCGAACAGGATTTTCATACCCTATTGCAAAGATATCAAGAATATCACCACGAAGGGCAAACTGGCCTGGAGCCTCGCAAAGCTCTTCTCTTGCATAACCCATGTTCACAAGCCTTGTTACAAGCTCGTCTCTCGTGATTTGAGTTCCAATTTTTAAATTTAATGAATCTTTTAAGAATTCGTTCGGATTCGGAAGCGTCTTTAATGCAGACAAAACCGGAGCGACAACAATTAAGTCCTCGCCCTCAAGCATCGCATTAAGGACCTTAAGTCTATCAAAAGTATTATTCTTGCTTTTTGCATCGTACTTAAAGTCTTCCTCTAATGCATCTGGTAGAACATAAACTGGTTTAGACGCAAAAAAGGACAGGTCTGTTGCAATTCGATCTGCCCTAGCCGGGCTTGCCGCAATTATCAATTCCTGCCCAGGTATTTGACTAGCAAAGCGCGCTATTCGATTTTCTGAAATTCCGCTTACTATCATTTATTTATGATTGTATTTTTGCATTGCATCATCAACACCGCGTTCTACAATGCAAATTGCAGCGTCAGCTGCTTCTTTAATAGTTTCAGTTAAAATCTTCTGGTCTTCTATAGGAACTTTCCCGATAACAAACTTGTCAAGAGGAATCGCGCCATGGTCACCAAGTCCGACCCTGATTCTTGCAAAGTTGTCATACTGAAGTTGATATATAACAGATTTCATTCCGTTGTGGCTACCGCTACTTCCCGATGGGCGAATGCGAAGTGCCCCCAAAGGAATGTCTACGTCATCATAAATGACAATCAAATGATCAGGAGTTTCTTTATAGAACTCCATTATTGGACGCAGAGCTTCTCCTGAAAGATTCATGAAGGTCTGTGGTTTAACAAGTACCACTTTTTCAGAACCTAACAGTCCTTCTCCAAGCAATGCTTTAAATTTTAGTTTTGTAATTGATATTCCTAAACGCGAAGAAAGCACATCAAGGGTTTTAAAGCCCATGTTGTGCCTCGTGTCTTCGTACTGCTGTCCAGGATTACCTAAGCCGCAGATAATATACATTTTTAGTCGTGATTATAAAGTATACTTAATGATTCGTTTTTGCTTACTCTTCTCATTGCCTCGGCAAGGAGTGGAGCGATTGAAAGAATTGTAATCTTTGAAATTCTCTTTTCTTCAGGAACTGGAATTGTGTTAAGTAATACCATCTCTTCGATTGGAGAATTCTGAATTCTTTCGATTGCAGGGCCTGAAAGAACTGGATGTGTTGCAGTTGCATAAACAGCCTGTGCACCAAACTTCTTTAAAGCCTCTGCTGCATTTGTGATTGTACCTGCAGTATCAATCATATCATCAATCATAAGACAAATCTTGCCATCAACATCACCGATGATATTCATTACTTCGGATACATTTGCCTTTGGACGACGTTTATCAATAATTGCAATTGGACAATTGAAATAATGAGCAAAATTTCTTGCACGAGTTACGCTGCCGTGATCTGGAGACACAACGACAAGATCCTTTGATGCAAAATCTTTTTCAAGGAAGTACTGAGCAAGTACAGGCATCCCCTCGAGATGATTTACTGGAATATCAAAGTACCCTTGAATCTGTGGGGCATGTAAGTCTACGGTGAGAATACTATCAGCGCCTGCGACACCTAAAATGTCTGCCACAAGTTTTGCTGAGATTGGATCCCTTGGTTTTGCCTTACGATCCTGACGTGCATAACCGTAATATGGAATTACAGCAGTAATCTTTCCTACTGATGCACGTTTCATAGCATCCATCATAATGCACAGTTCCATAATGTTATGGTTTACTGGTAAGCCCGTAGGCTGAATGATAAATACTTCTTTACCTCTAACGGTTTCTGTAATGTTAACAGAAATTTCTCCGTCAGAGAACTTTCCAAGATTGCACTGCCCAAGAGGGATTCCTAAAATCTCAGAAATTTCTTTTGCGAGCTCTGGATGTGAAGTTCCAGTAAAAATCATTACGTCTTCCTTGTTCGCCATTTTAGTTTTGTCCTTTCGCGAATTTATTGTTCAGCTAATGTTTCTTTATACTTAACTAAGATAGCATCACTAAGCTTAGTTCTAGTATCGCTATTCAGAGGATGTGCGATGTCTTTATATTCTTCGCCGATTCTCTTGCTTGGCATTGCAATAAATAATCCGTTTTCGCCATCGATGACCTTTATGTCATGAACAACGAACTCATCATCAAAAGTAACTGAAGCAACTGCTTTCATCTTTCCGCCATTTTCCATTAAGCGGAGTCTAATATCTGTAATCTGCATCTGGTCGCCTATCGCTCATCTAATGAGCACTCGATTACGATAACTGATATTATGTCGTTTTATTATGTTCCTTCAATTATACTCTTTTTGTGAAGTTATCACAATAAAAATCCATCTTTATTTATGCTAATCTCACAAATCCCATCAGCAAGTTTTTGTGAATCAACCGTCAACAAAGGGAAGAATTCCTTAACTCTGCCGTGTTTTACATTGTCTACAGCTAAAACTATACCCGCAGCCACGGCTTCGCTGTCAAATTCTGCTAACATATCACAAAGTCCATTAATTGAACCTCCTCCGCGAATGAAGTCATCGATAATGATAGCTTTTGAGCCAGCTTTAACGGCTCTTTTGGAAAGTGACATTTTTTGAATTCTGTCAGAAGAGCCTGAAAAATAGTTAATTGATACAGTTGAACCATCTGTAACCTTTGGCTCACGTCTTACAACAACCAATGGAAGACCAAGAATTTGAGCTGTATATTCGGCTACTGCAATACCTTTCGTCTCAACTGTTATTACCAAATCTGCCCCTAAATTTGCAAATTTCTTTGCGAAAACACTACCAGCGCCTTCAGCGAACTTAGGATCAAATAAAATATCTGATAGATAAATGAATCCAGAGCCAAGAGCTCTATCAGGCTCGCTAACGCGAGACTGCGCATACTCCATGAATTCTAATACCTTCGCATTTGAAATATTTGGAATAAACTTTACGCCGCCCTTTGCCCCCATGCTTGTGACTACGGTTCCGTTTTCTTGTGTTTCTAGAGCTTCCTTAATTACTTTAAGGTCCTCGCTAATACTTGATTTAGCGCAATTAAACTTCTCAGCAAAATAGCTGAGTGGAAAATCTTCATTCGGATGTGATGTTAATGTTTGCATCATTATGCAAACACGCACTGATCTTTTCACTACTTATCCTTTTCTAAAATAATTTCGCCTACTTTATAAATATCTCCAGCACCCATAGTGATTACTAAATCACCTTCGTTAGCATTGTTAATGACAAAGTCCGCCATGCTTTCGAACTCTGGCATAAAGTATACCTCTTTGTCAGGGTGTTGTTTCTTAATTTCTTCTTGAAGTTTCTTTGAAGAAAGCTTATAAATATTCTTTTCTCTTGCTGCATAAATTTCAGCTAAGATCAACTTATCTGCATTACCAAAGGCGTTTGCAAACTGATCAAATAATGCGAGAGTTCTTGTATATGTGTGAGGTTGGAACAAACACCAAATCTTATTATGTGGTATATTTGTTGCAGCTGACAGTGTCGCTTTAATTTCGGTTGGATGATGAGCATAGTCATCAATAATGGTAAGATTATTCTTTGTTCTGCCAACAATATCAAATCTTCTTTGCGTTCCAGCAAAGCTTTCAAGTGTCTTCTTGATAATATCAATATCAACACCCATCACAATGCAAGCAGCTGTTGCGGCGAGGCTATTCAAAACGTTATGCTCGCCAGGAATTGAAAGCTGAATTCTGGTCTTGAGTTCGCCACTTTGATAGAGATCAAAGCTTGGGCACCCTTTGGCATTAAATTTAATATTTTTCGCATAGTAGTTGCTTGCTTCGTTATATCCAAACTTCACTACATTGCAATCAAGTTTTTCTATTACGGCTTGTACGAAAGGATTACCATCATATGCGATTACATATCCATTCTTAGGCACTTTGCTTGCAAACTCACTAAATGATTTCGCAATATGATCAATATCTTTAAAATAATCCAAATGATCAGAATCAATATTTAAGATAACTTCCATCCAAGGTTTAAGCGAAAGAAAACTATCCATATATTCACAAGCTTCTGTCACAAAGTATTCGCTATCTCCTACTTTGTAATTGCTCTTGAATTGATCAAGAATTCCGCCAACAAGAATAGTCGGTGAAAGCTTAGCCTCTTCCAAGATTAATGAAATCATAGAAGTTGTTGTTGTCTTTCCGTGAGTTCCGGATATCGCAACAGAAGTTTGATAGTCTTCCATAAGCGCTCCAAGGGCTTCAGCTCTAGTTATGCATGGAACGCCTCTCTTTTTAGCTTCAATAATCTCAGGATTTTCCATTGAAACAGCATTGGAATATACCAAAAGATCAGTATCTCCTAAATTGTTTGCTGAATGTTCAAAGAAAATCTGTGCTCCGCAATTAGAAAGCTGATCAGTAATAGTGCTCTGCTTCATATCAGAGCCGCTAACCTTATGTCCTCTTGATAAGAAGATTTCAGCTACCGCGGAAAGTCCGATCCCACCAATACCTATGCAATGTATATGCTTATAATCCTTTAAATTCATCCCTAATTCTATCCTTCATCTCGTCTTTATTTATAACTTCTGTATGGAGTATTTTCTTTTTATCGAGATCTTTTAAGCCACTTGGAACTGCCACTCCCGTTTCGCTAAGAGGAATACCAATCGCATTGCTTACAGCAGCTTCAAATTTATATGGACTAGCTGTTGATGCAATAAGTGTCGGCACTCCGTCCTTAAGCTTTTTATATACTGCATATGCAACTGCTGTATGAGTATCCATGAGGTAGCTATGTTCGTTATACATTTCAGAAATAGCATCCAAAACTTCACTCTCTTCAGCATAGCCCGCTTTAAACATAGAGAAAAGTTCTTTATCTACTTCATAGTGCTTATTATTTTTAAGCGCATTCATAAGTTCGGCAACTTTCTTTCCATCACCTATAATATGATATAGAAGTCTTTCGAGATTACTTGAAACAAGGATATCCATTGAAGGGGCATTAGTAACATAAAAGTCTCTGTTTGTATCATACACACCAGTATTAAAGAAGTCGGTTAAGACCCTATTCTTATTTGATGCACAAATAAACTTATTAACTGGGAGCCCCATCTTGTAAGCATAGAATGCTGACAAAATATTTCCGAAATTCCCTGACGGAACATCGATGTTAATCTTATCTCCGGCTTTAATTTCATCAGATTCAATCATCCTTAAATATCCCCAAACATAGTAAACAATTTGAGGAAGAAGCCTGCCAATATTCATTGAATTTGCAGCAGAAAATCTAATGCCATGTTTGGACATTTCTTCAGCAAATTCTTTATCGTTTAAAATTTGTTTCTGCGTCGTCTGAGCGTCGTCAAAGTTTCCGCGAATTGAAAATACATGCGCATTCTTCCCTTCTGCAGTTCTCATCTGTTTTTCCTGAACTGGAGAAACTGCTCCATCAGGGAAAAATACAACAACTTCAGTTCCTGAAACATTTTCGAAGCCTTTGAGTGCAGCCATCCCCGTATCGCCAGATGTTGAGACCAAAATAACTACAGTTTTGTCTTCGCCTTCTTTTTTAATTGAGGTTGTAAGAAGATACGGCATAAGACTTAATGCCATATCTTTAAATGCCGCAGTCGGACCATAATATAATTCATCAAAGAATACATCGCCAGATTTTACAACTGGGACGATTTCATCTCTATCGAATTTGTTTGTATAAGCTCCGGCAATGCAGGCTTTGACTTCTTCATCTGTAAAATTTGAAAAATAATCTTTCAGAACTACAAATGCAAGTTCTTGATAATTTAACTTTCCAAGCTCGTCCCAGGACATGCTAAGCTTTGGAAACTCTTCTGGGACGTAGAGCCCGCCATCATCCGCGATCCCTTTAATAATGGCCTGTGAAATTGTAAGGCCTTTTGACTGACCTCTTGTTGATTTATAATTCATTGATTGCCTTATTGATTCTTCTTACTACCATCTCTGGGCCCATAATTTGCTGAATTGTCCAAAGATCCGGGCTGTTTGTTCTGCCTGTAATTGCCACACGAATTACACTTGAAACATGTCCTACGTGTCCCTTGAACTGATCCGGAGTCTTTTTGTAATCCTTTGGTTTTTCAGCATAGCCCAGTTCAATAGCAATAGTCTTAAGCTTTGCAAACCATGCACTGTTATCATCTGCAGAATCGTAACCCGCTTTATATTTTTCTAAGATAGCCTTAAGATCTGCCTTGCATTCTTCTGGCATATCGTTTTCGCGAACAAATTCATCATCAAAGAAATAACTAATAAACTTAACAATCTGCTCTGCATATACTAAGTCTTTTCTTGGCTTTTCACCGCCACGATCAATGTCAAATATCTTAAGATAAAGATCTTTGTTAGCTTTCATATCGTCAGCCTTAGACTTGTTATATTCTTCAGCCCAACCAAGACAGAAATCAAAAATTTCTTCTGCAGACTTCTTTGCAAGAACATCCTTTGAAACATCATTTAATTTATTTAAGTCAAACATCGTTCCAGAATTGCTCATCTTTTCAGGAGCAAATGGGAATTCGTTATAATCAGCAAATGGATTTGCAATCCTCCATTCTTCATAATCAGAATTAAGAATTGTCATTAAATATTCGCGAACCGCTTCTGGGAAATATCCCATCTGCTTGTAATATGAAAGCCCAAGTTCTGGATCCTTTCTCTTTGAGAGCTTTCTCTTCTGCCCAGTTGTCTCATCAATTTTCATAAGCACTGTGTTATGGCAGAATACTGGGTATTCCCAACCCATAGCATCAAAGAGTTGTACATGAATAGGAAGTGATGAAAGCCATTCTTCGCCACGAACAACATGCGTTGTTCGCATAAAGTGGTCATCAACTACATGAGCAAAATGATAAGTTGGAAGTCCAATCTGTTTTAAGATTACAACATCTTGAATATTCTCTGGCATTGAAAGCTTCCCACGAATACCATCAACAACTTCAAAGTACTTTGAAGGATTTCCTTCTGATCTAAAACGCATTACTGGAATTTCGCCAGCATCAAGATGCTTCTTAACTTCTTCGATTGAAGCATCTCTATACTTTGCATATTTGCCATAGATTCCAGGATTTTCTTTTCTTGATTCCTGATCAGCTCTAATCTGAGCAATTTCTTCTTCACTCATAAAACAAGGATATGCTTTCCCCTGTTCAACTAAGTGTTTAACACAAGCCTTATAGATGTCGCTACGATGACTCTGCCAGTATGGACCATAAATGCCGATTGCTGTAGATTCATCTTCGCCCATAGCACCTTCATCGAATTTAATTCCAAAGTACCCAAGAGTGTCAATTAATACTGGAATAGCGCCTTCAACTTCACGTTTATCATCTGTATCTTCAATGCGAAGATAGCAAACACCATCTGTAGTGTGAGCCATTCTTTCGTCTGCCATTGCTCCATATAAATTACCCAAGTGAATGAAGCCTGTCGGGGATGGAGCCATCCTTGTTACTCGTGCACCTTCAGGTAAATTTCTCTTTGGATAGATTTGTTCGTAATCTGCCGGAGTTTTTGTGATTTCCGGGAACAATAATTCTGCTAATGCTTTATAATCCATTTTGCATCCTCTCTAAATATATAGCTATGCACAAATATTTTACCATAAAATATGCAGCAAATAGGTACAAAAACAATAAAAACCAGGACTTTTGTCCTGGTTTACTTACGTTGGTAGCCCCAACGGGAATCGAACCCGTGATTCCGCCTTGAGAGGGCGACGTCTTAAACCGCTTGACCATGGAGCCGTAATGCGACCTTGTAATTATACAGGGTCGCAGAGTAATTTTCAATTACATAACCATATTTCTTAGATTTTCCTTGGTTTGAAGGCCAATTTGGACATTCATAATCTGACCGTTGCTGAAAACCATGATTGTTGGCACACTAATAACTCCATAGCGAGCAGCAATTCGTGGCGCCTTATCAACATCGATTTTACAAACCTTAACATGCTCAAATTCATCAGCAATTTCCTGAATTATTGGGTGCTGAAGCTGGCATGGGCCACACCAAGTTGCATAAAAATCCACGAGAACAACTGGCTTTTCTGATAATTTTACCTCTTTAGTAAAAGTTTTGTCATCTAATTCAATAATATTAGCCATTTCAATTAGCACTTCCAAAGTCCGTGAAGGTTGCAATATTCGTATGCCCCGATGACTTTATCTCCATCAATAATCGCAAATGTAGCCTTTGGTTCTTGGCCTGGCTTTAATTCCTTTATTTGGTTGCCTGTTTCAGTTTGAAGAACAATCCACTGAATATAATGTTCTTCCATCATTGGATGAACAACACTGCCCACTGTTACAGTTACAAGATTGCCACTCTGTTCAATTACAGGAACATGCTTTTCGCCAGCAGCATCTGTACTATTAGCTTCAAGAGCCTTCATAGGGGTACCACAGCACTGAAGCATTTCACACTTGCTGTCCTGAACTACTGCAACAATCTTTCCGCATTTTTCGCACTTGTAAAATTTCATGTTTTATCTCCTATTCAAAATCAATCTTGCCATCTTGTATATTTGAGATAACAGCTAAAGATTGAACATTAACACCTAAATTTCTAATTCTATCTGCCCCACCTTGATGCTTCTTTTCGATTGCTGCAGCGAAACCAACAATCTTTCCGTCGGCCTGTTTTACTAAATCGCACAAAGCCACACCAGCCTCCCCTCGAGCAAGGAAGTCATCAACAATAAGCACTCTATCATCAGAAGTTAAATATTTCTTTGATACATGAAGGATGTTAGTAACACCTTTTGTGAAAGAAATAGCTTCTGCGCAATACATTCCATCTTGCATCGTACTTGGTTTTGCCTTTTTAGCAAAGACAACAGGAATACCTCCTAAATGATTTGAAGCAGCAATCGCAATTGCAATGCCACTGGCTTCAACTGTTAAAAGCTTATTAGGTTTTGAGTCTGCAAAAAGTCTAGCTATTTCTTTTCCTATTTCATCTAAAAACTTCACATCTATCTGATGGTTTAAAAAATTATCGACTTTAACAATGTCATCGCCTATGCAGGTTCCTTCGTTTACAATTTTTTCTTCTAACGCTTTCATTACAGTTTCCTCGTTTTAAGTCTTAAAGCATTGCTTACAACAAATATTGAAGAGCATGCCATTGCTAGACCTCCTATCATTGGGCTGAGCAAAAGTCCGTTAAGTGGATATAAAACCCCAGCCGCAATAGGAATTCCTATGCAATTATAAAAGAATGCCCAGAACAGATTTTGTTTAATATGTCTTAATGTTAGTTTACTCAATTTTATAGTTTTTTCAACATCTCTTGGATCAGACTTCATTAAAACTATGTCTGCAGACTCGATAGCAACGTCTGTACCCGAGCCAATTGCAAGGCCTACGTCGGATGTGGTTAGTGCTGGAGCATCATTAATCCCATCACCAACCATCATTACTTTTAAGCCACTTTTTTGCAATTTTTCGATTTCAGCAGCTTTTCCGCCTGGAAGAACTCCGGCAATAGCCTTATCGATTCCTATCTCCTCAGCTATATTGTCAGCAATTTCTTGCTTATCACCAGAAAGCATAACAACCTTAAGCTCAAGATTCTTTAAATTTGAGATTGCTTCTTTAGATTCTGGCCTAATATGATCAGCGCTTGTATCAATAAGCGCGCCGTCTTCTTTAATTATTCCATATGTGAGCGTACCTGTTTTATCAAAAACAACAGTATCTATTTCTGCTGCACACTGAAGAGCTTCGCCACTTCTAATAAGGATGCCGTTGCTTGCACCCATACCAGTTCCAACAATAATCGCTGTCGGGGTCGCAAGTCCAAGTGCGCATGGACAAGCAATCACTAAAACACATGTAAACACTTTGAGAGCAAATGCAAGAGGCTGCCCTAAGGCAAGCCAAACAATAGCAGCAAGAATTGCGATTCCCATTACAACAGGAACAAAGACTGCTGCAATCTTATCTGCTAAGCTTGCAATTGGGGCTTTCTTCCCTTGTGCATCTTCAACAAGCTTAATAATCTGTGAAAGGACCGTATCATTTCCAACCTTAGTAATCTTTACAAATAAATCTGATGAAAGATTGATGCTTCCACCGATTACCTCATCCCCTTCATTCTTTGAAACTGGAATAGACTCTCCTGTAAGCATTGACTCGTCAACGGTTGATGCCCCATCTATTATTACTCCGTCCATAGGAAATGCCATCCCTTTTTTAACGAAGACTAAATTTCCAACCGCCAAATCTTCTGCAGCGACTTCTATTTTAACTCCGTTTTCCATCTTTATTGCCTTTGCCGGAGCAAGATCCATCAAAGCTTTAATAGAACCCAGAGTTTTTTTCTTAGAACCTGATTCTAAATGTTTTCCCAACATAATCAAAGCAAGAACTACTGCACAAGATTCAAAGTAAAATTCCGCTTTACCAATAACCAGATTTACAAAGCTATAAATAAACGAAACTGAACAAGAAATAGCAACGAGCGAATCCATGTTTGGAATCTTATGTGCTATTGCCTTATAGCCAGATATGAAATACTTTTTACCGACAAGCATTACTGAAAGAGCAATGACCATTTGAAGAATTGGCATCGATGGAATACTAAAGTACATGTTTCCCATCGAGATGCAAAATTCGGCAGCAGCTAAAACTATAGCCACCACAATGTTAGGCTCTTTTTCTTCTTGCTTTACCTCTGAAAGCTCGTGAAGTTCATAACCTATAGTCTTTACTGAATCAAACAACTTTCCTTTTGTAAGGACAGTTTCATCATATGTAATTGTTAGTCTTTCGGTTGTCAGGTTGACATTGCATTCAGTCACTCCGTCTAGCGAACGGCAAAGGCGTTCAACGTTGGCAGAGCAAGCAGCGCAAGACATTCCACTGACGCGAAAATTATCTGTTCTCATTTGCAAAAGAAGTTAGACTATGCTAACATTTAAGTATGAATATTTATGAATCTTCAGAAGATTATCTCGAAATGATGCTCATGCTTCGCGAAAAGAAAGGCTTTATTAAATCTGTCGATATCGCAAAGGAGCTTGGGGTAACAAAGCCAAGCGTTTCTTACGCCGTTAAGAACTTACGCGAAAGTGGCTATGTTACCATGGAAAAAGGTGGCGAAATTCATCTTACCGATTCAGGAGAAAAGATTGCACGCCAAGTTTTCGACAAGCATAAATTACTTACATCTTTCCTTAAGTCTTTAGGAATAAAAGACGAAGTTGCCCATGCTGACGCATGTAAAATCGAGCACGATTTAAGCGCCGAAAGTATTAAAGCAATTAAAGCCTACATCAAGAAAAACAATATTAATATTACTGATTGTCTTGATTAGCATCTTCAGCTGGGTCCTTAGACTCGGCTTCTTTTTTATCTAATTGGATTCCCTTAGCTACAGTTGCAATCATAACACCAATGCAAGCTGCGATAATGCCCCAGCTAGGTTTCTTTGAAGCTACTGATTTTCTTTTCATCTTTGGAATATCCACCTTTTCTCTTTTCATTTCTTTCATGATTAACCCCTTATCTCATCTTTGCAGCAATTTCAGATATCTTTGTGAATCGGTGATTAAGCCCCGACTTAGTTAGCTCTGGGTCGAACTCTTTGGCAAGTTCCGAGAGCCCCAAATCAGGAAACTTAAGCCTCTTTAGTGCAGTTTCATAAAGTCTATCAGGAAGTGTTTCAAGTCCCCTTGCTTCCTTTATAAGATTTATATCTGCTATCTGCTTTTGAGCTGCATTGACGCTCTTATCAAGATTCGCTGCCTCACAATTATTAATGCGATTAGCTTTATTCTTCATATCCTTTGTTATCATTACATTTTGGAATTTGAAGTACTGGCCGTTTGCTCCGATGATATTAATAAAATCGGAAATCTGTTCACCTTCCTTTATGTAAACAACAAACCTATTTTTTCTAAGAACAATTTTAGACTTAAGTCCAAAACTGTTAATTAGCTTTGAAACTTCTTTGGCTCTATTTTCCTCATCGCAAGTAATCTCTAAATGATAGCTCTTTGCAGGATCAGAGATAGAACCATTTGCGAGGAAGATACCTCTTAAGGCAGCCTTCTTATCGCATCTCTTCTTAATTACATCTGATGCAATCCACGCATCAAAGTAATTACTACCCTCTTTTACGCCAAGCATACCCACTTCTCTTAAAATCTGCTCGGCATTCATATCAGAGGTAATATTAAGCACATAAGTCTTTTCTTTACTAATTGCCTTTGGTTCACCAATGGAAAGCGCTGTTTTTGCGCCAAAATATTCTTTAACTAGAGTAATAAATAAACGCGCGACAGCCGGACTATCAATATACACTCTAATACCAAGTTTACCTATCCCTGTAAAAGTAATAGTTCCCGCAAAGCGAAGAAAGCCTGCAATTT
Organism: Anaerovoracaceae bacterium; assembly: GCA_045616685.1. Lineage (GTDB taxonomy): Bacteria > Bacillota > Clostridia > Peptostreptococcales > Anaerovoracaceae > UBA1764. The sequence continues at coordinate 26,114 of JAZLHF010000018.1, forward strand.
CCGCAAGCTGGCAACACTTTTTATCAGGTATTATCTTAGATAATTCAAATTTAGTATCAGTAGTAAAAGACATTTATTTCAAATCTCTATGAATAAGGACGACATTTTTGCCCATAGCTTTAAATTGATTTGCTAGTTCTGTTGCAATGGCCACGCTGCGATGCTGGCCACCCGTGCATCCAATTCCAATAACAAGGTGATATTTCCCCTCATGAACATAACAAGGAATAATATCAGACACTATACCAGTAATTCTTGCAATAAAATCCCTTGCTTCAATTGACTTAAGAACATAATCTCGAACTTTTTTGTTCTTTCCTGTCAGTTTTTTAAGGCTTGAAACGTAGAAAGGATTAGGGAGGAATCTCGCATCCAAAATCCAGTCAGCTTCAGCAAGGACCCCATTCTTATATCCAAAAGATTCAACAGTAATTGTGAAACTCTCTTTTGCAATTCCTGGTGCGAGAAGTTCCTCGATTTCCTCATTAAGATTCGCACTTTTCAAAGTAGAAGTGTCGATTACAAAATCAGCCTTTGTTCTTAACGCCTCAAGAAGCTTTCTTTCTTTTGCAATATCATCAGCTAAAGATCCACCTGTTGAGAGAGGATGATTACGGCGCGTTTCGTTATAACGCTTTATCAAAACAGCATCACTTGCTTCAAAATACATAATCTTGTAGTTAATGCCCTGCCTCTTAAGTTCTGCAAGTTTGTCCTTAAGGTCATTAAAGAACTCTTTGCTTCTAATATCTACAACAAACGCAGCTCTGCCTATTTCTGCTCGGCCATCCTCAACAAGTCTAACAAAATCACCAATCAAAGCGGGCGGCATATTATCTACACAATAATAGCCCATATCTTCCATGCAATGTACTGCTTGTGATTTTCCAGCTCCGGATAATCCGGTAACAATAATCAAATCCATAAATTTATTATCCTCTCCAAAGGCAGGCCAATCTGGACTGCCCTACATAAAGCCGTATCGAATGTCCCAACATCATTAGGAGTATGAGCATCGCTACTAATTACAAAGTAAACATTAAACTGAGCAGCGATTTCTAGGTCTGCCATAGACAGTCCATCATGATGGTTGTTTATTTCCATCAAAGTCCCTGTTTCAGCGCATGCTTTTGATATTTCTTTTATATCAACATCAATCTTGTCACCAGGATGAGTTAATAACTTTATATCATTCTCATGAAGAGCTCGAACTATAACATCGGTGTTGTAATTTTTATCAGAAAAAACTCTAAATTTACTTCCGAGGCACATCTTAAATCCTTTAAGAGGTTCATCTCCAAAAGCTCCAAAATGATAGCCTGCAATAATATAGTCAAACAGTTTTTTTTCTTCATCATCTATATCAAGCTTCCCAGATGGACTAACAATATTAGCCTCAACCGATAGTTTCACCTCAAGCAAAGGGAAAAGCCTCTGCGCTTCATTCACTTCGGCGCGCATATTAGTAACATCAGCCATCTTTATCCCGTAGAACATGTGACCCGGACCGTGATCGGCAATGCCAAGCATGTGAAGGCCCTTAGCTTTCGCTACTGCGGCATTATCTAAAACACTTCCTCTTCCGTGAGAATATTTGGTATGCGTATGTAAATCGTATTTCAGTTTATAATCCGACAATTTGAACCTCCGGCTCAAGTTTTACGCCAAACTTGTTTAGCACAGTTTCTTGAACAACTTTCATAAGGTCAATTATATCTTCGGGACTTGCATTGTTTTTATTGATAATAAAGCCTGCGTGCAGGTCTGAAACCTGAGCCCCACCAATCTGAAGTCCTTTAAGCCCCGCATCCTCTATAAGTCTGCTAGCGAAATATCCTTCAGGTCTTTTAAAGAAGCTACCTGCCGATGGATACTGAAGAGGCTGTTTTGAGGTTCTTTGCAAAGCAAGTTCTGTAATTCTCTTTTCAATTTCAGCCGGATTATCCTGATATAGTTCAAAATCCGCAGATAGAATAATCTCGTTATTTTCCATGAAGATGCTATGGCGGTAAGCAAATTCACATTCTTCAGCCTTTCTTACGTGAATCTTCCCTTCAACATCAATTGAAGTAACTGATTTGAGCACTGTAGCAATTTCACCGCCGTAAGCACCAGCATTCATATAGATTGCGCCGCCTAAAGATCCTGGAATCCCAGATGCAAATTCGAGGCCTGCGAGGCCTCTTTTAGCAGCGTCCTTTGCAATTTTCGAAATACTTTCAGATTGCAGTCTAATTACCACACCATGATAGTCCTTAGCAAATAGTACATTAGTGCCATTGCCAAGCATCATATATGGTAAATTCTCTTTTTCTGCAAACTTAATAGCTTCTATAATTTCGCTTTCGCTTTCAGGCATCAAAAGAAAATCTGCATTTTTCCCTGTTTTAAAACTCGTATAATCTGCCATGCAGCAGTTCTTTATTACTTTCATTGCATTTCCTTAGATTCGTGACCAAATACTAATACTGAATCAAGCCTGTTAATTAAAGACCTTTCGAGCATCTCTGCAAGGTCTCTCGCCCCTTCGTTTAAATATTTTGCAACCAAGTCATTGTACTCAAAACTATCAACTGTCAAACTTGGAAGAGGAATACTATCAGCCATAAGTTCATAATAAAATGCTATACAAGCCATGACCTCAGTATCGGTGTTGTAAGGGAAAATTGCCAAGATTCCTTCATGGACCCGTATTGCCCTTTCAACAGGATCAATCATCTTGTTAATTTCCTTAAACAAACTGTTTAAGCTCTGGCTGATTTCATTAAAATGTGGAGCAATGTAGTTCCACTTGTAAATCACTGGGTTATCTCTTCGGTAATCCGCACCATCAAAAAGCATTTCATAGTATTTTTGGAATAAGAACTCATTCATTGACTCCATCATTCCAATTCTAGCCTGCATGTCTTTAATAACATCGATAAAGCTATGGACGAAATTGTAAATCTCGACAGGCAAATCTTCCATAATTTTACCTTCAACGACATCAACCAACTCTTTCTTATCCATTTCAATGCCCTTGACTCTTAGACAAGAATATTCAGCCATCCAAATATTGCTGTCCCTAACCCAAGCTTTAAAATCTTTGTTGTCGAATTTGCTAAGCTTATATTCCTTCAGTTTTTTGTTTAACACTTCATTCATTGCTCTGCGTAATTTTTAAAACAAATATTTAAATCGATATCCCCATCTACGCCATCGACAACTCCGGAGCTTGTATACTGCCACATTTGAAATTCATATGGAAAGAATGGTCTATTAAAATACTGGGCAAACCACTTATCATAGTCTGTTAGTTTTGAAAGATCCATTTCATCCATATACCAACGAATTGCCGAATAAAGCATCGGGGTATATCCAGCGTTCTTTATTCTTTCACAAAATGCGATTATAATTTCTGTCCGTTCATCTTTGGTAAGAAGAGCTGTGCGAGCCTCTAAACTTGCAGCATCTTCAAGGTCCATAGCAACAGGCCAAGTAAATTCAACTCCAGCGTTGTGCATAAGAGATACCACATAATCTGCCTCTGCCTCTGCCTCTACAGTATTAATTGCCTGGGTCACAAAATAAGCACCAAGTTTAAGTCCAGCGGCACTTGCATCTTGCGCATACTTAATAAACTTTTCATCTTCAACAAGTCCACCTTTGGAATATCCTCTATATCCAACGCGAAGCATCACAAAATCAACCCCGGATGCTTTAACAGCATCCCAGTCTGTTACTTTATTGTAAGTCGAAACATCAATACCTTTAATTGACTTAAGCTCGCCATCTTCATAATATTCCCATTCAGTATTTGCAATTGGGCCAGCATGTCTTAGGTTGTCCCAATTATAATCTGACATTGGAAGGCTTTTATCAACATCAGCATAAGTCCATGTTCCAAGCTTGGTTTTATAAATAATTTTATCAGTAAAGAAGCGTTGAGCAAATTCCCACATTCCGACACTGTCATCCATCCATTCAAAAAGTGTTGATTCGCTTAACGTAATCTGCTGTCCATCTGGCTTTGCCTGAATATTGCCTTTTTTAGCGCAAGCTGAAAGGCTCAAAATCATTGTCAGAGCTAAAATTATGCATAACAATTTCTTCATATTAAAATTATACCATAATCCAACGCAAAAAAGAAACACCCGGACGCGATGAAAAAGCACCTCGTTATTGAGGTGCTTTAATCAAAATTTAACTAAATTGCTTCATAAATTCTTACTCCGCCCTTTCGAATCCAATCGCCTAAAAATCTAGATGTCAGAGCCAAAACAATTAAGCAAATGTCAATAAAGATTGCATACCCAATCTTATTCCTAAGAAGCAAGAACACTCCAAATATTGCAGCTGATATTATCCAAGATCCGAATATAGCGATTACAGGTGCAAAACTCTTCTTGATTGGGACGGTTTCATTTACCCAATCAAGATTGGGCATCTTAAGGTTAAGTATTAATCCAATCTGTGCCTGTACAATAATAGCAATATATACAGACAGCGCCATAATCAGCATTACTGAAGTGTCAACCTTTAATGCAATTGATGACAAAACGAGCATGATTAAAGCGGGTGGAACTGTCAACAGCTTATGAAGTTTAAGTTTAGCCTCAAGAATTTCATAAGTATTGATTGGAAGACTTCTAGTAATCCAAAATGACGGCCCTTCAAGCGAGACTGACGGAACAGTAAGTGTATTCATTCCCGCAACTAACATTGCAAGGCACATAACGCCAACTTCTATTACTCCCGCCGGGACCAATTCAAGAAATGAACCCATGTCCGAAGCTTTAACTAAAAGTAAGACTCCGGCAAGAGGCATTAAGATAATACCAAGGCCACAGTTTAGCATGTATGCTGCGCTGTTTTTAAAGCGTTTGAACTCTTTTCTAAGAAGAACTTTCTTAATATTATTTGTAGCCTGTAGTGCGTGTTGCTTATAAACAACTTTCTTTCCTGCAACTTTCTTAGTAATAATACCAATGAAGCTCTTTGAAAGGATATAACATGTAATTGCAAATGCGACTGCTGTTAAAACAACTAGAATGATTAATGGAATAATCTTCCCCGTTGCTGCATCTCCAATTATATGTAAGCCAAATTGAAATCTATCTAAATTCGTAACTACTGAATCAAGAATCTTTTGTATATTGAAATAAAAAACATAATATCCGCCAATCAAAAGAAGTGACACGACAACTGTTGCGATATTCTTATTCTTCGTTCTTACCGCAATAAGACCAATAATCCAACCCATTATGCAAGAAATGATAGTCGCAATAAATGCGAGCATAAACATTACTACAATAGGTGCAATTACGTTCATTATCGTTGTACCGCATAAGAGCCAATAATAAACCATGGCCGGTAAATACACTACAGCTTCAAACATTAATGCCAGTAAAAAAATTGTAATCATTCTTACAATAAGAAGATATGCAGGTGGAATTGGCATTGATAAAAGCAGTTCATTATCCTTAGCGTTATAAATGCTTGTATAGGCAGTAAACGCACTGCCAACTACGGCCAAAGCCAACGCAACAATAGTCATAAGGGTATAGAACAGCCAGTTCTGACCTATTGCAACAATTGGCTCGGCAATAGCGGCACTCATTCCAAAGAAAGCAAAGCATAAAGACACAAAGCAAATTGCGTAAAGCACTATAAAGCCAACCTTACCAATTTTCTTGCTGCCCGAGCCCTTTCTTCCGCTTGTTACGCCAACAAAGAATTCTCTAAATTGTTTCTTAAGAAGAGCTTTAAACATATTACTCCTCCAATTCCAAAAATACTTCTTCGAGGCTTTCGTCGCCTTTTACTTCTTCCATGGTGCCAGACTTAATAAGCTTTCCCTCTTTAATGATTGCAACTTTATCGCACAGTTTCTCAGCGACATCAAGGACATGAGTCGAGAAGAAAATAGCCCCACCCTCATCGCAGTGATGTCTCATTATTTCTTTAAGAAGGAAACTTGCCTTTGGATCAAGTCCAACAAACGGCTCGTCCATTAAAATAAGCTTTGGTTCATGAATTAATGCAGAAATTATTGCAAGTTTTTGCTTCATACCGTGTGAATAATTAGCAATTGGCTGCGCCAAATCTTCTAAAATCCCAAAACTTTCTGCATAGTTGCTAATTGTTGCCGTCCTTGTTTCAGAGCTGATTCCAAAAATATCTGCAATAAAATTAAGATATTCTATGCCTGTCATGAAGTTATACAAATCTGGGTTGTCAGGTATATATGCAATATCCTGCTTACATTCTATAGGATTATCTTTAACAGATTTGCCGTTAATGTAAATTTCTCCTTCTTCAAATTGAAGGATGCCTGCAACGCTCTTTAAGGTTGTAGTTTTACCCGCCCCGTTATGTCCGATGAAACCATAGATTTCACCAGGCTGGATATGAAGGGTAAGATTGTCTACAGCCCTATGATCCCCATAAATTTTACTTAAGTTCTCGATTCTTAACATATTAATCCCCTTTACTTAATATCTAATTCAATTGCCTCATCAATCGCATCAGAAACATACTTGCCATTTTTTTTGCGCTGTTTTACGCATTCTGTTAGCAAATATTCTATTTGGCCGTTTACAGAACGAAAATCATCTTCTGCCCATGCAGCTATATCGCTATAAAGTTTTGACGACAAACGCAGTGGTAACTGCTTTTTTTCTTCAGCCATAATTTAGTATAAACTTCCTGAATTAACAATAGGTTGAGCATCCTTGCTGCCACAAAGAACCACAAGAAGATTTGAAACCATAGCAGCTTTACGTTCTTCATCAAGTTCTACGGTATTATTTTCTTTTAATCTATCTAAGGCCATCTCTACCATTCCTACAGCTCCATCAACGATCATCTTTCTAGCATCGATGATTGCAGAAGCCTGCTGTCTTTGAAGCATTACAGCTGCAATTTCTAAAGCATATGCAAGGTAAGTAATCTTTGCATCAACAATTTCGATTCCGGCAGATTCAACCTTCTTTTGAATTTCTTCTTTAATTCTATTTGCAACAAGTTCTGATGATCCACGAAGAGATCCTTCATCAGCAATTCCATCTCCTGTTGTGTCAACATTTGGGGCGATGTCATAAGGATAAATTCTTACGACATCTCTTAAAGCACTGTCACATTGAAGTGAAAGATATTCTTTATAGTTATCAACTGCAAATACCGCTTTTGCAGTATCAATCACTTTCCACATTACAGCAATACTAATTTCAACAGGATTCCCTAAACAGTCATTAATTTTCTGACGACTATTTGAAAGAGTCATTACCTTTAAAGAAATGTGTTTTCTTACTGGAATAGAAATATTTGTTGATGGACCATTTTTAACCTCAACTTTTTCTACAGTGCTTACATCACCACTTTGGCTCAACTTTGTTTGAGCCGCAGGGTTGATAGCTACGCAGAATGGATTTACCGCGTAAAAACCCTCTTCTTTTAATGTGCCATAGTATTTACCAAACAAAGTTAATACTAAAGCTTCCTGCGGTTTAACAACTCTCAGCCCTAAAAGAAGCACCCAACCAAATACTAACCAAAGCATGAGTACTGTAATCGCAATATTTCTTACAGGGCGGAAAAACATCCATCCATTGCCCAAAACGAAACACAATGCAAAGAACGCAACAATATATAGAATAATTACGCCAATAAGAACAGACATTCCGTTCTTCTTTGTTGATAACACTTTTTCAGACATAAAAAAATACCTCCGTTGATTATGATATCATAATGATATCATAATCAAATCAGGTATTCAATACAAATTATTATAAAGTTTAGTTTTTGTCATATTTGACTTTGCAAATCACTTGCTTTCTTAACTCTTCTTGCTTCTTTTGCTCTTTCATAAAATTCAGCTGTAGCTGTGAAGATTACATCACCGCTGGAGTTAAGAGCTGTTTCTATAGAATCTTGAATTACGCCAATGATGAATCCAACTGCTACAACTTCCATGGCAACATCGTTGTTAATCCCCATAAGTGAGCATGCCATTGGGATAAGAAGAAGTGATCCTCCAGCAACTCCAGAAGCACCGCATGCGCCAAGTGTGGCAACAATACTTAGAACGATTGCAAGTCCAAGAGGAATATGAACCCCAAGAGTGTTGGCTGCGGCTAAGGACATAATTGTAATTGTGATTGCAGCACCGTCCATATTGATTGTTGAACCAAGAGGAATTGATACTGAATAAAAATCTTTATCAATACCAAGTTCTTCGCAAAGCTGCATATTAACTGGAATGTTAGCAGCAGAACTTCTTGTAAAGAATGCAGGAATGCCACTTGTCTTTAAACATTTTAAAACGAGAGGATATGAATTTTTTCTTAAGATAAGAGCAACAAGTAGTGGATTAACAATAAATGCAGTTGCAAGCATTGTACCAACAAGAAGCGCAATAAGCTGTCCATAGTTTGCAAATACGCTAAGTCCGTTTTCCGCAATATTTGTGTACATGATTCCTAAAATACCAATAGGAGCGAACTGAATAATCCAAGCTACAACATTTGATACTGCTTCAGCTAAATCTGCAATGACGTTAAGCGTGCTTTCTTTTGCGACAAGCTTAAGAGCAAAGCCAAGTACTACCGCCCAAAATAGAATTCCGAGATAGTTAGCATTAACGACTGCTGCAACCGGATTTTGAACAATATTAACAAGGAGTGTCTCAAATATTTCCTGAAGTCCGCTTGGAGCACTTCCCGTTGCAGCTTCTGGAAGAATAACGGTAACAGGGAAAATCTTACTTGCAAATACCGCTACAATTGCAGCTACAAGTGTTGATAACATATAAAGGATAATAACTATTTTAAATCTTGAACCAATTCCACCACCAGAACCAGCAATAGAAGAACAAACCAGAAGAAGTACTAAGATTGGAGCAACCGCTTTTAATGCACCAATAAAGATTGTTCCTGGGATGCCAATAAACGAACTGTTAGGGAAAAGAATTCCAAGTATAGCCCCAATAACAAGGCCAATAACAATCTTAAGAATAAGACTACTTCCAGTCCACTTCTTAATTAAACTTTTTCTTTCCATTAAAATTCCACTTTATTAAAATATCTAGTAGCACCTAAAATAACCGATAGAATTGCATCCCATCAAAAGTAGATTTCTATTAGTATCGTGCCTAAGCGGCAGCCGGACCGTACTTCGAAGAAAGAACAGCCTCAGCCTCTTCTTTAGAGATTTCGCCGTTATTATATCGAGCCATAACCTGAACATCATTTGCTCTAAGTTTATAGAAAAGTTTAAGAACTATTATACCGATTACAAAGCCTGCAGCTGGAACAAGATTGAATAATGCCCAGACTCCAGAATCAACACCAACAGGCTGAATAGCATTTTCCCCTTCAACAAATCCGATTGTTGCAAGGGAGATAAGAATAACCTCATCAATCATTGCATTCTTAAGTTTTGCAACAAAGCACTGCAAACTAAATGTTATTCCAGCAGCTCTTGTACCACTCTTGTAAGTACCATACTCTACAGTATCAGCGATGAGCATATAAATAATTACCTGCCAAAAACCAATTCCTGTACACTTAAGTGTAATAAAAATAAGCGCAAGAACAAAATTCTGGTATCCAACAAAATATGTGATGACATCCAGTACAACTGCGAAGGCACAACCAACACACAGGATATCATACTTATCAAATTTTCTAGAAAGAGCTGGCACTAACGCTGAAACAACGATGATAGCAACAGCGGCTCCGGCAGTAACAATTGTTGCTGCGCTTTCTTTGCCAAAACAAATTCTAGCAAGCCTGATTGCCATTGTCTGCTCTACGCTTGCCGTTCCAAGAATAAGCATTGCTACTAAAGCTGCAATTAAATACCTATTTGTCTTTAAGTAATTAAGCATTTCCTTAAAGCTTGGATCACTCTCTTTAGCAGTAGTTACAACATGACGTTCTTTTGCAGTAAATATCAAAGGAATCATCATTGCTACAGAAACAATTGCAAATACAGCTGCTGATAAAGCCCAACCAAGATGCGGTCTAATCATAGGAATTAAAAGAACCGCAAGGACCCCACCAATCATTGAGAATAGTTTATTCTTAGCAATGATATCTGTTCTTTCAGAAACATTACTTGTAACTACTGTTGTTAATGCAAATACCGGAGTATCCTGAATTGTATATGCGGCATCAAAGCAAATATAAGCAATGATGAACCAAATTATCTTGGCTGATTTTGCCAGACTTGCAGGAATCGCAAACAAAAGAATTAAGCTAAGACAAATTGCTGATGTGCCAATTTTAATCCATGGAATATACTTTAGGCCATTCTTGAACTTTGTTTTATCAACAAGATATCCAAACAAAACATCATTAACTGCATCCCAAAGTTTCGGCACAAGAAGAATTGCCGCAGCCGTAACCGCGTCAATTCCAATATCAGTTAAGAATGTCCCGAGAACTCCAAAGAATCCCCAAATGAGGTTCTGTCCTAAATAGTAAAGAGCAAAACTTGCACTCTCTTTTCTTTCACATTGATATCCAGGTTTTAATATCTTACTCATACTGTCCCCTATTCAATAATTTCGAACTTGCCACCGAGCAATTCGTAATCATGCAAGAAATCTCTGTAAATCTTATCTGCACCATGTTCATCTTTTATAATCAAAGGATTCTTAAATGAAACAGCTGCAATTGCCATAGACATGAATACCCAAGGATCATCTAAAGTATCAACCACCATGTCCTCTGGGTAATCCACACCATCTTTTCCAGTAATAGTGTATCCTTCGAGATTATCTTCATAAGTTACTCCATACTGTTCACAGCACATTCCAATACTTTTAAGTCTATTTGTTTCTTTAAACTTGAGCTGCGGCACACCATCAATATGGATTGTGCCACCACGCGCAATAGCCAATGCGCCAAATAGAGTTGCAAGATTTGGACAATCACTTGCATCAACGCTAATCTCTTTAAAGTCCTGTGATAAGAATGGGAAGAATGCTTGAACATCTCTATACTTTTGAACTGAAGTTCTAGGCAGATCTGTAACTGATACGCTTCCGCCCTTTAATGCACATGATGCTCCGGCCGTAGTCCACATTGTAGCAAGCCCCCAGTCATTTTCACATACAACCTTCTTAGGAGCCTTGAAATACTGCTGCCCAGGAATAAAGTAGCCATCTTCGCGTTCTTCAATCCTTACTTGGAAGAGATTAAGTGCCTGAAGCGTTAAATCAATAAATGACTTGTCTTTTATAGGTGATGTAAGCTTAATATAACTGTCGTTCTTAGCCACTGGAAGCGTAGTAAGAAGCGCACAGATATTCTGAGAACTTTCGTCCCCGTCTATTTCATATTCTCCGCCAATCATTCTGCCATCTAAATGAAGCGGAAATGAGAAGCTGCTAAAGTTTGCACCTCTTAAAGCCATTCTGCTTGTAAGCATTACCTGAGACCGACGTGTAAGAGTTCCTTCGGCTCTGCAATTTGCTGGGATTCCAAGTACTGCACAGATTGCGGCAATGTAGCGAGCAGTTGTTGCACTTTCCCTGAAATTAAATTCCATAGTCTTAAGTGTTGCAGTTTTTGGGAAAGGCTCTATTTTGAGAGAGTACTTATCTCCAGGATTTTTTCCGCCTTTAGTATCAATCTTGCAACCAAGCTGTCTAAGGCAATCAATTGCTGTGTCTAAATCATCACAAGCTGGTAAGTTTTCAATTCTTGTCGGTGTTGAGGCCATAGCAGCGGCAAATAACAATCTAAGTGCATGTCCTTTTGATGCCGGAGCCTTTAATGAGCCATCTAAAACCGATGGGTAAAATTTAATCATATCTAATTCTCCATACAGAGCAATTATACCATATTTTGTGGTATAATTTAGACAAAATTAGGTGATTTAAGGAGAGCTTATTTATGAATTTTAATTATCAAACACAAGGCGTATGCTCCAAATACATAGATTTTGAATTAGCAAATGACGGAACTGTCCACAATGTTGTTTATACAGGTGGATGCAATGGAAATCTTAAAGCCATAAGCAAACTTGTTGAAGGCATGCCTGCAGAGCAAGTCATTGAACTTCTTAAAGGCAACACCTGCGGAATGAAAAAGACAAGTTGCGCAGATCAGCTCGCTCTCGCCCTTGAAGAGGCAAAGCAGCATCTCAAATAGTCTTGCAATTTATGCACTTCTAATGTAAACTATCAAGGTGCGTTAGCAATAACGCACCAACTTAATACTTTTAGCAACTAAGCACGGAGGATTGACCGAGTGGCTAAGGAGCTCGCCTGGAAAGCGAGTAGGGCTTAACGGCCTCGTGGGTTCGAGTCCCATGTCCTCCGCCAAATAAGGTAGTAGATTTTGATAAAAAGTCTGCTACCTTTTTCATTGATATACTATTTAAAGTTCTATATAATGAAAGAGTTCATATATAATTGTTTTATTAATTAATGTGATATAAGAATAGACAGAAAGAGAAATTATTTTATGAAAGTTAAAAAGATAATCATAGTTTTAATGTCCATATTGCTCGCTTCAACATTAGTTGGTTGCAATAGCAAAGAGAAATATACTCAAATTAGTGAGGTTGAAGAAAATAGCCGTATTTTCGAAGTATGCTATGATCGTGTTGATTATGACTACGGTGATAAGTTTTGGGCTGATAATAACGATAATTGGGGTGGTGGATGCACAGCTGTCAGCAAAGAACTCTCCAATGGACACCGAATTGTTGGACGAAACATGGATTTAAATATAGCTAATAAAGCTGCATATATTGTAAGGACAAATGCCAGTGAAGGTCGCTATAAAACTATAGGGCTTGCCTATACTTTCCGTGATTATGCCCCTTTTTATGACGAAGTAAAGGAAAAAGGCATTACGGATGAATTTAAGAATATCCTTCCATTCCTTTGCGATGATGTAATGAACGATCAAGGACTTCATATTGAAGTAAACATGAGACACGCTGAATGCGATTTCGCCGGGAATGATCAATTTTCATTACAGGGCACAAATCCTGATGGCGAAAGAAGAGTTCATATGTTTGAGCTTCCACGATATATTGCCGAACATTGTAAGACTGTTGCCGAAGCAAAAGAATATATCAAGACTTTAGATATATACTCAAAAGATGGCTATTGGAATTATTGCTTCATTATTTCAGATAGCACAAAAAGCGGTGAAACCCATACTGCTTTGCTTGAATTCTCTGAAATAGGATTCCTAGGTGATGTATATAATAATATAGTATCAGATGACGAAAAAGTTTTAGCAGTAAATTGGATTGACGAAGAAGACATATCGAAGATTGATTGGGTTGGCATCGGACAAAGCAACAAGAGGAAAAGCCTCAAAATTAATGCTGTTGCACAAGCAAACTTTTATCTGAATTGGTGGGCATATCAACGTGAAGATATGAAATCAGGTGAAGGAAGATTTTCAACAATTCAATCTCTAATTAATGGTGTTGACAGCACCAGCGAGATGTACGATTTAATGAGAAGGGTTTCTTACTCATGGTTTTACACCGATTATGACACTTGCAAAAAATATCATTTCGATCCAAGAAGCGAAAATTTAGGCGAATTCCAAGGTGGCACCTACGACTTCTTATTTGACGAAGATTATGAAGATACTATCAAAAAACTTTTCAATATTGCAAGCGGTGAAATTAATGCAATGACTAGAGTTGAAAAGGAAGAAAAAGGTGGTATTTGGGAATCGACCTTTACCGAAGTTGTTGATGTTACCGAACAAACTATTGAAGTGAGATTCTTTGAAAACGAGGCTTTAAGGTTTAAAATAAACATGGATGGAATTGAACACCTCTCTGAATTAGAAGCTCCTGTTTATGATGAACTTCCTCCAATTGAATAGTAAGTATAATTTGCTATCTAAATAGGTATTTGCCAAATATATGAGTTTTTCTGCAAATGAAGAACAATTAAATATTACTACTAAAAGGTTAATGCTGTACCCATTATCTAATTCAGAGATTCAGAATATGATTGACACATGTTCTGATGAAAAACTTGCTACTGCTTATTCATGTATGCTAGATTCTTGCAGAGCACACCCGAATTTGCACGAATGGTTTGCCCCATGGGCAATTGAGCTTAAAAGCGAAAAAGCGCAGATAGGCACTCTTGGTTTTAGAGGTCCTGCAAATGATAGCAGGATAGAAATTGGATACGGAATCAACAAAGAATATGAAGGCCATGGATATACATATGAGGCCGCAGAAGCTCTGATTAATTGGGCATTCAACAATGAAAATATCTTATTTGTTGAAGCTGAAGCTGATGAAAACAACACTGCATCTATTCATATTCTTGAAAAACTTGGGTTTAAAAAATGCGGATACGGAAAAGAAGGCCCAAGATTTGTAAAAGCAAAACCTGATATGCCGCACATTTCTATTGGCACATGTCTTGATTTATGCTTAGGACTTGCATTAGGCATACTTATTTTTGATAATAGGATTTTAGGAATGGGGTTAGGACTCGCCATCGGGCTTTGTTTCAGTTCAGCGAAGAAATAGTATCGCAAGCAAAGGCTTTATATGAAAAACAGGGCTACGCCCTGTTTTTATATTTCTAATTTCATTATTCCCTTAGCATAATTTAAGTTAATTATGTCAGAGCATTTTTGTGCATCAAGAAAGTCCCTCATGATTACGTTGATAGCCTCGAGCTTTTCATGTTTGGCGAGAGACTTAACATATTCTGTCATCTTATTAACCTGCCTCTTCTCTGCCCGCCACGGTCCCATCAAAATATTCTTTGATGTCAGCTGGCACTGAAGCACAAAGATTGCATCACTACCGTTTTTCTGTTTCGTAGATAGTCTATCAAAGTAAATTGGATGGGCCTTTTGAACCAAATTCTCAAAAGTACTGCGGTGAATCTTACCTAAATAATAAGAATCTAGGCTAGCGCCTGCCCTTGTACACTCGTTATCATTCCTTAAGAATGTAAAATTATAATTTGAAGCAGTTTCATCACCCCAAAAAATTATGCATTTACCTCTAACCTCTTTAAGTGTCAAGCTTCTGATAAATTGAACATCATCCATATTAGATTCGTTCTTAAGTAGCGCATCGCCAAGGATATCACTTAAAATCGCAGCCACACCTTCCTGACTATCGCCTTTAAAATGCTGGAAATCTAAAATAAGAAATTCTGTTGGATGGTCATTAATAAATTCTTTTATATCATTAAGAACTGGTATAAAGTCAACACCATCTGCAATGCTATGAAAGATGACATAATCATCTTTTTTCTTATGCACTCTTAAATCAAAATATCTTGCTCCAAGAAGAAGTTGTTCTTTTACTGTTCGCTTTTGAGTTTCTGCGCACCAGATTGTTCCAATAGTTGCAGCATCATGACTACCTGGGATTGCAATTTTATTAATTGCTGTCTCGTCATCAATTGCTATCATCCAAGAATCTAATATTGAATTTAAATTAATATTGCTCATTAATCTTCTTCAACTCTCTCAATCTTAGCTCCAAGTGCTTGTAACTTTTCTACGAGGTTTTCATAACCTCGCTCAACATGATAAATTTCGGTTACTTCTGTTTTCCCTTCTGCAACGAGGCCAGCGAGCACTAAGGCGGCTCCAGCACGAAGGTCTGTAGAAACAACTCGTGTTCCTTTAAGTTTATAGATGTTGCCTGGAATCTTTGCCATGCGGCCGTTAACTTCGATGTTAGCACCCATACGGCTGAGTTCTCCAGCATGCATAAATCTGTTTTCAAATACCGTTTCTATTACAGTACTTTCACCTTCAACTGTCGTTAAGAATGACATGAACAACGACTGCATGTCTGTAGGAAAACCAGGATATGGAAGAGTCTTAATGTCTGTGCTGTTTAATTCTTTTAAATCACCACGAACTCTTAAGCCATCAACTTCATCGTTTACAACAACGCCACATTCCATAAGTTTAGCAATAACTGGACGAACGTGATCAGGAACTGAATTTTTGATTAAAATATCGCCACGAGTGATTGCTGCGGCTACCATGAATGTTCCCGTTTCGATTCTGTCAGGAATTACAGAATGCCGTGTGCCATGGAGACTTTCAACTCCCTCAATTCTGATTGTATCTGTACCAGCACCTTTAATCTTTGCACCCATTCTATTTAAAAACTGAGCAAGGTCTACTATTTCTGGTTCTTCTGCTGCGTTTTCAATCAATGTAACACCCTTTGCAAGTGAAGCTGCCATCATAATATTTTCTGTGGCACCAACGCTCGGGAAGTCTAAATATACTAAAGCCCCCTTCGCTTTCTCAATCATTGCATCAACACAACCCTTTTCGATACGAATTACTGCGCCAAGCTGTCTAAGTCCTTTATTATGTAAATCGATTGGTCTATTACCAATTGAACATCCTCCAGGAAGAGCTATGCTTGCTCTGCCAGTTCTTGCAAGAAGTGGACCCACAATAAAGAACGATGCTCTCATCATCTTTACAAGGTCAGCCGGAGCTGAAGATGTATTAAGAGTCGATGTGTCGATTAAAAGAGCATGGTCATCCCATCTTTCTTCAACCTTGCAGCCCATGCTGCGTAAGATTTCGCACATAACCTCTACGTCTTTAAGATGTGGGACATCATTTATTTCACATGGTTCCTTAGTAAGGAGGGTAGCAGCCATAATTGGCAGAACCGCATTTTTTGACCCGCCTACAGTTACTTCTCCTCTTAATGGACCTGATTGTTCGATAATAAATTTTGCCAAAATAGCCTCCACTACACATATATATTGTGCCACAAAAATTATACTTTACTAGATATGGATTGTCAAAGAAAAAACCTTAAATATGTTGAAAAATCAAGTAAAACCACTTGCCAAATAATAGAAATTGTGGCAAAATATTTACTGTTCATAAAAAAGGAGGCTACAAAATGCTAACAATGTCCTATAAAGACATACTCATTGCAGTACTTCTTATCATTGTAATCATTTTAGCGATTTACCTTATCGTGCTCATTAAGAGACTTATGCCATCAGTCCAGAATCTTAAGAAGATCACTGATGATGCATGTGAAATCACAAAAAATGCCAAAACAAGCATGAGTGATGTACAAAAGGTAGTGACGAATGTAAATAAGTCATGTAACAATGTATGCAAGCTGCTGAATGGAAATAAGAACACAGTATCCGCTGTAACCCATCTGGCTAATGCCGCAGCTGCTATTGTTAACCTTTTTAAGATAAAGTAAATCACAAGAAAGGAACAATAATGAAAGCAACAGGTATCGTAAGAAAGCTCGATCAGCTTGGAAGAATTGTTATACCAAAAGAGCTCAGATCAACATTCGACCTCAAAGAAACTGATCCAATCGAAATTTTTGTAGAAGGCGAAGATATAGTATTACGTAAATATCAGCCGGCATGCATCTTCTGCAACGAAGCAACAGATATTACCCAGTTTGAAGGTAAGAACGTTTGCAAGAAGTGTCTCGCAAAGATTAAGAAACTTTAGTATCTATACTTAAATTATCAAATCACAAAAAAGCCGAATCGCTTAACGATTCGGTTTTTTATTTCTTACACAAAGCTCTGGTTCAATAATAAGTTCGTGTCCCCCATCCTTTACAAATTGAATGAGGACTATGTTGGCAGCTTCTCCTGGATAAGGGACTACCATCTGAAGCCTTTTAGCTTCTAATCGTCGTTCCCTGGCTAAAGATAATATATCAACCAAACGGCTTGGTCTATGAACCATAGTCAAAGTTCCTTTTGGTTTCAATAAATATGCTGCCGCATCCAAGAAATCAGCTAAATCTGCCGTAGTTTCAAATCTTGCGGCATGCTTTACCTCCGAAACTCCTGAAATTCCCCGACCTTTTTCCTGATATGGAGGATTTATCGTAACTGCATCAAAAGACTCGAAATCGAGCCGATTTTTAATGTCTAACGCGTCACTTGTTATAAAACTCATACCCTGCGAAATGGCGTTTAGCCTTGCACTTTCAATGGCTAACTCAATTTCGTGGTTATTAAAATCAATGCCCACAACATCTTGTGGATTATATAAATTGTAAAGCATGAAGGCAACAGCGCCGTTGCCAGTGCAAAGGTCGGCAATCCTTAAACCTTTTGGTAAATTAGTAAAACGGGCCAGAAGCACAGCATCTGTCCCGTAGCAAAATCCATCTGGATCTTGAATTAACTTCAAACCGCCAAAGCCGATTTCATCAATACGCATTAGTCCTTTTTCTTCTCTTTACGCTTAATAACTTCTTTGCCATAAGTGTAATACTCCGGGCTAAGCTTTTCTGGTGCATCTTCTGTTTTTTCTTCAAGTACAATTCTTGTCTTAATTTTATTTTCTAAGATATTAACATCACATACTAAAGCTTCACCGTCCGGAGTCTGTATTCTTTCACCAATGTCTGGCATTCCCTGACGAAGTTCTGCATAAACCTCATTCTCAAATTGCAAGCAACACATAAGTCTTCCACATGTCCCAGAAATCTTAATTGGGTTTAAAGAAAGATTTTGTGTCTTTGCCATCTTAATTGATACCGGAGTGAAATCGCCCATCCAAGATTTGCAACAAAGTTCTCTTCCACAATTCCCGATTCCGCCCATAAGCTTCATTTCATCACGAACACCAATTTGGCGAAGCTCAATACGAGTTTTGAAGACTGCGGCTAAATCTTTTACTAATTCCCTAAAGTCTACACGACCATCTGATGTAAAATAGAAAATTAATCTAGTATTGTCAAATGTATACTCTACATCAACCAGTTTCATGTCAAGACCGCGCTTATCAACCTTTTCCTGGCACACTTCAAGCGCGTGATCTCTCTTAGCCTGATTTTCGGCGTGTTTCTTATCGTCTTCTTCTGTCGCAACCCTAATGACAGGTTTAAGAGGAGAAACGATTTCGCTTTCATCAACTTCTGTGATGTCGGAAACCAGTGTTCCATATTCCTGTCCACGAGCTGTTTCCACAATAACATTGTCACCGTTTTTGAGTTCGATTTCTCCAGGATCAAAATAATAATTTTTACCTGCATTTTTAAAATGAACTGATGCAACTTTAACCATGTTAAACTCCTTACATGTTGAGGGCCAAAGCTTTAAGCGCATATCCTACGCTAAAGCCAGATTTAATATTCTTTCTTGCTTCTTCGGTTAATTTAATTTTCGGACCCAACGTTTTGCTATCGAGGCCTTTAATTAACTCTTCACGCATAATATCCTCGAGTGCGTCCAAGAATTTAGAGGCAAGTTCTCTATCTTCGATTCGTGTAACAATTGCTTTTCGCTTATAAAAAACGGGTTCTGATTGATAGAACTCTTTTGCAAGTTCTAAAGCTTGAGCATCAATCTCTAAGCTTTCGTCTTTTGCAGCAATTTCAGTTACTCTGGAAAGTATAGTTTGAAGAAGTGCATCTCGTCTTTCTGCCGAAAGAACCATTACTGTATTTCCAAGAGGCTCTTCTAATGTCTTAAGCAGTTTGTTTTGAACAATGGGCTGCATATTATCAGCGTGCTTAATAAGAACAACTCGTCTATCGCCATAAGGCTTAAACTTAAGTTGAGCTTGAAGTTCATCAATATCTTTTGTCAACAATGATTCTTGAACGATGAAATCTACAGCGCGAACACCAAGCGCACTAATAAACTCTAACGCCATTGATTCATTTAAGAAAAGATATGCATGAGATATGGTGTTGTTTTCTATTGCTCTATTAAGTTCTGGATTAAGCATTCTATATCTTTCGCAACAGAGTCTAAATCTCTATCTGCATTAACGACTTTTATTCTTTCAGGATATTTCTTAACGAGTTCTTGATATCCTTTGTACACCTTTTTCTGGAAAGCTAACCCTTCTTGTTCCATTCTATCAAGCTTTCCTCTTTCTATTTGACGCTTTTGCCCAATTTCTGGATCAAGGTCAAGAAAAATTGTAATATCAGGCAAGCAGCCTTGAATGGCGAACTTATTAATCATCTCAACATCTTCGCCAAGGCCACGAGCATATGCCTGATATGCAATGGATGAATCTAAGAATCTATCGCAAAGAATAATCTTTCCTTCTTTAAGAGCAGGTTTAATCTTTTCAGCTACATGCTGTGCACGAGACGCAGCAAATAAAAGAGCTTCAGTAACTCCAGATTCTTCTTTATTTTCAGGATCTAAAATTATCGCTCTAATTTTTTCTGACGTCGGAGTCCCGCCAGGTTCGCGTGTTAAAACAACCTCATAACCTTTACTAGTTAAGAAGTTATTAAGACGCTCAATCTGAGTCGTCTTGCCGCAGCCATCCGGGCCTTC
Organism: Anaerovoracaceae bacterium; assembly: GCA_045616685.1. Taxonomy (GTDB): domain Bacteria; phylum Bacillota; class Clostridia; order Peptostreptococcales; family Anaerovoracaceae; genus UBA1764. The sequence continues at coordinate 46,389 of JAZLHF010000018.1, forward strand.
AAATGTTATAAATAAACCCTTACTCATGTCTCTTTGCTTTATCAGCCTTCCTTAAATCGGACACTACTCTTTGCCATACGAAAATAGCAGCTACCAAAACAGGCAGGCTCATTAAAAACCATAATAAAACTTTTAAGAAGCTAGTATCCATACATAATAATTATAACACATTTGCCCTTTGGCAAAAAATAAAAAACCCGCGACTTGCTATCTTCCCAGGCGGCTTCCCACCAAGTATTTTCGCCGTTACGAAGCTTAACTACTGTGTTCGAGATGGGAACAGGTGTAACCTTCGTGCTATTGTCACGGGATCTTTATGAAGAATATACCTTCAAAACTAAACAATGCAATCATAAATCGAGAAATTGGTCAAGTGCTCGACCTATTAGTATCGGTCAGCTGAATACGTTACCGTACTTACACCTCCGACCTATCAACGTGATAGTCTCTCACGGGTCTTAGTCAAATGACAGGAAATCTATTCTTGTGGTGGGCTTCGCACTTAGATGCTTTCAGCGCTTATCCCGTCCAAACGTAGCTACCCAGCTATGCCGTTGGCACGACAACTGGTGCACCAGAGGTTTGTCCATCCCGGTCCTCTCGTACTAAGGACAGCTCCACTCAAATTTCCGACGCCCACAGCGGATAGGGACCGAACTGTCTCACGACGTTCTGAACCCAGCTCGCGTACCTCTTTAATGGGCGAACAGCCCAACCCTTGGGACCTACTTCAGCCCCAGGATGAGACGAGCCGACATCGAGGTGCCAAACAC
>JAZLHF010000019.1:0-5604 GCA_045616685.1 Anaerovoracaceae bacterium
CTTAATAAAGGTTTACAGAAAGCTTATAATGTTTGGAATAATGGCAGCGACCCAGACGGAATGGTATTCACTGGCAAATTAGAACAATACCAGAACAAAGAATGGTTCGTAATTGATGGAAACGTGACAGGTCTTGAAGAAATTACAGGCGTTGAAGTAGCAACCATCCCGGCAACTGGTGGTCAGTACAGACTTACTGTGACAGTTACAATAGGTGATATAGTTGTAGAAAAGACTTCTCTGCAATACACATTTGGTCCAACCTTGTACACCCTTTCTGCACAAAACAGAGGATCTGGAGCAGTAACATTCTATTCAGATGCTGCATGCACCGCTCCAATTACAGCTGCTTTATATGGTGATACTATATACTTTAAAGTAACTACAGCTTACGAAAATGGCCAGATTTTACCGGATGGCCAGGGAGTACAAATTTTCAAGGTCGGTGATGTGAATCCGGTTACCGGAGCGCTTGATGGAACCGGTGCTACAGTATATTACTTTACCATGACTGCAGGTAATTTTGAATTAAAGGTAGTACCGAAGACAGTTACTGTTACGTTAGGCAGCGGAACAAGAGGAGGAAAAAGTTGGTATGTTTCCAGTGCCACATTTAAAGATGGTGGAGGTGCAAACCACACGATTACCTCCAGTACGGTTCAAAAAATTGTTCCTTATGGTTCTACGTTGACGGAAGGAGCTGGATATACAGATGGGTTTAATGTTAGTAATAGCCATGTTAATAATCCTAAGGTTGCTACTGGAGACTGCACAGTGACAGTAGATAATTCTGGTTGGTTCTCTCTTATATTAAATTAATCAAAATCAAGAATAGTAAAATAAAGAGTAATTCATACTTAGTTTAAACACTAAACAAACCGCAACAGCGCTTATCCCGCAAGGGATAGGCGCTATGTATTAATTTATGATCTTAACCATGGAACATCCGAAGAGTATGGAGATTTAAACAACCTACTTGCTAAGAAACATGCTGTAGAACTTTCTGAATCGGCATATGGCCTTGCTAGAATTATTGACATTGACAATTTTGCCAGCGAGGTAAAAAGCATCGCCTTTTGTCGTGTTGATTGACACAGAATTAATCGTTATTTTCCAAAAAATGTAAAATTATTGTTGACATGATGCGTTGATGATAATAAAATAAGTATATAATATATAGTATTGTACAAAGGAGGGCGGCAATGAGTGTAAAATGCAAACCGATACAGTCCACTCCGACATTGTCAGCGAGTGACTCAAAAAGAATCATCGCACAAGCTATTAAAGTGCCATCCAAAGAATCTGTAGAAAGGAACGAAAAACTGCTTAGCTTAAGAAAGCAGATTTCAAAATAATGGCATATTTAACCGACAAAGAATTGAGCGAGATTGCAAAAACCGTGAACATTTATCCTATCTCATCTGAGAAAATTGGGGATGTATCACGGTTTTATTTTCAATCAAAAGCAGGTAGCGAATATGAAGAATTTCTAAAGTTTGATGCGAAAGATCTTGATGATTTAGCCATTTCAAAAACTTTTTTAGTTATTCATAAAAAAACAAATGAGTTGATTGCATATTTTACATTATCGGCAGATACAGTGAAATTAACACTAGATGAAAAGAATGGCTTAGATTTAGAGCATGTTAAATTCCAATCACTTCCTGCAATAAAAATTGGGAAATTAGCCGTAAATAAAAAATTAAGCAAGGGAGCATCAAAAAAAGGTTATGGGTCTTTTGTGCTTGACCAAGACCATCTGACAAGACTGTCAGCATGAGAAAAGATATCTTTGTGTAATTAATCTTTGTTTTATTCCAGTATCCTATTCATCCAATGTGCTAATATCAATCCATCCTAAAATCAAAATTCCAACCACATCGCCGTTTTGATTCTTTTTCATGGCAACCTCGTACCAGATATTTTCATTGCCTTCTGTGGCAGGTTCGGTCGCGGTGGCTTCCTTTGCTTCAACTAACTTATATTCATTAAACAAATCAATAAAATCAATACGTTCTGGCTGTGATTCAGAATTCAGCACATAGCAATACGCATCACATGGCAGCTGAAAGTCTTCGAATTCTGCACCCATAACCATGAAATTTTCACCATCAAACTGGCAATAATCTGGATTTGGATTGCTGAGGGCTGCGGCAATATCATCAGCTGAAAATACAATTTCGTCTTGATTTCCAGTCACGTAATAGCGCGATGTTCCTACGGTTTGTTTGTATTTACCGCAAATACAAGCATAACATCCAGTCGCAGGATCGAACTGATAAACATGCTCGTCTTCAGTGCAAGCTAGCACCTGCTCGATCACAGTTTCAATCACAGTTTCACCCGGCAGATATCTAATTCCGCCACTGACATATTTAGTCTCAACGACTTTTTCGGGCTTGAAATTAATCCGCGACAGCAGATAGTCGATGTCTCTTACAGTGATTTCAGCCTTCGGATCCAGAGTCCCGTTATTGCGGCCAAGAATATATTCGGCGTTGATTCCGGCATTGATCTTGCCCTGATATTCGCCCGAGACTTCATTCGCATCAGGAAATACCTTGCTTGCAATATCGGCATCTTTTAGCTCGAGCGCGGTCATGACTGAATTAAAGAACTGCTCGCGCGTTACGTGTTGTCCGTCAGCAAAGATAAAAGCCGTAGTAAAACTGATGAGCAAAACCGCAGCGAGTAGAATTAGCATTAAATTGTGTTTATGGTTCATATAACCCTCCTATGTAATAATCGTGCACGCCAAAATGCGCTATGGATATTATACTGCATAGGAATAAACGGGAGTTGACTGTATTAGTGCTTTGCTGTTGTTTAATTGCAAAACAAAAGCGTCTATCCCTTGCGGGATAGACGCTTTCCGCTTGTTTGGTATTTAAACCAAGTATAAATTATTCTTTAATTTTATGGTGTAACTACTTTAAATGCGTAATTCATAGAAGCATTTGTTGCAACTACATCGCCTTCAATTGTAGCTGTCACAGTAAGTCTGTACTCAACATCTTCTGTGATTGTATCTACTAAGCCATCATTATCGATAAGATCTATATCTTCCTTAGCTACGAACCATGCTCCATTTTCGCGCTTTTCTAATAAACCAGTTAATTCAAGTTCGCCTTCGTCAGGATCATCCATGAAAAGATTTATAGCTTCATTTAAGCCCTTGCTAAATGCTAAGTTTGCATAAATCTCATTTGGATTAGAGTCGCCTCTAACAAGTGTTACGCCTGTAATGCTGTAAGCTTCTCCAGTTGCTTTGAGATCAATTTCAATCTCAAGGAAGCCGTCATCAAGCATTGATCCCTTAACCTCATCAATTGTATAAGAGTTATTAGTATCTAATGTTACTTGTTTATTACCAACCCATACTTCATCGACTTCGTATCCGGTCTTAGCATTAACTGTGAATGTTACCTTTTCACCGATTTCGCCAACGTAATCGATAGTCATTGTCATGAAGTCGTTTCCATATTTTCCAGATCCAACAGGGAGAATATCGTACTCATCATAGTCAAATCCGAAGTCTACATAAGTCTCAATGTCAAGTCTGTAGTGTGTTTCTTCCACATTAGGAACTTCAACAATGATAACTGTATCAAGTTCAGTAACTGCAGCATTTGTTGTGTAGTATACGAAGTCAGTCTCATCAGCTTTAACATCTGTTGCCTTAATCTTTGTGAATTCACCATCAACAACCTTATATACATCTGTATCGGATGTGTACTTAATAGCTACAGGGCAGTAACTGATTTCATCATCACCGAAGTACATTACGCTTCCTGTTGTCTTAGCTGTTCCTCTTGTAACAAAGTAATCTTCTCCATCAGGAACTACAGGAGTGCCTGGGATTACGATATAAGGATCTGCAGCAACGATTGATGTTACTATATTGTTCTTGTCCATTGTGTAAGACTTAATTACGCCAACTTTGCCATATAGAGCGATTAGTTCTGGGAACCTTGGAATAGCTGGATCAAGTGGAACCGTTCCAGCAGTCATATGAACTGGGATTGGACGGATGTCTTCCATCGCATCAACATCAATCTTAAGTGTTGTTATTTCACCATCAACGATTGCTGGGAGTGTGTAGTACTGACCTGTTGCATCAACAGTCATATCTGCAGCGCTATAGTCAAGTGATACATATGCGTTAGAATCACTTACGCCAAGTACGTATCTTTGATCTGCACCGATATATAATGCCTCAAGCTCAGTCTCGCTACCACTCTTAAGAACGATTGCAATGTTTGCATAATCGTCTGCCACATCTAATGTTGGCATTTCGTCAAAGCCTGTATATACGTTTACTGCGAAATCTTTATAACCTAACCGAGCAGATCTATCCTCTTTAGCAGTCTGAACATAAATCAATGTATCATCTTCTACAACTAATGGGTTATTATCAATCTTAATCTGAGCTACACCATTGCGAATGTCTAATTCATTAAGAGGTGTTACACCTGAATAGTTGAAGTCAACTTCATCAAATAAATCAGCTGAGAACTTATAGTATCCATCACTTTCTGTATATTTAACTAATACAGCAGCGAATGGATTGTAATCCGGAGTCTTAGGATCGCCAAACTGCGATAAGAAGGATCCTACATCCTCATTGTCTGCAGCATCTGCTTTAACGGAAACTTCAAGTTCTGTTCCTTCTGCATCATAAAGTGTTGCGCCAAACTTTGTAGCCTTTGTCGAATACTGGTTTGATGCAGAACCAACTGCTGTTACAAGACCAATAGCCTTTGTTCCAGAAACGAGTTCAGCGAATGCTACATAACCATAGTCATCGAAGTAAAGGGCAACCTTCGTATCCTTATAATTAAAATCTTTAAGGTTTACAAAGCTTCCCCTACCTATAACAGGGGTCTGTTCAGTTTCTAAACCAAGTGATGTCCCGAAGGCGAATCCAAGGGTATAATCTTTACCATCAACTGTTGCTTTTATAGCAGCAGGTTCTGAATTGCTGGTCTTCATAGCAATCTTTGTGAGGTTGCCACTTACACTTGATTCAAGCTTCTTTGCTGTCTGAATTTCCTCATCAGCAATTGTTACGAGTACGAGATCATCTTCTTCGAAATCTTCTGTTTCGTACTTTAACCCATCATATACAGTATCGATTTCAACATATCTGTCAGCCTTAGCTGTTGCATCAACAACCTTTGTTACGACGCCAACGAATGTTGGAATAGCTACAAGAAGAGTTGTGTTCGCATCTGCATCATAGAATACTTCTACCTTAATTCCATGACCACTGAACATTGCTAAAATATCAACATCGAACTCTCCTTCGATCAAGTAGTAATCATTATTCTTTGTGATAGGAAATTCTTCGAATTCTCCATCCAACGCTGTGCATTTAACGGTTGCTTTAGAACTCTGGCTGAGTCCTAAATCTTTGTAGATTTGAGAAATCTTAACGTCTTCTGTATAAACAACGTCTGCTGTATCAGCATATTCGCCAACCTTAGTGTTGTCATACTTCCATGCGTGTGCTGGTCTACCAAATGCATCTGTTGTTGCCTTTGTGTAAACGAGCTTTGATCCGTAAAGATCTTCTGCAAGCTGTGTTGTTTCATCATCGAATCC
>JAZLHF010000020.1:0-5874 GCA_045616685.1 Anaerovoracaceae bacterium
TCAATACTTGCAACATATCCGGAGAAAACTTCATCAAGCAGTTTATCGTAAGCTCTGTCAGCAAGAAAATGGAGAACGGTGAACCGGCATATCTTGCAGGAAAAAGCGGAATAGAACTTGTAAAGGATATTGTTGCGGAGACTACCGGAAAAGAACTCACGGAAGCGCCGACAGACCGACTTGATCGTTCAACTGAGTATTGGATTGGTTGGGCTATCGCCTATTATCAGTGGTGGTCTGGCAGAAAATTCAATGCTATATTCAAAGCTTTTGCTTTTGATGAATTACAAAAGATGTACTATACACTTCACGAGGCAGATATTTCAAAATTTGCCGATATAGCGGATGAGCGTATGAAGGAATTGTATCCGGAAACAAGCTTGAAGCGAATTCGTACAGCGTATGGGTGCACACAAGCGGATCTTGCGAAAAAGTCAGGTGTCAGCCTCAGATCCATCCAGATGTACGAGCAACGAAACAAAGATATCAACAAAGCTAATGCTGATACCTTATACCGTATTTCCAAAGTGCTGGGATGTTCGATGGAAGACTTGATTGAGTAATAAGCGATCCGGCTCTGCCAAACGGCAGGGCCGGATTTTTCTGCCCTATCGGCAAAATTCAGAATTCAAATAATAATCTAAGCAACTGAGAAGTCCTTGCCTCGCGAGGATTTCTTTTGATATTAGGCGTAATCCCGTAGTCTTGGCTACTGCCTGATAGTGGTTAGCAAATGCCACTGACCGTTTTGCCATCCATTCAGGTGCATCTAATTTTCGAAGTCCCCAATATCTTTATCTTTTTATTGACGAGGGAAAGCCGGTTGAGGATGTATCCGCATTGCTACTCAAAATCATTGACGCACCCACAAAGAAAATCAAAATAAGGAGTTGAGCGAAATGGAAAAATCATTATTTGAGCAAATGGGCGGCACATACAAGCAGGTCGGAGATTATCTGCTCCCTGATGTTAAACTGCCGGACGAGAAACCCATCGGTGTATGGGGTACACGGCGCTACCACCATCTGAGGAAAACAAACCGTGTTCTTTTCAGTCAGTTGACGACCAGTGGAAAGATGAACGATTATCTTGCCGACATCGACAAACAGTCAGAAGAAATGATCTCTCAGTTGGTAAAGCAACTTTCCGAGCGTGAAAGTATTACGGAAGCACTCAAAGCCGAAAATCAAATGCTTTGGGTACAGGGAATGAATGCAGTACGGGAAACAGCAACAGAAATCGTCAACAATGATTTAATTTGCGCATAGCATATACAGCAGTAATAAGTTTTCTCCCTGTACCGAAGTTGTACAGGGAGAAACGCTTATCGCATAATGGAATATCCATACTTTGAACGAATCGTTTCCTCTATTTCGTTTAAGCAACTATTTGAGAGGTTCCTTATGGTTCGCCATTTTTCGGGTGGCATGTTTATTACCTCTCCAATCGAAGCAACTCCGTATCTTTTTAAGCAATTTACAGTTCTGCTTGAGAAGTCAGCACACTCAATAGGTGTAGCATATATGGTACGATCAGTTACTTCTTTTGAAGACAGTTGTTTTGATAGCCGCATGATTTGTTTTTTGATTTTTAGTATTTCAGAAACTGCTAACATTCTGTAGGATGGGACATTAGCTTTCAACCAAGCAGATCGCTCTGAGTCGTCAGTTATTTTATTCCATTCATTAATTTGTGCTTCACTCAAGAGTTCATAAATCTTCTGGCCAACATTTTCTTCAAGCTTTTCGTTTATAAAACTTTCAAACAAAACTTCATCATTAGGATCGCTAAAAGCCACACCTAAGTTTTGTATCGTATTTTTACTCAGTGCTTTTTCGTCTATTTTAAGATAATATTCCATTTCTCCTCCTTACGTCAGGCTACACTGTCCTGTTTTTCTTTTTTGCCAAACCATTCATGCATCAGAAGACTGTCTTCATCATCAAAATCATCAAGAAACGGCGCTTCAGGAAGAATTTTTACATCATCAAAGCTTAAAGTACTTTTTTCGCAGCAGGGGAATGCATCAATCTTAGCCAAGATTTCTGTTGAAGAAAATGCTTTAACTGCTCTAAAAGGTTCTACAAGTTTTGAAATGCTATTCTGTTCTATGAGTTTTGCAATCGCGAAGGACTCTTTGCTAATGTGGGGTTTTATCGTATGCAAGGTAAAGGGAGCGCTTTGCTTGCCATTTACCGACAATGTTGTAACAGCGTTAAAATTATCTAAACGACATAGTTTTGTTTTAAACGTATCATTATCAAAACGAGACGATGCCTCATAAGCGTCTTTTACTGATAACCTAAATGAAGAAAAATTCGCCGTTGAAGCTAATGCCTCTCTAATGTTGGAGGATAATTGTGTGCAATTTTGATGTGCCATGATAAGAGATATACCAAATTTTCGTCCTTCGTAAATAATTCTCTCTAAACTGCTACCTCCATTTGAAAACAGATGTGCTTCGTCTATGACAAGAATATGATTCTTTTCATAATTTTTTCTTGACATGATAGCATCCCAAAGTTGATTAATGATTAACGTCCCGGAAATTCTTGCTGCATCGTTTCCTATTACGGGTGAAGATAAATCAATCAGATTGATCTGATTGTCATCAATCATTTTAGAAAAGTTTACGGCGTCATAATTTCCACATGTTCCAAAAATATTTCGTAATTGTGGAATTGCAACAAGTCGCTGAAATTTTGAAACAAACCATCCGATGATCTCTTCATAGTCATTGCTTTTGTTGTTATATAATTCTGATCGTATACCTTCATATATATCACGATTTCTGTCATCATGAGTACGTTTGAGAGCATCCATAGCTTTCGCCATATTTTCTTTTGATTGTGCAATTGTCAGAATGCTTTGAAAGGTTCCTCCTAATCCAAGAGCGATTGAGCATTTGCTTAATAGGGTATACATTCTGATCCACCTTGGACCAACATAACCTTGATTTTTAGGGTCGAAAATTTCCTGGAACATTGAGCACATGTTGTTGATGGCTATCTCTTCCTTTTCGACATCGTCTGTTTTATAAATGCGGATAGGTACGGGGTTTTTCTCTCCGTCACCGACTCGTATTAGGTTGATTTTTTCTGCATGTTCTTTAGCCACACAATTAATGATGGTATTAGCTAAGCTTCCATGCGGATCAATAACAGTACATGAATGTCCAGTTGTAAGCGCTGACATCACTATTGTAGTTAGCAGGCTACTTTTTCCCGTGCCGCTCATGCCGACAACATCCCAATGCATTTTTAAGGCAGTATCATCAATTTTAACTTTTCGTTCTCCGCCTGTGGTAAACAGTGCTTTCCCTACTGCAAGAGCGTTTTTGGACGTGGGGTTTTTGTGATTAGCAGGTATTTGCGGTAGGTCTCGGTCGCATATTTTTAGCCCCATTAGCGGAGCGTCATTTAATATTATTGGTTCAAACATCATGATTTTGGCAGCGTATTCGGGATATATACAACCAACAAGAAAAGGGGTTTCCCAGATTTTTTGAATCTTCTCATCTTTCATGCATCCCAAATATGAAAACTTTATCCCTGGAAGCGCCTCATCAAAAACTGTTTTCATACGTATTGTGGGTTCAGATGGAAGCCGAAGAAGCAAGGAGACCTTTACTGGCCTGCCTAAGTATTTCTATGGATCAATAGAACTGTCACATAAAGTTTTGCAAAACAATTTGGAATACTCAGCAGTTTCTTCATTTGATGGTTTCATATATGCTATTCTTAAATATCCTCCGGATTCACGAAGCACCTTAATTATTTCAGAAAACTGAAAAGTCATACTTGTTGGCCAATTGATTTGAGAAGAAGTTTTATCGACAGTTGCGTAATGACAGAAACCGATTGGCGCTTTTGAGGATGCTTCCTTGGCTTCAAGCGAAAGCAAATAAAGGTTGTTGTAATTGTTGATTTGTTCATTTGTCGAAGCTTTTGTTGTGCAAGTTTTAGCAACATTCTCGAAAATCCATTCCAGATCTGAACAAGAAATGTTCTCGGTACCAAAAAATGAAATATCAATGGAACCTTTTGTTGGGGCAAATATTTGCCAACCTATGAAATCGGATTGTGGCATAACAGAAGCAGATTTTATCATGCGTGTAGATGGACTTTCTGTCACTTGAATTTTATCATCTATTCGAAGTAAGGAGCTTATTGCTAATGCCGACTTTGTACATGCCGGGAACTTGTTCATAGTGTTTTTCCTCCTCGTATAGTATCTTTTAGATACCATTTCTTAACTGTAATTTAATACTTTATCTGTTCAATAGGCTTAGTTAAGCCCATGATATAATTGTCCCAGTGTCAATCAGGTAATAGTTCTTACTTCCCCTGTTGAACCTCATTGGTTGCTTCATGAATTAGTCTGTTCCCCTGACATGGAAGTTAGCTTCAAACCGGCTGGCTGTTTGCTTAAGCTTTGGACAACCATCTAGCAGTGTGGTTTCGCATCTGTCCTTCTTAAGCTGGATTCTTATATGCGAGGGTGTCGATGCTCCATGATCATGGGTTTTACCAAGCCGATTGAACACTTTAATACCACTCGAAAGGAGGTGACCTTTAGCATGAACACACTTTACGTCGGTATTGATGTCAGCAGCAAATCCAATGTCGTCTATCTGATGCTTCCAAATGGTGACAAGCACAGCAATTTTTCTGTTGTGAATTCGCTTGACGGTTCTACGCAGCTCGTGAAAAGAATTCTTTCTGCGATAAATGATGAATCGCTTGACACTGTTGTAATCGGTCTTGAAGCGACTTCTGTCTATGGAGATAATCTTGTGTTCTTCCTCAGAGAAGATGCGACTCTTCTTCCTTACAACAGAAGAATCCATGTCCTCAATCCCAAGCAGGTCAATAAATTTAAAGAATCTTACAACGACCTGCCCAAGAATGACTATGTGGACTCATTTGTCATCGCTGACTGCCTGCGCTTTGGCAGAATCAACAAAGAGATTTACACCGAGGACTATCACTACCTAGCCCTCAAGAATCTTACCAGAGCACGTTACTTCGGTGTATGTAACCTCGTCAAGGAAAAGCAACGCTTCATGAACATACTCTTCAAGAAGTATTCCACTATGACGCAGGAGAAAGTATTCACAGATACTTTCAGCACTACGGCGCTTGCCGTCTACGAAGAATTCGAATCCGCAGAAGCATTGGCCGATATGGACTTACAAGAGCTTACTGATTTCATCATCGAAAAAGGTAAGAACCGCTTTCCTGATCCGGATTCAGTAGCCAAAGCCATTCAGAAAGCTGCCAGAAGTTCTTATCGTTTGCCTAAAACGGTAAACGATTCAATCAACCAGGTGCTTTCAATATCCATAACCTCTATGAAGGCGTTGGAATCTCAAATCAAAGAGTTCGACAAAGCTATTGCTGCTCAAATGGAACTCTTACCAAACGTATTGACATCCATTCCGGGCATTGGGCCTGTTTATTCTGCAGGAATCGTTGCCGAGATTGGAGACATCAATCGTTTTCAAAGTCATGCTCAACTTGCCAAGTATGCAGGCCTTGCATGGAAGCAACATCAATCCGGAAACTTTGAAGCCCAAACAACAAGGCTTATCAATTCCGGAAATCGTTTTTTAAAGTATTATCTGTGCGAAGCAGCTTTTTCTCTTGTTAGATGCGACAAGGAATACAGCAACTTCTATCATCTCAAGTACAAAGAGGTGAACATATACCAACACAAACGTGCACTCGCATTAACTGCTCGTAAACTTGTGCGCTTAGTCTTTGCACTGCTCAAAGACAATCGCTTATACATTTCAGCGAAGTAGATCTTTCATCTGCTTGCTGATGAGTCAGCCCTGCTCATTTTTTTAATTCGATCGACAGGGCTTAGGTG
>JAZLHF010000021.1:0-60479 GCA_045616685.1 Anaerovoracaceae bacterium
CTTTTTGTGACTATAAATAAAAATCTCACATGCAATTTTTATGGTCTCCGCAAAACTCGCACCGCGCGGGCAATGCAGGACTGTGGCAGCAGTCTTATTTAACGCAACCCTCAAGCCATCCCATTTAACAGCATATATAAATTTTTTTGCTAAATAACTCAATTTCACAAACGCCTCTTATTTTGCTTCATTATCAATAATGTACTGCTTTCAGGTGATAATACAATAACTCTAATATCTTCTGTTCTTTTCCCAATTCAAGGCATCCTTTAATATTTCATCTATGCCGCTGTGCTTTGCTTCCCAGTTTAATATTTCTTTTGCTTTTCTGTTTGATGCAAGCAGGATTTTGGGATCGCCTTCTCTTCTGTCTGCAAATATACAGGGAACGGTTTTTCCCATTATTTTCGAAAGGGCATCTGTCATTTCCAAAACAGAGTACCCTCTGTTACTGCCTAAATTAAAAGAATCGGATGTATTTCCATTTAAGAGATATTTAAGTCCGAGATAATGCGCCTCTGCTATATCAAGCACGTGAACATAATCTCTGATGCAGCTTCCGTCCGGCGTATCATAATCGTTTCCGAAAACGCTGAATGGCTTGCCGCTAAGTGCGGCATTTATCATCACGGGGATCAGATGCGTTTCGGGATCATGTGATTCACCGATCAGTGCATCCTTTGAGGCTCCTGCCGCATTAAAATATCTGAATATGCAATGCTTTATTCCGTATGCACGCTCATAATCCATCAGGAGCCTTTCTCCAATCAGCTTGGTTTCACCATAGGGGTTGATCGGATTTTGCGGATGCTTTTCAGTCATCGGGATTTCAACAGGATCTCCGTAGCTTGCGGCTGATGAAGAGAAAATAAAATATTTTATCTTATGCTTTACGCAGGCATCAAGCAGCGCTTTCATATTGGTGACATTATTCTGATAATATCTGTCCGGTCTTTTTACGGAATCGGCTACCGATGCAAATGCCGCAAAATGCATTACAGCATCAATTTCATTCTCATTGAAAATCTTATCCAGAAGTCTGCTGTCACCGAAATCGCCGTTTATAAGCTCTGCTGTTAATACGGCTTCTTGATGCCCGTCGCATAAATTATCCAGCACAAGCGTCTGTATTCCATGCTCGGTCAAATATCTGTTTGTATGGCTTCCGATATATCCGGCTCCGCCTGTAATCAATACTTTCATTTTGTATCCTCTTTGATAATATACTGCGCCGCAGAAAGCAGGTCAGGGCATACGGCATCCGATATGCCGCCTTTATCGGGCGAAATCAAAATGGTTTTTACGCCGTAATTTTTTCCTGCCTGAATATCTCTTTCGCTGTCGCCTATCATAAAGCTTTTTTCCTTATCAACATCGAAATACGCTTCCGCCTGCTTTAAAAGACCGGGTTTTGGTTTTCTGCATTCGCACGAGTTCTCATCGTGAGGGCATACAAAAATGTAATCAAGGACTGCATTGTGAAGGCGCAGTTTACTTTGCATATCGTTATGTATTTCATCAAGCTCTCCGGCAGATAAAATCCCCGTGGCAACGCATTTCTGATTTGTGACAAGCACAAGCCTGTAGCCCGCGTTTTTAAGAAGCCTTAATGCTTCAAACGTGCCGGGAAGAAAGTGAAAATCATCCCGGCAGGTGACATATTTTCCGTTTCCGGGGCTTTTATTTATCGTTCCGTCTCTGTCTAAAAAAACTACCTTTTCCATTTTACACAATGCCTATGCCTGCACCTGCGCCTTATCTAAAACCTGCGCTGCATTTCATTCCTGTAAATCTCCATTATTTCCGGAATAAGCACATCCGCATTAAAGCCCTTTACAAATCCGGCATTTCGTTCTCCGAACGCCTGCCGTTTTGTCTTATCGCCCGAAAGGCTTGTAATGGCAGCCGCTATTGCATTTATATCCGACGGCGAATGTAAATATCCGCCGGCTCCGTCAGCTATCAGATCCACATTTCCCCTGATATCCGAGCATATGACCGGAAGTCTGCTTGCCATTGCTTCAAGAAGTGATGCTGAAAGACCCTCCTGAAACGACGGAAGCATGAATATATCCGAGGCTGCCAAAAGCCGGTCGGTATCCGTTCTGAAGCCAAGCAGGTGAACATTTTCTTTAAGACGGAGCTTTTTGATAAGCTCATCGCATTTTTGTCTGTCCGGTCCGTCTCCGCAAATAAATAAATGTATTCGTCTGTCACTTAATAAACTCATCGCTTTGATGAGGCTCTTTTGATTTTTACGCTCGATCAGTTCCCCTGCGCATATCAATGCAATATCGTTATCATCCAGCCCCAGAGCTTCTCTGATTTTTCTTTTCTCATCAGCCTGCAGGGATACCGGCTTGAATGATCTGAGACCTGTCCCGCCGCCGCCGCCGTGCGTATATACAACGCTTTTCGCCGGCAAATGCTTTTCAGCAAAAGCATAATCTTCTTTATTTATTGTAATCAGAACGTCAGTCAGTCTTGCACAGTATTTTTCTATCGGATAATACAGCATCCAATTTTTTAACGGGGCGCCCTTGTAAAAATGAAAGCCATGCGCCGTATAAAAAATTTTCAAGCCCTTTCTTCTGTTTTTTTTACATGCAAGTCTTGCACAAACCGAAGCAATGGGCGTGTGGCAATGGACTATGCTGTAGTTATTACTATCTGCAATATCTCTTATTTCTTTTATGGCTTTTAAATTATTTATATCAAAGGGGCTGCGGCTGCAGCTGATGCTATGCACCCTGCACCCGAGCTCATGAATACGCTCCGGAAGTCTTCCGGCAGAATCATTACACGCAACGTCAACCGTATAGCCCCGGGCTATCAGCTCTTCAATGATGCTTGTAAAAAAGGCAAACGTTGAGCCTATTGTTGTGACAAAAAGAATTTTCATGGGTGTACTGCGAATATATCAAGAGCAAAACCGGCGGGCAGAATAAAGCTCTGCATCAGCCTGCGCCTGTCTGTACCTTTCCAGTGTTCCTATATCAAGTAAATGCTCTTTGATTTCAAACCCCTGCATCCTGCCGCAAAGCTTCGGAAAAATATCCTTTCCGAAATCGGAAAAGCCGTCAGGTATATATTTAAAAATTTCTTTTGTGCTTACGTAAATTCCGGCATTTGCCAGACTGCTTTTGGGGTGCTGCGGTTTTTCTTCAAAGGCAATCACCGTATTTTCCGGATCAAGCTCTGCTATGCCGCATTCCGACGGATCATCGGCATTAAACAGCCCCATAGTAAGCAACTTGCCGCCTTCACAATGCGCATCAATGATTGCTTTCAGATTTGCGTTCGTAAAATTATCTGCATAACAAATCAGAAACGGCTCGCCGGTATCAATAAAAGCGGCGTTTGCTTTTACCGAGCCGCCGGTTCCGAGCAATTCAGCCTCGTAGCTGCATGTGATATGTACCTTTTTGTCTGCTTTGTTATGATTATCGGCAAAATGCTCTACCTGCTCATGCAGATAATGAGTATTGACCAGCACCTCATTGATATTGTATTCGGCAAAAAGCTCCAGCCAGTATTCAATCAGCGGTTTGCCCTTAATCAAAGCCAGACATTTCGGAACTTCACTTGTAATCGGTCTTAATCTTGTACCAAGCCCTGCGGCAAGAAGAAACGCTTTCATCTTTTATCCCCAAAAATATAAACAAAACCGAGACAGCGGCTCGGTTTATTTATCAGCACTTTTATATGTTATTTCTTATATTCCAAGCCCTTGCTTAAAACTCAGTGCCGCCTCCGGCAAAGCTGATCCTTAAAGGGTTTTTTAAAACTACCACTTCAGATGTTCTTTCTGCAATACTATAGTTACAATCAACTTGTACTCAAGGCAGAGATTGGCGTAAGTTAAAAATCAACTTTATATATTTTTTGTACATACTCTTCGATAATATCATTAATGGTGCCGTCGGCATTTAATGAATCAAGAGCCGTATTGATTTTGTTATAAAGCTCCTGATCGTTTTTCCGAATGGCTATGGCATAATCTTCTCCGCTGTAATTCTGCTCAAGGGATTTCAAATCCTCATGCTCCGATGCATATCTGCCTGCAAGAAATTCATCAAGGATCCCGCAATCACATTCTTCGCTTTCTATCGCTTCTATCAGCTCATCTGCGGTTTCATAAGCCCTGACTGTACCAAAGCCCGCATCCTCTATCCCCCATATTGCATAAATATTGCCGGAGGACCCCGATACCGTTCCGACTGTCACGTCGTTTGCCGTAAACAGGCTGCTGATCGATTGAATTCTGCTTTCGCTTTTCGTGATGATGCTTTGGACGTTACTGATATAGATGTCTGTAAAATTCACCTTTTGAGACAAGCTGTCCGAAGGCACCAAGGCGGCGACAGCTATATCATATTCACCTGATTCCACGCCGCTGAGAACCAAATCGTACGGGACGGCGCTTATCGTATATTCCATATCGAGGCTTTTTGCCAAAGCTTTCCCGAGGTCAACATCAATGCCGCACAACTCGTTATCCTCGTAATATCCGTACGGCATGAAGGTAGAGGAGCATGCGATTTTAAGAGCTTCGTCTTTCTTTCCGCAGGCGGAAAAAGAAAAAATCATTATTAAAACTAAAACTGCCGAGATTATTTTTTTCATTGTTTAATGCCTGTATATCTTATACCCACCGGCGCCGTCCGGCTCGTATTCGCATTGCATGGCTGATGCACCGACCGCTAAATCCAATCTGGCATATTCGTATTCGTTTCCGGTTTCTTCCGGCAGATACAATATGAACTGCAGGTATCCGATATTAGATACTTTTCCGTATACAACGCCTGTATCCGGCTCTTCCGGTTCTTCCGAAGGATCCTGTTTGCTTTCGAAAACGGTAAGCTCCCTGGGAACAATATATTCCAGTCCGCCGGGGCTTGCTCCTTCGCCGGATTCAGAACCTGCCATAAGCTTTACGGCAGTCTCCGGCAATAAATAATCTGCGGCTATGCTGACCTGACCGTTCAGAATAGCGCCGATGGTGCCGACAAGGTTTTCTTCTGTTACAAAGTCTTTTATGTTTTCATCGGTCACTATTGCGCCGCTGCTGATCGCATAGACCTCCAAAACCTCTTCAAGGTATCTGCCGGTCCAGTATTCTTCATCGCCCTGATACAGCTCCATATAATCAGCTAAGGAATAATACTCTTTTCCCTCTTCTGCAGAATCAACATCCGAATGATTTCTGTACAGTATACCGCCGCCCTCTATCTGATTTCTGACAAGCGTGCGCTTTAAAACCTTGTATGCTGCATATCCGGGGTCTGCAGATGTATCTGCGCTTCCTGCGGAAGGTTCAACTCCCGGCTCATTTCCGAATGCGCCGTCCGATACCTTTCTGTTGAGATTTTCAAGTCCTGTTAAGGACTCCTCTATGTCAAAGCCTGCCGTATATGCAGCAGCTAACTCTCCGCGGTTTACCACGGCCATACCGGTGACAACGTACGCCTCACCGGGCGCCATATTTTCTATGTGGATTATCTGAACGTTCTTGTCATCGACAATGTAGTAAGGCGTATGAACGATATCCGCATCATCTGCAGGCTCAACTGCGCCGTCGGTCAGAGTTTTGTAATCATAAACCTCGTCGAACACCGTGGTGTATGCTTCGCCTTCCTCTCCGTCAGGTTCTGCACCCGGCACTGAAATCTTGCTTGTTAAATGGCTCGGCATACTGTTATACCGATCTACAAAGCTTTGATCTACGGCAAGATTGATAGTCATTACACCGGTGTTTACGGTACTGCCCTTCGATACTGCCACATCCGAAAACCATGCATAAGTTGCAAATACAAGCATAGCCATGGCAATAATGGACATGCCAAGACTTCCTATCAGAGATCTTTTCGGATTAAATGTAATCCGCGGACTATTTAGTTGTCTCCTTTTCATCCTATTGTATCTGCTCATAGTTATGATTATTCTATAATATATTTACATTCAATACAAGAAAAATTGAATAAAAACGGGGATTTTGCCTAAAAACGGGGATTTTTTCAAAAAAAAAATCCCCGATCAGACAAAAAGGACCCCGAGAGGATGCCCCGAGGTCCTTATTTTTTAAGCATATATGAGGAGCTTGCCAGCGATGAAATGCCTGCCGGACATATCTCTCTGCACGCCATGCAGCCGGAGCAGCAGGCTGCAAAATGCTCCGCAAAGGCCTTTTTCAGCTCGTTTCTGCGATTTTTGCTTACGGAAGACAAAACATACGCTTCATTCAGCATGACCGCTCCAAAGTGTTTTTTTCCGCCTTCTGCGTAGTTCGGGCATACCTCAAGGCACAGTCCGCACTTTAAGCATTTTGATGCAAGATACCGGTAATCGAATTCCGAGGGATCCGCATCGCAGACCTCAGCCGAAAATATTCCGGCAGTCTTCTGATGCTCGTAAATACTGCTTCTGTCCACCTTCAGATCGCAGATGACGGGAAACTTTCTTAAAGGCTCTATTACAAGAGTCCTTTCTTTTTCCGGATCTATAAACGTATCGCAGGCAAGGGCGGGAACGCCGTTGATAACCATGGCGCATGCGCCGCAGAGCTTTTGCATACAGGAGCAATCCCATGCAATTTTTTCGTCCCCGCCGGGCAGCTTATCGTTGATAAAATCTATTACGGATGCCGCGCTGAGCTTTTCCGTTAAGGAACATTCGAACTCCTGCCAGTAGGGGGCGGAGGCTTTATTCTTTTGTCTTTTGATTTTTACCTGCATCGGATGCCTCCTTCGGGAGAAGAAAAGGTAATTGCGATCCTTCCGTCCTTGTATTCCGCAAAGGACTCGCCCTGCCTCAGATCCTTTCTTTCAGCCAGAGACATTTCGCAGGCCTTTTTCAGAATACCCAGCGTCTTTGCCTTATCGGCGGCAGATAATATCCTGTCGGAATCAAGGCTTCGGACTGCCGCCCCCGGTCCTGCTTCCTCTCTTTGCGATATCACGTCGGCAGCCAGCCTTCCTCCGTATATTCCCGCAAGAAGAGAATTGCCGCCAAGCCTGTTTTTGCCGTGATATTTTGATGCACATTCGCCTGCCGCAAATAAATTCCTTATGCTTGTCTCGTGATTGCCGTCAACATAAAGACCGCCCATAAAAAAATGCGGCGCAGGGCTTACGGGAATACTCTCCTTTGACGGGTCAAGCTTCAGATAGGTTCTGCAAATATCACAGACCTCGGAAAGCTTTTTATTCAATACGTCTCTGTCCAGAAAGCTTATGTCAAGATAAACCTGCGCGGGAGCCTTCCTCATGTATTCGCAAACAACGTCTCTTTGCATAAGATTTCCCTCAGGGCCGAACGCGTCCTCCATAAAGTAAACTCTTTTTTCGCCGTCGGGATAATAGAGCCTTCCGCCCTCGCCTCTTGCCGCTTCGGAAATCATTATCTTCTTTCCCTGAGCATCTATGCAGGTGGGATGATATTGAACAAATTCAAGATTTCTCATTCTTGCGCCCTGCACAAACATCCTTGCAGCCGCATAGGCATCGTTTAATCTGCTTCCCGTTGTTTTGCCCGAAAGTCCGTTGAGTCCGCCTGTACAGGCAACGGTATAATCGGAATATATTTCCTTTGCGGACCTGTCTGCTTCGTCAGTAAAAACCGCCCCGAGGCAGATCCCATTCCTTATGATCAGCTCCGTAAAATAAAGACCGACTATTCTTTCGACCTTGCCCGCTATCTCATATTCTCTGCATTTCTGAATAAGAGCAGTCATGATATGCTTGCCCGTTGAAGCGCCCGAAAAGCAGGTCCTGTTTTCGCTTTGTCCGCCAAAGGCTCTCCGGGAAAGCGTACCGTCCTCGTTTCTTGTAAAAAGCGTTCCCATAAGGCAAAGCCATTCGATGATCTTCGGAGCGGCCCTGCACATGGCAAGAACATCATCCTTGTTTTCCAGACATCCGCCCGATTTATACGTATCTTCAAAATGCTTTTCAAAGGAATCGTTTCTGCCGAGCGCCGCATTGATGCCGCCCGATGCCATGACAGACTGTGATTGCTCCGACGGACGCGGAGATACCAGAATTGCATGCATACCCTTTTCCGCCGCTTCTATTGCGCAGGAGAGCCCGGCTATGCCGGATCCGATTATAAGAACGTTCTTCATAAAACCCTCCTACAGCTTCGGCCAAAGGACAAGCACGTAAGTGACAGCACAGCAGCCCAGCGCAAAGAATACGGCGCATAAAACATAAGTAATCAAATCGACCCTCTTTTCCGCTTCCTTTGTACGGAAATCCCCGAAGGTAATGCAGGCTCTGCTTACGGATACGGCGATATGCGCAAACAAGGCAGCATAAAAAGCATAGGTGGTCAAAAGCTTGTACCGGAAGGTTTCCATGCTTATCGGCAGACCCGAAGACATAAAGTGCATATTGCCGTCGTGGATAAAAAACAAAACAAGAGTAAGTATTGCGCTTGCTCTTTGGATAATTACTCTTGCATTGAGTTTGGGATATTTTAATGCAGCGCCCCTGTCCTGCCTTAAAAGCTTTATAAGACTGAGCAGCACGTGCAGGAGCATAAGCCCTGTCAGGAGCTTTGCGCATACCACCGTAAAAAGCGGAAAATACTGATATGTCAGATACATATACGTTGTTGAAGCAAAATGCACCAGCAGTACCAGCGCCGCAAGTCCCGCAAGCCTTGCATTCCATTGCCGAAGTTTCATTCTCTGTCCTCTTATATCATCTTTTCGGGATTCAAGATCCCGTCAATTTCCTTCTCATCCAAAAGCCCTTCGGAGAGGACGACATCTCTTATTGTGCGCCCCCGGGCAACAGCTTCTTTCGCAACCCGGACAGCCTTGTCGTAGCCTATATACGGACAGAGTGCCGTAACGGTGACAGTGCTTTCCAGCAATATTTCCCGACAGTTTTCATCGTTTGCCGTAATTCCGTTTACGCAGCGCTCCGTGAACGTCCTGACCGAATTTATCATAATCTTTAAGGAATCCAGCAGCGCACATGAAATTGCAGGAAGAAAGGCATTCAGCTCCAACTGACCCGACTCCGCAGCCAGAGTAATAGTCTGGTCGTTTCCGATGACCCTGAAGGCCATCTGATTTATTATCTCGGGAATAACGGGATTGACCTTGCCCGGCATGATAGAGGAGCCGCTTTGAACCGCCGGAAGATTTATTTCCGCAAAACCGCTTCGCGGGCCCGATGACATAAGCCTGAGGTCGTTGGCGATTTTGGACAAAGCACTGCCGCAAGCCTTAAGCGCCCCGGAAACGGTGATATAACAATCAACGTTCTGGGTGCTGTCGATAAGATTTTCAGATTGAACAAAATCTATTCCCGAAAGCTCCGAAATTTTCGGAACGATATTCTTAATGTAATATTCGCCGGCATTCACACCGGTGCCGATGGCTGTGCCGCCCATGTTAAGCTCTCCAAGGCTTCCCTTTACGGCGCTGATAAGCTCAAGATTCCTTCTTGCTGCATCAGCATAAGCAAAGAATTCCTGCCCCAATGAAATGGGGACCGCATCCTGCATCTGCGTTCTTCCGACCTTAATAATATCCATAAACTGTGTTGACTTATCAAGAAAGCTTATGAAAAGCTTTTTAAGCTCTCCTTCAAGCTCCATGCAAAGCCTGTAGGATGCAAGCTTTATTGCGGACGGAATAACATCGTTGGTCGACTGCGAAAGATTTACATGGTCGTTTGGATGAACGATTCCGTAATCGCCCTTTCTTCCGCCGAGAATTTCAATGGCTCTGTTTGCAATGACCTCGTTGATGTTCATATTGACGGAGGTTCCTGCACCGCCCTGAAACGGATCCACGATCACTGAATCCGAAAGAGCCTTGCTCCTCGGGTCGGAGGCAGGGCCCATCAATTCGTCACAAGCCAAAACTACGGCATCCTTTATTTTCTCCGGCAGCTTTCCCCCGGCAGCATTAACCAAAGCCGCAGCCTTTTTGATAAGGGCAACGCTTTGAATCAATTCCGGGCTGACCCTCTGCCCCGAAATATCAAAATTTTCTTTGGATCTGAGAGCATTTATTCCGTAATATGCCTCGACCGGAAGCTCTCTTGTCCCTATCGAATCTCTTTCTGTTCTTACTGTCATTTTTTTAGCTGAGCTGGTGCGTTTCGGATACGTCGACCTGTTCTTTTTTCTGCAGACGGTCCCGGTCCACCTTGGCATAAACCTGCGCCAGAGCCGCTATAAGCTGGCGGGCGCACTGCTCGTTCATCACTATCGTTTCAAGCTCGCTGCTTACCCTCTTGTCCTTATCGGGCTTATTCTGAAGAAAAGTAATGAAACACTCATTTCCAAGCGCATTGATGGTAAAACCGTTTGTATAAGTCATTTTCGGACCTCCTGCTGTTATATGCTTACAGTCTTCCCGCGGCTTTTCCGCAGGCTCGACTATTATAAAAAATTATACCACAAAACAAAGCGGAAGGAAAATTTGTTAGCACTCTTATTTAATGAGTGCTAAAATTCACGTTTTCGTCACATTTCCATAACAAAATCAACATATAACAGCATTATTCTTTAGTTGTTCAAAGGGAACAGAGATATAAAAAGATCAAAATTATCGGAGGTATTAGAGATGTTCGAATTAAAACCATTTGAAAGAAAAACAAACCAGCTCACGGTCTTCGACCCGTTCAAAGAAATGGAGGAGCTTGAAAGAACTTTTTTCGGAAACAGCTTCTTTGCTCCGAGGGCAAAAGCATTCGCAGACCTGCGTACTGATATCCAGGACAAGGGCGACAGCTTCCTTCTTGAAGCAGACCTTCCCGGATTCAAAAAGGAAGATATTGCGCTTGAGCTTGACGGCGACTGCCTGAGCATCAGCGCAGAGCGTCACAGCGAGCACGAGGAAAAGGACAAGCAGGGCAATTACCTTCGCTGTGAACGCAGCTACGGCAGCTTCAGAAGAAGCTTCGACGTAAGCGGTATCAACACCGACGAGATCAGGGCGGAATACAAAGACGGCGTGCTGAGCCTTACTCTTCCGAAAAAGGAAACAGCCGCTCCGGCTTCAAGAAGACTTGAAATCAACTGAAGCTGACATATAAATCTTTTCTGCCGAAGAACGAATAAAAATCCCTCGGAGCCTTCAATGTCATTAAGTTAAGATATTTAATGATGAATCAAAATTACCTGAATTGAGTGTTTTGTACTGAATTCAGGTAATTTTTTACATGTTTGCAGGTTTATTAAGTTTTCAGGCATGCAAAAACTACCGTAAACCATCAGCTTACGGATGGAAATCAGCAACAGTTTATGCTACCCTATGCAACATATTCATCCATGCAGGCTTCATATGAATCTAAGAAGTCTTTTAACTCTTGTCTGATGCCTGACTTAGTTTACATCTTTTGTAGGTGTAGGGGAGTTTGTGTTCATTGATTTTTCTAAGCTTTTCTCATATTATCTAACCTTATCTATTCCCAAGTGGTTTTAGGCAGTTTTAACTAGTTTAACCCGGATTTTTCGGAAAAACGTTGAAAAATGCTCCCCCGTTTTTGGCGTAGTTGGAAAATTTTGATCCAAATTCGGCAAATTCTAGTTTTGCCGAATTTCAGTGAAAATTCGCTCAAAAAGTGAAAATTCAGTGAATTTTGGATTAATGGACCGATATAGGGCATTTTTTTAAGATTACATAGTTCGATTCGTGACATTTTTTGAAGATGGAACAGTCCGATTTGCGGCATTTTTTAATAATTAATAGTCCAATATGCGGCAAAAATTATTGACTAACGCTCAAAAAATGTTGTAAAATCAAGTAAATAAAGGAGTTTAGTGTGTTAAAACGAAAAGCATATAATTTTCTATTAGATTGGAAAGAACACAAAGAAAAAGAATGTCTGCTTATTAAAGGTGCTAGACAGGTTGGCAAAACATACCTTGTTGAAAGATTTGGCGAGGCCGAATATAAGTCATTTATTGAATTGAACTTTTTTGAAGATCCTCAATTAAAAGAGATTTTTGAAGGCTCGTTAAATTCAGAAGAAATTTTTAAAAAGATTAGTTATACAAAGCCTGATAAAAAATTAGTTCCAGGCAATACTTTAATTTTCTTAGATGAAATTCAAAGATGCTCAAAAGCAAGGACTGCATTAAAGTTTTTAGCACAGGATGATAGATTCGATGTGATTGCATCAGGATCTCTTCTTGGACTGCATTATGGAACAGATGCAGATAAAGAAGTTGAAGAAGTAGAATCAATTCCAGTTGGATATGAGACTCAATATGTGATGCATTCTTTAGATTTTGAAGAATTTCTCTGGGCAAATAATTATGAAAATGATGTTATAGAATATTTGAAATTCTATTTCGATTCCGGCGCAAAAGTACCTGATGTATTAAATGAAAAATTTGAGCAGTTATTTAGAGAATATATAGTTATCGGAGGTATGCCGGAAGTAGTCGCTGCATATATTGCGTCAAAAGATTTTGCAGTTGTCAAAAAGAAACAAAACAAAATACTTGCATCTTACGATGATGATATTACACAACATGCTAAACAGGTGAATCAGGCTAAAATACGACAATGTTATAAAAGCTTGCCTATGCAGCTAGCTAAAGAGAATAAGCGTTTTTCTTATGCACAGGTTGAAAAGGGCGCAGGTGCTAAAAAGTATGGCGATAGTATTACATGGCTTTGTGATGCAAATGTTGTAAACCCTTGCTATAATGTTCATGAACCATATGCGCCGCTAATTGCTAATGCTGAATCAACGGAATTTAAATTATATATAAACGACACTGGGCTTCTTATGGCAACACTTGGCGATTTGGCGAAAAAAGATATCTTAAATAATAAAATGCTTGGAAATGCTAAAGGCGGAATATATGAAAATGTTGTGGCTGAGACTTTAGTTAAAAAAGGTTATCCACTGCACTATTACAAGCCTTCAGGCAATTCACAAGAAATAGAATTCGTTGTTGAAACAAGCTGGGGCGTTGTTCCTATTGAAGTAAAAGCAGGTAATACAGCAACGTTATCGCTCAACGAATATATTAAAAAGTATGATCCTGAAGTTGCTTATAAACTGATAAATGGTAATGTTGGCTTTGCTGGAGAAAAGCATAGCTTGCCACATTATATGATAATGTTTATTTAGTTTTATTGTTTTGGTTCTATGCTAATAATTGCATATCAAAATTACATGTTATTTGCATAACGGAGGGAATATGTCTGTTAATAATTATTTAGAAAATTTAGCTAGCAAATTAGTGTTAAATTCAATTGAGCGAGATCATATTTCAAAATCTGTAGATGTAATAAGAGATCGCCTTGATGATTATTTTGGAACTAATATTTCAGAAAAGAAACTCTTTGGATCTTATGTCAGAGGCACAATTTTGCCAAGAAAAGCAGACGATAATTCAGATGTAGACTTAATGGTCGTTTTTACAAACGAAGATGGATATAAACCACAAAGTTTCCTGAATCGGCTTAAGAATTTTGCTGAACATTACTATAGTTTATCAGAAATTTATCAATCATCTCCTACAGTTGTTCTTGAACTGAATCATATTAAATTTGAACTTACGCCAGCATATATTAGTTATGGTATTATTTTTATTCCTAATGGACCTTCTGATTGGATGGTCACTGATCCTGATAGCTTTTATGATAAGCTTACTCAATGTAATGGTAATAATGCTTATAAAATTAAACCAATTGTTAGATTGCTGAAGTATTGGAATATTCATAGTAATAATCGAAATATGCCGTCATACAAAATAGAGGAGAGAATTGCTGATAATATGATTTGTGCATATCTCACTTGTACATCATATACAGAGTATCTTATAAAGGGCTTGGAAACGATAAAGTATTATACTGATACTGCGGAATGTAATTCTGCTATAGATTGTATCAAAAAGTCTTTGGATTATGAAAGTGACGATATGCCATATTCTGCGCTTGCGGAAATAAAGAAAAAGTTCCCAGATATTTAGGCTTATGAAAATGGATGAAATATCAAAATTATATAAAATATCACAAAAGTTTGATAAAGTTAAGCGTATTTGCTTTTGTGTAAACCTTGCTTTTGGAATTGGTTCTTTCTTCCTTGAGAACTCTTTTTTGAGAATTACCCAAATAACCCAAATAGTTTTAGCTTTTCTATTTGTGATAATAGATCTGCTCAATGATGGGGTGCTATGGTATAATGCTGAAAATTCCAGGAGGAAAAATGCAATTGATAACGCTTATCAAACGAATTTAACTCAGTATAAAACATCTGGATATTATAACAACGAATTACCGCCATCCTATTTTAAGTATACAATTAATATTTTTGAAAGCAATTATTTTAGCCTTAATGTTGCTAAAGCAATGTTACCAAGGGTAATTGCAAAAGTTGTGTTTTCATTAATTATTCTAATTGTATCGGGTATATGTCTGGTAACTCCTATAGTATTAATCGTTGCAGAAACAATTTTTTCTTCATGTGTTGTTATAGAATCAATTGAGTTAATAATATATGAGATACGAATGAAACATCTTTTTGATTCGGCATATACTCAGTTAGTTATAAATGGAATCACAGGTGACCAATTGCCATGGTGTATTTATTATACCTTGGAATATGAATCAGTTAAGGCTCATTATAAAGTAAGATTAGATAGTAATTTGTTTGAAAAAATGAACCATGATTTAACAAAGAAATGGGAAGAATTGGAGAAATTGATTAAACACTGATATGTTTATACTGAATCCATATTATTTGAGATTTTCAATCGTGACGGCCGGTTATAGGTCAAAAATTTCGCCGGAGCAGGGCCTTTAGATGATTTGAGATAGAATAACCTGTAAATTTTCAGGCGGTCACGAGGTGCAGTGCGCGCAGCGCTCTGCAAGATAAAAACAGCAGCTCCTGTCGGAATTGCGTTAGCAATTCGGTCAGGGGCTGCCTTGCCATTTATGTAGTTTTATAGCCAGTCATTACCGAAGAGTTTTACTTCGTCATATTGGCCAACGTAATCATCTCCGTATATTTCAAAAGCAGTTGTCTTGCCAGCGGCAATCTCTTCTGTAAAACCATAAGCGCCGCCGACTATTTTTCCATCCTTGTAGTATGCAGCAATAATCATTATACACGGCGAATCTATAGCTGAATTGTTTGTGATTTCTCCTGTGATGGTGCTGCCATAATCAGATTTTCTATCACTTACATTTGTAAATACAATATCACTCGATTTAATGTGATCAGCTATGTTAGGTGAAAAATCTTTTCCGGTCACTACTTCAAACTCAACAGTTGCCGGAGCTTCGGCGCCGTCCCAATATATCTCATTTGAATACTGAACTGTGTCGCTGGCTGCGATGTAATTAAGATGCGTTTCATCTGTTGATAGGACGGATCCGTTTGCAGCTTTTGCAGTAACCTTTACGGATGGGCTTAACACAGATACGTCTTTATTAGGGTTTTCAATAGTCACACTGTAATGCACTGTGCCATAATCATCGCCAACATGGAATGAGTATCCACTATCAAGTAATTTTAAATCAACACAATCGTATTGAACCCCAGTAGATTTCCTTGTATTTAGTCCGACGATTTCAGATCTGCTTAGTTTTACAATTTTAGTCACTCCAAGTGCAGACATTTCATATGTTAAATAGCCACCTTCATATGTAATTGTTTTTATATCATCTCCTGATGCAAGCAATTCATAGTCAGTTATATCGTGATAGTTTTCTGATTCCCAAGAATATTTGTCAGTTGCCTCTGTTGGAGCTTTATATGTTCCGCTCCAATATAAAGAAGAAGCGTCTTCGTTGCCCCAGTAGATAGTAATAGTATCGTCATCAATTACGGCCATCTGAGAGCCATCCTGTAAATCACTCCAGGTTCCTCTAAGATCCAATGCTTGTTCCTCTTGCCCGCATCCGCAAAATGCAGCAATACAAATCAACATTAATGATATTAAAATACAAATTCTCTTTTTCATTTTCTTTACCTCTTAAGTTTCTTAACTAAACTTGCTATTAATAATTTGTCATCGTATGCAAGATGTTCAATTTGATTAATTAACTCTTTGTTAGGATTAGATTCTATACTTACATATTCAAAGAATTCTGCCGGAGTAGTCTCTAGATACTCGCAGATCTCAAAGAACATTGATAGCGAGGGGAGATTGTGTGCATTTTCTATATTGTTGATATAACCTGTCCCTTGCCCTAAGCTAAGGCTCATTTCTCTTCCTGAAATTCCCTTTAATCCTCGAAGTTCAGCTAGCCTAGTTGCAAATCCATTTTTAGCAATTATAGTGGTAGTCTTCATATCAGTATAATTGTACCTTGCGGCTCTTTCGCTTTTATCCTGTTTAACCGTATATTTTTCTGTTTTTGTATGGTTTGTGAGTGAATGCTTTTCTTTCATATTTTCCTCCTATGGGATAATGCCCTATAATAGGAATTGAAAAAATTGCGAAGAGTGGTATATTTTAAGGGATATGCTAGATAGGATATACTGCTATGGTTATAAATTAGAGTTTTGTGGGTTGCGTGCAATTGCCTGTGAAAAAGGATAGAAAAATGGATAAACAAAATAATGGTAAATTAAAGAAATTAACTAAAGAGTTGGTCTCTGAAGTATACGAAGTTGCTAAGCCAAAAGTTAAAGAATTAGCTGATGAAATAACGGATAACGCTAAGAATTATATAATAGGTATGGCTATTCCTAAAGCAAAGGATATTGCAAAAGAAGTCGTTCCTGTGGCAAAAAATGTTGCTACGGCTGCAAAAGATAAAACGATGGAGTTGGCTAGTGGTATTAGTGAAAAGGCAAAAGCATATCTTACAGAGGAAGAAATGCTTTTAATCCTGGCTTCTTTGTATGATCAGACTATAAGCGGAATTCCCAAAATCAGTAAGCCGGTCGATGATATTTGTAATGAATATTTAAAAAGGTATAAGGAACCAAAATTAGCGACAAAGAAATTATGTGCATCTGACATAGCAAAATGTACCACATCTGGTTTTCTTACTGGGTTTGGAGGGTTTATTACTTTGCCAATTACTATTCCGGCAAATATAACGAGTGTTTTATATGTTCAAATCAGAATGATATCTTCGGTTGCAAATCTTGCAGGTTTTGAATTACAATCTGATGCAACTAGAACATTTGTATATGCTTGTTTAGCAGGTGTAAGCGTTGCAGAAGTTGTTAAGAAAACTGGAATTAAAGTTGGTGAGAAAATGGCTACAAGTGCTATTTCGAAAATCCCGGGGAAGGCATTGACGGCGATTAATCAAAAAGTAGGATTTAGGTTAATCACAAAATTTGGCGAAAAAGGGGTTGTTAATCTTGGGAAAATGGTCCCTGTCGTTGGTGCTATTGTCGGTGGCAGTTTTGATTTGGTTGAAACAAAGATGATAGCAAATAGAGCAATTAAAGAGTTCTTTGATGGTGAATTTGACGAAGATGACAATTTAGACAATAGTATTATAGATGCCGATTTTGAGGTTATTGTTAATGAAGAATTAGAAAATATAAAACAGTCAATTTAGGTAAAATGGATAATGACTAAATTGAACTTGTGTTTGATGTGAGCCAATACTAGATATGCTGTTCTGGAGAGTAATCGGCTTTTTAAGACTATAGATTGTGTGAAAAATTGCCAAAATGTTTGATGGATAAACAATACGATTTGGGAAATTAGTATGTTGCTAAGAAAAGTAGCATTCTAATAGACAGTACTTATAATGTTTTACTTAATTATAGTTCAAATTAAATTAACTGAAACTGTAGGAGTTGGTAATATGAATAATGATAATCAAAAACAAAATCTCCCTAATGAGATTAAAACGACCATGAATGATGCTAAGGAAAAAGTTTCGTTAGGTATTAAAAAGGGCTCTAAGGCGGTAGAGAAGGGCGCTCGAATTTTCTTTAAATTTTTAAATATGCTTGTTATTTTAGCTTTGCTTGTCGGAGTATTTTTATTAGGCTGGAAATTAGGAGTGTCAAAGTTTACGAAAGAAACTTCATCTATTAGCATTGTCACATTAAAAAATGAATTAGCAGAAATAAGTGAGTTGGCAACCTATGAATATACATATACTGACGAGCTTGAAAAGAAAACTCAACTTCAAGTTATGGATAAGTTGAATGTGCCATTTACTACTAACAGTTATAGGATTTGTTATTCTGGAGTAATTAAAGCTGGTTTTGATTTAAGTAGTGCTGAAGTTCGTTGTGAAAAGAACAAAGTAATTATTAAACTTCCAGAAGTTAATGTTTTAGAAAATTATACAAATAAAGATAGTGTTATAGTTATAGACCAAAAAGATAATTTATTGAATCCAATAAAGATGCAAGATGTATTTGATGAAATTACAAAAGAAAATAATCGCCATCTTGAGGAGGCTATAAAGCAAGGACTATATGAATTTGCAACAGAAAGTGCAAAAGTATTGATTAGAAAATTTGTCATTAATGTATATGGCACCGAAATAGATGTACAATTCCGCTAAAAAGATCGAATTGGTAATGCTTTAATCAGAATTGTTTTGTACAATCCCTGCCAAAGCAAAAAATCTCAGTTCTTTCCTCTTCATTACCAACATGATTTAGGACAAGATGACAGTATCAATCAGTATCATTCAATTTTATTTAATTCGGCCGGAGTCCTTGCACTGCAAGGGTTTTCGTGCTTTTTGATGTCAGCTCGTGTTAACCAGTTTTAACCAATTCTCGTTTAAAAAGTTAGAAAATGGTTAGAAAAGTGGACCTTGTCCTAAGGCCGGTTAGAAAATGGCATTGTTCAGCCCCCGCGTCTTTTTTCAGGACAAGGTGCATTCAAAAACATTGCTATTCTAATGGTTGGAGGTCACGCATTTTCATAAAATGGTTAGAAATTTTTTTACGTTTTCTAACCTCGTTGAAATTTCTGTTCTAACTGAACATAGCCTGGTTAGAATTTTCTTTGATCTGTTTCATTGCCATTATTAACAGATCCCTCGTTTTTCCTGCATTATACATCACAGCAATATCTCCATATATTCTCTAACTTTCTTATCTATATGAAATAGCTTTGCATAATCCATAAGATTGATAAGGTTTTTATCTCTACGCGTAACATATGTTTGAATTGCTGCCAGAAAATCTTGAATGTCAATATTGTTGCGGTTACGGACGACATCGCAAATTGTTCTTTCCAAATCATATATTGGGATTGTATGCCCAAAGTTCGATGGGGCAGTAGTTTTCCCAACTGCAAGCAGTTCCTTTTTTACAGTATAAACTTTTATCCCATCTTTCTTTAGTCTGGCAGTTCCATATCCAGAATAAAGCGTTATGGTATGCTTAAATGGAACTCGATCTGTTAGACCATAAAGAAATAGAGCATCCTCATGTGAAATAACCGCTGCAGGGCAACGAAGGCTTAAAATGTATAATTCATCTTCAAAACAATCCGGAGCAGTGTAAATCCCATGAGCAACTTTTTCGTATCCGTTCTTTTGTATAAAATCATAATATGCAGTTTTATTTATACCGGCATTTATAACTTTTTCTGTAACTAAAAGCCCAGTGTCATCTTCGAACTGTTTAATATCATACATAACAATTACCAACTTTTGTGCTTATATCATATTTCATATTAGCACGAAAGTAAAGCGAAGAATATTTTTATTACGGCATACATATGATATTTGATCCAAATTCGGCAATTTTGCGTTTTGCCGAATTTCAGTGAAAATTCAGTGAATTTTGGATTAATTGTCCGATTTGTGGCATTTTTTGAAGATTGAATAGTCCGATTTGCTGCATTTTTGATTATGCGCAGGTATCGATATGCTAGTTTCTTTGATTATGCGCAGGTTTAGATCTTGGAATTGTTATAAGAGTTACATATTAAATAAAACTTGAACAATGTTTGATATAGGTATATACTTATATCAAAAGGAGGACCTGCTATGGCAACTACAGCACAACTTAAAGCACAAGCTAAATATGATAAAGAAAACACAAAACAAATTCTTTTGAAGCTTAACCTTGCAAACGATGCAGACATTATTGAAAAGTTGAATGCTGAATCAAATAAGCAAGGATACATTAAGCAGCTTGTAAGAAATGATATGAGAACAAGTTCTGATGTGCTAAGTTTAGATTCAATAAAATTCTTGCTTATGCCAATCGTGAAGAAATACGACATAAAATCTTTAAGCGTTTTTGGATCATATGCCCGCAGTGAAGCAACAAGTTCAAGCGATGTAGATCTTCTTATTGAGGGCGGAAACTACAAAGGGCTGTTTGAATATGAAGCTATGATAGATGCGATGAAAAAAGCTCTTGGAAAAGAAGTTGATTTGGTCACACAATCAGTACTCGACCAGAGTAAGTCTAAAGCAGATTTTCTTTTTAAAGATAATATCGAAAGGGATAGAGTGGTACTTATATGATTAAAGATGAACGTAATGGATTTTATATTTTAAAAATACAGGAGTATTGCGAAAGAGTCGAAGAGTCAGTAGCGCGCTTTGGAGATAGCTTCGAAACATTTACTTCTGATGCGGATTTCCGGGATGCTATTTGCATGAATATTTTTCAGATTGGAGAACTTGCTAATCAGCTTAGCGAAGAATTTAAAGAAAAGTATAATGACCTTCCATGGGATCAAATGTATGGTATCAGAAATAGATTGGCCCATGCATATATAAAAGTTGATGATGCTATTATTTGGGATACAGTAAAAAACGACATTCCGAAATTAAAAGAAAAGCTTGAAGAAATATCATAAGCTCTTACCTGCGAATTCAGTCGTGACGGCCGGTTATAGGCTGCGAATTTTGCCGGAGCAAGGCGTTTAGATAGTTTGTGACAAAATACCCTGTCAATTCCATACGGCCACGAGGCGCTATCATATCTCGCAAAATTTTCATTTTGCATTATGAAGCAGGAGGTATGTTTTATGTTTTTACGTAATATTAGTTCTCGTAAAAGGTTTGCTATACTGCATATGATTATCCTTGGTATAAAAAGGAGATTTTAAGTATGGATTTAATAGAAGCAATTATTATTTATAAAGAATATAGTAATACTTGCCCGTTCTTTATCCTTGAAACAAAGAAATATTTCTTATTTCCTAGTCAATCGAGCATGGTTGGTATTTATAATATGCCTTTCATAGTTGTCAATAAGCAGCGTAAATCAGGTAATCTTATGCATATTTCTGAATATGTTAAGGACAAACATGATGATGTTGTGCAAGAGTATGGAGAAGATCAGATAAGAACTGCCTGGCGAACCATTTTAGAAAAAGATTTTTTTAAGACTGGTAAATTGTTAGTAAAATTTAAAGGTGCAAATACGTATAGTTTAACTGCTAATAAAATGTATAATGTGCTTTCTATTGAGGACAGTAGATATAAAGTAATTGATGAAACTGGGCAAGAACGATTTTACCCATCGAAAGTCTTTGAAATCATTGAAGAATAATAGTTCTTTTATTCGCAGTGTAAGTTTGCCGATTGCAATATTTGCGCGATGCGGAGCGGGAGTCTGCAAAATAAATTAGCAGCTCCTGACGGAAGTGTTAGTAATTCAGTCAGGGGCTGCTTTAGGTTTAAAACTCTATGAACCGTGCTTTCCGATGAAGAAGTAAACAAGATAATTGATACATTTATCAATGCCAAAGTTGAAGATGATTTTAGTGTAGTTGTTAAATATGAGGACATAGAAAAGAAAGGCTATTCATTCTCTGCAGGTCAGTACTTTGAAGTCAAAATCGAGTATGTTGATATAACACCTGAAGAGTTTGAAGCAAAGATGAATGCATATAAGTCAGACTTGAAAGAAAAGTTTGATGAAGGGCATAAACTTGAAAAAGAAATCATAGAGCAGATTGGAGGTTTGTTCTATGAGTAAGGTAAGGTTATCGGTTCTAATTGACAATTTTGGTGATGGCATTCACGGAACGCCGAATTATGATAAGTTTGGTGAGTATTATTTTATTAATGGTAACAATTTGTTGAATGGGAAAATTGTTATTACTGATAATACGCAACGAATTAGCGCAGATGAATATGAAGCAATAAAGCGCCCTTTATCTGATAGAACGGTTTTATTATCTATGTAATGGAACTCTTGGTAATACCGCATTCTATAAGGGTGAGAAAATCGCTTTAGGCAAGAGTGCTTGTTATATAAATCTTAAAGAAGATTGTGACAAGGAATTCTTTAGATATGTGTTAGAAACTAAAGAATTCAAGGAATATATGTATAGAGTGGCAGGTGGCTCAACAATTAAAAATTTTGCGCCATCACAAGTTGGAGAGTACGAGATAGACCTACCACCAAAGGAATCCCGTCCTAAAATCGCAAAAATTTTAAAAGGAATTGATAGTAAAATTGAGAACAATAATGGCATTTGCTCCGACCTTGAATCAATGGCAAAACTTCTTTACGATTATTGGTTTGTTCAGTTTGATTTTCCTGATGAGAATGGGAAGCCTTATAAATCATCAGGCGGAAAGATGGTCTGGAATGAAGAACTGAAAAGAGAAATACCTGCAGGATGGGAAGTTTTTTCATTATCAAGATGCGTTAAATCTATCAATACAGGTTTAAATCCAAGAGACAATTTCAAGTTGAATATTGGTGGCAGAATTAAATATTTGACGGTTAAAAATCTAACCACTGACGGAATTATAGATTTCTCTACTTGCGATTTCATTGATGAAGATGCAAGAGCCATTGTTCATAAGCGCTCAGATATTAAGATCGGAGACATATTATTTGCGAGTGTTGCACCATTGGGGAGATGTGCCATCATTATGGATAATCCTGAAAATTGGGACATCAATGAATCTGTTTTCTCTATAAGACCAAAGCCAGGTATAGTTTCTTCCAATTACCTTTATTCCATATTTACAAGTAACGAATTTGTTAAAAGAGCGGAAAACACTTCAACAGGCAGCGTGTTTAAAGGTATAAGGATAAATGACTTGCTGGCAACAAAGATTCTTATACCTAATAAAGATGTCCTGATACAATTTGATAATGCATTACAAAAGTACTATGAATTGAAGAATTGCCATTTCAATGAAAATCAACAACTTACATCTCTTCGAGACTTCTTACTTCCAATGTTAATGAATGGACAGGTTAAGGTCAAATGAATATAAATGAAGCCACAAATGCAAGAATGGTTGCAAAGGTATATGAACAAGAACAAGCCATTCAGCGAGAAGAACAAAGGCATAAAACTGCATTGGAAGAAGGTGCAAAGGCAAGTTCCAAATCTATAGAACTATTGCAACAGCAGTTATCAGAACTGCAAGAGCAAAACAAGACTCTTTCAGAAGGCTATGATGTTGCTATGAAAGAACTGGAACAAGCAAAGAAGTCTGGTAGGATTGATAGAATAATTGCTATTGTCTCAATCATTATAGCAATCGCAAGTTTGATAAAAAGTTTTATTGGATAAGTAATATACTCGCAGTATTTACATATGCTTTATTGGGAGGGCTAGTAATATGAATAAATTATTGAGTGAAAAAGATGTTAAAAAACTTCTAAAAATTAAAGACTTTAGAAGTCTGTCAAAGGAAAATGTAATAGAGTTTGCATCACGAATGTCTGAAATGGACCCGAAAGTTGCTTTAAAGGCTCTGGAACAGTTCCCTGACTTCGCAAAACAGGTTGGCGAAGCGGTAAAAGAATACTCTAAAATTGTTCAAAAAGCATTAAAATCTGCCGATGATAACAGCAAGCAACTGTATGAAAACGACAAGATAATCTTGAAATCACTTTCAGTAATGCTGGAAAAGGGCGAGAACCTATCATTCGAAGAGAAACAATTCATTATTAATGAAATGGAAATCATATCTTCTAGAGAGGCATATAAAGATACTGAACATAAGAAGTTTTTAGTTGCAATGGCAAGCATTGTAGGTGGTGCCGCAGTAAGTGCTTTGGCAATTGGTGTTGCTGTATTAACAGGCGGAAGAGTAACTTTACCAAGTTTTATTTCAAAAGGATAGTAACTTCATTACATTGCATACTTTAGTGTGCTAAAGTGTATTGAAGAGGATTATACTATACCCTTTTTAAGATAGAGCAGGACTGGAATCTCCAGCCCTGTTTTTATTTACGTTTTTTGATACGTTTCCTTAGCCCGCTTCTGGTCCAGATGCAGCAGAAGGATGAAAAAGATATCAAGAAAATGTGGCGTATCCGACGTCAGTCATCAGATGTAAGCGGTAAAATAAATTCCATAGATGGAAAAATACTTGCCGGTTACATTTTTGTATGCTCAAGGTTTTTCTCAAGATTTTTTGTGCCTTGAAAAAGGGGTTGGTCAGGATTATTTTTGTCTTAGTCTCTGCGATTAAAAATAACCTTGAGAATTTCAAGTTTTTTCCGTTTAGAAAAAAACAAAAGAAAAACCTTGAGTATCAATTTTCATTGATATTTCAAGGTTTTCTGGAGCTGGAGAGCAGGATTGAACTGCCGACCTCTTCATTACCAATTTGTTCATTAGCTTTTTAGGTGGTCCTAATTAGTTTTATCCAACCTTATCTAATTCCGCCTTTTCATTGAGTTTTCAAGCTTTTCTCGTATTATCTAACTTTATCTTTCCCCAACAGGTTTTAGGCAGTTTTACCTATTTTTACCCTGATTTTTTGGAAAAAGGTTGGAAAAACCTCCCCCGTTCTTGGCCTGGTTGGAAAATCATTTTGTAGTAGTTTCCTTATATTGATTCATATCCGTTTCGTATTTCTTTATTAAAGTTTGTTTTCTTTTTTCTGAACCTAGATATTTAAATAATCCTCCTAATGCCGCGGGAACTGCACTAAATAATATTGTCAATAATGTGGCACTTTGTGTGTCTGAAAAAATATTTTTTTTACAAACAAATAAAATAATAAGTATTATTATAGCTGCTAAATATAGAATATGTTGCAAAATTTCATGATCAGCAAACCATTCGACTTTCTTAGTAGCTTTGTTTTGTGCTATTACATGAGTGATATTTTGTTGCTCTTCAAGCTCAGAAGAATGAATGTT
Organism: Anaerovoracaceae bacterium; assembly: GCA_045616685.1. GTDB lineage: Bacteria > Bacillota > Clostridia > Peptostreptococcales > Anaerovoracaceae > UBA1764. The sequence continues at coordinate 25,017 of JAZLHF010000021.1, forward strand.
TTTAAGTTCTTCTATTTTATGTTGGTATTCTCTTGCCTGTTCTTGAAGCTCCAGTTTAGATAAAGTGTCTTTTTCTTGCAGTACTTTATCAAATATTTTATCAACACTGTCATCATAGTTTTGATAATCAAATTCTTCTGGAGCATTGACTATTATTGAAATTATTTCTTCTCGTAAATTTTGAGACACAGTTTTGCTAGCTATAGTGCTAAACAGTTTTACCGGATCGAATTTTGTCTTATTGCCTTCAGCATGTCTTAATTCTAAAAAGCTGCAATAGGCATGATAGTCATCTGATGTGCGTCCACTAAATCTTAATATAATCGATAGCCAAACACTTGGTAAAACAACAATTGGAACGCCCGAATATTCATTTGCTGCCCAAGATATCAATTTCTGGTCTGCCGAAATTAAATAAATATTTGTGCTAAAAATACTTGCATTTTGAGTAGTTTTTCTTTCATCAAGTATGTATGAAATATTTCTAATATCAGAAATAACAGCTTCCTCTTTAACATTGTCTAATGTTTGAAGTTTAAACTGATATAAGCTATTCCTCTTTTTGTTTATAAAGTCTTCATTTTGCCTGTCTGAATCTAACTGGATATAATTAAATTCAGTTAAGGTTTCATTGATTATTTTTTGAGTATACTTTTTAAACGATATGAAATCCTGAAAATCATTCCCCGGGATTTTGCACCATTCGTAATATACTTTATAAAAGTCTATTTGTTCATTTGGGGCAATTCTCCCTAATATGTCTGGCGCAATAGGATATTGATAACAAGTTAAATCGCTTATTCTTTTCACTTGTCCTTTGATAACCCTTTGTATTTCGCTATATGTTTCCGCAGTATAGTAAAGTTTTATTCCTAATTCTTTGCATTTATTGACAAATGACTTAACTGATAGCTTTCGTTCATCTGTATTAAACCCTGCCATTCTAAATATAATGTTAGCGTCTAAGACAAATCGTTTTCCAGAGAAAACTTCTTTTGCAAGGAACGCAGTTTTTTTAGTAGTTAACATACAATATTCATAGCTTGCAGAAATGATATTATAAACCAACTCGTTTTTATCAGAATCATTCCATTTAATAAAATTATTAATAATTTCGTATTCGGCTTCACTGTGAACATGCTTCGTTGTATCCTGAATACTGCCTTTTAGGAGACTTGATAAATTAGCCACATTGGTGTTAAAGCAATTATATATATGAGTTAGAATTATGTTATATGCATTATCCGTGTTTTGAATATTATAAGTAGCGCAGTAATTTTCTACGCAAGTTCTAAGTTTCTCATCGAGGCTCTGGGATGTAGCAATGTTAGACAGTGCTTTTGGGGTAAGCGAATAACTTTTATTAGATACGATAAATCTGTCTTTCCCTTTAACCTCTATTGCCTTTTGCACTTCCGAATCAGTAAATTCTAGATTATAGTGTTTTTGAATTTCAGCCACTAATTCTGCGAGATTTAGTTGTTGTTGTTCTGAATGGAATAGCACCTGTTCTGCAATAATGCAGATATATTTATCAAGTGTTTTTGCATTGCTGTCTTGCAATACTATTGCCAATCTAATAATCTCATTTTCATTCATATATAATTACCATTATCCTAACTTATTTAAACTATAGCATCATCGTCATATACGGAGGGATGCAAGTTATTCCATTTTTAATCATAAGATTCTTTGGATGGATAATGTATGCTTCTCCGATTCTTGATTTGTATTTTTCTACAAACTTTTCTAATGACTTCGTTGTATATCTAGTTCCTGATTTAACTTCGATAGGGAATATTTTATATTTCATCTTGTTATTATTAGAAATAACAAAATCAATTTCCATATCGTTTCTATGCAGATCTTCGTTATAGTGAGTATAGAAATAAAGCTTATGGCCGTTTGCGACTAACATTTGCGCAATAGCGTTTTCATATAGCATGCCTTCATTTAGACCAAGCTTGTCGTTTAGGATTTGATTATATACCTCATCTTCTAAAAGACCGTTTTCATCAAATGCATGGCTTAATAAAAGTCCTGTGTCTCCCATATAACATTTAATATATCCACGTGTTTCGTTTACTGATAAACCTACATTAGGATCGCTGGAAAGGAAACATTCGTTACATATCATTGAGTCTGATAACCAAAAGAAAGTTTCGCTATATTGATCTGCATATGATCCGTCCTGTATTTTCTTGAATACAACGCGCTTTTCGTGACTTGATAATAGCCCCGGAATCTGGTCATAAATTGCAAGAACTTTGCTTCTGTATTGAGCATCAATTTTCATAATGTCAGCTCGATACAACGAAAGAATGTCACGCTTTTCTATATCAGCATCTTGGAATGATTGCATATTTTCGATGTATGCACGTACTGCCTTTGGCATCCCGCCAACAAGTAGATATTGTTTGAAGATAAACATTGCTTCTTCATGAAGGCTTCGTTCAAGAGGTTCTCTTTTATTGAAACAGTCTTTTATATGTTGAATAAACCTATCCTCGCCTAAAGCAAGCGCGAATTCTTCAAAATCCATTGGGTACATGCATATGCGTCGTTCTTCTGACGGAATGACGATATCTTTAACATTTTCCCTTATGGATATAAGTGAACCAGTTTCAATAAAGTCATATCTACCATCTTTTACAAGATGCTTTACCATAGCCCTTGCTTGCGGGAACATTTGGACTTCGTCAAAAATAATTAGAGATTTTCTCTTAACAAGTTTTACATTGTATTTAGTCTGCAGGAGCATGTAAAAGGTATCTAAATCATTTATATGATTTTCAAAAAAACTTTCAGTATCTTTATCTTTTTTAGAGAAATCAATTAGCAGATAGCTTTTGTATTCACGCTTTCCGAATTCTTCGCAAATTGTTGATTTCCCAATTCGTCTTGCACCTTCAATTAGCAAAGCTTTAGATCCATTAGATTGGTTTTTCCATTCTAATAGTTCATTATAAATTTTTCTTCTTAGGAACATAGCAGGTCTCCGTATAGCCAGTTTTGATTATGCGCAGGTTTTAAAACCTATTTTCTTTGATTATACGCACATTATAGTCCGTTTTTTGATTATGCGCAAGTTATAAATCATAGAATTTTTGATTATGCGCACATTTCACGTCATTATAATCCCTGAAAATACAAAAATGGACGAATTCATAAGACCTTAGCTATAAGTTTCCCTAGAAGCAAAATCAGTCGTGACGGCCGGTTTAAGGTTAAAAATCGTGCCGGAGCAAGGTGTTTAGATGACTTGTGGTAAAATATCCTGTTTATTTTCAGGCGGTCACGAGGCGCAGTGCGCGCAGCGCTCTGCAAAATAAAAATAGCAGCTCCTGTCGGAATTGCGATAGCAATTCGGTCAGGGGCTGCTTTTACTCTTATCCAGTACAAATATTTGCACTTAGTAGGCTATATGATATATATGGTAATAGGAGGAAGCCCGTGGAATTTTTCGTTTGTATTTTGATATTATTCTTAATAAAGATATTTGAATGGTCTTGTGCCTTAATTAAGTTTATGTTCAAGGCGGTATTTTCAATATTGACTTTCCCTTTTAAGACCTTTTCTAAGAGCGCAAACTCTAAATCTCATTATGCTAAACCTAAACAAAAGAAAGTATGCTCTGTTGCAATCGAAAGAACCAAAGAACTTTGGGGCAATAGCTCAAAAGACTTGGAGTTAGAAGACATCTTTTGGTTAGATGAATTTATTGATGATTAATAATTTTGACATTAATTGGATTTAGATAGAGTCACTACTTTTTTTAAGCTGCCAAAATTGATATAATAATCATAAAGAAATAGTAAATTTATAGGTTCGAATTATGCAAGATAAAAATAAAGTTGTTTTAGGACAATTCTTTACAAAAGAAGAAATTTGGTTAAAGCCTCAAGTTATTGATTTTATTAATGCTACACGTTGTACTATTGCTTATGATCCTTTTGCAGGTGCTGGAGATTTGTTAAATGCGGTGCGTACTAAATTGATGTTTCAAACAATCGTTGGGCTTGATATTGATGAAAAACTTTCTTGGGATATAAACGATTCATTATTGAATATTCCTCATATTGATAATGCTATTATAATTACAAATCCTCCATATATTTCCAATTATTCTGCTGCAAGGAAAAAAGTTGGAGATAAACTTGAAAGATACTTTAATTCTACAGACTATGATGATGTCTACCTTCTTGCACTTGATAAAATGCTTGAAGCACAAGAATATGTAGTGGCTATTATACCGGAAACTTTTATTAATTCTAACTATCAACAAAAAGGGAAGCTTGCTTCGATTACTATTTTAGAGGAGAATCCTTTTAATGACACAGATACTCCAGTTTTAGTCGCATGTTTTGATGGAATAGAAAAGCCTTTAAATGATATTCTTGTGTATAAGAATTCAGATTATATTAATACATTAGGTGCTCTTGAGAATTTACGTTTAACTCCTGATAGATCTGTTAAACTCAAATTTAATGATAAGACAGGTTGGCTTGGTGTTCGTTGTGTTGATTCAACTAATCCATCTGACATGTTGAAGTTTGATTTTAAAGATAATATTGATTATGATTGGGATAAAGGTATAAAAGTTTCGTCTCGGCTTTTGACATTAATACAAATGGATGTTCCAGAAGCCATGAGGCAAGACTTTATTGATAATTGCAACGATATTCTTTATCAGGTGCGTGAAGAAACATCAGATATTATTTTAAGTCCATTTAAAGGAAATATGAGTGATGGACGTAGGCGTAGACGTTTAGATTTTTTAACATGTAGGGCAATTATTGAAAAATCATACCATCGTGTTGTCGGTTCAGGAATAACGGAGGAGTTTAATGAACAACTTAGAATTATTTAGATTTGGAAAACAATATCCTGAACCTTTATTTGATCCTTTTTATTCTAAAAGTTGTGTAGTGATTCCATATGATGTTTCTGAAGAGAATGATTTAACAACTAGCAACACTAGATTAATAAAATTAATTTCTACTTTTGATACTTTGCATTTTGAACAGAATAAAAATTTATCAGATAAAACAATTACTGATACTATTACAAGTATCATCGATATCCTGGATCATACTAACAATATAAACTACACTCCTTTTTCTCAGTTCTTTATGGTCTATAATGCGAGCTATAGTGTATACGAATCCTTGACATACGAAGACAAAATATCTTTTATATATGAAATGTTGGAAAGATATTGCGTTGAAAGGCATGGTATGTATTTAAGCCATGGATATTCTAATATTGTTATGCAGGTTATGAGTGATAACTATAGCCATAAAAGAAAAGGTAAAGCAGGAATAGAAAAAATTCTTGCACAACTTCGCCCATATGATTTAAGGAGAATAACTTACTATTCTGATATTGAAAGTTGTGATGACATATATTTTCTTCCAGATAAAGGTGATAAGGTGAGTTTTGAAAAGTTCTTGGTTGATAAAGCTATTAAGATGAAATCAAGAGAAATTGAACAAAACAAGTTGCCGGATATAGTTTTCAAGCATAATAACCAGTATTATATTTGCGAGTTAAAGTCTATGAAAGGACAAGGTGGAGGCCAAAATAAGCAGATTGTTGAAGTTGCATATTTTATTAAATTTTCAGAAGCAGATGAAAACATTCATTATGTCACATTCCTTGATTCTCAATATTCAAATGAGCTAATGAATGCTAACAATCCTAAAATTGTAAAGCAACGGGAAGATATCGAAGTTGCTTTGATTAATAATCCTGGCAATTATTTTTTAAATACTGCTTCTTTACAAGTATTTTTAGAACAAGTATTTGCTATTTAGCGTTGGAGCAATTATGAAAAATCTTGATTATTTTAAATATTTTGAAACTCAAAGAGAACCACAATTTGATTCGTATTATGCAAAAAGTGTTGTTGTTATCCCAAAGCATAAAGCTGAGATAAATGAACTTACGATTAATAATGCAGAACTTATTAAGCAAATTTCAGCGTTTAGCACTTTATATATAAATCAAAAATTGCGCAAAAATAATAAACAAATTCAGCGCATTGTAAACGATGTTATTGGCATTTTGGATAGTACGCCAAATGTAAATTATACTGCATTTTCACAATTCTTTATGGTTTACAATTCTACATATTCATTATTTAAAAAAATGTCTGTAGAAGAGAAGCAAGATTTTGTGTATAAGATGTTGGAGAAATATTCAAAAGAAAGACATGATATGTACTTAGAGTATGGGTATTCTGATATTGTTATGCAAGTAATTTCTGATAGTTATGCGCATAAAAGAAAATCTGTTGCAAGTATTCAAAAGATTCTTGCTATTCTTTCTCCATATGGCTTTAGTCATGTTAAAAGTATGAAAAAGTTTAAAGAATGTTCGTGTTGTTATTTTCTTCCTGACAAGGGAGAGAAAAAACTCTTTGATAATTTTTTAAAAGAATTTTCAATAATGATGAAATCTCGCGAACACGGAAAAAGGCCAGACCTTGTTCTGAAATATAAACACCGTTTTTATATTTTCGAATTAAAAACTATGAAGGGTAAAGGAGGCGGCCAGGATAAGCAAATGGTTGAGCTTGATACGTTTATTAAGTATTCTGAAAAAAACAAAAATGTGCACTATGTTACTGTATTAGATGCCGAGTATGCAAATGCATTAGGCGTTGCAAAGTCTGGAAAACTTTTATCACAAAAAAAAGCTATCCAAAAGGCTTTGATAAAGAATCCTGGCAATTTCTTTTTGAATACTTATGGTATTAATAAATTTTGTGCTAATACTTTTAAGTAATTTAAATGTTGTATCCTTACAACCGCCTTCAGGCGGTTTTATTATGCTCAAAATTGCACACATTGCACAAAACTAATATTGTGCAGCAATTTAAAAAGTTTTAGCGAATTTTCCGCTAAACAGTGATTTTGCTATTTACTTACGTCGCGATTTATGTATAATGCGTGTAATAAGAATTCTTATCAGGGAACACAAAACGTACGTTGTGTTCCCAAATCTAATAAGCCTAATAACATTTTTATGTTACTAGGTGTCTAATATAGCTTCTAAGCTCGGTAACCCTTAGTACTCCAACCACTTGGAGCTGGGGCTACGTCCAAAGCTCCAAGTGTCTAAGTGTTTCTAAGAAAGGAGATGGTTAAATTGAAAGTCAAACACTTAGAAATCCTTTTATATCCTGATGCTGGCTATAGCTTGCAGGGTATCCTGTCCGTTATCTCAAAGTACAAGTCAATAAAGAAATATTGCATTATTCTTCACGATCAAGATAAGTATGATGCAGATGAGTTCGACAAAGAGGGCAATTTAATTGCTAAAGCCGGAGCCTTAAAGAAAGCTCACTTTCATGTGTATCTAAACTTCGGTAAAGCCTCTATTGAACTTGACAGTGCAGCAAATTGGTTTGAAGCAAACCCCAATGCTGTTGAAAGAGTAAAAGGTACCATGATTGATGTAATCAGATACTATACTCATGAGAAATATCCTGACAAACATCAATATTCTTATTCCGATATCACTGCTAACTTTGATGTTGAAGCTTTTGTTGCTCAAGAAGATGCAAAATGTTCTGTCGATGAATTGTTAGAAAAATGTGTATCTGGTGAAATCACATTAATCAATCATCGCTTCTTTATTCCTCCGTTGATTTATATTAAGCATTGCGATAAGTTTGAGCGAGCTTTTAAGTATGCAGATGAAAAAAGACTTCGTGAAGCTAACGGGGAGCATTCAATCAGGGTGACATGGCTTGCCGGAGATACAGGAACAGGAAAATCAACTTTTGTAAAACTCTTTGCTAACTATTTAGATTTGCCGTTTTATTTCACTGCTGCCGGAAATGATCCGTTTTCTAAATATGCAAATGAGAAAATTATTGCGCTCGATGATATTAGACCCGGAGATCCATTTTCTTATTCGGCTTTACTTAAGATTTTGGATCCAGAGTTTATTTCTCCAGTGCATGCGCGCTATAAGGATGTAATTCCGTTGTGCGATTATATCTTTATAACTTCTCCATATCTTCCTCATGTATTTGCTAAAAATGATATTACTCGAAAAACCGAAGATAGTGCAGATCAGCTCTTTAGACGTTTGGATGAAGTAGTCTTTTTCACCGAAGATGAAATCCAGCATTGTATTCTTGATAAGTTTTCAAATGAATATAAACCACATGCTCATGCGCCTAATCCTGCTAAACTCTATTACTCAAAGCAAAATAAAAAGAAGCCTAAACCTGTTTTAGAGGTAATGAGTGAGAAGATGCTGCTTGATATGGAGCCAAAAAATAATCAGGAGGGATTCGTACATGATGATGAAATATCCTTCTGATATTGATGAAGAGCGTGATGACGCAACAGGCGGCTATAATAAATACAATTTACTCTTTACTGAGTATACTGAAGATGAACTTCGGAAAAAACAATATGAAGGCATTCCTCATCTTGTACATCATGTAGATATGGATGCCATATTATCTGGCCGTGAGAAACGGCTTACAATTAAACAGTCCCAGAATCGTGGCGCTTTATTGTGTAAGAATTTTGTTGAAGAAGTAAAGCAGCGCCAATCTGATTTTCAGACAGACGAAGAAAGAGAGGATAAAATTTATAATGGATTTGAACGAATATGATAATGAGATGCTGACAGTAGCAGAACTCGCAGAGTTCTTGCGTGTTGGCCTTAATACGGCTTATAAATTCGTTGCTGAAGGAAAGGTCCCTTCGGTAAAAGTAGGGCGTCAAATTCGCATCTACAAAGCTGACATTTTGGCGTTAGCCAAATAGCAAAAACTGGAAATTAGCCTTCTTAACTGGTATAATTAAATTACTAATTAGGACCTTTTAAGAAGGCTTGTTTCAGAAAGGAGACAGTTTATGAAGCCACGTTTAAAAGGTTCAAAATGGGAGATTACTTATAAGATCCCTGGATATAAAAAGGCGTTTTCTGAACGCTTTGAAACAATTGAAGAAGCAAATTTTAGAATAGCTGAAATTGAAGTCTTAAAGAAAAATGAGAAGCTGCGCCCGCCTCAATGTGGCCGTGTAGATACTCTTATTAGTCTGGCTGATTTTCTTGATGTCTTTGTAAATGCTTATGCTATTGATAACTGGAGCGCATCATATTACTCCGGAGCCTTCAATAGAATAGAGAAGTACATTAAGCCGCAAATCGGTGACATTCTTCTTAGAGACATTGATCCACCATTTCTTGAGAACTATTACAAGAAACTTCTTAAGACTCCGGGCATCAAAAGGATTGGCGTGCATGAAGAATTAATTACTGTTAATGTCGTTGAACGCATTCATGTAATTCTTCGTTGTGCTTTATCTCAAGCTGTGCGCTGGGGATATATTCAGTATAATCCTGCAATGGCAGTAAAGGCGCCTAAGCATAAAAAGAAGATTAGAGATGTTTGGTCTGCCGAAGAAGCCAGAACTGCTATCAACGAGTGTGATAATGAAATGCTAAGACTTGCGATGATGCTTTCGATTGGCTGTTCTATGAGACTTGGTGAAATATTAGGCTTGCAATGGAATAATGTTTTTGTTACAGAAGAATCAATTGCAAAAGGCAATTCGTTTTTGATCGTTAGCCAGGAACTTAAAAGATGTGAAATCGATATTCTTGAAACTCTTAAATTGAAAGAGCGCGGTGATATCTTTTTCGAGTTTCCGAAGTTCAATGAGACGGCTAAATCTGTAATGGTTCTTAAATGTCCTAAGACAGAATCAAGCCGCCGCAAAGTCTTTATCCCAAATGCTGTTGCCAGAGTCCTTCTTGAAACTAAAGCAAAGCAAGAAAAGCAAAAGGAAGCTTGCCATGGGCTGTATGAAGACTACAATCTTGTAATCGCCTTTGAAAATGGCAGACCGTGCGAACAGCGCAACATCGGAGTATATATGAAACGCCTATTCAAGAAGACTGGCTTAAGACCTGTTGTGTTTCACTCTCTAAGGCACTTAAGCACGTCTATAAAGCTTCAACTTAGCAATGGTGATGTCAAAGCTGTTCAAGGTGATACTGGCCACTCACAGTCCGCTATGGTCCTTGATGTGTATGCTCATACATTCGATGCTAACAGGCAAGAGCTTGCTAATAAGGTCAATGCTTCATTCTTTAATCAACTTTAAAAAAGCTGGTTGGAAAATGGTTGGAAAAATCACGTAATTTTTACCTTCTTAATAATCTTAAAAATCTAAAAACAAATCGTAGGGCAGATCTGATTTAAATACGATTAGCGAAATGCAAAAAATAAAAAAGCTCGAAACTATTGAAATTTCAAGCCTTTCTGGAGCTGGAGAGCAGGATTGAACTGCCGACCTCTTCATTACCAATGAAGTGCTCTACCACTGAGCTACTCCAGCATTTTATTAAATTGACTACTGCTCCCTCGTTCTTACCATTGAAGTGCTCTACCACTGAGCTACTCCAGCATTCTATGGTCGTGGGCCGTGCAACGACCTGTTTATTATACGGTTTTAACGTGTCTTAGTCAATATTTCGTCTGCATCAAGCAGAAGCTTTGTTACGAGTTCTGCGCCTTCTTCGTAAATTCTCATGCAGCCATATTCTGCACCATACTTGGCAACTTCTTTCGGCTTGATTTCACAGCAGTTCATAGTTCCAAATTTATCTGTAAATCGTTTCATGAGCTCGAGGGACAGAACGCGGATGTCTTGGTCGGATGTCTCGCTGTCCAGACGGCCATAGAGGCTTGAGATTAAGATAAGACAGCTTTCGATGACTCCGCATCTACCGCCAGTTCCGCCGCCACCACCAAAAAAGCCACAGGCTGCCTTGATGACATCGTCTGAAAGTTTAATTCCTAACGCTTCAGGCACGGCGCGGATTATGCTTTCCGAACAGTGGTATCCTTGGATCTTAAATTCATGCGCAAGTTCGCGTGCGCGAGCGATTTTTTCTTTGTTATTCATATTCATATAATACCACTAGTTGTGGTCTCAATAAAGATATATACAATAAATTGATTTTAATGGAAAAATATGATAAAATAAACTTGCAAAAAATGTAAATATGTGTTTAAATATGGACTTATGAAATTAAAAAGTAGAGAAAATCTCATTGTCTTTGGTCTGTTTATAGCTATTATTTTGGCTTTTGTGACCGACCCTATGATGGCAAACGCGGGCACCGCACTTCCACACAAGGTTGAGGTTCGAACAACACAATTTAATATATTCTCTATTCCGCTGGACAGCGATCGTATGATTTGGAATGTGAATTTTAATCGAGATTTACCAACTAATAAGGTTACTTTTGACTATCACAATCCACCTACGGCATTTACCGAGGAAGAATTTGCGGCTATCGAAAGCTTTGCAAAGAAGTTTATTGGCGTAAGGTATACTCCGGCAGGAAAGAACCCATCTGAAGGTTTCGACTGTAGCGGCTTTGTACTCTATGTTTTATCGCATTGCGGACTCAACTTTCATTCAGCGGGCACAAAAGATCAGTATGCTCACTGTTATGTTTTGCCAGAGGGCGAAGAGATGCCTGGCGACATTGTTTTCTTCCAGGGAACAGGGCTCGATGGCAAGTCAACTTCCATAAGCCACGTTGGCCTTTATCTTGGTGACGGCAAAATGATTCATGCGGGTAATGGCGGCATCGCTATTGTAAATCTTGCGGATGATTATTATGCAAAACATTTCCTCTGTTTCGGTAGACCAATTACTTGGTTGTAGGAGTTTTAATTGATTAACGGAAAGCAAAGAGCTTGTTTGAAAAGGCTTGCTCAAGAAATTGACGCAACTGTATATATAGGTAAAGAAGATTTAACCGATAATATTCTGGCGGAGATGGACAGATATCTCGACGTGCATGAGCTTGTAAAGGTTAAGATTCAGGAGGGTTCGATGCTCGAGCCGAAGCATACAGCTAATCAGTGCGCTGATGCTCTTAAGGCGGAGTTTGTTCAAGCTATTGGTCGCAAGTTTGTTTTGTACAGGCCGGCAGCGAAATCTGAAGATAGGAATATAATTTTGCCTAAATAGTAATTAGAAAGGAAAGCCTCAGTTCTAAATGAACTGAGGTTTTTATTTTAGCAAAATGTTTTCAAGAATGCTGGGAACATCTGACTTGAATATTGTGTTAGCGAATATGATGCAGAAGATAAGCACCAGTCATACATCAATCCGCGCTCGAACATTGCGTAGGCTTTGGTTATGTCGTTGGTTGTGAACTCTGGCCTAAATATTTGCTCTTGCTGTGCCTCGATTGTGATTTGACGCAGCATTTTATAATATGTTCTATTATTATCGAGCAACGAACGTTCAGCCAGAATCAGTTGCGAGCTGAATAGCCTGGATAAGATGTCGACGGATACAGTGTTTTCGAGCATAAGGAAGAGCTCGTGATTCATATAAATCAGTTTATCCAAAGGGTTCATGTTTGGATCCATAGTTTTGGACAGTTCTTCATATTTTTCGTCGAAAAGATAGCCCAGCGAGTTAGGAAGGTCATCTTTGCTATCAAAATAGTGGTAAAAAGAGCCCTTACTTGCATGCGCTTCGTCCAAAATGTCGTCAATTGTGGTATTATCATAGCCTTGTTGGTAGAATAATTTCCATGCTGCAGATACTATTCTACTTTTTGTATCACTTGTTTTTCGCATATTTTCAAGCCTTTCAAGATTTTATATACTAAAAAAGTACAACTACAGTTCATATTTTATTCTATTTTTTTAAGGTTTACAATATAAAAGTATTAAAAATAGAAAGGTTGGACTGAAATGCTTAATATTGAGTCAATTATTTTCATAATCTATTTAGTCGGCATGCTTGGTGTCGGAATTTATTTCTTTGTTAAATCAAAGGGCGCCGGAGAAGAAGAGTATTTCCTCGGTGGACGTCAGATGGGCCCATGGGTATCTGCTCTTTCAGCAGGTGCATCTGATATGTCAGCTTGGTCGCTGATGGGATTGCCAGCAAGCGTGTTTGCATTTGGCATGGGCCAGACATGGATTGGTGTTGGTCTGTTAATCGGTTATGCACTTTCATGGATTATCGAAGCAAACCGCCTTCGTAACTTCACGATTGTTGCAGAAGATTCAATCACAATCCCTCAATATTTAACAAATAGATTTATGAGTTCTAATGGTGCTATTAGGCTTGTATGCGCAATTCTTTTCTTAGTTGCTTATACAATCTATGCTGCTTCTTCAATGAAGGCTTGCGGAACTTTATTCAATACAGTAACAGGAATGGATACACAAACAGCTATGTATCTTTCGGCCGCAGTAATCATCATTTACACATTCCTCGGCGGATATAGCGCAGTTTGTTGGACAGACTTCTTCCAGGGCATGCTGATGCTCGCAGCACTTCTTGTTGCACCAATCTTTGCTTTAGCAGTTATTAATAACGGTGGCGGAGTCATGGATGCATCATCAATCAGCGAAGAGATTCCAGGCTACTGGAACTTCTTTACAGCTAACTGGAAAGATATTATCTCGGGTCTTGGTTGGGGACTTGGTTACTTTGGAATGCCACATATCATTGTAAGATTTATGTCTATTAAATCTCACAAGGCTTTAAAGAAAGCAAGAGTCATCGGCATCACATGGACAGCAATCATCATTGGATTCGGTTGCGCAGTTGGCGCTATCGGTCACATGCTTCTTGGAAATATCACAGATTCTTCTACAGTATTTATTCAAGTTGTAAGAGCAATCTTCCCATCAGTAATTTGCGGAATTCTACTTTCAGCTATTCTTGCTGCGGCAATGTCTTCAGCAGACAGCCAGCTTCTTGCAGCAACTTCTGCATTTGCTTCGGATGTATATAAGCCAATGTTCAGAAAGAATGCCGGAGATAAAGAAATGCTTTGGGTAGGCCGCATCGTTGTAATCGCTATTTCAGTTGTTGCAGTTATCATTGCAAGCAATCCAAACAGCGGTAGCGTAATGAGCCTTGTAGAAAATGCATGGGGCCTTTTCGGCGCAGCATTTGGTCCAGCTATCGTACTTTCACTTTATTGGAAGCGCTTTAACTTTGCCGGAGCCGCTGCTGCAATCATTGCTGGCGGCGTTGTTGATATCGCTTGGCTAATTTGGCTTAAGGGTACAGGAATCTATGAAATCGTTCCAGCTACAATTGTTGGAATTATCGTAGGCGTTGTAGTTACACTTGTTACTCCAGCACCAAGTCAAAAGGTTCAGGACTTGTTTGATAGCTGCGTTCACTTTAAAGACCCAAAATAATCAAAATTTTTGAGATTTATTATTAAAAACCCTTGCAAGCGCAAGGGTTTTTTGTTATGATTTTACGGTACGACACTATGCTTAAAAGGGGCATAGTGTATTCGATGTTGTTAAAAACCGGAAAAACCTTGTGTTTTTAAGGTTTTGACGGTACTAAATATAGCTAAAAAAGGAGAAAACTCATGGCTAATGACGTAAGAGTAAAGGTAACTTTAGCTTGCACAGAATGCAAACAGAGAAATTACAACACAACAAAGAACAAGAGAAATAATCCTGATCGTGTTGAAATGATGAAGTATTGCAAATTCTGCAAGAAAGAAACTCTTCACAGAGAAACAAAGTAATTTAAAGGAAGGATACCAAAATGGCAGACACAACAGTAAAGAAGTCTGGCTTCGGCGAATACCTTAAGGGCGTTAGAGCTGAACTTAGAAAGGTAACCTGGCCATCAAGAAAGGAAACAACAAAGCTCACAATCGTTGTATTTATCGTTTGCGCTTTATTTGCTCTCTTCTTCTGGCTCTTAGACACAGGTTGTCTTGTAGTTCTTGAAAAAGTTCTTAACATTGCAATGTAGGAGTATATAAATGTCCGAGGAATTCAGACCTGAAGTAACAGAAGAAGTTGCTTCCGAAGTCACAACTAGAAAAGAACCGGAATTCGTTCAGAGTCCGGAAGTTCTTGCTGCAATTGAGGCAGCAAAAAAATCCGTATCACCAGAAGCTAAAGCTAAAAGAAAGCAGGCAGCTGCACAGGTCGCCGCAAAGCTCTCTCGTGAAAAGGATGAAGTTCCAGCTGGCTTCTTAAGAAGAAGCAAGGACGCTAAGTGGTATATTGTACACACATATAGCGGACACGAAGATAAGGTAAAAAAGAATATTGAAAAGCTCGTAGAGAACAGGGGTATGCAAGATCTTGTTCTCGAGATTAACGTGCCAAAAGAAACTATCGTTGAACATAAGGGCGATAGCATGAAGAGCCGTGACCGTAAGGTCTTCCCGGGCTATGTAATAGTAAAGATGATCGTTACTAACGAAAGCTGGTACCTTGTAAGAAATACTCAGGGTGTAACAGGTTTCGTTGGTCAGGGATCAGAACCTATTCCTCTTTCTGATGAAGAAGTTAGAAGAATGGGACTTGAAAAGACAAGCATCGTCTTAGACATTGAAGTCGGTGATACTGTTAAGGTTATCACTGGTCCATTTAAGGGATTCACTGCAGTTGTTGAACAGACCGATGATGTTAAACAGACCTTGAAGGCTAAGGTAGATATGTTTGGTCGTCTTACTCCGGTTGAACTGGAATACGATCAAGTAGATAAACTTTAGTTCTATATACAGGTAAAATACTAAAGAAAGGAGATAGGCCATATGGCAAAAAAGGTTGAAGGCTATATTAAACTGCAAATTCCTGCAGGCGCAGCTAATCCAGCTCCACCGGTAGGTCCTGCACTTGGTCAGCATGGTGTAAACATCATGGACTTTTGCAAACAGTTTAATGCTAAAACACAGGATCAGCAGGGCATGCTCATTCCAGTCGTAATTACAGTTTACGCTGATAGAACATTTAGCTTCATTACTAAGACTCCTCCAGCAGCAGTTCTTATTAAGAAAGCAGCTAAGCTCGATAAAGCATCCGGTGAACCTAACAAGAAGAAAGTTGCCACAATTACAGTAGCTCAGGCAAGAGAAATTGCCGAGAAGAAGATGCCAGACTTAAATGCAGCTAACATCGACACGGCTACAGAAATGATTAAGGGAACAGCTCGCAGCATGGGCATTCTTGTAGAAGGTTAATTTGGTGGGAGACGTTTTCTAGTCGCTAATACCACAGAAAGAAAAACATATCATGGCTAAGAAATTAGGAAAGAGATATGCAGAAGCTGCAGCACTTCGTGACAAGATGCAGCAGTATGAAGTAGACGAAGCTTTCAAAATTCTTGATCAGATGAAGAAAGCAAAGTTTGATGAAACAGTAGAAGCTCATTTCAGAATGGGCCTTGATGGTAGACACGCAGATCAGCAGATCCGTGGCGCTATCGTACTTCCAAACGGGATTGGTAAAACTGTAAGAGTTTTAGTATTTGCTAAGGGCGAAAAAGCACATGAGGCTGAAGCAGCTGGTGCAGATTTCGTAGGCGCAGAAGAAATGGCTGAAAAGATCCAGAAAGAAAACTGGTTCGATTTCGATGTTGTTGTTGCAACTCCGGATATGATGGGTGTTGTAGGTAAGCTTGGTAAAGTTTTAGGTCCTAAGGGACTTATGCCAAACCCAAAGAGCGGTACAGTTACAATGAACCTTACTCAGGCTCTCGCAGAGATTAAAGCCGGTAAAGTTGAGTATCGTCTTGACAAGCAGAACATCGTTCACTGCCCAATCGGCAAGGCATCATTCGGTGCAGAAAAGCTTGCAGAAAACTTTAATGCATTAACAGATGCTATCGTTAAGGCTAAGCCAGCAGCAGCAAAAGGTCAGTACATTAAGAGTGCATCAATCAGCACAACAATGGGGCCTGGAATCAAACTTAACGCTGCAAAACTTAGTTAAGACAAATTAAATTTGAAATCTAGGCCAAAGACAGCAGGTGTGCTAGTTTTCCGTAGCACTTAATAACCAGCCGAGGTAAAAATAAATGGCCGGAAAGGAGAACAGATGTCAGTAGAAAATCTGAAAATCAAGCAAGCTGTAATTGACGAAATCAAGGGTAAACTTGATGGAGCTAAAGCCGCAGTTGTTATTGACTATCTTGGAACAACTGTCGAAGAAGCTACAGCAATGAGAAAGGCTCTTCGTGAAGCAGGCGTTGATTACACAGTATATAAGAACACATTAATGACAAAGGCTGTTGAAGGTACAGCATTCGAAGAATTAAAGAATTCTTTTGCTGGTCCAAGCGCTATTGCCATTAGTAAAGAAGATGCAGTTGCTCCTGCAAGAGTAATTGCAAAGGCAATGAAAGACACAAACAAGATGGCTTTCAAAGCTGGTATCGTTGAAGGAATCTTCTACGATGCAGATGGAATTAAAGCTTTATCATCTATTCCATCAAGAGACGAACTTCTTGCAAAATTCCTTGGAAGTATCCAGAGCCCAATTTCAAAGGCTGTACGTACATTCCAGGCTATCGCAGATGCAAAAGAAGCATAGTCAAATTATTAGTAAATTATTCGTTTTAAAAATAGAAATTATTTAAGGAGAAAAATAAAATGACAAAGGAACAGATCATTGAAGCTATAAAGGCTATGACAGTGCTCGAACTTAACGACCTCGTTAAGGCATGCGAAGAAGAATTCGGCGTATCAGCAGCAGCTCCAGTAGCAGTTGCAGCAGCAGGTGCTGGCGAAGCAGCAGCAGCTAAGGACGACTTCACAGTTGTACTTAAGGATGCAGGTGCAGAAAAGATTAAGGTTATCAAGGTTGTAAGAGAACTTACAGGTCTTGGCCTTAAGGAAGCTAAGGATCTCGTTGATGGTGCTCCAGCTAACGTTAAGGAAAGTGTTCCAGCTGCAGAAGCAGAAGGAATCAAGAAGCAGCTCGAAGAAGTTGGCGCTACAGTAGAACTCAAGTAGTTTAAACTGACAATAAAATACCAAAGGCTTACCCAAAACCGGGTAAGCCTTTTGGTGCCTTATAAATAGCAAGCTTTTAATTGTTCGAATAGGGAGGAACAATAATGCCTAAGGCAGTAAAAATCGGCAAAAAAGAAAGAATGAGTTTCTCAAAAATTGAAACTGTTCTTGATATGCCAAATCTTATCGATATTCAGAGAAGTTCTTATGACTGGTTCATCAAAGAAGGATTAGCAGAAGTCTTCGAAGATATTTCTCCGATTAGAGATTACGCTGGTAACCTCGCATTAGAATTTGTCGATTATACAATTTCTAATGAGACAAAGTATAGCCAGCAAGAATGTAAAGACAGAGATGCTACCTATGCTGCACCACTGAAGGTTAAGGTTAGACTTATTAATCAAGACACTGGTGAAATCAAAGAGCAGGAAGTCTTCATGGGTGATTTCCCTGTGATGACAGAAAAGGGTACATTTGTATATAACGGCGCAGAACGTGTAGTTGTAACACAGCTCGTTCGTAGCCCTGGGCCATACTACGAAGTAAGCGTAGATAAGTCCAATAATAAATTGTTTGCTACAACAATCATCCCAAATAGAGGAGCTTGGCTTGAATATGAAACAGATTCAAACGAGGTGCTCTCTGTTCGTGTGGATAGAACACGTAAGCAAGCAATTACTGCTCTTCTTCGTGCATTAGCATATGGTTCTGTTGACAATAAGGTTCAAAACTTAATCAACAGAAGAGAAGAAGAACGTAAAAAGAAACCGGAACTTCCACCACTTTCTGATGTTGAACTTGCAAAAGCAGTAAGAAGATATAACGAGTTCCATACAGATATCGCTGGAATTTTACAGGCTGGTTCTAATGAAGAAATTTATGAAATCTTTGGCGAAGACCAGAGACTTGTAAATTCTATCGCTAAGGATGCTACTTCAGATTATGAAGAAGGCCTTAAGGAAATCTACAGAAAATTAAGACCAGGCGAACCAGCAACATTTGATAGTGCTTATGATTTAATCGAAGCATTATTCTTTGATGCAAAGAGATATGATCTCGCAAAGGTTGGCCGCTATAAATATAATAAGAAATTAGGTCTTGCAAACAGAATCGCTGGTTGCAGATTAATGGATACAGTATTCCATCCTGCTACAGGCGAACTCATCTTTAGAAAAGGCAAGAAGCTCTCCAGAGAAGATGCTAAGATGATTGAAAATGCGGGACTTGAATACGTTTGGGTTGAAAGCAAGCACGTTGAAGGCAAGGCTGTTAAGGTTATTGGTAATAACTTTGTTCAGCTCGTTGACTTCGTTGAATTCGATCCTGCAGAGTACAGACTCCCAAAGCAGGTGTTCTATCCTGCATTCAATGGACTCTATGCAGAATATGAAGCAAAGCACGGCAAGCTTCCAAGATCAAAAGCTGAAAAGGCAGAATGGTATGATGGCTTTGCTAAGTTCTTAAAATCTCACAAGAATGAACTTTCGCCAAAGCACATTATTTTTGATGATATTATCGCTTCTGTTTCTTACTTACTCGGACTTCCAGATGGCATTGGTTCAACTGATGATATCGACCATCTTGGTAACAGAAGACTTAGAACTGTCGGAGAACTTCTTCAGAACCAGTTCAGAATTGGTTTGGCAAGAATGGAAAGAGTAGTTAAGGAAAGAATGACTATTCAGGACATTGAGGCAACAACCCCTCAGGCCCTTATGAATATTCGTCCTGTTACAGCTGCTATTAAAGAATTCTTTGGTTCTTCACAGCTGTCACAGTTCATGGACCAGACAAACCCACTTTCAGAATTAACTCATAAGAGAAGACTTTCTGCTCTGGGTCCTGGTGGTCTTTCAAGAGAAAGAGCTGGATTCGAAGTTCGTGATATTCACCACTCACACTATGGCCGTATGTGTCCTATCGAAACTCCAGAAGGTCCTAACATTGGACTTATCGGTTCACTTACAATTTACGGTGTAATTAATCAGTATGGTTTCATCGAAACTCCATACAGAAAAGTTCTCAAGGGTAAGGGCATCGTAACCAAGGAGATTGAATATCTTGCAGCAGATGAAGAAGAACCATTCATTGTTGCTCAAGCTAACGAACCTCTTGACAAGAACGGTAAGTTTGTAAACGCTCTGGTTATGGCCAGAGGTGAACTTGGCGAAATTAACCTCTATCCAAGAGACCAAGTTGATTACATGGACGTTTCTCCAAGGCAGGTAGTATCTATTGCTACAGCAATGATTCCATTCTTGGAAAACGACGACGCTAACCGTGCGCTGATGGGTTCTAACATGCAGCGTCAGGCAGTTCCACTTCTCGTTAGTGAGGCTCCTTTTGTTGGAACAGGTGTTGAAGCTCAGGCTGCTCACGACTCTGGCGTATGCGTAGTCGCAAAGCGCTCAGGTACAGTTAAGTTTGTGGATGCTGTTCGCATTGTTATTGATGCTGACGAAGGCGGCACAGACGAATACGAGCTGCTTAAGTATAAGAGATCCAACCAAGGCACATGCATTAACCAGAAACCAATCGTTGCTCACGGTGAACACATAGAAGCAGAAGAAATTATTGCTGATGGTCCTTGCACGGCTGAAGGTGAAGTTTCCCTCGGTAGAAACCTTCTTATTGGTTTCATGACTTGGGAAGGTTACAACTACGAAGACGCTGTAATTCTTAACGAAAAACTAATTATGGATGATGTTCTTACATCTATCCATATTGAAGAATATGAATCCGAAGCACGTGATACAAAGCTTGGACCAGAAGAAATCACAAGAGATATTCCTAACGTTGGTGAAGATGCTCTTAAGGATTTGGACGAGTTCGGTATCGTAAGAATTGGTGCTGAAGTTGATTCATCAGATATCTTAGTAGGTAAGGTTACCCCTAAGGGTGAAACAGAACTTACGGCTGAAGAAAAATTGCTTCGTGCAATCTTCGGTGAAAAAGCAAGGGAAGTTAGAGACACATCACTAAGAGTTCCTCATGGGGAAACAGGTATTGTTGTCGATGTTAAGATATTTAGCCGCGAAAACGGTGATGAACTTGCTCCTGGCGTAAACAAGTTAGTTCGCGTTTACATCGCTACAAAGAGAAAGATTCAGGTCGGCGATAAGATGGCTGGTCGTCATGGTAACAAGGGTGTTATTTCAAGAATCCTTCCAGTAGAAGATATGCCATTTACTGAAGACGGTACTCCACTTCAGGTAATGTTAAACCCATTAGGCGTTCCTTCTCGTATGAACATTGGACAGGTCCTCGAAGTTCACCTTGGTCTTGCAGCTAAGAAGAAGGGTTGGTACATCTCAACTCCTGTATTCGATGGTGCAACGGAAAGTGATGTAATCAATTTACTTAAAGAATGCGGTTACCCAGAGACAGGTAAGCTTAGACTTAGAGATGGCCGTACAGGCGAATGGTTCGATAACCCAGTTACTGTTGGTGTCATGTACATGTTAAAGCTCCACCATCTTGTCGATGATAAGATTCACGCAAGATCAACTGGTCCGTATTCCCTCGTAACTCAGCAGCCACTTGGTGGTAAAGCTCAGTTCGGTGGTCAGAGATTTGGTGAAATGGAAGTTTGGGCGCTCGAAGCTTATGGTGCTGCTTACACACTTCAGGAAATCTTGACAGTAAAATCCGATGACGTTGTTGGTCGTGTAAAGACTTATGAGGCCATCGTTAAGAATGAAAATATCCCAGAGCCTGGTATTCCAGAAAGCTTTAGAGTTCTTATTAAAGAAATGCAGAGCTTATCCTTAGATGTTAAGGTGTTGGATGGTGAAGGTGCAGAAATCGAAATCTCTGATGATGCTGATCTCGATGCAATCACAAACTTCAACCAGATTAAGGATAGTTTCCCAAGAGATAACGAAGAGTTCTTTGAAGAGGGAAATGGATTCGGCGAAGTTGATGAAAACGGTGAATACGTTGAAGAAGAAAACGAATTCGATGAACCTGAAGAAGAATTCCCTGGTGATGAGTTTTAGAAAGGAGGAAGCAAATGGAATTAAGTAATTTTGAATCATTACAGATTAGCCTCGCTTCCACCGAGAAGATTTTAAGCTGGTCACATGGCGAAGTTAAAAAACCAGAAACAATTAACTACAGAACATTAAAGCCAGAAAGAGATGGTCTTTTCTGCGAAAGAATTTTCGGACCTACAAAAGACTGGGAATGTCACTGTGGAAAGTATAAGAGAATAAGATATAAGGGTATCGTTTGCGATCGTTGCGGAGTTGAAGTAACAAAG
Source organism: Anaerovoracaceae bacterium (assembly GCA_045616685.1). Lineage (GTDB taxonomy): Bacteria > Bacillota > Clostridia > Peptostreptococcales > Anaerovoracaceae > UBA1764. The sequence continues at coordinate 47,077 of JAZLHF010000021.1, forward strand.
GCAAAGGTAAGAAGAGAAAGAATGGGCCACATCGAACTGGCTACACCTGTTTCTCACATTTGGTACTTTAAAGGTATCCCTTCAAGAATTGGTCTTGTTCTTGATATGTCTCCATCAAGTTTGGAGAAGGTTCTCTATTTTGCTGCATATGTTGTAACAGATCCTGGTGAAACAGATCTTACATACAAGCAGATTCTTACTGAACAAGAATATAGAGAAAAGAAAGAAGAGTTCGGGAATGCATTCAAGGCTGGCATGGGTGGCGCTTCTGTAAGAGAACTTCTTGCAGCAATCGACCTTGATGAACTTTCGACTGACCTTAGAAATCAGCTTGCTAAAGCTCAGGGTCAGAAGAAGGTTAGAATCGTTAGAAGACTTGAAGTTATTGAAGCTCTTCGCAATGCAAACAACCGCCCTGAATGGATGGTCATGGAAGTCGTTCCTGTAATTCCACCAGATCTTCGTCCTATGGTACAGCTGGATGGCGGTAGATTTGCTACATCAGACTTAAACGATTTATATAGAAGAGTAATCAATAGAAATAATCGTCTTAAGAGATTACTTGAATTAGGTGCTCCTGACATCATCGTTAGAAACGAAAAGCGAATGCTTCAGGAAGCTGTCGATGCATTAATCGATAATGGTCGTCGCGGCAGACCAGTTACTGGCCCTGGCGGAAGACCACTCAAGTCACTCTCAGACATGCTTAAGGGTAAGCAGGGACGTTTCCGTCAGAATTTACTTGGTAAGCGTGTTGACTACTCAGGTCGTTCTGTAATTGTTGTTGGTCCTGAACTCAAGTTCTATCAGTGCGGTCTTCCTAAGAAGATGGCTTTAGAACTTTTCAAGCCTTTCATTATGCAAAAGCTTGTTGAACAAGGATCAGCTCACAATATCAAGTCAGCTAAGAGAATGGTAGAAAAGGTTCGTCCAGAAGTTTGGGATGTACTTGATGAAATCATTAAGGATCATCCAGTTCTTCTTAACAGAGCTCCTACACTTCATAGACTTGGTATTCAGGCATTCGAACCTGTGCTTGTAGAAGGTAAGGCTATTAAGCTTCACCCACTTGCTTGTACAGCTTACAACGCAGACTTCGACGGAGACCAGATGGCTGTCCATGTTCCTCTTTCAGTAGAGGCTCAGGCAGAAGCAAGATTCTTAATGTTATCAGTTAATAACATTCTTGCTCCTAAGGACGGTTCTCCTATTACAACACCAACTCAGGATATGATCCTTGGTTCTTATTACCTCACAAACCCAGGTATGCCAGAAGGAATGAGAAATCCTGACGGCGCAGAAAAGGGTGATGGAAAAGTTTTCTGCAATATGGACGAAATGTTCATGGCATATCAAACTGGTAATGTAGGAATTCACGCTAAGGTAAAAGTTATGCGTGGTGATCATCTTGTAGAATCAACTGTTGGTAGATTTATATTCAACGAAGGAATCCCACAGGACCTCGGTTTTGTAAACAGAGAAGAGGATCCTTACGGTCTTGAAATCGATTTCCTATGCGGGAAGAAGCAACTTACACAGATTATCGATCATTGCTTCAAGAAGCATGCGAATACTGAAACTGTTAAGATGCTCGACTACATCAAGGCAACAGGTTATAAGTATTCAACGAAGGCTGCTGTAACAATTTCAATTGAAGATATGCTTAAGGCTCCTGGCAAAGATGAAATTATTGCTACTGCTCAGGAAAAGGTTGATAAGTATCAAGAGTTCTATCATATGGGGCTTATGTCAAACAATGAACGTTATGAAAAGGTTCTTGAAATTTGGCACAAGGCAACAGATGATGTTGCTGATAACCTTATGGATAACCTGCCATTGGACAACAACCTGTTCATCATGGCAGACTCTGGTGCCCGTGGTTCCAAGAATCAGATTAAACAGATTGGTGGTATGCGTGGTCTGATGGGATCCGCTACTGGTAAGACTATCGAAGTTCCTATTAAGGCTAACTTCCGTGAGGGTCTTTCAATCATGGAATACTTCATTTCTGCTAACGGTGCTAGAAAAGGGCTTGCAGATACAGCTCTTCGTACAGCAGACTCTGGTTACTTGACTCGTCGTCTCGTGGATGTATCTCATAATGTAATCATTAATGATGATGACTGCGGAACAGATGAAGGTATCGAAGTAAGAGCATTCACTGATGGTAAAGAAATCATTGAACCTCTTCGCTTAAGAATTGAAGGTAGAACAGCGCTTAATGATATTGTTAATCCATCAACTGGTGAACTTATCGTTGAAGCTGATACAGAAATTACAGAAGCTCAGGCTAAGGCAGTTGAAGCTGCAGGCATCGAAGCTGTTTCAATTAGATCAGTCATGACTTGCAAGTGCAAGCGCGGTGTTTGTGCTAAATGCTATGGTAGAAACCTTGCAACTGGCGAACACGTTCACCGTGGGGAAGCTGTTGGTATTATCGCAGCTCAGTCAATTGGTGAACCGGGTACACAGCTTACAATGAGAACATTCCATACCGGCGGTGTAGCTGGTGGCGCATCTGGTGATATCACTCAGGGTCTTCCAAGAGTTGAAGAACTTTTCGAAGCTCGTAAGCCAAAGGGTATTGCCGAGATTTGCGAAGCAGACGGAACAGTTGTAAAGATTGAAGCTCTGGCAAACAATAAGACAGAAGTTGTCGTTCGTGGAGAAACTGAAAGAGTTTACACAATACCTTACGGTGCTAGACTTAGAGTTTCAGAAGGTAGTTATATACATGCCGGAGAAGGTATCACTCAGGGCCCATTAAACCCACATGATATCCTTCGTCTTAACGGTGTTGAAGGCGTATACCAGTACTTACTTAAGGAAGTACAGCGTGTATACCGTCAGCAGGGTGTAGATATTAACGACAAGCATGTAGAAGTAATTGTTTCTCAGATGCTTTCAAAGTATAAGATTGATGACCCTGGTGATACAAAGTTATTACCTGGCGCACTCTATACATATTGGGAATTGCTCGAAGCTAATGAAAGCTTAGAGAAAGACCAGGCTAAGGCTGTTGCTTCAAGAGAACTTCTTGGTATTACTAAGGCTTCTCTCGCAACAAATTCATTCCTTTCTGCTGCATCCTTCCAGGAGACAACAAGAGTCCTCACAGATGCTGCAATTAAAGGCAAGGTTGACCACCTTGAAGGCCTCAAAGAAAACGTTATTATTGGTAAGTTGATTCCAGCTGGTACCGGTATGAAGCGTTACAGAGATATTGAAGTCGACTACGGCGCAAATACTGAATATATGGAAAATTATGCTCAGTATGTCGAAGATAATGAGGTTGACGAATAGGTTACAATACTAAATATGGTACTTGATTTGACAGGAGTAGTGTGATACACTACTCCTGTTGCACTATGTGCGCGCTGTTTTCGTGCGCCCATAAATATTAGAAGAAAGGAGAAATATTTAATGCCAACCATTAACCAATTGGTAAGAGAAGGTAGAAGCACTGAGAAGAAAAAGTCTAACAGCCCAGCACTCTTAAAGAGTATGAACTCAATCAAGAGAGTAGCTACAGACACAAAGGCTCCTCAAAAGAGAGGCGTTTGCACATCTGTAAAGACTGTTACTCCTAAGAAGCCTAACTCAGCTTTAAGAAAAGTTGCTCGTGTACGTTTAACAAACGGCATGGAAGTAACAGCTTATATTCCAGGCGAAGGTCACAATCTGCAGGAACACTCTGTAGTTATGATTAGAGGCGGAAGAGTTAAGGATCTCCCTGGTGTAAGATATCACATTATTCGTGGTACTCTTGATACCGCAGGCGTTGCCAACAGAGGACAAGCTCGTTCAAAGTATGGCGTAAAGCGTCCTAAGAAAAAGTAGTTAAAGTTTATAATCGGGTTACCAAGTGTAACATATAGAGATTAAAACAGCATTAAATATTTCTATTTATATAATGCGGCTTACCTCTATAAGTTGCCCACGGGATGCAAAGCATAACGAGTACCGATGAATTGCGCCATATATTGCGCAAGGAGGAAAGAGAAGTGCCTAGAAGAGGTAATGTCCCACATAGGGAAGTGCTTCCTGATCCAGTCTATGGTAATGTTGTTGTAGCAAAGCTTATTAACAGCATTATGATTGACGGAAAAAAAGGTGTAGCACAAAAAATCGTCTATGACGCTTTCGATATGATTAAAGCTCAAACTGGTGAAGAACCACTCGAAGTATTCGAAAAGGCAATGAACAACATCATGCCACAAGTAGAAGTTAAGGCTCGCAGAGTCGGTGGTGCTAACTATCAGGTTCCTATCGAAGTTCGTCCAGAAAGACGTCAGACTTTAGGTCTTAGATGGCTTACAGCTTACACACGCGCACGCGGTGAAAAGACTATGGCTGAAAGACTTGCTAAAGAACTTATGGATGCAGCAAACGAAACAGGTGCATCTGTAAAGAAGAAGGAAGATACACATCGTATGGCTGAAGCTAATAGAGCTTTCGCACATTACAGATGGTAATCGGGGTGAAAAATGCCTAGACAGTTTTCACTCGAGAAAACAAGGAACATCGGTATCATGGCTCACATTGATGCCGGAAAAACAACCACAACTGAAAGAATTTTGTTCTATACAGGCAAGACTCATAAGATTGGTGAGACCCATGATGGTACAGCTACCATGGACTGGATGGAACAAGAGCAAGAAAGAGGAATTACAATCACCTCTGCTGCGACTACAGCACAGTGGAAAGGTCACAGAATCAATATCATTGATACTCCGGGCCATGTAGACTTTACTGTAGAAGTAGAAAGATCATTAAGAGTTCTTGATGGTGCAGTTACAGTTCTTTGTGCAAAGGGCGGTGTCGAACCTCAGTCTGAAACAGTTTGGAGACAGGCAGAGAAGTATAAAGTACCAAGAATGATTTTTGTCAACAAGATGGATATCATGGGTGCAAATTTCTACCACGTTCTTGACATGGTTCACGACAGACTTCATGCTCCTGCAGTTGCTGTTCAACTTCCTATCGGTGTTGAAGCAACATTCAAGGGCGAAATCGACCTTATCAAAATGAGAGCTGAAGTTTATTACGATGATCTTGGACAAGATATTCGTGATGAAGAGATTCCTGCTGACATGATAGATCAGGCTAAGGAATACCGTCAGAAATTATTAGAAGCAGTCGCTGAAAGTGATGAAGTTTTGATGGAAAAATACCTCAATGGGGAAGACCTCACAGAGCAAGAAATCAAAACTACAATCAGAAAGATGACGCTTGCAAATGAAATGGTCCCAGTATTCTGTGGATCAGCATATAAAAACAAGGGCGTTCAATTATTACTTGACGGCGTTGTAGATTATATGCCATCACCACTGGATATTCCGGCCATCGTCGGTGTTCATCCACACACAGGAAAAGAAGAAGATAGAAAATCAGATGATAATGCTCCATTCTCAGCATTAGCATTCAAGATTATGGCAGACCCATTCGTTGGTAAGCTTGCCTTCTTCAGAGTGTATAGTGGAACACTCGACAGCGGTTCATACGTTTTCAACTCTGTAAAGGGTAAGAAGGAACGTATTGGACGTATATTACAAATGCATGCTAATCACAGAGAAGATATCGAAACGGTTTACGCCGGAGATATCGCTGCCGCAGTTGGACTTAAAGAGACAACAACCGGTGATACACTTTGTGATGAAAAGCATCAAATAATCCTGGAATCAATGCAGTTCCCAGATCCAGTTATCCAGATTGCTATTGAGCCTAAGACAAAGGCAGGTCAGGAAAAGATGGGTATCGCTCTTGCAAAGCTTGCAGAAGAAGATCCTACTTTCAGAACCTATACCGATCCAGATACTGGTCAAACAATTATCGCCGGAATGGGCGAGCTGCATCTGGAAATTATAGTTGACAGATTACTTCGGGAGTTTAAGGTAGAGGCTAATGTTGGTAAGCCACAAGTTGCTTATAAAGAAACGATTACAGCCGAAGCCTCCGAAGATAACAAGTATGCTAAGCAGAGCGGTGGTCACGGACAATATGGTCACGTTAAGATCAAGGTTTATCCAAGGCAGCCTGGCGAAGGATACGAATTCGTCAACAAAATTGTTGGTGGTGCAATTCCAAAAGAATACATCGGACCAATTGACCAGGGTATTCAAGAGGCTATGCAGAATGGCCCACTTGCTGGTTATCCACTCGTAGATTTCGGCGTCGAGTTATTCGACGGTTCATATCACGAAGTAGACTCCAGTGAAATGGCATTTAAGATTGCTGCTTCTATGGCTCTTAGAGAAGCCGTTAAGAAAGCAAGCCCAGTTCTGCTTGAGCCAATCTTTAAGGTCGAGGTTACAGCTCCGGAAGAATATATGGGAGATGTAATTGGTGATATCAGCGGAAGAAGAGGAAGAATCGAAGGAACAGATATGTTCAACGGAGCAGTTTCTGTTCATGCAATGGTTCCTCTTGCTGAAATGTTTGGTTACGCAACAGATTTACGATCCAAGACTCAGGGTAGAGGAAACTACGTAATGCAGATGGATCACTTTGAGAAGTTACCAGACAGTATGCTCGATAAAATTAATAAATAGTTTAATCAAATTTGCAAATTTTAAAATCTAAACGCGTTTAAAAGGAGAAAATTAAAATGGCAAAAGAGAAATTTGAAAGATCAAAGCCACATGTTAACATTGGCACAATCGGTCACGTAGACCACGGTAAGACAACACTTACAGCAGCTATCACAAAGGTACTTGCTACTAAGATGCCTACAGACACAAACAAAATCGTAGACTTCGCAAACATTGATAAGGCTCCAGAAGAAAGAGAAAGAGGAATCACTATCAATACAGCTCACGTAGAATACGAAACAGCAAAGAGACACTATGCTCACGTTGACTGCCCGGGTCACGCAGACTATGTAAAGAACATGATTACTGGTGCTGCTCAGATGGACGGTGCTATCCTCGTAGTTGCTGCTACTGATGGACCAATGCCACAGACAAGAGAACACATCCTTCTCTCCCGTCAGGTAGGCGTTCCTTACATTGTAGTATTCATGAACAAGTGCGATATGGTTGATGATGATGAACTTCTCGACCTCGTTGAAATGGAAATCAGAGACTTACTTTCAAGCTATGACTTCCCTGGCGATGACACACCTATTATCAGAGGTTCCGCACTCATGGCACTTCAGGATCCTAACTGTGAATGGGCTGACAAGGTTATGGAATTACTCGACGCTGTTGACAGCTATATTCCAGATCCAGAAAGACCTACAGACAAGCCTTTCCTTATGCCAGTAGAAGACGTATTCTCAATCACAGGTCGTGGTACAGTAGCTACAGGCCGTGTTGAAAGAGGTATTGTAAAGATGAGCGATACAGTTGAAATCGTTGGTCTTACAGATGAAAAGAGACAGGTTGTTGTAACTGGTGTTGAAATGTTCAGAAAGCTCCTTGATCAGGGCGAAGCTGGCGATAACATCGGTCTCCTCCTCCGTGGTGTTCAGAGAAACGAAATCGAAAGAGGACAGGTTCTTGCTGCTCCTGGATCAATTCACCCACATACAAAGTTTGGTTCAGAAGTTTACGTTCTTAAGCAGAGCGAAGGTGGACGTCATACACCATTCTTCAATGGTTACAGACCACAGTTCTACTTCAGAACAACAGACGTTACTGGTACAATTTCACTTCCAGAAGGAACAGAAATGTGCATGCCTGGTGACAACACAAGAATGGCTATCGAACTTATCACACCTATCGCTATTGAAGAAGGTTTAAGATTCGCTATTCGTGAAGGCGGCAGAACAGTTGCTTCCGGCGTTGTTGCATCACTCAACGACTAATTTGGTTAGTAACGAATAAGTAAATACAAATAAAAGTAAAACACGGTCTGTTAATAAATAGGCCGTGTTTTATAGTCTTTTAAATTTTTGTATGAGATTAAAATCGGTTATGAGTCTTTGCATTGTTTGCAAAGTTCTATTACGAAGTTATATCTATCAAGCACATATTCTGCAATTAAATTTTCATCTCTTTTAATTTCAATTGAATCAAAAATCTTTTGAATATCTTCGCGAGTGATTTTTTTAAAATTTAAACTTCCAACCATTTTTTTAGCTTTAGAGTTCTGTTTTAAAAAGTTTCTTAAATATTTAGAAAGCCCATCGCGTTGTGAATTAAAATGCAGGTTACTTGTTGCATTTAGTAATGCTATATTGTTGTCGTAATTTGGGGCTAAGCTGATAATTTTCCCGTTTTTCTTATCTCTAAGCAATGCGCAATTTTCATTATGCCTATCAACATTGTAAATAATAAAATCAAACAAAATCAAATTTAAATATTGTTTTGCTATTACGTTTGAAATAGTTGACAGAGCACTAAAAACATTATCATAATCATCATTATCTCCGGCAATAGACGATACGGGTTCGAGATTATATTTATCTGCAATGTTTTTTGTCCTGATATATCCATCGATGTATTCGTAATCAGCGGTAGGAATATTTAAAACTTTTGCGAGTCGTGAACAAAATAGTTCGGAAAAGATTTCATCTTGTGTGCCTTGTTTATATAAATACCATTCGCCTTGAATAAGCTTCCAACATTTCTCATAGCTTCCGGTCAATGTGAGTTGAGGTGAATGCTTTGGAAATTTTGGCACATAGCCGGCATCTCCTTTTAAAACCAAATCCCCATAAAAATCATATTCAAATGAAATGTCTTTATACTTTAGCTTAGAGCCCTTTGCTCTGAACCAGTAATTATCGGTGATGCAAGCTCCAAAAGAGTAAGTCGAAACAATAGCATCATCACTTTCGCTTATTCCAAGGTATTTCTTAAGCAGCCTTGAATGGGTTCGACTTCTATCAATGGCTCGTGTTGCCAAAAAACTTCTAATATTGCCGGTTCGTTTTATAAGAAGAGGACATTTTTCCAAGTCACATTCGATCATTACTCCGTTTTCAAAACTTGCAACAACAGAGTCTTCCATCATTAAATCTCCTGTAAGTTCAATACTTCTTTTTGATGGCTTTTTAACATTTCGGCCGGAGTTTTCAATTTGCTTGATTTTAGTCTCAATTTCTTTGCGCCTTGCAATTTGTTTTTTAATATCGGCAAGTTCATTCTTTTTAATATACTTACTCAATAGCTTGCCTTTTTCAGTATATTGATAGTAATAATAAATTTTGCCATTAATCTTTTTTTCAGAAATATAGCCTTTAGGTAGTTTATTTAGTTCTTCAATTAATAATCTTAAATCGTCCATTTTTAACCTTTTTCTTCAACTATGTATAAGTTAAATACATGATACCCCGTTTAACCTATTTTTGCAACTATGATTAAGTTATTTTCGCATAAGTAAATTCCCAAGTTCCCAAAGCGGGAAGTTAGCATAAAACTTAAAACGCCAAAAACCGCTAAATTTCCGCCAAAAACCGCTGGACTTTTAGACGTTGGGGGGGGTATGATAATAATTAGACAAGCAATTTGCCAAATTGTACAATAATTTGCCAAGAGGCAAATTAAGAAAAAGAGGAAAGAAAATGAGCAAAAAGAAATTACTTATTTGTATAGCATTTATCTTTGTTTTAACACTTATTATTTCAGCGAATGCTTATGCAGCAGATGATTTAGATTATTTGTGTTTTACTGCCGGTGAAGGTGGAGCAACAATTTCTATGGAGAAAGTTGATGCTGATGATGATGGCATTGATACCCCAACAGTTTATTTAGAGTATTCCTTGGATGATAAAAACACATGGGAAAATTTAACTATAGATATTATGGAAGATGATACCACCGTCAAGCCAGTGGAAGTATCAGAAAACGGGAAAATTTATTTTAGAGCTGATCTCGATTATAATGATGGCAAAAATGGTGCTTTTGCTGCAGGTACTGAAGATATACCAATGAATAATTATCATAGTTTTCATATTGATGGTAAAGTTAGCTTAAGTGGAAATATTATGTCACTTTTGAATGCTGATAATTTTGAAAACATTGATACAGTTCCGGAGTTTGCATTTGTATATCTTTTTTTTACTATGGATGAAGAAGCTGCGAAAAGTATAGTGTCCATTGAAGGACTAAGACTTCCTGCGACAAATTTAAATAGGCATTGTTACACAGGTATGTTTACTGGATGTACAAGTTTGAATAAGATACCAGAAAACTTTCTTAGCGCAGGAAAACTTGCAGATTACTGCTATTCGTGTATGTTTGGTGGATGTACAAGTTTGAATAAGATACCAAAAGATCTGTTGCCTAAAAAAAAGCTTGCAGAAGGTTGTTACATGGGTATGTTTTCCAATTGCACGAAATTAAAAGAGGTCCCGAATGATTTACTTCCTGCAGAGACACTTGCTGAAAATTGTTATGATGGTATGTTTTCCTGGTGCACATCATTAACGAAAGCTCCAAAATTGATTGCAAAGCAGATGGTTAAAAGTTGTTATGCCAGTATGTTTGATCATTGTGAATCATTAGAAGAGGCTCCAGAGCTTCCAGCAAGAAAATTAGCTCCTTTTTGTTATTCTTGGATGTTTTCCAACTGTGATAAATTAGAAGAATCTCCAAGTCTTCCTGCCTCAAAACTTTGTGATAATTGCTATAATTATATGTTTTATGGGTGTGATACATTATCTAAAGTAACAGTGTATTTTGCAGATTGGGGTGTTAAAGGCATAGATGAATGCTATCCTACAGAAGAGTGGCTTAATGATACTCCTTACGAAGGAGACTTCTATTGCATTCCAGATCTTGAAACAAAGGAAATTGAGCGTCTAGGAATGACAATCCCAGAAGGTTGGACAATTTATAAAACTCTCACCCCGGAAATCGATTTCCCATGGTGGGTTATTCCATTTATCTTTGGCGGCACAAGTTCAGGTAGCTCAAGTTCAAGTGAACCGAAAGCTCCTGTTGTTCCAACTGCCAGCTATGATAAATGTACAAAAGCAAGTGATTGCCCAATGTATGTTTACTATGATCTTGATATGGCAAAATGGTATCACGATGGAATCCACTTCTGTTTAGATAATGGCCTTATGAAAGGCGTAGGTTCATATATGTTTGATCCTGATGGAACAACAACAAGACCAATGATGGTAACAATCTTATCTCGTATGGATGGTTGTGATACAGAAGATGGCGCTACATGGGACGAAGTTGGAAAAGCATGGGCAAAGACATATAAAATTTCTGATGGTATCCCAGAAGAAGGCAATATCACAAGAGAAGAATTTGCAACAATGCTTTACAGATATGCACAAAAAGAAGGAAAGGGCTTCGTCGGTTCTTGGATGTTCTTGCTCGATTTTAAGGATGCAGACAAAATAAGCTCTTGGGCAGACGAAGCTGTCCACTGGTGCGTAATGAAGGGAATCTTGCAGGGCAGAACAGGTCTTTACGAAGGAATGCTCGACCCACAGGCAACCCTAACCCGTGCCGAAGCATCAGCAATGATTCAAAGATTTTGCGAAGTGAAATAATGCAAAAACTGCAGGTGAAAAAATCATCTGCAGTTTTTTATTGAAAAGTAATAAAAAAGATATATAATTAGTTATAAGAATTACCGCTTTTTTCTGGGCGATAATTGTCTAGTTTTGATCGCCACCGATTAATCGGTGGCAGATTTTATTTTTTGCGGTTGAACCACATCACTAGCAATGTGATTAAGCCGAGAAGAACCATAGTATATTCAAAAAGAATATTTATTGTCACTTCCATAAATATCAGCTCCTTTCTTCTAATCTCAAAGACCCTCCGAAAGAAGACAGCCACCGCCAAGCGGTAATCCAGTAATATATTACAATAAATGTAAAAACATGTCAATAATATCAGTCTCAAACTCCCTAAAAACCGCTGGACTTTTATAATTTGGAGGATGTATGATATATGTATGATAAAAATTTATCAAAGGGGATAAATTAAAAAGGGGGAAAGGATATGAGAAAGAGAAATTTATTATTATGCATAGCATTTATCTTTATTTTAACTCTTATGATTTCAGCTAATGCTTATGCAGCAAACAATTCTGATTATTTGTGTTTTACTGCCGTTGAAGATGGAACAACAATTTCCATGGAAAAACACGATGATACAAGGGATGAAATTGATACTCCAACAGTTTATTTAGAATATTCGACGGACAAAGAAAATTGGGAAACATTTAAGATTCAGGCAGAAGGCGTGCCTACTCCTACTGTAATAACGCTAAACGCAGGCGATAAGGTTTATTTTAGAGCTGGCGACGGGGTTCAAAATAAAGCTTTTGCTAATGGCAATGAAAACTGCCCATGGGATAACTATAATTGTTTTAAAATCAATGGCAAGGTTGCTTTAAGCGGCAATATTATGTCGCTTTTAGATGCTAAAAATTTTGAAAGAATTAGTGAAGTTGCAGATTTTGCATTTACAAATTTAAATTCAGACTCAAATAAAAGCATAGTATCTATTGATGGATTACGACTTCCTGCAAAAACTTTAGGTAAATATTGCTATGCAAGTATGTTTAATGGATGTGAAAATTTAATTAAGGTTCCAGAAAACTTGCTTGGTGCAGAAGAACTTGCCGAATACTGTTGTAATGGTATGTTTGGTGGATGCACAAACCTTACTAATGTGCCGAAACTAAAATCTACACAGCTTGCAAAAGGTTGTTATAAGGGTATGTTTGAAGGTTGTGAGAAATTAGAGGCGGTTTCGAAATATTTACTTCCTGCAGAAACGCTTGCTGAAAATTGTTATGATAGTATGTTTCATAATTGCGTTTCACTAAAGAAAGCTCCAAGATTAATTGCAAAGCAAATGGCTGAAAGTTGCTATGAGAATATGTTTTGTGTATGTAAATCATTAGAAAAAGCTCCAGAGCTTCCGGCTACAAAGTTGGCACCTTATTGTTATAAATGGATGTTTTCTGACTGTGATAAATTAACAAAATCGCCGGTGCTACCTGCTTCAGAACTTTGTGAAGGATGTTATATGCAAATGTTTTTTGCTTGTGAAAAATTAACAGAAATAACAGCATATTTTACAGATTGGGATTTTGATAAGTTTGAAGATGATCCTACCGAAAACTGGCTTAATAATATTGGAACAACGGGAATTATCCATTGCGTTAAAGAACTTGATACAAGTGTTGCGGTTGGAGGTAGTACATTTCCTGAGAGCTGGACAATAAGGCCTGATGCTCCAGAGCTTCCACCAGAAATCGATTTCCCATGGTGGTTCATTCCATCCGTTCCGGGCGGTACAGGCTCTAACAAGCCAGTTGTTCCTACTCAGCCAACAACTTATGATAAATGCAAGCAGGATGAGCTTTGTCCATTAACAAATTATTACGATCTTGATGCTACAAAATGGTATCACGATGGAATTCACTTCTGTCTTGATGCCGGCCTTATGAACGGCGTAGGCTCATATACATTTGATCCTGAT
>JAZLHF010000022.1:0-193147 GCA_045616685.1 Anaerovoracaceae bacterium
TTCGACTTCTCATACCATCATTCTTTATTAAGTTTTGCCCACTAATCCAGACCACTAAAGAGGTCGGATTTTTTTGATTTGCCCACTAATGCCGGCAATCAATGAGGTCGGGAATCCCACTAATTAGGTCGGATACCCTAACAAACACCTGTTTCTATTTTTTAGTAATTAATCTTCATCATAGAGATCTAATGTACAGTTTGTATAAACATTCTGAACATCATCATTATCTTCAAGAGAAGCAATCATCTTTTTTAAGCTCTTAATGTGACCTTCATCTGTAGGTGTTGCTGTTACATTTGGAACCTGATCGATGTTTGCATCAACGAAAGTAATATTTGCAGCTTTAAGGGCATCCATAACCGCATTGAATGCATCTGGCGCACAAATAACTTCAAAGCTATCTTCATAAGTCTTAACGTCTTCTGCGCCTGCATCAAGCACAGCCATCATCAAATCATCTTCTGTTAATTCATCAGTCTTTTCAATTTCGAAAACGCCCTTTCTTTCAAACATGAAAGAAACGCAACCCGGCTTACCAAAATTCCCGCCAAATTTATCGAAATCATGCTGAACTGCTGATACAGCTCTGTTTCTATTATCAGTTAAACATTCAACGATAACAGCCACGCCACCAGCACCGTAACCTTCATATGTTACTTCTTCATAACTTTCTCCAGCAAGTTCGCCAGTGCCCTTCATAATAGCACGTTTAATATTATCATTAGGCATTCCAATGCCCTTTGCTTTTTCGATTGCTGTTCTGAGACTTGGGTTGTAATCTGGATCTCCGCCATCCTTAGCAGCTACTGTGATAAGTTTAGCGTACTTTGTAAAAGTTGCAGCCCTTTTTGCGTCTTGTGCAGATTTTCTGCCTGCAATAGTACCATGTCTACCCATAGGTATCATTCTCCTCTCATTTTTCAACGCTTCATAATACCATAAAATGTATATTCTATGCAAGTAGGCTTGTCTTGATTTTTATACTATATTCTACTAAAATAGAAGGGATTTTTATGAAAAAGAGGTAATTATGGCAGATAAAATTCAAGAAGGTAGCCAGGCCAAATTAGGCACTGAGCCTATCTTACCATTAATAACAAAAATGTCCCTTCCAGCCATGTTTTCCATGCTGGTTCAAGCTTTATATAACGTTGTTGACAGTATCTATGTTTCAAGATTGGGAGAATATGCCCTTTCCGCTGTTTCTATTGTCTTCCCCATGCAGCTATTAAATGTTGCTGTTTCTGTCGGTGCCGGAGTCGGCCTTTCTTCTCTTATTTCAAGAAGACTTGGGGAACGACGCGTCGAAGAAGCACAATCTGCTGCAGATAACGGTTTATATCTGTGTATTTTCCACTGGATTTTATTCTTATTATTTGGAATCTTTCTTTCTGGACCTTTCTGTGGCTTATTTGCAGAAACAAATGCTGTATATGAAGCTGCAAAATCATATTGTAAAATTTGTTTAATTGGATCTTTTTTTACAATAACTGCATGCTCATTTGAAAAAATTATGCAAGCAGGCGGAAACATGATGGCTCCAATGTGGGCTATGACGGCTGGAGCTGTAACAAATATCATCCTTGACCCTATTATGATTTTTGGTCTTATTGGATGCCCAGCATTTGGTGTAGCAGGAGCTGCATATGCGACAGTAGCCGGACAGATTGTCACATTTATTATTGATACAATCTTCATGACTAAGGCAAAAAACCTTCCAGTAAGAGTCCGTTTCAAGATGAATAATATAAATTGGAAATCAATTAAAGCAATTTATCAAGTTGGTCTTCCATCGATGGTAATGCAAGCGATTGGTTCAGTTCTTACAATTTGTATGAATGCAATTCTTGCCACATTTTCTGAAACCGCAATTGCTGTATACGGAGTGTATTTCAAGCTTCAATCCTTTATCTTTATGCCAGTATTTGGAATGAACAGTGGGCTTATGCCAATTATGGGTTATAACTTCGGTGCCAGAAATAAAGACAGATTTATGCAGACATATAAATACGGTACAATTATTGCATTTATAATCATGAGCTTGGGATGTGCTGCATTTCAGATTTTCCCTGCACAATTAATGGGATTCTTCAATGCTGAAGGAGACCTTTTAACAGTTGGTGTTAAATGCTTATCTACTGTTTCATGGTGCTTCCCTATCGCTTCAATATGCATCATTATGGGGACAGCTTTTCAATCAACAGGTTATGGGTTCTATTCAATGATTGTTTCTGTAATGAGACAATTAGTAGTAATTGTTCCTTTGGCATATTTCTTCTCAAAGATTTGGGGACTTATGGGTATTTGGACAGCCTTCCCTATTGCAGAAGCTGTTTCACTTGCAGTCAGTTTGATATGTTTCTTAAGGCTTTACAAGTTAGAAATTAAAGATATGTAGAATAAGGAAAAAGCGAGCTTTAAGCTCGCTTTTTCCATAGAATTAAGTTGTTTCGTAAGCCGGGTTATGTTTTAATCAATCATCTTTCTAGGACTTTTGTCACCAAAAGCCTCAAGCGACCTACCTTCCGAGAAGAGACGGGCAGCCCCCTTTCGACCAGTATACAGATGGATTATCTGCACTTAGTCCTCTTTTTGGTCTTGCTCCGGATGGGGTTTACATTGACCATGCATGTTACCATGCATGCGGTGAGCTCTTACCTCGCCTTTTCACCCTTACCTTACGGCGGTTCTTTTCTGTTGCACTTTCCCGCACCTTGCGATGGGCAGCCGTTAACTGCCATCCTTGCCCTTTGGAGCCCGGACTTTCCTCACGCTTGAAATCCCTTCCAAGCCCGCGATTGAATAAACAACTTATTTGGAACTATATCATAAATTAATATCTAATACAATAGGACAATGATCCGAACCTAATACATCAGTTCTGATAATTACATCATTAACCTTAGGCATTAAACGTTCGCTAACTACAAAATAGTCAATTCGCCATCCAACATTCTTTTCTCTTGAATTAAATCTATAGGACCACCAAGAGTATTCGACCTTATCTGGATATAAATTTCTATATGCATCAACAAAACCTGAGCTTAAAAGCTTTGTAAATGCTCCACGTTCTTCATCTGAGAAACCGGCATGACCGACATTAGTCTTTGGATTCTTAAGATCTATTTCATTATGAGCAACATTAAAATCACCGCACATAATAACTGGCTTTTTCTTATCCAGTTTAATCATATATTTACGACGTTTTTCTTCCCAATCAATACGATAGTCAATTCGAGCGAGTTCATCTTGAGCGTTTGGAACATAATTATCGATGATATAAAAATCATCATATTCAAGACAAACAGTTCTGCCCTCATTGTCGAATCCAGCAACGTCAATACTAATAGGTTCTTTTTTTGCAAGAATCATTGTGCCAGAATAACCCTTCTTTTCAGCGCTATTTATATACTGAAAATAACCAGGCAAATCAATCTGAATTTGATCTGGCTGAGCTTTGGTTTCTTGAATACAAATAAAGTCAGAATTTTCATCCTTAAAGAAATTTAATACACCCTTTCCTAAGGCTGCTCTAATTCCGTTAACATTAAAACTAATAAATTTCATATCTATCCCATGTAGTTAAATGGATCTTGATTTACCTTAGATTCAATTACTGTAACACCTGTTCCAAGTTTTGTTTTTAGCTGCTTTGCCATATTAGGAACAAAGATTTGTTCTGTTCCCCAATGTCCAGCATCAATAATCGCAATACCCGCATCGTTAGCGAGAGCTGCTTCATGATGCTTAACATCACCTGTTACAAGTACATCCGCATATCCAGCAGCTTGAGCCCAAAATTCTCCACCAGCCCCAGTACAACAAGCAACAGACTGTATCTTTTTTTCAAAATCTCCTGAGAATTTAAGTCCATCAAGATTTAAGACTTTAGAAACTTTATATGCAAACTCAGAAAGTGTGGTTGATTTATCAAGCATGCCAACCTTTAAAAAGTTTTCAGTATTAGGAACAACCTTAACTTTCTTTACGTTTAAAAGCTTTAAAAGATAATCCGTATTTCCTCCCTTTGCAATATCAAATGGAGTATGGCTTGAATATACAACAATATCTTCTTTAATAAGTTGCATTAGATATCTTGACTCAACTTTGCAGAAATGAAGGCTTTTAATAGGATTAAAAATTAATGGATGATGTGTAACAATCATGTCCACCTTGTTTTTTTTAGCTTCTTCAATTACAGCATCATTGACCTCTAATGCAACAAGAATCTTTTTAATATTCTTTGGGTCAAAACAAATTTGGACTCCAGAATTATCCCACTCGCACTGTGTCTCTAATGGAGCAATTTTATCTAAAGTTGTTTTAATTTGATGAATATTCATCTTGAATCCTTTCTGCATCGGCTAATCTATCCTGCCAAGCTTTTGCAACTTCTTGAGTATCATTTGAATTGGCTAAATTATCAATAACCACTTTAAGCTTTCGTATATATTCTAATAAAAAATCTTTGAATAATGGATCACTTCTCATTAATTCCGGAAGATAAAAGTTGTAATTAGGATTTTCATCTTGCCCTGGCTCACATACTATAATTTCGCAAATCTTACAATCTTCTAATACAAGTTTTTCATTAACAATTGTAAATCCATTATTAAAAAGCCATTCCCGGAGTTCCCAAGCGCGTTTTCTTGGCTGTAAAATTAAGCGCTTATAACTCTTAGTTTTCGTTATATCCCAAGAAAGTATGTCAACAATGGTTTCGCCTCCCATTCCGGCGATTATAACGCTTGAGACCTCTCCATTTTTAATTGGTTCAAGTCCATCTCCCTTTCTAAGTTCATAAAACTCAGGCAAAATACAAATTCGTTCAAGATTTCCTTTTGCTTTTTCCAAAGGTCCATCATTTATATCAGTCAAAATTGCAAAAGGCACGGTATTTTCTGCAAGTAAATCAATAGGCACAAAACCATGGTCTGTGCCTATATCTGCCACCTTTTCACCTGGCAATACAAAGCTTGCCAAGGCCTTCATTCTGTCTGAAAAATTATATTTATTCAAGATAGTCTCTTAATCTCTTAGATCTATTTGGATGACGAAGTTTTCTTAAAGCCTTAGCCTCAATCTGACGAATTCTTTCGCGAGTTACGTTAAATTGCTGACCAACTTCTTCCAAAGTTCTCGCGCGTCCATCATCTAAACCAAATCTTAATCTAAGTACTTGCTGTTCTCTATCTGTTAAGGTGCCTAATACTTCCATAAGCTGCTCCTTAAGCATTGAGAAAGCGGCCGCTTCTGCAGGGCTTGGAACATCTTCATCAGGAATAAAGTCCCCAAGGTGAGAATCTTCTTCTTCTCCAATAGGAGTTTCCAATGAAACAGGTTCTTGTGCAATCTTAGAGATTTCTCTAACTTTTTCTACTGGAATATCCATTTCAGCAGCAATTTCTTCTGGGCTTGGATCTCTGCCATATTCTTGTACAAGCTGCCTTGTAACCCTAATCTGTTTGTTAATTGTTTCAACCATATGTACAGGGATTCGAATAGTTCTAGCTTGATCTGCAATAGAACGTGTAATTGCCTGTCTAATCCACCATGTTGCATATGTAGAGAACTTGAATCCTTTTCTCCAGTCGAACTTATCAACAGCTTTAATAAGACCCAAATTACCTTCCTGAATAAGGTCAAGGAATAGCATTCCTCTGCCAACATATCTCTTAGCAATAGATACTACAAGTCTTAAGTTAGCTTCACAAAGTTTACTTTTTGCAGCGTCGCCCTTTTCAACTATATCCATTTTCTGCTGAAGCTTTTCAAGCTTAGTTCTATTGGTTTTTGTTTCCTTCTTAGCTAACCTACGCTCAAGATCTGCGATTTCAGCCTTAATTTTGTTACCGGCCTCCATAGCTTTTGCAAGTTCCATTTCTTCATCTGCTGAAAGAAGTGGAACTTTACCAATTTCTTTTAGATACATTCTTACAGGGTCATCAACAGCAACGCCTTTCGGAACATCTTCAAGATTATCTTCTGCAGCCTCTGCTACAATTTCTTCAAGCTCTGCCTCGTCAGTATCGTTGATATCGAGATCTTCATCGTCATCTTCTTCAACGTCCTCAGCAACATTTGGAGCAATGACATCAATTTTAGCAGCTTCAAGTGCTTCAAAGAAGGTCTCTCTATCAGCCTGATCAAGATCGGTTTCTTCCATGATTTCTTCAATAGCACTTAAATCTACTGATCTGTTCTTCTTTGCCTTTTCAAATAATGGCATTAAAGCTTCAAATTTCTTATCGGTTGTAATATCAATTTCGTAATCCAAAGTTCTTACCTCACTATTTACCCAGTAACGATTTGTATTCTTCTAATAATTTATTTAATACTTCTGGATTTGTTTCATTATCTGTCATATCCAGAATACTTTGTATCTCTTTCTTACGCTTCTCTTTCTTCTGTTTTTCAAGTTTTTCTATACAATCTTTAAAAGCTTTTTCATCATCAGCGCCAATCTTAATTTCTTTTAAAAGATTATTTACAAAAACTAATTCGTTATCACTAAGCAAATCTTTTAAATCTTCTATATCAAAGTCTTTTTCAGGTTGATATAGAGAATCAAGTACCGAAAAGACCCTAAACCCTTCGTTTGATACGAAAGCATCAGAATATTTTTTAATCTTTTCAAAATATTCACTCTTAAGAAACGACAGTCTTATCAAAGTCTTTTCTAAAAGCATTTGAGCTGGACTTACTTTTACCGCTTCTTCAACTTTTTTTGAAAGTGATGAAATTTGAGAAATTTTAGAACCGCCCTCAATTTCACGTCTTAAAGCTCCTTCAGAAATTCCAACGTCTTTTGCAATTTTCTTAATATATAAGTCAGCCTCAACCGGAGATAATTTACCAAGAACTGAAGCAACAGCTTTTAGGAACTTAACACCCTGGGTTGTGTCATTAATATCATATTTTTTCCTAATTAACATGACTTTATAGTCAATATCCGCAACGGCTTTTTCTTTAATAAGCTTTCTAAAAGCATCTGGGCCATGCTTCTTAACAAATTCATCGGGATCCTTACCGTCATCAACATGAAGAACTCTTACTTCCAAACCGGCATCCCTTAAAATATCGATACCCCTAAGAGCTGCACTAACTCCGGCAGCATCCGCATCGTAACAAAGAATAACTTTATCAGTATATCGCTTAAGAAGTTTTGCTTGCTGCTCTGTTAATGCAGTGCCGCAACTAGCAACAACATTCTTTATACCTTCTTGATATAAAGCAGCAACATCCATATAGCCCTCAACGACAATTGCATATCCTTCTTGCTGAATTTCTTGCCTGCTAAGATTAAGTCCAAACAGGTTATATTTTTTTTGGAAAACAAGAGATTCTGTAGAGTTAAGATACTTTGGATCGCCTTCTCCAACTATTCGACCACCAAAACCAATAACTTTACCCCTTGTATTTATAATTGGAAATATTACACGATTTCTAAATTTATCGTAAACCTTTCCCTTGTCGCTCTTGGAAGCAAGGCTGATTTCGAGCATTTGCTCATCAGTTACGCCATTTTTCTTGAGATAGTCATATAATGACTGCCAATCCGAATCTGCCCATCCGATTCCAAACTTTGTAATCGTTTCTGGAGTGAACTTTCTTCTAGTCATATATTTAAAGCCATCATTGTTTGGCTTTTTTATAGCATCAAAGAAATACTTTGCAGCTAATTTATTTATTGCATAAAATGGTTCTTTATCAGGACCTTTTTGATCATATAAATTCGTGATTTCAATTCCATATTGCTGAGCAAGTTTTTCCACAGCCTCTTGGAAAGAAATATTGTGATATCGTTTTGTAAACTCAATTACATCCCCAGTAGCTCCGCACCCAAAGCAGGTAAAGATTTGCTTTTGTTCTGAGACAATAAAAGAAGGTGTTTTCTCGTTGTGAAACGGACAAATCCCCTTATAATTTGTACCCGCACGTTTAAGCGGCACAACAGAG
Source organism: Anaerovoracaceae bacterium (assembly GCA_045616685.1). Lineage (GTDB taxonomy): Bacteria > Bacillota > Clostridia > Peptostreptococcales > Anaerovoracaceae > UBA1764. Next base: position 7,963 of record JAZLHF010000022.1, read on the forward strand.
GATATAACATCAACGATATTACACCTAGACTTAATCTCTTCAATTGCAGAACTGTAGGATTTTTGCATAGCTACTTATTCTACAATTCTGCAGTTTTTCCTTTATTTTTTATTATCTTCTTAATTTCCAACCTGCTGGAACAAACAATTCACCGTAAAGGTTTATAGCATAGCGATCTGTCATACCAGCTATATAGTCCTTAACGATCTCATTTAGACCATCTTTTTCTTTTAGTTCAAGCAGTTCTGAAGGCAATTCATCCTCATGTTCCATATAATAATTATAGAGAGAAAAAATTAAGGTCTGAATCTTCTCAAGTTCAGCATTTTGCTTAACTACTGGATTTCTATACACGGCTTCAAACATGTAATCGCGAAGAAGCTTCATATATTTGCTAGCCTCTTCGCTTTGCATAATCATATTTTGGCCATCGGATGCAGTAACAATATCTTTAACAAGGAAGTCAATTCTGCTTCCATGGTCGTGACCGATATGTTCAATACATTCCTTTGGAATATCTCTTTCAGAAATAATTCCTCCTCGAATTGCATCATCTATATCATGATTGATATAAGCAATTCTATCAGAGAATTTTACAATCTGTCCCTCAAGAGTGTATGGCATCCTATCACCACTATGATTTAAAATGCCATCTCTAACCTCATCAGATAAATTCATTGGATGGCCGGAGTGATTTCTTTCCAAAACATCCACAACTCTTAAACTCTGGACATTATGTTCAAATCCGCCAGGATGTATTTGATTTAAAAAATCTTCACCACTATGACCAAATGGAGTGTGGCCCAAGTCATGGCCCATAGCAATGGCTTCAGTCAAATCTTCATTTAATGAAAGAGCTCTCGCAATTGTACGTGCAATCTGGCTTACTTCCAGCGTATGCGTCAAACGTGTTCTAAAATGATCGCCTTCCGGAGCCAAAAAAACCTGAGTTTTATGCATTAATCTTCTTAATGCTTTAGAATGAATAATTCTATCACGGTCTCTTTGGAACTCTGTTCTAAGCTCATCCTTTTCTTCTGCAATAGCTCTGCCTCTTGTTTCAGCTGACTTAGTAGCAAATGGAGAAAGCTTCTCATATTCTTCTTGTTCTAATTGTTCCCTTAAAATCATGCGTTTGTTGAACCAAATCCTCCGAGGCGTGCGCCACATGCCTCATCATCAATAGTTATGCCATATGGAAGGAAAACGCCCTGCGCAAAGGCTTTTCCAGCTTCAACTTCCATGGTCTTACCCTCATGGCTATCGTTAGTAATCTTCACCATAATGTGGCCTTCATTTTCTGCATTATAGTAATCACTATCGATTACGCCAACTGTATTATCAAGTTGTACTCTAAATTTAAATCCCAAGCCGCTCTTTGGAAGTATAAATAATACCCACCCATCATCGATTTTACATCTAAGCCCAGTCCTAACGGTAATGGTTTCTCCCGGGGCAAGTTTAATAGCAAAAGGCGTGCATATATCATAACCTGCGCTACCTACAGTTGCTCTTACCGGAATCTTAATGAGCTCAGGATTTTCAAACTGTTTAGTACTAACTTTTTCAAACTTTGCAATTCTATCCATTGATAATTCTCTTTAAATCTATTTTATTTCTGCTAATTATTGCGCCACTATATTTTTTAATATCACTAAATTTTTCGCAAAATACTTTAACATCATCTAAAGTAACTGCATTTATTTCTTTCATGGTCTGCGAATCCGTATATACTCTGTCTAAAAGAAGGGATTGTTTACCCAAACGCATCATACGATTTTCAAGACGCTCTAGACTAAAAATATAATTAGCTTTAAGTCTTTGCTTTACATTTTCAAGTTCTTCAATGCTAATTTCAAGCCTTTTTAATTCATCAGCTATACCATTAATTGCATCCGATTCTTTACCCAAAGAAACCCCAGCATATATGAGAAAGAAGCCGTTATTTTGGTATGTAATCGGAGCTGAATACACACTATAAGCAAGCCCTTTTTCTTCACGAATATTCTGAAATAGCCTACTAGACATACTTCCACCAAGCACATCATTTACTACAGCCTGAGCATAATAACTTTTATCCCCCATACTGATAGAAGGAACCCCCAAGGCAATATGGCTTTGATTTACATCTCGAACCTTGCTTGTATATTTTGGGATTACAGATGGCAAGCAAGCCTTTCTATTAGTCTTCTTTTTAGCAAAGCTACTAAACGAATTATTAATTTGATTTATTAATTCTTTTTCCTTAAATGAACCTACAACAGCGACGACAATATGATCTTTAACATATTGATTTTTGATGTAGTCAACAATTTCATTATGCCCGATATTTTTAAGCGATTTCCTTGTACCAATAATTGAATTTGCAACATCAGTGCCGTACATAGTATTTTCAGTTAAAAGATCAATGACATAATCATCTGGCGTATCTGTTATCATGCTCATTTCCTCAAGAATAACTTTGCGTTCTTTATTCATCTCTTTTTCATCAAAGAGCGAATTTGTGAGCATGTCAAATAGTATGTCACAAACTTGTTGAAACGCAGATGTTATTGATTTCGCATAATAACATGTATATTCTTTACTCGTGCATGCATTGTACTGAGCGCCTAAATTGTCCATCTGTTCGGCAATTTCTTTATAAGTACGATTCTTTGTGCCCTTAAAGAACATGTGCTCTATAAAATGAGAAATGCCAGAAATCTCGGGGTTTTCATATGCGCTACCAGCACCAATATAAACACCAATTGAGGCTGCTTGCATTTCTGGAATTTTTTCAGTAATGAGTGTAATACCACACTCAAGTATTTTTTTATTAATCATATCAATAAAAAGAAAGACATGAGCCCCTAAGCAATGATTGAGAACACTAAAAGCGCACCGCAGCCCGAAGAGGGTCGAGTTACGAAGCCCAATAATGGGCGAAACTGTGCTCACAAGCATTGCTTAGGGGCTCACGATATTAAATATTATTCTGCTTTAATAATTGGGGTATCTTCAAGCCCAATTCGTGTAAGATTTACTCTTCCCTGATTGTCAATCTCTACAACCTTTACGGTTACTGTATCACCAATGTTGAGCATATCTTCAACTTTTTCAACTCTTGCCTTGCAAATCTTTGAAATATGAAGGAGCCCATCTTTTCCTGGAAGGCATTCAACAAATGCACCGAAGTTCATAAGTCTAACAACCTTGCCTGTATATGTCTTACCTACTTCAATTTCTTCAATTAGGCTATTAATCATATCCTGAGCAACCTGAGCAGATGCAAGATCTGGAGAAGCGATAAAAACTTGTCCTTCATCATTGATATCAACTTTAGCACCTGTTTCAGAGATAATCTTGTTAATTGTCTTTCCGCCTGATCCAATGATGACTCTAATCTTATCAACTGGAACCTGCATGCTTAAGATGCGAGGGGCATACTTGCTGAGCTCTTTACGAGATTCAGGTATTTCTTCGAGCATAAGTCCCATGATATGCATTCTGCCTTCTTTAGCTTGCTTAAGTGCAGTCTCAAGAATGTCTCGTGAAAGACCATGAACCTTAATATCCATTTGAATTGCTGTAACGCCTTCTGCAGTACCAGCAACCTTAAAGTCCATGTCGCCAAGGAAATCTTCCATGCCTTGAATATCAGAAAGGATAGCCATCTTTGAAGATCCATCTGGTTCAACTCTTTCAATAAGACCCATAGCAATACCTGCTACTGGGGCTTTGATTGGAACTCCGGCATCCATAAGTGCAAGTGTGCTGCCACAAACCGATGCCTGTGAGGAAGACCCATTTGAAGAAAGAATTTCACTTACTACTCTAATTGCATATGGGAATTCTTCAACCGAAGGGATAACTGGAAGTAATGCTCTTTCAGCAAGTGCGCCATGTCCAATCTCTCTACGTCCTGGGCCTCTTAATGGCTTAGCTTCGCCTGTGCAATAACCTGGGAAGTTATACTGATGCATGTATCTTTTTTCAGTTTCTTCAGTAATTCCGTCTATAATCTGAGCATCCCCTAAAGGCGCAAGTGTGCATGTTGTTAATGCCTGAGTCTGACCTCTCTTAAATAATCCTGTGCCATGAACTTTTGGAAGAATTCCTGTTTCGCACCAAATAGGTCTAATTTCGTCAAGTTTTCTATTATCTGGACGAATTCCTTCATCCAAAATCATATTACGTACTGTTTCCTTACGGATTGCGTACATAACAGATGCAACATCCTTAGCAACGTCAAAATCAGCTTCTGGATACTTTTCAGCAAAGTAATCAAGTGCTTCCAGGTCAAGTTTTTCCATGTTATCAAGTCTTTCCTGTTTATCGTAGACCTGAATAGCTTCACGATACTTCTTAGAGAATACTTCTTTGCATTCCGCCTCTATATCTGCATTTGGATGATAAAGTTCGATTTCCATCTTTGGTTTACCAACCTCAGCAACAACATCTTTGATGAAGCGGCAAATCTTCTTAATTTCTTCGTGTGCAAACATGATTGCATCGAGCATTACCATTTCTGGAACTTCCTTTGCTCCTGCTTCTACCATCATGATTGCTTCTTCTGTACCAGCAACGGTCATGTTAATATCACTTACTTCTCTTTCAGCAAGTGTCGGATTTATGATGAATCTGCCATCAACCCTACCAACTACAACAGCACCTGTTGGGCCATCCCATGGAATATCAGAAATTGCTAATGCAACAGAGCTACCAATCATAGCACAGAATTCGCTGCTATGATCAAAATCTTGGCTCATTACTGTAGCAACAATTTGTACATCATTAAAAAATCCCTTTGGGAATAATGGACGGAGTGGTCTATCCATAAGTCTTGAACGAAGAATAGCGTTATCAGAGAGTTTACCCTCTCTTCTTAAGAATCCACCAGGGATTCTTCCGACTGCATACATCTTTTCTTCGTAATCACATGAAAGTGGGAAAAAGTCAATGCCTGGACGTGGTGACTTGCTCATGCAAGCTGAACAGTTAACGACAGTTTCTCCATAACGTACCATAACCTGACCATTTGTCTGTTCGCATACTTTTCCAATTTCGAGCTCTAAGAGCTTGCCGCCTACAGCTGTTCTGTAGGTCTTGTAATCTGTAAATCTACCCATTTAACTTCCTAATTCTTTCTTCAACAACCATAACAAATACGGCGAAGCCCAAGCTTCGCCGTAAATAAAACAATTACTTTCTTAGGTTAAGGCGAGCAATAAGGTTTCTATAACGCTCAATGTCCTTTTCCTTGAGATAAGCAAGCAGATTTCTTCTATGACCAACCATTTTTAAAAGTCCACGACGCGAGTGATTATCTTTTGCATGCGACTGAAGGTGTTCATTAAGCTCATTAATTCTATAAGTAAGAATAGCTACCTGAACTTCTGGGGAACCTGTGTCACCAGGCTTAGTTGCAAATTCATTAATAATCTGCTGCTTCTTTTCTGTAGTAAGCATAATAATTTCTCCTTTTCATATTATTTATACGCCGGATCTGAGTTACGGATGGAGATCCCAAAAACCAAGAAACGGTAAAATTTTTAACGACTCATTTTAGCAAATTTTTCCTATTAAATCAATAGTTTTTAGCTTAATTTATGATATTTTTTAGCCACTAAACAGTCTTTATCTATTTGAGCAGCCAAGGCATCCATGTTGTCAAATTTCTGTTCAAATCTTTGCATCTTAATAAACTCAACTTTTAATGGTTTACCGTAAATATTTTTGGTAAAGTTAAATATATGCGTCTCAGCATTTTTAGCAAAATCACCAATTGTAGGTTTATTGCCAACATTTGTTATGCTCGGATATGCTAAATTATCAATATAAGTATTGGTAGTATATACTCCATTTGCTGGAAGAGCCATAGATGCATCGAGGTTCAAATTTACTGTCGGGAAGCCCATTTTTCGACCGTTATGCTCGCCTTCCATTACTTTGCCATAAATTACATACGAACGACCCGTATAGTTCAAATAGCTTTCCAAATCTCCTTTTTCAATGCATCCTCTAATCAATGTACTGGATACAACAAGCCCATCAATCAAAACTGGGTCAATAACAGTTACCCCAAATCCAAATTTTAATCCGAAGTCCTGTAAATCCTCATTTTTACCCATAGCTTTATAGCCAAAACTGTAATTAAATCCGCAAACTGCATGTTTAATCTGCAAATCTTGAGCTAGTAAGTTTTTAGCAAAATCTTTAGGGCTCATTTCTCTGTAATCTTCGAAATCGAAACTAAATAAATAGTCTATTCCCATTCTTTCAATGATTTTAGCCTTATCATCAAAATTAAGAATGTTTTTAGTAACAACATGCCCGCTCATTACATTGATTGGATGCTCGGTAAATGTAAATACGGCAGATTTAATACCAAGTTTTTTAGCCTGATCTACCGTATGATTAATTAAGGCTTGATGCCCTTTATGAATTCCGTCGAAATTACCAAGAGCGCAAACACAAGGCTCACAATTATTAAGTTCTGTTAATGATTTAAATATTTTCATTAAAAACCTTATCTAATTTGCCATCCTTAATCATGGCAATTAATTTATCCGAGTTGAACACAGCAACAAGTTTTCCCATTTTCGATATATCACCGACTTGTTCTTTATATCTAGAGTTCCCATGCATAATAAGTTTGGCAACCTCATCATCGACATCAATATTAGGAAAATTCCTCATAACTTTATCCATTGATAAAATATAAGGGGCCAAATCAGAGACATCGCCTCGCTCTTTAATCTCCTTTATAATAAACATTGGAATGGCATATATAATTTCAAATCCTGCGGCATTGGTTCTTACAAGACTTGTCATTATAGCGCCACAACCAAGAGCCTTACCTAAATCTGCACAAATAGTTCTCACATATGTGCCACTACTACATTCGATTTCAAGGATTCCATCTTTACCATCAAAATCTACAATATCGCATTTATATATATGAACCCTATTCGGCTTACGATCGATTGTTTGCCCATTTCTTGCTAAATCATAAAGTTTTTGGCCATTAACTTTTTTAGCAGAATACATAGGCGGAATTTGATCAATATCACCAATAGGTAAATTACTTTTTAGCTCTTCACGTGAAACTTTCACATCGCTCTGTTTAACCACATTACCCCATATATCTTCAGTGTCGGATGTGTATCCAAGTCTAAAGCCTGCAATATACCTTTTCCCAAGCGGTTCAAAATATTCAATCAGTCTTGTGGCCTTACCAAAAAAAATAGGCAAAACTCCAGTAGCATTAGGGTCTAATGTACCAGTATGCCCTATTTTTTTCTCATGAAGTATGCTGCGTAAAATTGCACAGCAATCCATAGAAGTAAAATCTTGATCTTTATCTACAATAATAATTCCGTTCATTAAAGTGCCGATTCTGCTTCCTTTGCAACTAAAGCTATAGCTTCTTCTGCGGACATTTCAAGAGTACAAGCTGCTGCTTTCTCATGCCCACCTCCTCCTAATTTTTCAGCAATCTGCTGAACATTAGCATAAGTTTTTGCTCGCATGCTTGCTTTAAAAACATTTGGAGACTTTTCTTTTAATACTATAGCAATTTCAGTCCCTTGAATGCTTCTAACAATGTCAATAGAGCTCTCGGTATATGAATACGGAACATCTAATGAGTTCCAGTATGAGCACGGAATTATCGAAATCGCAATTTTTTTATCGCAGAAAAACTTTGTGTTAACTAATGCATAAGATTCAATCTGCAGCTGCTTAAGAGGCTTATTATCATAAATTCTTGAGCAAAGTAATGCATGGTCAATTCCATATTCATACAATTCAGCAGCGACCTTAAGGGTTTCTGCATCTGCGTTTGAATACTTAAATGCTCCAGTATCAGTTACGATTCCCGTATAAATCGCTTCAGCAATTTCTTTTGTAATTTTATAACCTGATTCTTTTAAAAACTTATATACGAGAAGAGCTGCAGCAGAAGCTTTTTCATCTCTAACTATATAATCGACGAAATCATCATTTCCAGGATGATGGTCGATGCATACTGTCGTATTTGCTTTTGCCCAAATATCAATTCTGTTTTCAATTCTTCCTGCATCGCTACAATCAACAGCGATTGCTAAATCATAGGCAAAATCGGATGGAGCACTTGTACCAAGATGTGCAGTATATCGCATTATAAATAAATCTGTGATATATTTTGAATACACGATAAATTCAGGGCCCCCTAAGAATGACACATGATCAGGTACACCTTCATCTGCAAGAATGACAACATTTTTGCCCATAGCTGATAACGCTAAATATAAAGCTTTAGCACATGCAACACTATCCCCATCCATGCTGATATGAGGAAAGATAATTACACTTTTTGCATTCTTAACTTGTTCTGCAATTTTTTCAAACATTACTTCTTTAATCCATCCAAAATTTTATCCATCTTCATCCCATATTCAAAAGACTCATCAAATTTAAATCTTAATTCTGGAATGTGACGAACCTTAACAGCTTTACCTATCTCAGAACGAATAAACCCCTGGCACTTATCAAAAGCTTTAAGAATTGTATCCTTTTCCTCTTGAGAGAATTCTTTACTTGGAGTAAATGATAAAGCTGTAATATACAGCGTCGCATAACTTCCATCTCCGGAAACATTAACACTATTAACTCCAATCATTTTATCTTTAAATGCTGGATCTTTTAATTCTCCACGAATTAATATATCGCCTATCACGCGCTGAATTTCAGTTCCAAGCATCTTTGGTTTATAAGATCTACCCATTAATCTTTCTTAACCTCTTGCATTTCGAATGCTTCAATCACATCACCAATCTTAAGATCATTGAATTTATCGATACCAATACCGCATTCAAATCCATTTGCAACTTCCTTAGCATCGTCTTTGAATCTCTTAAGTGATCCTACTTCGCCTTCGTGAATTACAACTCCTTCACGAACAAGTCTAAGTTTTGCAGTTCTAGTAATCTTTCCGCTAACGACATATGCTCCGGCAATAACTCCAACATTAGGAACCTTAAATGTATCCCTAACTTCGGCTGTACCGAGGACAACTTCTTTGAATTCAGGATTGAGCATACCCTTAAGAGCAGCTTCAATATCATCAATAATTTCGTAAATAATTCTGTAAGTCCTGATTTCAACCTTGGCAGCATCAGCCTGAGCCTGAACTGCAGCGCTTGGACGAACATTAAAACCAATGATAACCGCATTTGATGTGCCAGCAAGCATTACATCAGATTCATTAATAGCACCAACACCAGTATGTATAATGTTAACCTTAGCATCTTCATTGCGAAGCTTTTCAAGAGACTGTTCAAGAGCCCCAACAGAACCCTGAACGTCGGCTTTAATAATTAGGTTAAGTTCCTTAACATCGCCTTCTTCAAGCTGGCTAAAGAGTTTTTCAAGAGAAACAGCACTGCTCTTTGCAAGTACTTCTTCTCTGAGTTTTTCTTTACGGCGATCTGCAATTTCTCTAGCAGTCTTTTCATCCTTAACTGCATAGAATTCATCGCCTGCTTCTGGCACTTCAGTAAGACCTGTAATTTCTACAGCTCTGCTTGGGCCTGCTTTCTTAATTGCTTCTCCGCGCCAATTGTTCATAACTCTGATTCTGCCGCATGCAGTACCAGCAACAACAGCCTGTCCAGCCTGAATAGTTCCCCTTGTAACAAGAAGCGTTGCAATAGGGCCTCTGTTCTTATCAAGCTTAGCCTCAATAACAGTACCTTGCGCAAGTCTGTTTGGATTTGCTTTAAGTTCAAGCATTTCAGCCTGAAGTAAAATCATTTCCAGAAGTTTATTGATTCCTTCACCAGTTTTAGCCGATACGGGAACACAAATTGTTTCTCCACCCCAGTCTTCAATTAAAACACCATTATCAGCAAGGTCCTTCTTTACTCTATCAGGATTTGCTGCTGGTTTATCCATCTTGTTAATAGCAACGATAATTGGGACATTAGCTGCCTTAGCATGAGAAATTGATTCTATTGTCTGTGGTTTTACAGAGTCATCAGCAGCAACTACAAGAACAGCAATGTCTGTGATATATGCACCTCTTGCACGCATTGCGGTAAATGCTTCATGACCAGGAGTATCCAAGAATACAATTCTTTGTCCATTAAAATCAACTTCTGATGCACCAATGTGCTGTGTAATACCACCAGCTTCTGCGGCAGTAACATTTGTGCTTCTAATAGCATCAAGGATTGAAGTCTTACCATGGTCTACATGACCCATTACAGTAATTACAGGTGGCCTTGGGAGTAAATCATTTTCCCTATCTTCTGCGAGATCTAATCCTTCCTCTTCTTGAGCTTCATTAACCTTAGCAACTGCTACATTAACGCCAAGTTCCATACCAAGAAGAACAGCAGTTTCTTCATCAAGGTTTTGGTTAATATTTGCCATAATGCCCATTTTCATCAGGGCCATAATAGCTTCTGAAGTAGTTTTTTCTACTTGTTCACAGAAACCTGCAACAGTAATAGGAACCTGAATAATTACGCTACCAGCCTCCACGGTTGCTTCAAAAGCTTCCATTTCGTCAACTTCTTCAACCTTCTCTTTATATTTGCTATGTTTGTTCTTCTTTGTCTTTGCAAGGTCAGCAGGCATAACATCCATATAGTCACGTTTGTCTTTTCTGCCCTTCTCTTTTCTTCTCTTATCATTACCTTGAGAAGGTTCTGCAGTAAATGCTACAATTTTATCGCCTTTCCCTCTTTGAACATCAGCTTTCTTTCTTGGAGCCTTTTCTGCATTTTCATTTGGCTTCTTGCCAACATATTCTTTTGGCTTTCTTTTTTCTTTTGGAGCCTGCTTATTATCTCTATTATTTTCTTTCTTAGGTGCGAGAGCCTCTCTTCTAACAATGTTAGTAGGCTTAGCAACCTTCTGTTTTTCTGCTTCACCTGCTTTTGAAACAATCTTGATGCCGATTTCGGGAGTGTAATCAACAACAGATTCTTGTTTCTTGACAGTTTTTGTGGTTTGTTCTTCAGATACAACTTCAGGCGCAGCAACATTAGCCTCTACCTTTTCTGGCACTGGCGTTTTTACAGCTTCCTTTGTTGGCTCTACAGCAATTTCATGCTTAGCTTCTTTTACAGGTTCTTCAGCTGGCTGCTCAACTATTTTCTTCTTCTGTGGGACAGCATTCTTTGGCATTGCCTTTCCAATAGAGCTTGCCTTTGGCATTGCTTTTCCAACTGGAGTTTTAGTAGCAGTTACTTTCTTTTCGGTTGTAGTTGGTTCTACGGCCTTCTTTGGAACTGCTGGCTTCTTTGGAGCTACAGCTTTCTTTGCTTTGGCTGCCTGGGCTTCAATTATAGCTTTGTCTACGGCTCTTATCGTAACCTTTGAAGCGCCCTCATCTTTTTTAGCAGATTTTGAACCTGAAGCTTTAACAATCTTTGTTTCAGTCAATTCTTCTTTTTTTGGCATTAAGTAAATCCTCCCGATTTATTTTATTTTTCTTAATGGCAAGTTCAATGCATTTTTCGTCATTGCAAATATACTTGCCCTTGCCTGGCATATTTGGATTAAGCTTTATTAGTTCTGGTTTTGCTTTCGACTGCATACATGCTATGCAGCGTCTCATTGGAACAAAGTCACTCATTATATTAACTGCGCTTTAATAGCTTCAACAATTTCAACATTCTTCATACCATCTTCAAGTACTACGCAGTTGTCCTCAGCAAACTGAATTAATTCAGACTTCTTCATCTTACTAAATGAAGGAAGTTTGATTGTTTCAGTATCTTCTGCTTTCTCAACAACTTCACTTGAATCGCCAATGGCATCAAGTCCGCCCATTTCCTCAAACTGTGTATGGCTCTTGATATCAATTTTCCATGAGCAAAGTCTTGCGGCAAGACGAACGTTTTGACCCTCTTTACCAATTGCTAATGAGAGCTGATAATCTGGGACCACTACTGTAGCAGCTCTTTCTTCTTCGTTAATAAGAACCATTTCAACCTTAGAGGGACTAAGAGCAGATGAAATTAACTTTCCTGGTTCTTCGCTCCAAGAGATAATATCAATCTTTTCTCCGCCGAGTTCATCAACTACGGATTGAACCCTCTGCCCTCTTGGACCAACGCAAGCACCAACTGGATCTACGTTTTCATCATATGTGCAAACTGCAATCTTTGTACGACTGCCTGCTTCACGAGAAATACTCTTAATTTCAACCGTACCATCCTGAATTTCAGGAACTTCAAGCTCAAATAATCGCTTTACAAGTCCTGGATGAGTACGTGATAAAAATACCTGAGGGCCCTTTGTTGTCTTTTTAACGTCCATTACATAGACCTTGAGCCTTTGCTGGGATCTATAATGTTCGCCAGGAATCTGTTCGTTCTGAGCAAGAATTCCTTCGGCTCTTCCCATATTAATAAATACTACGTCATTAGACACTCTTTGAACTACTCCAGTAACTACTTCTGTCTGACGCCCAACATAGTCATCATAAATCATGCCTCTTTCAGTTTCTCTAATTCTCTGAACCACAACTTGCTTTGCGGTCTGAGCAGCAATTCTTCCAAAGTCCTTAGGGGTTACCTGATATTCTATAACATCGCCAACCTCATATTCTGGATCAACTTCTTGAGCCTCTTCTAAAGAGCACTGCGAAAATTCGTCTTCGACTTCTTCTACAACGTCACGTCTCATGTAAACGTTGATATCGCCAGTTTCACGATCAATTTCTACACGAACATTCTGAGAAGTACCATAATTTTTCTTGTAAGCTGAAACTAATGCTGATTCAATAGCATCGATAAGAACATCTTTTGAGATAGCCTTTTCTCTTTCAAGTTCTTCAATAGCTTCAATGAAATCTTTGTTCATTTTATTTTCTCCTTAGTTTAGAAAACTACTGCTAAATTTATCTTTGCTATACTATTCATAGCGAGATTAAATTCTTTATCATCAATGTTAAGTGTAAGAATATCGTCCTTAACCCCAACAAGAATTCCACTAAATTCTTTTTTGCCATCTAAAGGCTTATAAAGTTTAACATCAACAAGCGCTCCGGCAAATCTTACAAAATCTTTGTCGTTTACAAGCAAGCGATCCATTCCAGGGGAACTTACCTCAAGATAATAATTCTGAGCAATTGGATCTTCTTTATCTAATTTTTCGGACAAATATCTACTAACCTTTTCACAGTCATCTGTTCCAACGGTTAAATATTCGCCTTCGCTAATTTTGTCTACATAAACACGTAAATACCACGTGCCTGCCTCTTTTATGAATTCAGACCGGGAAAGTTCATAACCATCCATCTCTTCCATCCAAGAAGCAATTAAATCATTTACTTTTGCCATTTTTTCAAATAAGAAAGAGTTGACATCTCGCCAACTCTTAGAAATAACGTATTACATCATTATAGTACCATTGAAATACTTGAAAATCAAGGGAATTTTTGCTATATTTAATAGGTTAAGAAAGTCTTTTTTAAGGAGATTTGTAATGAAAATCGCAATTTTGACAAGTGGTGGCGATGCTCCTGGCATGAACGCTGCAATTAGATCGGTAACTAGATGTGCTTTAACACAAGGGATAACCGTTTATGGCATTCAACGAGGTTTTCAAGGCCTTTTAGATGGAGCATTTCATGAATTAAATTTTAACGATGTAGCAGATAGACTTCAACGTGGCGGCACAATGCTTCAAACAGCGCGTTGCAGAGAGTTTAGAACACTTGAAGGTCAAAAAAAAGGATATGAAATTCTCAAGACATTCGGAATTGATGCATTAGTAATAATCGGCGGTGATGGCTCATTAGCTGGAGGGCTTTGCCTTTCAAAACTCGGAATGCCTGTTTTCGGCATTCCTGGAACAATCGATAACGATCTTGGATACACCGATAGCACAATTGGTTTTGATACAGCTGTTAATACTGTGCTTGACTGCATAAGCAAGATCCGTGATACTAGTTCTTCACACGAAAGAACAACTATCATAGAAGTTATGGGTAGAAATTGTGGTGACCTTGCCCTTTTCGCTGGCCTGGCCGGAGGCGCCGAAAGCGTAATCATACCAGAAAACGGATATAACATTAACGAAATTTGTCAAAGAATTATTCTTGGTAGAAATCGTGGTAAGCTACATAATATAATTCTTAAAGCTGAAGGTGTTGACATCCCTGCTGAGGAACTTGCAAAGTTAATTGAAGAAAAGACTGGAGTAGAATCCAGAGCCGTGATTCTTGCATATTTACAACGTGGAGGCTCCCCTACTGCTCGTGACAGAATTCTAGCATTAAGATGTGGTGAAAAGGCCGTTGAACTTATTGCTCAAGGAAGCACATCAAAAGCAATTGGTTGCTACGGAACAGAAATTGTCGCAATTGATTTAGAAGATGCTCTTCAGATGAAGCGTGAATTTAACCAGCGCTTATATGATTTGTCTGTAGTATTGTCATAAATAAATACTAATATATATTTTGGAGGAAAAAATGGAACAATTAAAAGGTGCTTGCATTGTTGGACAATCAGGTGGCCCAACATCAGTAATTAATGCATCAATACAAGGCGTCGTTCAGGCAGCTTTAAATGCAGATTGCATTACTAAAGTTTATGGCGCAGCTCATGGTATCAAAGGAGTTCTTGATGATTGTCTCTACATCATGGACGAAGAAGACCCTGAAGAAATCAATTTATTACAATTCACACCATCCGCAGCATTAGGTTCATGCCGTTATAAGCTTGCTGATCCTGAAAAAGATGATACAGATTATAAGAGAATTCTTGAAATCTTTAAAAAGTATGATGTTCGCTACTTCTTTTATAATGGCGGAAATGATTCTATGGATACTTGTTCAAAGATTTCCCGTTACATGCAGACAGTTGGTTACCCTTGCAGAGTAATTGGCGTTCCAAAAACAATTGATAACGACCTCGTAGGCACAGACCACACTCCAGGATATGCTTCAGCAGCTAAGTACATCATTACTTCATGTATGGAAGTTTCAAAAGACTCCCAGGTTTATGATACAGGTATGGTAATCGTAATGGAAATCATGGGAAGAGATGCTGGTTGGCTTACAGGCGCAAGCGGGGTTGCTACAGCACTTGGCGATGGCCCGGATCTCATCTACTTACCAGAAACAGATTTCTACATGGATAAGTTCCTGGAAGATGTTAAGGAAATCTATAAAGCTAAGGAAAATTGCTTCATTGCAGTTTCTGAGGGTATCCACTATCCAGATGGGACTCTCGTTGCAGATACTGGCACAAAGCTTGATAGCTTTGGACACGCACAACTTGGTGGCCTTGCAGGACTTTTAGCTAATGAGGTTAAAAATATTATGGACGTTAAGGTTCGTCCAATAGAGCTCTCGCTTCTCCAAAGATGCGCTTCCCACTGTGCATCTTACACAGACATTTCTGAAGCCAAAAGGGCTGGTTTTGCTGCTGTTGAAGCTGCAACATCAGGCAATAGCGACAAGATGGTTGCTTTCAAGTGTGGAAGAAACAAGGGCTACTATTGCGGAACAGAACTTCTTGATCTTGAATATGTTGCAAATAAAGTTAAGACAGTTCCAAGAGAATGGATTAACGAGGCCGGTAACGGCGTAAAGCAGGAAATGGTTGATTATGTACTTCCTCTTATCAAAGGAGAACCTGAAAGAGTTCTTGAAAATGGACTTCCAAGATTCTGTAAATTCAAGAGAGTTATCGCAAAGTAATTAAATAATAAAAGCTGACCTTATTGGTCAGCTTTTTTATTACCATAACAAAGTGGTATTGCAACTACCTTATTATAAAAAGATATAAATGGTCCCAAACAAGACACGCAAATCAATGTTCCAATATTGATTATTCCACCAAGTGAAAATGCAATGGCTACACTTGTTGCATCAGTAATCATTCTACACCAATGATATTTCATCTTGGCCTTGTGGTGTAGTATTATTGATAGTGAATCATAAGGTGCGATTCCTTGATCTGCAGTTTGATAGATTGAAGAAGATAAACTCAAAATCAACACCCCAAGAATCATAACAACAAAGCGTCCCCAAAATGCTTCAGGAAAAACAAATCTGTCCGTTAATATCTTCGTCCAAATTTCTGCAGTAGTTCCTACTCCAAACCAATTTACAAAAGTTCCAGGTCCAATCAATCCCCTATCCCAAATTACTTCAGCAAGAAAAAAGAAACAGTTTGTAGTAATCATGCCACCAGCAATACCGATACCCAATTTATTGCCAAATGCAATCTGAAGAGATGCAGCAGGACCACATCCAAGTAAAGATAGGTTAAAAAGGCAGACTCCTAGCCCCATAATAATGATTCCAAAAACCATTACTATAAAGCATCTTCTATTGTACTTTTTAAACAGTTTCATTTAAACTTTTAACAAAAGCCTGACAAATATCGGGATAATTACTAATAACACCTTCAACATTCCAATTCTTCATTTGCTGAAGGGCCTTCATATCATTTATTGTCCATACATTAAGCGGAATACCATACTTCTTACAATCTTTTATAATGTCATCATTCAAGAGTTTTGCATCTGGATGATAGTAATCAAATCCGCAGTCCTTACAAAAATAACCGGCATTCTGAATAATTTCATTGCACATTAAAGCTCCAGTTTTAGTTGTAGGAGCATATTGTTGAATCTTATAAACAGACATATGGTTAAATGACGAATAAATAATTCGGTCTTCAAGATGATATTTTGCTACCATTTCCGCGGTCATTTTTTCAATATCTGGATATGCTATGACACCTGTCTTAAGTTCAATGTTAGTTACAATGTTAGTATCTTTAATGTAATCAAGATATTCTTCTAAAGTCGGTACTCTTTGAACAGAAACTTCAGGAAATAATACGGAAGCGTTAAGTTTCTTTAATTCGGTCAAGGTAAAATCCTTAATCCAACCGATTTCATTAGTTGTACGATCAACCTTTTCATCATGCATAATGACAATTTGATTGTCTTTTGTAAGTTGAATGTCAAGTTCTATGCCATAGCACCCTGTCTCTACAGCTTTTTCAAAAGCAAGCATTGTATTCTCAGGATACTTACCACTAAAACCTCGATGGCCAAATACTTTCATCATAACCTCCGTTTATCTAAAAGTCCGATTCAGGGCTCGAAGCCATGAATCGGACCTTAAATTCAGATTAATATTTCATTCTATAACAGTTAAGAATTTTCCCACTTCTGATCCTTTAAGTTCGTGTACAAATATACAATAGCTGATACGCTCGACAATGCAAACATTATTACGGCCGTAGCAGCTGCATTTTGATAATGCATATTTCCGAACTCTTTTCTCAGATATACACCTAAGAGCTGTGGGTAATTAGCACCAATTAAATACGGTGTTGTGAATGAGCTAATATTGCTCATAAATACAAATGTAGCTGCGATTAAAACATCCTTATAGGACAAAGGAAGAATAATCTTAAAGAAGACACGAAGTCTTCCAGCCCCAACGTCTCTTGCGCTTTCAACTACAGATTCTGAAATTCCAGAAAGCGCAGCAACGATAATCATTGTTGCAAATGGAATATTGAACCAGCAGTTCATAATTAAAATACCATTGGTTGTATATAAAAGACCTGGCTTAAAATCATAAAGCGCACTTGTTGTTGGCAGCAGCAATGATAAACGATTAAGCAGACCGGAGTCACGGATAATTGTCATCATTGCATATACTGAAACAAGTGATGGGATAAAACGTGGCAACAAATATAAATTACCTATGCGATTTGAAATCTTTGATTTGGAAAATTTCAAGAACAACGCTAAAAGGTATGAAAATGCGATTACTAATAATACAGTAAGGACAGCAAGCAAAATTGTGTATGAAATAGCTGCTTGAGAGACCTTATTTGTAAATAAGTAGACATAATTTTCTAATGACCACTCACCTGCTGCATTTTTAAAGCTCAAGATTACATTATTAATAATCGGGTAAATTACAATTCCCAATGAAAGAATCAATGCAGGAGCTAAAGCTGCAATCATTAATAATCTTTGTTTTGCTTTACCATTGGACTTTTTCATAACATGCATCCTCAAATAAATTTATTTTGTTGGGGTGCCATAAGACACCCCAACGAAATATGAACATTTAAACCGAATATCGACTAGTTAAGTGTAGCGATTTCCTGAGCCCAACGATCCTTCATAACTTGGCCATTTGTACCAACGCTGAGGATGTTGAATTCTGCTGGATTAAGTGTTGAAACAGCCTTAACTGATTCTGTCTGTTCAAGTGTTGAAGCATCAATTACTGGAACAGCTTTCATGTTTTCAACTAAAATCTGCTGTGCTTCTGTACTAATCATGAAGTCCATGAAGTCATAGCAAGCATCTGGATTCTGTGATGTTGAGCAGATAGCCATATCTACGTCTGTACCTGTTAATGAAAGGTCAGAGAGCTGATACATCTTAACTGTTGATGGAAGTGTTCCCTGTTCAAGAGCTGTAAGTGTACCATCAGCCCATGCTGGAACCATCCAAACTTCACCCTGTGAAAGGAGATCAAGAGCACCCTGGTTCTTTACAGCATACTGAACGTGTCCGCCAGATGAATAGAGATATGGGTGAAGATCTGCGAGCCACTTGAAGCCTGCATCCATCATGCCAAGATACTTTTCATCTGCACCATTTGTATAGCAATCAGGATCATTCTGCTTAAGAGCAATCTGACGATAAATTGCATTGAATACGAATGCCTGACCTGCCCCACCTGTTGATGGATCGTTATAATCAAACTTTCCTGGGTTAGCCTTGCACCATTCTACAAGTTCATCCCATGTCTGTGGTGGGTTAGGAAGTTTAGCTGAGTCGTATGATAATACAACTGTTGTTCCTCTGTAAGGAACGAGTTTTTCCTTCATAACAGAAGGTTCCATCATTACATTTGCAAAGTTAGAAAGCTTTGATGTATCAAGATCGATGAAGCAATCTTCTGAACCAGCTAACTGAACGTATTCAAGTAAGTCTGAACCATTTTCAACGATCATATCAAAGTCTGTTGTGTTGCCAGCCTGATAAGCTGCTGCATAACGCTGCTTAACAGTAGCATCGCCTGTACCTGAAAGGATGAACTGAAGTTCAACATTGCAAGCACGGTTTTCTTTTGCGTTATAAACGCCAATTAATTCTGTGAAGATGTCAGAAACGTTCTGTGAACCTGTAGCCCAAAGCTGGATTGTAGGAATTCCATCAGTTGCTGCTTCTTCTTTCTTTCCGCAAGCTGCCATAGATAATACCATAGCGAGTGCGAGAAGAACTGCTAAAAATTTCTTCATTGTTTCCTCCTATAAATTATGGATAAGCATATTATGATGACAGGGTTTATCCCTGGATCAATCTACATTTTCGAACTCGTCTTTTCTGCCATAGGAAATTTGAACGACATCCCCTCTTACAAAATTTGCAGCCTCATCTGATGAAAGGTATGCTTTAACGAGTCCTTTTTCTGTCTGCATGGTCATTTCATTATAGTGGCCAAGCATCATGATAGTACGAACAGTACCTTCAATTACCCCACTTCCGTCCTTAGAGACAATAACATCTTCAGGACGAACCGCAGTTTGTTTTCCATCGTTTCCTTCAATAAAGTTCATTTCACCAATGAATGAAGCAACAAACTTTGTACCTGGGTGATAGTAAATATCAAGTGGGCTACCCTGCTGTTCAATATGACCCTTACTCATAACAATGATTCTATCTGAGAGCATCATTGCTTCTTCCTGGTCATGTGTTACGAATACAACAGTAATATTTAAGTCTGTCTGAATCTTGCGCAACTCCTCACGCATCTGAAGACGAATCTTAGCATCTAATGCAGAGAAAGGTTCGTCAAGAAGAAGTACCTGAGGCTCGAGAAGTAATGAACGCGCAATAGCAATGCGCTGCTGCTGTCCCCCAGACATTTGATTTGGATATTTCTTCTCAAATCCAGTCATCTTAACTAATTCAAGTCCATGAGCAATGCGCTCTTCGCGTTCAGCCCTTGGAATCTTCTTAAGCTTAAGACCAAATTCCAAATTATCATGAACGGTCATATGAGGCCATAAGTTATAACTCTGGAATACCATTGATGTTGGACGTTTTTCTGGAGGAAGAGCAATAATTGACTGGCCGTCAATTGTAATATCTCCTTCTGTTAAATCATTAAAACCACCAATTGTTCTAAGGATTGTAGTTTTACCGCAACCAGATGGACCGAGTAAAGTTACAAGTTCACCTTCGTGAACATCAATATTTACATTTTTAACGCCATCGCCGTTATCATACAGTTTTGTCATATTGATAACGCTAAGCTTAATTACATTTTCATTCATAATTATTTCCTCTTTATCTCGCTAACTCATCTTAAATCCATTAGCCATTGTGTCTGCACTAACATATTTTCTCATGATTAACAACAGAATAATATTTGGGATAATGATAATGAATCCGAATACAGCACCTGCTGTTGCTGGGAAGTCGAGGATAACACCATACATTTCTGTCATCATTGTTCTCCAATGTGGGAGACCAACAAGTAATGTACCAACATTTTCACCTAAAGATCCAATAAAGGCTTGCAATGCTGCAACCATAATACCAGGCCAAGCGATTGGCAATGTTACTGTAAAGAAGGTCTTAAACGGACCAGCTCCGGCATCTCGTGCTGCTTCTTCTTGATGACGAGGAACATTTCTAAATGCACCAGCTGGAAGCCAAATCATTTCCATCATAGTACCTAACATATGAATAAGCAATACGCCGACGAAAGTACCCATAAGTCCTATCTTATAGTAAATAAGACCTATAGATGTATAGATGCCAATCTTAGGGAATGCATTTCCAAGTAAGAAAGAGAACATAATCAGTTTTCTACCTTTAAACTTGTAACGTGCAAGCACATAAGCCGCCGGTATACATACCAACATCGATAAAGCGGTTGATGTAATTGCAAATAAGAATGAATTTACAATTGAAGTAACAATGTTTTGCTGTTGCAGAACATATTGCCACCACTGGAATCCCCATGCTGATGGTAAAACGTCACCTTGCCCATACTGATTAGCAAATGCAAGTATAAATGTATACGCAAGTGGGAAATAGAAGAAAATCATAAAAGCGAAGTAAATAACAAGTTGTCCAAACTTCTTTCTACCTAAAGACCTCTTAACTGCTTTAAGAGAATACGGAGATGGTTGTCTTAAAGGCTGTTTTTTAACCTCTTCGATTTCTTCTTTTAGTTCTTCCTTCAGTTCCAAAGTGGAATCGGCCATAGTTACCTCCTTTCAAAATAATAGCTTACAATAACAGTCATATATATTTTAACATAAAAAAGGGAACAAAACATTGAAATATTACAATGTTTTGTTCCCTTTTAAATTCGTTAACTATTTAACATATCGCGCGTAGCTATTATATCTACGCCTGTTCCAGCGACATTATGAATTATTATATCTCCGGCCGTAATTGGAGCCTTAACAACATTTTTATGTATTTCAGACATAACTTCAGCAATTTTTGCTTTAGGAACATCCCCATTTGTTCTAACTGGAAGCATGGCAATGGTAAAATTATCAAGCTTAACACTGCTGCAAACAGTTCGCATTGGACAAATAATTTCATTTTTGCCGTATTCCTCTCCTTTAGGGCAAGAATGACCAGTAACAATTATATTATTAAAATTTGCGCCATTTTCTGTATATTCAAGGTAAAGAGTACATCCTTTAGGACATCTGATACAGGTTGTCTCTTTTGCTCCGCCCTTGTTTCCATAATTCTTCTCTTTTGTTGGAAGAATTAAATCTGCCTGAATCCAAACGGTTTTAAATCCCCCAAGAGCATATTCAGCTGCGGCCTTGCCTGCGCGCTCTGCCTCAAGAGAAACATTATCTGCAAGATCATGAACGTGAAGAACATTACCACAAGCAAATATTCCAGGCACTTCTGTCATAAGGTTTTTATCGACAAATGGGCCCTTTGTTCTTGAATCAATGCTTAATCCAAGATTTCTACTAAGTTCATTTTCAGGGATTAATCCAACAGAGAAAAGGAGCGTGTCACAGTCAATGTGCCTCTCAGTATCAGGAATAATATTCATATTCGCATCAACCTTAGAAATATCTACCCCCTCTACTCTCTTCTTGCCATAAATTTTTGTAATTGTATGGCTAAGTAAAAGTGGAATGCCGTAATCATCAAGGCACTGAACGATATTTCTCTTTAACCCTCCACTATAGGGCATAATCTCCACGCAAGCTTCAACTTTAGCGCCTTCAAGGCTAAGTCTTCTAGCCATAATAAGTCCAATATCCCCAGATCCAACGATAACAGCCTTCCTTGCCGGCATTAAGCCTTCAATATTCATTAATCTTTGAGCCGTTCCCGCAGAATAAATTCCTGCAGGTCTATAGCCAGGAATGTTCATTGCACCACGTGAACGCTCTCTGCATCCCATAGCAAAGATAATTGACTTTGCCTCTATGAATTTTAAGCCATCAGAAGATGCACATTTTAAAACTCTATCTTTATTAACATCAAGAACAATCGTATTAAGCATAAACTCAATACCAGAATCTTTAGTTAAATCTATATATCTTTGTGCATATTCTGGGCCAGTTAATTCGGCTTTAAATCTGTGTAATCCAAAGCCACTATGAATACATTGATTTAATATTCCGCCCAATCTATTGTCACGCTCTATAACAAGAACGCTGTTTGCACCTGATTTTTTTGCTGAAAGAGCAGCAGCAAGGCCCGCAGGCCCTCCCCCAATGACAGCCACATCAACGTAAAGCATCTTCTGTCCTCCTTCTATCAAAAAGCAACCCAGATCCTTCACTATTTTTATTTATAGATTCAGGATTACAGCCTAGTTCTCTTGATAAAATTTCAATAATTCTTGGAGTGCAAAAACCAGCTTGGCATCTACCCATGCCTGCACGCACTCTACGCTTTATTCCATCCATTGATTTAGCGCCAAGAGGTCTTCTAATTGCTTCAAGAATTTCGCCTTCGCTAATTCCCTCGCACCTACAAACAATTCGCCCAAATGCTGGATTCTGTTTGATAAGGGCATTATAGCCTTCAGCGCTTAAAAGCTTAGGATTCGTAAAACCTTTTCTTGTTCCAACGAAATTTGGATTTTTCTCGGGATGAAGAATATCAGCGACGATATTTGAAACCATGATTCCAATTGCCGGAGCCGATGTTAGGCCTGGAGACTGGATGCCTGCACAATCAATAAAGCCTTTAGCATCTTCAACTTCTCCAATAACAAAGTCATCACAATCTTCAACAGCTCTTAAGCCTGCAAACGAAGTAATTACTTGATCATAAGGAATATCTTTAACATTCAGTTTACTCTTTTCGATTACAGTCTTAATGCTATTTCCTATAGTATATGTTTCACCTTTTTCCGAATCTGAAAGATTGTCAGCTGTTGGACCTACCAATAAATTCCCATGTGTTGTAGGTGTAACAAGAACGCCCTTTCCTATTTCCTTCTTTCCACTTAATTTAAATATTGTATGCTTTACATGCAATCCAGCGACTTTATCAAGCAGTACATAAGATCCACTTCTTGGGTTGATGTGAAGTTTCTTTTTTGAAACTAAGTTATGAATTTCATCAGAATAAAGGCCCGCAGCATTTATAATAAGTTTTGATTCAAACTCGCCTTTATTAGTTTTAACCAAGTAACCGCCGTCAATTTTTACAATATCGTATACAGTCTTGTTAAACTCAAATTTAGCACCATTTTCGTATGCATTTTCAGCAGCCGCAATATTAAGTCCAAATGGATCTACAATTCCACCAGTTGGAGCATATAACACAGAAACAACGCAGTCAGCAAGGTTTGGCTCAAGATTTAACGCTTCTTCTCGGGAAAGAATCTGCAAACCTTTAACACCATTTGTTATTCCACGGTCATATAGCTCTTTAAGGCCAGGTTCATCTTCTTTGTCCGTACAAACAACCATGGATCCATTTTGAATAAAATCAAAATTAAGATCTTTGGAAAGTTCAGGCATTAAAAGATTACCCTCAAGATTTAGCTTTGCCTTGAGGGTACCTGGATGTGCATCATAACCTGCATGCACTATAGCAGAATTTGCTTTAGAAGTTCCACTACATACATCTTCTTCTTTTTCTAGCACCAGTACATCAAGTTTGTATTTTGAAAGTTCTCTTGCAATACAACAACCCGAAACGCCAGCGCCAATAATAATTACATCAAACATTTATAAAGAATACACGTTGTTTGTAAATTCAAAATTCTTGATATCTGTTATAACATCATCAATGGTTATTTTTCTGTGTAGTTTAATTGAAAAGACTCCTGAAGGATTTTCATCGTCAGAATTAACCGTTAATCCATCAACAGAAACATCGACATCTCTAAAATAAGATAGTAAGTCTTTAAGGTTCTTTTGATCTTTAAACTCAATGACAATATCAATATCATCAAAATGTCCAAATTTATTCTTTTCAAGTTTAGCAATGATTGTTCCTGCGACAAGCATAAGGATAGTTGTAAAAATAGCAGCTTCATAAAAACCTGCTCCGGCACAAAGTCCGATAATACCAACTGTCCAAAGGCCAGCAGCAGTTGTAAGGCCTTTGATTCTTCGTCCTTGTGTAACTACAATTGTCCCCGCGCCAATGAAACCTAGACCAGCGACAACTCCGGCACCAAGTCTTGAAAAATCATTATATTGATGAAGAATTAAGCCCATATACTGACTTATAGCTGTTGACATAGCAGCCCCAATGCAAATTAAGATATGGGTTCTAAAACCTGCATATTTTCCTTTGAGTTCTCTTTCGAATCCGATAGCACCGCCGCAAACAAGAGCACAAAGAAGTCTAGCAATAACAGACACAAGATTTATATCTCTTAAATATGATAATGCCATGTCTCCTCCTATCTATACTCTCTTAACGGATTTAACAAAATCAAAATTGTACATATTCGCAATAAAATCTGGAATTGTATAATATCTCGGCAATTGAAGTCGAAGCTCGAGATAAGTTGTATCATTTTCCTCATAGCTGTAATCCAGAACATCAATTCCATCATTTTTAACAAATTTTATAATGTTTGGTATATGAGTTAAATCATCAATTGTGACTCCAAATACAGCTCTACTATTACGCTTTCCTGCAGTTCTATCAATTACAGGAAGAAGTTTCAAAACAATCATAATCATTATGAAACCAACAAGGCCAAGTTCAATAAAACCTGCGCCGATAGCTAAACCTAAAGTGCAACTTGTCCAAAGGCTAGCAGCAGAAGTAAGTCCTCTAACCTGATTCTTCCTTGTCAAAAGAATCGAGCCAGCCCCAAGAAAACCTATGCCATCTACAGCTGTAGAGGCAAATCTCGTTACATCAGTTTTCAGGTCAAGAGAGGCAGCAACATAAGCCCACTGGGTGCGAAGCATCAGGTTTAAATATTGACCAAGAAGCATTACTGCGCAAGACCCTAAGCATACAATATAATATGTCCTAAGACCAGCAGCGCGGCCTTCCTTTTCTCTATTCAAACCAAGCAAACTGCCACAAATACAAGCAAAAACCAATCGAATGATTACGTTAACACTATTAAATTCTCGTAAATAATCAATCATTATTACTCTTTACTAAACAAGTTGCCAACATTAAGCAAATATTTACTATCAAATACCTTCTTTAACTTACGCATTTGATTAATTCCTTCTTTGCCATACATAATTTCAAGGAAATCATTCTTCATCTTTCCAATTCCATGCTCTGCAGATACAGAACCATGGTGTTCAGATATCCAGCGTGCCCATTGTTTGAATAATTGGTGAGCACGGAAGTATTCGTTTTCATCTTGAGCAATAATGTTAGCATGAATATGACTCTGTCCAATATGAGCCCAAGTTGCAGATTTGAAACCCCATTCTTTAATAGTATCTCTAAACATGGCTCCTGCCTCTTTAAGGAATTCATCCGGAACAGACATGTCTCCGCCCATTTTAGTTACTTCTGGATGAAGCTGTCTAACGAGGTCAACCTGCATATTGCTGCTTTCAGGCATAGCGTGTCTAAAGTCCTTCATTGTCTTAATTTCTTTAGCACCTTCAGCAATGAATATATCTTCTTCTTTACCACCCACCTCAGAAAACTTATCAGAAAGATTTATCATCAATTCTTCGTAATGTTCATCGTTATGGGCATGTATTTCAGTATAAATAACAGCGTTAATCCTTTGAGGGATATCGAAGATGTCTTCAAAGCCAGAAACGTTTTCCTTATTGTATCTTAATAATTCAATTCCGTGTGAATCAAAATATTCAACAGCAGCAATGCCTTTCATTGAATATCTATAATTAATTACGAAGTCAAAAGCTTGCTCTTCAGATTCAAACATACATATTGCACCAGCAATGTATTTTGGAAGCTTTTCGAGTTGAATTTCTACTGATGTTAATACAGCTAAAGTTCCATCACAGCCTATTACAATATCAAAGAGGTCCATATCTGGCTTTACATAATATCCAGCGACATTCTTTGTCTTTGGCATTTCATATGTAGGAAGCTTAAACTCTAAATAAGATCCATCTGTGCATGGAATCTTTGCATGAAGTCCTTCTGCAAAATATTGACCACGTGCAATATCAACCTTTCTTCCATCTGACAGAATATATGTAAGCCTTGTTACATGATTTCTTGTCGGACCATACATAAATGACAGAGCTCCAGAAGAATTGCAATTTACCATTCCTCCAATTGCAGCCCCTGTTTCTGTAGGATCAGGCGGGAAGAAATAATCTCTATATTTGTCATGAACATATTGTCTTATTTCAGAAAGCACCATTCCAGGCTGAAGTGTAATATACACTCGATCACCTTCAGTTCTTTCTGAAAGAACTTGATTCATTTTGGAAAAATTGAGAATAAGTCCTCCAAAAGGAACAGCACCTGCTGCTACTCCTGTACGAGAACCCTGTGAAGTAATTTGAATATTATTTGCATAACAATATTTGATTATATCAATAACTTCATCTTCAGTTTTAGGGAATGCAATGTATTTTGCACTTCCAACACTTCTAGATTCATCACGTAAATAATCAATATACTCATCCGAATATTCTTTGATTAAATCTTGATTCATATCATTCCTTTTCTGCCCCAAACTTCTGGGCTGCAAATCTTAATGCCTTTACAACTGGGAGTTCTTCTCCTGTAAGGAAACGGATTAATGCTCCACCGCCTGTGCAGATGTAGCCAATTCTATCAGATACTTTATATTTCTTAGCAGCTGTAACACTATCACCACCGCCAATTACAGTATATCCCTTTGTATTGGCCATAGCCTCAAAAATAGCTTTTGTTCCAGCCTCTGTTGGAGTTTCTTCAAATACGCCCATAGGGCCATTTGTGAAAATTGTTGCAGCCGCAACAATTTCATTTTCATAAAGCTTAATTGTCTTAGCGCCAATATCAAGAGCTCCGATATTATCAGGAGTCAACTTAATATCACATTCTTTTCTACTTCCGCCTTCAAGATAAGCTAAATCTACTGGAAGAACAACTTTATCGCCATACTTAGCAAGTAAATCTTTTCCTTCTTCAATGAAGTTTGTATAACCTTCTTTGGCAATAAAGTCTAAACTTCCTTGGCCAATCTTTTCTCCTTTTGAAGCGAGAAGAATATTGCCGACAAGTCCGCCAGTTAAAATCTTATCTGCACTTCCATTAGAAAGAACAGTTTTCATCATGATAAATGCATCTGAAATCTTAGCTCCACCAAGAACGAATACGCACGGTCTTGCTGGTTTTTCCATTAATTCAGATACAACACAGTATTCTTCTTCGAAGAGTCTACCCATTGCTGAAGGGAGAACCTGTTCAAATCCACAAAGTGTTGGCTGATCTCTGTGAGCTGCAGCAAATGCATCACAAACGTATAAATCAGCAAGGGGTGCAAGTTTTTCAACAACTACTGTTTTAGCCTGCTGTTCGTGAGTTAAAGCTAGCTTTTGTTCAAAGTAAGTCATTTCCTCACTCATATAACGAACGTTGTCCAGGAGAAGGATTTCGCCGTTTTTAAGGGATTTTATAGCCTCTCTTGCAGCTGGTCCACATACATCATCAATCCATTTAACTTCTTTTCCAAGAAGCTTGGAAAGAACTTCTGCATGAGGTTTTGTGCAATAGAAATTCTTATATTCAATATCACTACCCTGGTGACACATAAGAACGACTTTAGCGCCCTGATCTGCTACTTCTTTAACAGTCTTAGCACAAGCTTCTATACGCTGTGTGCTCTTTAAGGTACCAGTTTCTCTATCTACAGGCTGATTCATATCAACTCTCATGAGAACTGTTTTGCCTTCATAATTAAAATTGTCTAATGTATTAATTCCAAATCTCATATTATCTTATATTGCACAGAGGAGTGACCCAAAAATCACTCCTCTGCATAGGTTAACAAATTAAATTATTTTGCGATATTCTTGAACTTGCCAATTCCAAGGTACTTGTTAGTTTCAGCTGTACCATCTTCTCTTGTAAGCTGCATCTTCATGCTTGCACGAATAGCATCAATTGTTTCTGGAATTGTTACAGATTCCTGTGGAATGTTGATAGCATACATAATATCGTTACCAGATTCTACAATACTGTCTTTCCAAAGACCAATTTCATACATATCACCACGTCTGTTACCAAGATCTCTAGCATACTTGAAGAGAGAAGCATTGCCCTTAAATCCCTCATCAATTGATACGACTCTAATTCTTGGGTGCTTTTCAAATGCTGCTAGAACGTCTTCCTTATGGAGCTTCTTGCCATCCTTAGCTGTTGCAAGAACAGTAATGATATGACCGTGTGTAACTGGAGTATGAACGAGAATACCAGTTGCTTCAATGTCAGGCATAATTGTCATAAGGTCTACAGCTTGATGTGATGGAGCCTTATCAATTTCAAGAGCATTTGTTAATCCTCTGTGATAGTCACCAGGATCAGCTACACGACGAATGATTGTAATAGCAACTTTTTCAATACCAAATTCTCTATCTAAGCAATCAACAGTTCTAATAAGACCTGTTGTGTTGCAGCTTGTAAGCTTAAGGTAATTCTGCCCGAGACCCTTTTCATAGTTTGCATAACCATGGAAGAATACATCAGCAACTGTGTTCTTTTCACCACCCTGGAAAATAGCCTTTACACCATATTTGTCGTAGTAGTTTTCCTTATTCTTTGCGCCAACTCCACCAGGAGCTGAATCAAGCATAATATCTACATTTTTGCAAAGATCTTCAAATGTACCTGCTACTGGGATATCAGCAGCATCGAATGCAGCCTTATCTGCGCCGTCAACAAGGTAAAGATTATACTTGACCCCATTGTTTCCAATCATATCTCTTTCTCTAAGTGCCTTAAGAGCAAGAGTAGGAGCAAGATCTGCAATACCTACCAGTTCCATATCGCCCTGAAGAGCAACACCATCAGCAAGTCTTTGGCCGATTGTACCATAGCCTGCAACACCAACTCTAATTTTAGCCATTTTGTTCCTCCATTAATATTAAAAGATAATTTTGTTAAACACGCTTAACAGAGCCTTTAAAGCCCCTATATTGATATAAATATACTCTAAAATCGTTAAATATTCAACAAAACATAGCTATTTTCAGTATTATTTATAGAATTGTTTGATATAATTTTCGATATCCTTACGTGTTCCTTTAAAAGGACCTGGAGTTTCCATCTTTAATGAGACTCCAGCAGCAGCCATAAGAAGAGCTTCTGGGATGTTATTTGTCTGACGTTCAACAAGGTATGCCCCGAAAGTTGTGTCCCCTCTACCTGTACGTCCAGTAAGATTACGAGGTTTTAACGGTTGGCGATAAAATTGCTTTCCATCATAAACTAAGACTTCAGTATTATGGGTAATCATAATTTCTTTTGCCCCCCACTGGTAAAGAATTTTTGCAGCTTCCTCTCTATCAGATGTTCCTGTAAGAACTTCGGCTTCATTGGCATCTGTCTTAAGATATCGGCACATTGGAAGATATTTCATCTTTTCTTTCCAATCGAGAAGTTCAAGATGATTATCAGCAAAACGTTTTCTCATCATGCATTGCACATCAACAGCAACATCACCTTTCTTAGCACAAGCTTCAATAACATTACCAGGAATATCTCCAACAATTAGACCTGCTAAATGGTATACTTTTGCCGGCTCTTCTGGGATATCTTCCGGGATGTATGGATCAATAGCAGCTATACAACGACAATCTCTGCGTTCACGATCAGCTGTATGATATACATTCTCCATATGAACGTTCTCTTTTGACTTACGAGCAAAAACTGTTACATTCTTACATTCCTTAAATTCATTTTCAGGAACAATATCTACAAGATCATTCTTTGGAACAACTGCAACTTTTTCAGCAAGAGCTGAAGCCATATATCCAGACGCAAGAACTGCTCCACCTAAAATAGTTTCTTCTCGGCCATCATAATCAATATTTTTATCAATAGAAACTTGCCCAATAATCATTGTATCAAACATATTATTCTCCTTAGATTGTATCAAACAAAGAAGCGCTTCGATAAGAAGCGCTTCCAAGTATTCAGTTTTTTAAAACTATTGAGCAGCAAGTCTACGAGCCTTAGCTTCCATCTTGTTACGGAATACGTCGATAGTTACAGCAACAATAATTACTCCACCTATTACAATGTACTGAATATCATTCTGAGCACCAAGGAGGTTAAGTCCGTTTCTGATTACAGCCATAAGAAGAGCACCTATAAGTGTTCCCCAAATTGTACCTTTACCACCTGTGAATGATGCACCACCTACGATACATGCAGCAATAGCATCATTATCGTATGTTGCACCAGCGTTAGCATTAGCAGTAGCAAGACGACCTACAGAGATAACGCCTGCAAGACCAGCCATGAAACCTGACAATGTATAAACGAATGTTAATACATTCTTTGATGGAATACCGCTTAAACGAGCAGCTTCTGGGTTACCACCGCAGCAGTAAATCATACGACCAAGAGCTGTTCTCTTAAGGAATAAATCAAACATAATGTAAATAAGAATTACAAGAACAAAGCTTGCTGGGATTCCAGGGAATGTAACCTTACCAGTAGCATCATACATACGTCCGAATGAATATGAACCAATCCACATTACAGCATCAACACCTTTTTCAGAGAAACTGATGGACTTTGATCCTGTGATTACAAGAGCTACACCAAGGAGTACGTTCTTCATACCCATTGTAGATACGAATGGATGTGGAAGATCAAGTCTTGTAAGTAATGTTCCGTTTACAAAACCAGCAAATGTACTTACGAGTAAGCCTGCTAGAATCAGAACGACTGGATTAGTGATTCCGAACTTTTCCATTAATACGGCAATGAAACATGTGCAAAGCACACAGTTAGAACCTACTGACAGGTCAATACCAGCTGTAATAAGTGCACAAAGCATACCTGAAGCGATTAAGCAGTTAATGGAAGCCTGCTTAAGGATATTCATTATGTTGGTAATCTTAGGGAATTTATCTGGCAAAATGAAGCAGAAAACAAGAACTAAGATAACTAATGCGAGTAGTGTGCCCATCTTCTGGAGCATTGCTTTTAATTTACTATTATTCATATTAATCTAACTCTCCTCCCCAAGCTGCTTTCATAATATCTTCTTGGTTAAAGTGTTTTGAATCTCTTTCAATACTTGCCATCATCTTACCACCACGCATTACATAAACGTGATCGCTCATAGCGAGTACTTCTGGCAATTCGGAAGATACCATAATTACGCATTTACCTTCCTTAACCATTTGGTTCATTACGTTATATACTTCAATCTTTGCACCAACGTCAATACCTCTTGTTGGCTCATCAAAAATAACGATATCAGCATTTGCATTCATCCACTTGCCGATAACAACTTTCTGTTGGTTACCACCGGAGAGCTGTGCAGCGACTTCATCAAGTGAAGGGGTTTTAATTCTTAAACTCTTAATGCTATTCTGACCTGCTTCTTCAACTCTCTTTTCATCGAAGAATAAGCTATTTGTAAATGACTTCATATCAGCCAGAATTAAGTTTGTACGAAGACCTAAATTAAGAACAAGACCCTGTCCTTTTCTATCTTCAGTACAGAAACCAATTTTATGCTTAATAGCATCAGCTGGTTTCCTAATGTGGACTTGTTCACCTTTAACATAAATTTCGCCATCGTCAATTGGATCTGCTCCGAATACGGCGCGCATTAATTCTGTTCTTCCGGCACCTACAAGTCCTGCGAAGCATGTGATTTGTCCTGCGTGAGCCTTAAAGCTTACATCATGAAGTACACCAGCTTCATTTATATTTTTAGCTTCGAACCAAACGTCACCTTTTGTTCCAAATTCCTTAGGGAATAAGTTGTCGAGCGTACGACCTACCATTGCGTTGATAAGCTTTTCTTCGTTCATATCTTCAATATTTTCAGTGCAGATATGCTCACCATCACGCATTACGGTAACTCTGTCGCAAAGTTCGAAGAGTTCTTCCAACTTATGAGAAACAAATAATACAGCAATGCCTTTTTCTTTAAGCTTACGAACTGTCTTCATCAACTCTTCAATCTCTTTTTGACCAAGAGAAGATGTAGGCTCGTCCATGATAATAAGCTTAGCATCCTGTGTTACTGCCTTAGCGATTTCGACCATCTGCTGTAATCCGATACCGTACTTTCCAGCTTCTTTTTTAACATCTATTTCTGGATGGCCTAACAATGTAAGA
This sequence comes from Anaerovoracaceae bacterium, assembly GCA_045616685.1. Taxonomy (GTDB): domain Bacteria; phylum Bacillota; class Clostridia; order Peptostreptococcales; family Anaerovoracaceae; genus UBA1764. The sequence continues at coordinate 40,714 of JAZLHF010000022.1, forward strand.
GCTTCATGTGCCTTTTTTTCCATTTCAGCGTAATCAAGAAGAGCGCCCTTTTTAATAGCTCTTCCCATGAATACGTTATCAACCACAGGAAGCTGACGTACAATGTTTAATTCTTGATATACGCAAGCGATACCATGTTCACGCGACTGAACAGGATTCTTAAATGAAACCTTTTCTCCATCAACGTAAATTTCTCCTTCTTCAGGAATATTAACACCGGTGAGAACTTTAATAAGTGTTGACTTACCAGCTCCGTTTTCACCAATAAGACCATGAATTTCACCAGGTTTGATGCCGATGGACATATTTCTCATAGCAACTACGCCAGGGAATTTTTTGGTAATGTTTTTTAGTTCAACGACATATTCGCTCATTGAATTACCTCTGTTTTTCCTATTTAGATATACGAGATATGTATATATACATAACATATAAGAAAAGAAGGATGCGACATCTTGCCGCATCCTTCTTACTTACTCATTTTTGCGACAATTAAGTTTTACTTAATACATTAATCGCATTAACTATTCATTAACGTTTTCAGCGTTGATAATCTTAACGTCTGCAGCAATTACTTCAGGAACTGTTTCGCCGTTGAGAACAGCTACAGCTGCCTTAACAACCTGATATCCCATTTCTGTAGGCTGCTGAGCAACAGTTGCCTTAACAAGGGATGTACCTGACTTGATTGCTTCGATAGCAGAAGCGTTACCATCGAATCCTACGATAAGGATATCATTGTAACCAGCTTCTTCGCAAACCTTAGCAGCACCAAGAGCTGTATCGTCGTTGTGGCAGAATACTACGTTGATAGCATCGCCATCTTTGCTGAGAAGGTCTTCCATAGCCTTTACAGCACCGTCTGTTGTGTTCTGGCCGGAAATAGCATCGAGAACTTCAATACCCTTTTCCTGGCAAGCCTTTTCATAACCAGATTTACGAAGGTTAGATGTGTTGTCGCCTTCCTGTCCGTAGATGATAACAGCCTTAGCACCATCACCAAGCTGTTCTGCAGCCCAAAGACCACCCTGGTAAGCAGCTTCATCGTTCATTGTTCCAACGAAGCATGTCTGACCTTCAATGCCAACGTTTGTATCTACGGCAAGTACTGGGATACCAGCATCAATAGCAGCCTGGAGTGCAGCAGCTGCAGCAGCAGCATCGTTTGGAGCGCAAACGATAGCGTCGCAACCAGCACCAATCTGCTGTTCGATCATAGCAACCTGACCTTCAATGTCAGATTCAGCGCCAGGACCTACAACTGTAACTGTTACGCCAAGTTCTGCAGCAGCCTTGTCGCAACCTTCTTTTACATAGCCCCAATATTCGGAAGCTAATGTCTTGAGTACTACAGCGATTTCGATTGCATCGTCACCTGTAGCTTCTTCTTTCTTTTCTCCGCAAGCAGCAAGGCTGAATACCATAGCTAATGCGAGTAAAATTGCAAGAATCTTTTTCATGTTAAATTCTCCTCATAAAAAAACTTTTAAAAATTTTTTGCTGTGCAATGTGCACAGTTATTTAACTATTAATATGTTACCATATGATTACAAAATTTCAAGCAAAATAGTAACAATTATATTTTTAACAAATTACTATTACTCAGACTGATTTTCCACGTTATGCTCAGTTTCGTACTCGTTTACAAAATTGTCTTCAATATTATTATAGTATGAATCAGGCAGTTCATCTGGATCATACGTATCATCTTTTGCACCATAACGATAGATTTTCCACTCTCTAAGGCACAAATATATAGCAATCGCAAGGAATATAGCTGCTACAAAGTATTTCCATATAACTACCACGGCTGTTCCACGCACCATTTCTACAATAAGCTTTACTCCAAGATAGCCTAAATATACGCCAGCAAGCACCCAAACATAGTTTACTTTTCTTGGGCCATCATCTTTTTTCCACATTTTGTAAAGTCACCTCTTATATGATATTATCGCATAAAATATGCGCTTTTTTCAAGAAAATAATACTTTTTTGCTTTTTTGTGGCAAAAATGCACATTTGATAATGATTTGTTATATAATAATTGTGACTAACTATGACAAAAATTAAACATACTAATTTTTGCATATAAAGTCCCTCATTTATTTGATCACGTATCTGTTGTATACAGATTTATGATTAAAAACTAATTTTATATTTTTATTTTATAAAAGGAGAAAAACCATGGTAAAAGTAGGAATCATCGGCGCCGGCAGAATCGGCCAAGTACACCTTAAGGGAATTACTTCTGGCGTACCAAATGCAAAAGTTGTTGCAATGTCAGATCCTTATTGGACAGATGCAGCAAAAGAACTCGCTAAGACTTGGGGAGTTGAAGGAATTTATGAAGACTATCATGAAATTATCAATGACCCTAACATTGATGCAGTTCTTATTTGCGCATCAACAAATCTTCATGTTCCAATTTCCCTCGAAGCAATCGCTGCTGGCAAGCACGTATTTTGCGAAAAACCAGTTGATCAGAGCTTAGAAGAAATCGAAAAGGTTCAGAAGGCACTCGAAGCTTCTCCAAAGAAGCTTAAATATCAGGTTGGTTTCAACCGTCGTTTCGACCATAACTATGCAGCACTTCATGATGCAGTAGTTAATGGCAAGATTGGTGATGTACAGTTCGTACACATTACATCAAGAGATCCAGAACCACCTAATCCAGCATATGTAGCTGTATCAGGCGGGATCTTCATGGATATGATGATTCACGACTTAGATATGCTTCGTTTCCTCTCCGGCTCAGAAGTTGACGAACTCTATGTAAACGCTGCTTGCCTCGTAGATCCTGAAATTGGTAAAGCCGGAGACGTTGATACAGTAGTAATTACTGCTAAACTTAAGAATGGCGCACTCGCTTCTATCGATGGTTCACGCAAAGCTGTTTACGGTTACGACCAGAGAGGCGAAGTATTTGGCTCTAAAGGTGCTGTAGCAAATACAAATGATTGCAACTCAACGGCAATTATTTCAACAGCTGACGGAATCGTTTCCGAAAAGCCTTTATTCTTCTTCCTTGAAAGATATATGGCTTCATATCAGGAGGAAATGCGTCAGTTCATCGATTGTATTGAAAATGATACAAAAGAACCTGCAGGACTCTACGATGGTTACATCAGCGTAAAGCTTGCTAAAGCTTGCAACATTTCTCTTAAAGAAGGCAGACCAGTTAAGGTTGATGAAATCTAATTAGAAAGGCTTTGTAATGACAAAACAAGAAGAAAAAGAATTAAAAGCATTTGCGATTAAAATTCGTCTTGGAATTCTCGAAGCTATTCACTCTCTTGGTCAGGGTCATGTCGGAGGCTCTCTAAGCATAGCAGATACTCTTGCAGTACTTTATGGCAGAGAAATGAAATACGATCCAAAGAATCCAAAGATGCCGGAAAGAGATAAACTTGTTGTTTCCAAAGGACACTCTGGGCCTGCCGTTTACAGTGTTCTTGCAAACAAAGGCTTCTTCCCTTATGAAGAACTTAAGACTTTAAACAAACCTGGCACAAATCTTCCGAGTCATTGCGATCGCAATAAAACTCCTGGAATAGATATGACAACAGGTTCCCTTGGTCAAGGTACAAGTACGGCTTGTGGCATGGCACTTGCTGATAAGCTACTTGGATATAAGAATCGTGTATTTTTAGTTGTAGGCGATGGGGAAAGCAACGAAGGTCAAGTATGGGAAGCTTTTGCATTTGCAGCCGCAAAAAAAGTTTCTAATCTTGTAGTACTACTTGACTGGAATAAACGTCAGCTTGATGGTTATACAGAAGACATCTATCCTATGGGAGATTATGTTGCAAAATTTAATGCATTCGGTTTCAATACACAAATTGTTAACGGTAATGATTTAAATGCCGTAGCAGACGCTCTCGAAAATACAAGAGCTGGCGGAGACAAACCTTATGCAATTGTACTTGATACAATTAAAGGCTTTGGTATTGAAGAAGTTGCCAACACCGCAGCTAACCACTCAATGCCTGTTAGTGATGAACAGTTCGAAAGATGGACTGCCATTCTTAAAGATGAACTTAAAGGATTGGAGGCGTAAACATGAGCGTAGTTTATAACGGTGAAATGGGTGCTCGCCTCGGAAAAGAAGTTCTTGGAACAACAATTATTGATCTTTGCGAAAAAGATGATAAAGTAATTTATCTTGATGCAGATTTAATGAATTGTATAGGAACACTTAAGTGGGCTACAGAACATCCTGATAGAGCAATTAATTGTGGAATTGCGGAAGCAAATATGGTCGGTGTAGCAGCAGGTCTTGCAAGCGAAGGCTTCAAACCTATACTTCACACATTCGGCCCTTTTGCATCAAGACGTGTATTTGACCAAGTATTCTTAAGCGCTGCTTATGCAAAAAATGATATTACAATTCTTGGCACAGACCCAGGCGTAACAGCGGCGTTAAACGGTGGTACACATATGCCATTTGAAGATGTAGCTCTTTATAGAACTATTCCAACAGCAACTATATTAGAACCATCAGATACAGAAATTCTTGAAAAGTTACTTAGACAGTGTGTAAATAGAGCTGGGGTAAAATACATACGTACAGGCAGAAAAGAAATGGCAAAAATCTACTCCGATGACTTTGAACCTACAATTGGAAAGGCTGAAGTTCTTCGAGATGGAACAGATGTAGCAATTTTTGCAGCAGGAATCATGCTTAAAGAAGCTATGGAAGCTGCAAAAACTCTCGAAGATGAAGGAATTAACGCTGCAGTAATTGATTGCTTCAGCATCAAGCCTCTTGATGCTGATACAGTTGAAAAATATGCAAAGAAATGCGGTAAAGTTGTAGTTGCAGAAAACCACTCAAAACACGGAGGGCTCTACTCTGCTGTACTTGAAGTTATTTCTGAAAGACACCCTGTCAAGACAGCTTGCGTTGCTATTGAAGATGAATTTGGGGAAGTTGGTCCTCAGAATTACTTACAAGAACGTTTCAAACTCACAAGTGCTCATATTATCGAGCAGGTTAAAAAGGTATTAAAATAATGGATACAAAGAAAGTAAAATTAGGAATTGCTCCAATTGGTTGGTGCAATGACGATATGCCAGAACTTGGCGGAGAAAACACATTTCAGCAGATAGTAAGTGAAATGGCTCTTGCAGGTTTCACAGGATGCGAAATTGGCAACAAATATCCTAAAGATGCTGCTGAACTTAAGAAAGCTCTTGATTTAAGAGGAATGACAATTGCTAGCAGATGGTTCTCATCATTCATTCTTACACAGCCTATCGAGCAAGTTATCGAAGACTTCAACAAAGAACTCGATTTCCTCACTGCAGTTGACGCAAACAGAATTAATGTAAGTGAACAGAGCTATTCAATTCAGGGCAAACTTGATACCCCTATTCTTACAGGCGGACACAAGTATGTTATGAATGACGAAGAATGGAAACTTTTCTGTGATGGACTCAACACACTTGGTAAAATTGCCGTAGAACGTGGTTTCAAGCTTTGCTTCCACCACCATATGGGCACAGTAGTTCAGACTTCTGAAGAAACAGATAAAATGATGAGCAACACAGATCCAAGATACGTATTCCTTTGCTACGACACAGGTCACTTCACATTTGCAGGTGAAGATCCTCTCACAATGCTAAAAAAGTATAAAGACAGAATTGGTCACGTACATCTTAAAGATATGAGACTTGATGTCGTTAAGCAGGTTAGAGACAACAACTGGAGCTTCTTACAGGCAGTTAGAAATGGTGCATTCACAGTTCCTGGTGATGGCAATGTTGACTTCGATCCTATTTTCAAGGTTCTTGATGAAGCTAATTATGAAGGTTGGCTACTCGTTGAAGCTGAACAGGATCCAGCAAAAGCTAACCCACTTGAATACGCTATGAAGGCTCGCAAGTATATTAAAGAACACACAGGTCTCTAATTTAAAGAAGGTCGAAAAATGTATTTAAATAAAGAAATTAAGCGTGGATATAATGTCTACATTGACACAGCTGTAGATGACATGGGTACACAAATGGATGTTGGTCTTCTTGTTATGGAAGCTGGCGACACCTACTCTATTCATGAATCTGAAAAAGAAACAGCAGTTCTCCTTTTCCAGGGGAAAATGGAACTCACATATTGCTGCAACAAAGTTATTTGTGAACGCCCAGACTGCTTTAACCATGAAGCATATTGCCTTTTAGCAAGCTGCGGCTGCGACATTACAATTAAGGCATTAGATCACTGCGAAATTTACATTCAGCAGACAATTAACAAGACTCCATTTAAAACTGTACTTTACACACCAGAAACAGTGCAAGTTCAACATGCCGGAGCCAATGGAGAACTCATGGGTTGCATGAGAAGAGAAATTAAAACTTTCTTTGATTATGACAATGCACCATTCTCTAATATGGTTCTTGGTGAGGTTCTTAACTTCCCAGGCAAGTGGAGTTCATATCCACCTCATCATCACCCACAGCCAGAAGTTTACTTCTATCGTTTCGATTACCCACAGGGTTTCGGCGCAGGTTTTGCTAATGGTGAAATCTTCAAGACAGAACATAATGGCTGTGCAATCATTAATAATGGTTTCCATTCACAAACTGCTGCTCCGGGTTATGCAATGTGCTATGCATGGGGCATTAGACACCTTGACGGAGAACCTTGGAAGAAGACCAGAATCGACGACAAAGAACATGAATGGCTTTGGAAAGATGATGCTAACGACCACATTTTCAAATTGTAAAGGAGCAATAGATGAAAACAGTTCGCTTAACTATGGCTCAGGCATTAGTACGTTTCTTAGAAAATCAGTACATTGCTTATGACGACCAAGAACACCCATTTGTAGAAGGTGTTTTCATGCTTCCAGGACATGGTTGCGTATTAGGAATGGGACAAGCTCTTACCCAGGAAGCTACAAGACTTAAAGTATGGCAAGGAAAGAACGAACAAGGTATGGCACAGGTTGCTGTAGCTTTCGCTAAACATGCCAAGAGAAAAAAGATTATTGCTTGCACATCTTCAATTGGCCCTGGCGCTGCAAACATGATTACAGCAGCTGCCACAGCTACAGCAAACAATATTCCTGTACTCCTTCTTCCTGGCGACACATATGCTTGCCGTCAGCCAGACCCTGTTCTTCAGCAGATTGAACAAACTAACAGTTTATCAACCACAACAAATGATGGTTTCAAAGCAGTTTGCCGCTACTGGGATAGAATCCAGCGTCCAGAACAGCTTATGAGCGCTATGATTAATGCTATGAGAGTATTGACAGACCCTGCTAACACAGGTGCTGTATGTATTGCACTTCCACAGGATGTTGAAGGGGAAGCTTATGATTACCCTATTACTTTCTTCCAGAAGAGAGTTCATAAACTCCAAAGAAGAGTTCCTGAAGAAGATGCTATTAAAGCAGCTGCAAAGATTATCAAGAAGGCAAAGAAGCCTATTCTTATCTGCGGCGGCGGCGTAAGATACAGCGAAGCTCACGAAGAATTTAAAGCCTTCGCAGAGCAATGCAACATTCCTTTCGGTGAAACACAAGCAGGTAAAGGTGCTGTACTTTATGATCACCCACTTAACCTTGGCGGTATCGGTGTTACAGGATGCTCTGCAGCTAATAAGCTTGCAAAAGAAGCTGACGTTGTTATCGGCGTAGGTACACGTTACACAGACTTCACATCCTCATCAAAGTGGCTCTTTAAAGAAAAAGCTAAATTCGTTAATATCAACGTTTCAGATTTCCAAGCTCTTAAGATGGAAGCTCTTCCTGTAGTTGCAGACGCAAAGAAAGCTCTCCCACTTTTAGCTAAGGCCCTCAAGAACTACAAGGCTCCTTACACTACTGAAATCGCAGAAGCAAGAGACGAATGGTTCAAGGAATGGGATAGACTTGCAGCAACAGCTTATGGCAAAGATTACATTCCAGAAGTTAAAGATGACAACATTGGATCTGTTGAAAAGTTTGCAAAAGATTTAGATGCAACATTAACACAGACTGCAGTTCTTGCCAAGATCAATATGTTTATGGATCCTAACGATTCATGTATTGGCTCTTCAGGATCACTTCCAGGCGATATGCAAAGAATGTGGAAGGCTCGTGGACTTGATACATATAACATGGAATACGGTTATTCCTGCATGGGATATGAAGTCAGCGGTGCGCTTGGTGTTAAATTTGCTATTGGTGATGACCATGAAGTATATTCAATGGTTGGTGACGGAAGCTTTGTAATGCTCCACAGCGAACTTCTTACAGCTGTTCAGGAACATAAAAAGATTAACGTATGCGTATTTAACAATGCATCATTCGGTTGCATCAACAACCTCCAGGTTGGTCATGGTAACGAAACACTTTGCACAGAATTAAGATTCCGTGGAGAAGATGATAAGTTCAGTGGCAACTTCATGCCAGTAGACTTTGCTAAGATTGGTGAAGCTTATGGCTGCAAGGCTTACACAATTCGTACAATGGACGAACTCGATAAGGCTCTTAAGGATGCCAAGAAAGTTAAGAACCAACCAGTAGTATTCGATATCAGAGTTCTTCCAAAGTCAATGACTGAAGGATACGGTTCATGGTGGAGATGCGGCGATGTTCAGGTTTCAAAGAACCCTAAGAACATTGAAGCATACAAGGATCACCTTGCACATGTAAAGAACGCTAGAAAATACTAGTTAATAAAACACTAAAAAAGCTCTCTGAGAAATCAGAGAGCTTTTTTAGTAATTATATGGACAAAATAATGAGGAAAATTTTATTATTCCTTATCCACAACCACCATCTTCGCTTCGTTCTCTTTTGCACGCTTTTGAGATCTTTGATTTCTAATAGCAAAGATTACTACTGAAACTATCGCTATTACAATAAACGCACAAGCGATTGGCCTTGTGAAGAAAATCTTCCAACTTCCTTCAGAAATAATCATTGCACGTCTAAAGTTCTTTTCAGCCAAAGGTCCAAGCACGATACCAAGTAATACTGGAACGAGTTGGAAGTTCAAACGACGCATAATATATGCAATGATACCCACAATCAAAATGATGTAAATATCATAGATTCTATTATTTGTTGAATATGAGCCTGCAATACAGAATGTAAGTACTATTGGAGCAAGGATTTCAAATGGAATTCTTGTAATATTTGCATACCATCCAATAAATACTCTTCCTACAAGCCACATAAAGATGTTAATAACAATCAATCCGATCATCATTGCATAAAGAATATTACCCTGCTCTGCAAAAAGTGATGGACCTGGAACCATGCCATGAAGCATGAATGCACCCATAAGAATCGCAGTTGATCCATCTCCTGGAACACCTAATGTAAGCATTGGAATCATTGTTGCCCCGCATGCTCCATTATTAGCAGATTCAGATGCTGCAACACCCTCGATTTCACCTTTACCAAATGTCTCAGGATGCTTTGATAATTGTTTTGTTTGATTATATGCGATAAATGCTGCGAGACCACCACCAGTACCAGGTGTAGCACCGATAATTACACCTATCAATGAACCTATGCCAATTGGTTTCCAACAGCGACGACGTTCTTCTTTAGAAATCTTATCTTTTGTTATATCAGATGATTTTACCACCTTATGATCCTTCTTAGGATTATATTTTGATTTCATTAAAATTTCTGATATAGCGAAAAGACCAATAAGAGCAATAATCAAGTCAACACCAGCTCTTAACTTATTCTGACCAAAGATAAATCTTGATGTACCGCTGATATTATCAGTTCCAATACACGCAATGAATAAACCAAGGCAAGCTCCGATTAAGCCCTTCCAAATACTATCATTTGAGACTCCGGCAATAACAGATAAGCCAAATACAGCTAAAGCAAAGTATTCAGCAGGTCCAAACAGCAATGTAATTTTTGCAATTGGAGGTGCCAGGAATAGCAAAGACAAAGCACTGATTAACCCACCAATAACTGAAGCAAATAACGCCATTTGAAGAGCTTTATATGCCATGCCACGTTTAGTCATTGGATAGCCATCAAGCAGTGTAGCTGCGTTTGCAGATGTTCCCGGAGTATTGATTAAAATAGCAGTAATTGAACCACCATACGTACCGCCAGCATAAATTGAAAGTAATAACAAAATAGCTGGAATTGGATTCATTCCGTATGTCATTGGAATACAAAGGATTAAACCCAAGTCAGATGTTAATCCTGGAATGGCACCAACAATAATACCAATAATTAAGCCTATTGGCATTACGATAAAATTCTGCCAGTTCGTAAGGAGACTAAGACCACTTAAAAATAGTTCCATAATTACTCTCCTTTACAATAACGGCAAAGAAACATGAAGCAATACTTTAAATATTACAAAGACTATTCCTACCATACCCAAAGGAATTGCATAGTAATACCATTTTCTTGCGCCATAGAATAACATAATTGCTATTACAAGAATCACTGTTGAAATAAGAAAACCTAATGGCTTAATCATAAAACAGTAAGCAATCAAGAATAAGCAATAAATTATTGATCTTAAACTTTTTTTGAATGTCTCGGTATGAAAACTTTCCTTTGTAATAATTACTTCTTGCTTTTCTCTAAGTAAACCTTGAATAAACAAAGCAATACCACAAATGCACATCCCGCCTATAGCAATACTTGGCAAAGTTTGTGCATTAATAGAAGCAGTTTCTTTTGTTGGAATCTGCGAAGGAATTAATAGCCAAAGAATAGCCCCAGCAATGGCAAAGATTAGTCCGCCAATCATTTCTGAGTTATACTTAATCTTCATAATTTGCTCCTTTTATGAGAAGGAGTATCCCCTGCCCTGTGCGGGCAAGGAATACTATAAGCTATTATTGAACCATTGGAATATATTTAGTCATAGCCCTGCTCTGAGAATCAACCATGTCAAGAATTTCAGCTGCATCAGCATCCCAAGCAGCCATGCCCATATCAGACATAAACTTCTGGAAATCAGCATCTGCATAAACCTTAAGGATAAATTCACGAAGCTTTTCCTGGATTCTTTCATCTACTGATGAGCGAACTGCGATATAGTCCATACCAGTGAATTCAATGTCATAACCCTGGCTCTGGAATGAATCGATGTGTCCGATTCCATCTACATCAATTCCTTCAGGAATGAATGTACCGAGGCAGTTTAATTCACCGTTCTTTACATAGTCACGATATACAGGTGGAGAACCTGCTGCTACGTCTACGTGTCCCCCAACTAATGCGTTGATAGCTTCCTGTCCACCATCATAAGGAACAGCTTCACAAGGAATGTCGAGCATCTTGAATAATGCTGAAATCATAGTATAGTTGTCATTTCCTGGGCCGCCTGTTGTAGCATACTTGATTGTGTGACCCTGCTTAGCATAAGCAACGAGTTCATCAAGGTTAGTAATGCCACTGCTTGCCTGTGTAAGAATTACGAATTCTGTAATACGAATACCGCAAACAGGTGAAATGTCATCGACTGTGTAATCAACATCGATGAAGCTTGGTGTTAATGAAAATAAAGGACCATTGCAGCAGAAGATAGTATAACCATCATCTTCAGCATCAAGGAAGTCGTTCATTCCAATAGTACCTGAACCACCAGTGTGGTTTTCAACGATCATTGGAACACCAAGATATTCTTCTGAATAAGAAGCAATCTGACGAGTAATTACGTCAGGGCCACCACCCAAACTCCATGGCTGGATAAGAGTGATTTCCTTAGTTGGCCAATTGAATTCTTCTTCAGTATTAGCTTCTTTCTTTTCGCCGCATGCAGCTAAGCTAAATACCATAAGAAGAGCCAGAACTAAGGCAAAAATTTTCTTGAAATTCTTTTTCATCTTTTCTCTCCTTTAGTTATAAACAATTATATTATCCGGGGTATAGCCGGAAATGACCAAAATGAAAACGTTCTCATTTTTGAGTAAAAAATATCACTTTCCTATTTTCTACTAAATTTTAAAGATATAATTCCGTTTAAATCCTCTATAGTAGTCGCGCTGAATCCTTCTGGTTTTGAAAAATAAGGCGGATATTCCCTTTCGTCAATAAATAAGAATTCCGGAGCCCTTCCCTTTGGATTTATACTGCTTAAAAGCTCATAAACGGCCCTATTAGCGCTATTGTACCTGCGATCTGATGATGCAGTAGTCACAACATAATCTAATGGCATTAAAGACATTATTGATTCTTCAACTGAATCCTTTTGTCCATGGTGAGGAAGTTTTAATACATTTACATCCTTAAACGCTGATGTATCAATTTCATTCCATTCTCTTGGGCAGCTATCAGCCGCCATTAAATATACTAAATTTCCTGCTTTTACTTTGAGTAAAAGGCTTGTAGCATTAGATGTAGCGTCAAGTTTTGTTAATATTTCAGTTATTTCTTTCTGATTCGTGGAATCATATGCCTTTAGGACATTTGCAATATACTCTGAAATATTACCAGGCTTTGGAGCTAAAACATCAATAGACAAATCCTCATTTAAACAAAGTTTGTCGCCAGGTTTAATAACATTAATCTTTTTCCCCGATGCTGTTGCCTTATCAATTATTTCACAATAATCGTTTAATGCATTTGTATATAAGAATACACTTTTAGCAGCATACTCTTCTGGCTTCAAATCTTGTCTATTTTGGAAAACATCAATTGGATATGGAACAAAATACTGATCCACTTTAATGTTTTCTATAATCTTTTTTAAACCACAGACATGATCTTCATGAATATGTGAAATTATTACTGAATCAATATGATCTATGCCAAGGCTTTGCAGATATTCCAAACTTCTGATTCTGTATGAATCTCCAGCAAATTCTTGTGGTAAATTACTGCCACCATCAAGTAAAGCGGTATACCCATTTTCAGATTGGAAAATAACAGCATCACCATAGCCAACATTAATCCATGTTACGCGCATGATAATAATTGCTCCTTTATATAAATCATGTTGTACTACGTACTATCAAAGTTGTTGGAACTTTAACATGAATATCCTCTAATTCTTTTTTATCAATTAAATCAAATAACTGCTCTGCTGCAACTCTACCCATTAATGCTGTATCAACATGTATAGTTGTTAATGCAGGTTCTATCATTTGACTTACGATACTATCATCGAAACCGATAATTGCCATATCTTCTGGAATTCTAAGACCCGCATGAAGAGTTGCCTTTACAGCTCCGGCAGCAATAGTATCATTTGTACAGAAGAAAGCAGTTGGTCTATCAGGAAGCTTAAGTAATTCTGAAAATACTTTTTCTGCCTCTTCCATTGTTGGTTCAATATCAACAATAAATTGTTCATCCATAGGCAGCTTATGTTTCTTTAATACGCTCTTATAGCCTTTAAGACGAGCATCGCAAACTTGCTTTGAGAAACGTCCTGCTAATAAACCGATCTTGCGATGGCCACGTTCATATAAATGTTCAGTAGCTTGAACAGCGCCATGATAGTGCTCAACAGCAACACAAGCAAGATTTTCCAAGTTCATTTCATGATTGAGTAAAACAACAGGTATATTGTGTCTTCTCATTTCTTCAACAGCATCAGGATCGGTTTGACCAGCGAATATTACACCGTCCATATGCTTCTTAATATAACTATCTCCGTTAGGAAGCTTTTCATCATGGCTAGTTGAGATAAATACACTATACTGTCTCTTCATAGCCTCTTGCATTATAGCTTCAAGAACTGGAGCATAGAATGGATTTAGCATAGTTGGATATTGCTTTTCATGAATAATAAAAGCAATATTTTCTGTATGCTGACGAACCAAAGCACGCGCAATTGTATTTGGTGTGTAATTTAGTTCCTTTGCAGCCTCATATACTCTAGTCTTTGCCTTTTCACTAACTGTTTCAGGCGAAATAAAGGCACGAGAAACTGTAGCCTTAGAATATCCACACTTTTTAGATACATCAATAATTGTTGCTGCCATAATACTCCAAAAAAAGAGAACGTTCTCATTAATAAACAATTTAATTTTAACAAGAATGTTTTACTTTGTCAACGACACGTGCTTGACAATCCCATTTATTTCCAGTACTATAAATATATGTTTTACCATAAATTGTATTGAAACACGTGTAAACACATGTTATTATTAGGAGGAGAATTGAAGAGAAGCGAATTAATAAAGTTGCTTAAAAGTAATGGCGTAATCTTTTGCGGCTATGGGAAAGCTCATGATAAATACTATAGCCCAATTACGAATTCTGTTGTTACTATTCCTCGGCATTCTAAGGAAATAGCTACAGGAACAGCAAATAATATTTTGAAAGTTACAGGAGTAAAGAAAAATGGCTAAATATATATACCCTGCAATATTTGAACCTGAAGGTGAACTATATAATGTAAGTTTTCCAGATATCGAAGGCTGCTTCACATTTGGAGAATCCTTAGAAGACTCTTTCCTTATGGCGCAAGATGCTCTCAGTTTAATGTTATGTGACTATGAGGATAACCAAAAAGAAATGCCTAAACCAAGTAATATTAAAAGCATTAAGCAAAATAGTAATTCTATTGTTTCTTTTGTTTCTTGTGACACAACAGAATATAGAAAATATAATTATGATAATCGATTAGTTAATAAAACTGTTACTATAGAAGCCTGGTTAAATAATCTCGCCGAAAAAGCTCATCTAAATTGTTCTAGATTACTACGAAATGCAATCAAAGAAGAACTACAAATAAAATAATCTGTCAAAAAAACTTATTTAACTACTGTGTCCCAAGTAATGGTGTCTGCCGTGTTAATATTTTCGTTAAACCAGCGAGTTGCCTTGAACTGCATAGAATCAGCGATTACCTTGAAGTATGTTTCCCAGCCAGAGCCAGTACTTGCAACCTGATTAATTGTGCTGATGTTCATAAGATAACCTGACCATTTAAAATATGTCATTATTTCATCTATTTGCACGTCCTTTCTTAAGAATTACGTCTTGAATCTATTTGATAGTCAACAACATGTTTTACCAAAATTTTAGTCATTTCTCAATGATTTCAACGGCAAAAAGTGTATAATTTGATGGAAGAAAGAAGATTTTTATCTATGTTAAAACAAATTGAAGAAACAGTCATCGAGGCATCAAAGATTTTCCATAACAAAGTTCAGGAAAGAGATGTCTCACTTAAATCATCATTTAGAGATTTAGTTACTATATACGACAAGATGGTTCAAGACTTTTTGTTTGATAAGTTTTCAACCATGTTCCCTACTGTTGGTTTTCTTGGTGAAGAAAAATTGAACAAGCCGGGCAAAGACGGAACACTCATCATTGACCCAATTGACGGAACATTAAATTTTGTTAAAGGCTTTGGCCACAGTGCTATTTCAATCGGCTATATTGTTGATGGACAGATTCAGCTCGGTGTTGTATATGATCCATACAAAAAAGAAATGTTCTCTGCTGAAAGAGGCAAAGGAGCAACATTAAACGGACAAAAGATTCGTGTCATGGATCTTCCTCTTGATCAGTCTGTTGCTCTTGTTGGAACAGCAGTTTATCGTCCGGAATTAGCAAAGCCATCATTTGATTTAATGTATAAACTTCATCAGCAAATCATGGACGTAAGAAGATTTGGAACAGCATCACTTGACTTTTGTGATGTTGCTTGCGGAAGAGCTAACATGTTCTTTGAATACGAACTTGCTCCATGAGACATTGCCGCAGGCTCTCTTATTGCCGAAGAAGCCGGAGCAATTGTAAGCGATATGGAGGGCAAGCCTTTGCAGTTTGAGACAAATACTTCAATTGCAATTGCAACGCCTAGCACATACGATGCGCTTATGAAGACAATTATGAACAAATAAAGATAAAAAAATAAGCCCAGTAAGTGGGCTTTTAATTTTGGCAGAAAAATCTGCTTTATTTTTTATTCCTTTATCATTTCTAATAATGCTCCAGCTATTTCTGATTCTGGGACTTTCTTTACTATTTCACCCTTCTTCATCAAAAGGCCTTCGCCTTTTCCACAGGATACACCAAAGTCAGCTGATCTGCCCTCTCCTGGGCCATTTACCGCGCATCCCATAACAGCAACTCGAATAAATTTACCTTGCTTTTCAAACTCATCGGAAATTGGCATAAGCTTCTGTTCAATTTCCTCTGCAATACTTGGCAAATCGACCTTTGTTCTTCCGCAGGTTGGGCATGAAACAAAATCAATTCCAGATTTACGAATACCGCAAGCTTTTAGAATCTGTTTTGCGAGAATTACTTCACGAACAGGGTCTCCTGTAAGTGAAATTCTCATTGTATCACCAATACCATTTAGCAAAAGTGCGCCCATTGCAGCTGCAGATTTTATTTCAGCAGCGCGGCCGACTCCGGACTCGGTAAGTCCTATGTGAAGAGGTCTATCACTTACCTGTTTAAACAGCTTATGAGCCTTAAAATTCATCGCTACATCACTTGATTTAAGACTAACGACTAAATTATCAAATCCAAAGCTTTCGGCGTACTTTACCGCATTTAAAGCACTTTCAGCCATGCCTTGTGCAGTCACCCCACCATATTTTGCAAGAATTTCTTTTTCAATCGAGCCAGAATTTACGCCAATTCGAATTGGTACCTGATAAGCCTTAGCCTTTTCTAAAACGGCACGAACCTTTTCTTCTGAACCAATGTTGCCAGGATTAATTCTAATCTTGTCTGCACCCTCTTCGATTGCCGCAATAGCCAGCTTATGATCAAAGTGAATATCGGCAACAAGTGGCACTGGGGATTTTGCTTTAATTTTGCCAAATGCTTTTGCAGCTTCCATATCAGGAACAGTGCATCTAACAATCTGGCATCCCACTTCGGCTAAAGATTCAACTTGCTTTAAAGTCGCATCAACATCCCTTGTATCAGTATTAGTCATAGACTGGATGCTGATTGGTGCGCCGCCACCAATTATTATGTTTCCTACTTTTACTTGTTTCGTCATTTTAAAATAATATTAATAGTATCTTTAAATATCAAACTGACCGCAAGAATCATTAAAAGCAAAAATCCAACAGTATTAATTGCATTTTCAACCTTCTTGTTTACCTTATTATTTGTAATAAGTTCAATCAGAATAAATAACAATCGTCCACCATCGAGTGCCGGAAAAGGAAGAAGATTTATGAAGGCTAAATCAAGGCTAATAATTCCCATGAAATACACAACATTGATAAAACCATATTCAATTTCCTCGGCAAAAATATCTACAATTCCAACAATACCAACAACATCATCTGATGCAGCATTGCCAGTAAATAATCTTCCAAAGAAGGCAAAAGTTTCAACAACAAAGTCTTTGCATACTAAGAATGTATTTTTGAAAGCCCATGGTATTACAACGCCGAGATCAGCCTGCGGAATGCCTATTATAATAAATACAGTTAGTAATATGATTAAACAAACGAGGACATTCATAAAAGGTCCTGCAACAAGTATTGCAGCCCTCTTCCATTTCTCTGCATTAACAAACGCCCTTGGATCGTCTGATTCATCTTCGTCTTCATTAAATCTGCAATATCCACCTAAAGGAATCGCTCTTAGACTATATTGAGTTTCGCCTTTTTGTTTTTTTAAAAGAAGCGGCCCCATGCCAATAGCAAATTCATCAACACGTACACCGCATAATTTTCCAACAATCATATGTCCAAACTCGTGGCTAACCACCAAAAGTAAGAAACTTATTATTGCCACAATAATCCCTAATATTTTCATTATCTTTTAATAAAGTTTTGAGCAAGTGATCTGCTTTGCTTTTCAAGTTCATAAATATCATCAACGCTACTAATTGTTATAGCCTTGCTAGCATTCATAGTGTTTTCAATAATATCTGCAATCTGAGTAAATCCAATTCGATCTTTTAAGAAAGCTTGAACTGCTTCTTCATTTGCCGCATTCATAACTATCTGATAGCTATGACCGGCCTTAATAGCTTGGTATGCAAGTCCTAAGCATCTAAATACTTCTGAATTGGGTTTTTCAAAATGAAGCGAACCAAGTTCAAATAAATCAACTGATTTTGCAATATTTGAAAGTCTCTTTGGCCAAGATAAAGCATAGGCAATAGGAACGCGCATATCAGGAACACCCATCTGCCCTAATATAGCCCCATCAGCAAACTCAACTGCACTGTGAAGTATGCTTTCAGGATGTACATACACCTCAATCTTATTTGGATTAACATCAAAGAGTAAGCTTGCTTCGATTATTTCAAGGCCTTTGTTCATCATTGTAGCTGAATCAATAGTAATCTTGGCACCCATGGTCCAATTTGGATGTTTAAGAGCTTGATCCTTAGTCACTTTAGCAAGTTGCTCCTTTGTATATCCTCTGAAAGGACCGCCAGAAGCAGTCAGTAGAATTTTATTTATTCCTCCACCATGATAGCCTTGAAGACTTTGAAAAATTGCAGAGTGCTCGCTATCAACAGGAATAAAATTTATTCCATTTGTCTTGACAGATTCAGTTAAGAAGGATCCTCCCACAACAAGTGTTTCTTTATTAGCGAACGCGATATTTTTCTTTGCAGTTACAGCTGCAAATGTTGGACGAAGGCCCATCATTCCAAGAAGAGCGTTTACAACTATATCGCTTTCTTCAAGGCTTGCAAGCTGACAAAGTCCATGCATACCATAAGAAAATGCGATACCCTTAAACTCTTTTGATAAAGTTAAAGCATCTGATTCTTCTGCACACACAGCAAATTTAGGTTTAAATTCTTTAAGCTGCTGTTTAAACAATTTAACATTATGGCCACAGCTTAAAGCAAGAACCTGAAATTCATCTGAATGATTCCTTATGACATCAAGTGTTTGTGTTCCGATGGATCCAGTAGATCCAAGAATTGAAATATTTTTCACTATTTAAAGAATAATACCATGCAATAGTAAATGAATGGGGCAACGAAAGTTACAGAATCCATTCTGTCTAAAACACCACCGTGACCCGGGATAAGATTTGAATAATCCTTGATTCCCATCTTTCTCTTAAAGGCACTTGCAGTTAAATCGCCAAGCTCTGCAACTACCGCGCCAACGATTCCAATTAGAGCGCAAAGAATGAAATTATCTTGGCATGCAATCAATGCAAATATCATGCTTCCAAAGAATGATAAGATGACTCCACCAAGGGCGCCTTCAAGTGTTTTCTTAGGTGATAATACCGGAGCAAGTTTATGTTTTCCAAAATACATTCCACCGAAAAAGCCGCCGGTATCTGACAAAAATGCAACAATAAGTGGCAGCCATGCCATAACGTGTTCTTTCTGCTCAATTAAAACTAAATGAGAAAGATTAAAGGCAATATAGAAAATCCCAACCATTGTATAAGTTGGACCTAGAATATTATGTCCCTTATCTAAAACAATCAACAATAAAGAAACAGCAACTACTGCAAAAAACCATATATTAATTAAGGTTTCAAAAAGTACCCAATCCTTTGCGCAAAAAATTGCGCCGTAAATTGTTCCATATAATGCAAGAGTTAAAGCTCCAGCAACTGGGATAGATGCTCTTATTTCGAGTTTTTCAAAACCTTTATAAAATTCAAACATCGAAACTGCAGAAATAAGCATTACTACAATCAGCAATGGAAGTTTTCCAAGTATAATAAACGCCAAAAATGGCAGCATAAAAGCAATTGAAATTAATCTAGTTTTCACTTAAAGTCCTCCAAAACGTCTGTTCCTAGCCTGAAAGATCTCTAATGCCTTTTCATATTCTTCCGGAGTAAAATCTGGCCAATAAGTATCTATCACAACAAGCTCTGAATACGCGGATTGCCAAGTCAAGAAATTGGACAATCGATTCTCTCCACCAGTTCTGATAATAACGTCAGGATTTGGATAATTTGCTGTATAAAGTTTCTTAGCAAAATCTTCTTCGGTAATGTTTCGAGCCCCTTCTTCAATTAACTCATTGCAAGCTTTAACTATTTCAGCTCTTCCCCCGTAGTTAATCGCTATATTAAAAACTAATCCAGTATTATCTTTCGTCGTTTCAATAGCCTTTTTGATAGAGCTTTGTGCATCTTCAGGAACCTTTGCCCAATCTCCGATAATATGCACCTGAACATTATTTTTGTTTAGTTCATCAAGTTCACTAGCAACATATTTAACAAGAAGCTTAAATATGCCCGAAACTTCATCAGAAGGTCTTTTCCAATTTTCAGTTGAAAATGCGTACACGGTTAAATATTTAATGCCAAGTACATCAGAACGTTTAACAATTTCTCTTAAGGCCTTCATCCCCTCATTATGACCTTTGACTCGAATTTGCCCGCGTTCCTTTGCCCAACGTCCGTTACCGTCCATTATAATGGCAACGTGCTGTGGAATTTTCTTTTTATCTAACATAAATATCAATACAAGGGACAGGCATAAACCTGTCCCCTAATTTTTATTAAAGTTCCATTAGTTCTTTTTCTTTTTCTGCAACGATATTGTCTATGTCCTTCATGCACTTATCAGTGAGTTTCTGAATTTCATCAAGTTCGTCTTTCTCGTCGTCTTCAGTAAGCTCGCCGTTCTTTTCCATCTTCTTAACTTCATCGTTAGCATCACGGCGAAGATTTCTAACAGCAACTTTGCTCTCTTCACCCATCTTCTTGATGACTTTAGTCTTTTCTTTTCTTGTTTCCTCGGTTACTGGTGGAATTACAAGTCGAATGCTCTTACCATCATTTGACGGATTGATTCCAATATTGGACATCTGAATAGCCTTTTCAATATCCTTTACTGTTGATGGATCAAAAGGTGTAATCATTAATGTACGAGGATCTGGAACGGAAATATTAGACATATTCTTAAGTGGTGTAGGGGTTCCATAATAATCTACAACGATTTGATCGAGAAGTGCAGCATTAGCACGACCAGCTCTTACACTATTAAGGTCTTCTTTAAGAACATTAATAGTCTTAGCCATCTTTTCTTCATATTTTTCTCTTGGAGTAGCCATAAAATTTCCTCCTATTCAATAATTGTTCCAATATCTTCGCCAGATACTGCTCTTAAGATTGCGTTTGGTTCAGAAAGTCCGAAACAGTGAATCTTCATGTGATTATCTCTACATAAAGATGCTGCTGTACTATCCATAACTTGAAGATTTTTTTCAAGGACTTCTTGATGTGTAAGTCTCTTGTATGGTTTAGCATTCGGATTAATTGTTGGGTCGCTATCATAAACTGCATCAATTGTCTTCCCAAGGAGAATCACATCGCAGTTCATTTCAGTAGCTCTAAGTGCAGCACATGTATCTGTGCTAAAGAATGGGCTTCCTACGCCTGCTGCGAAGATAACTACATTGCCTTTTTCTAGTTGATGTAAAGCTCTTCTTCTAACATATGGTTCAGCAATAGCCTTCATGTCAATTGCTGTATGCACCCTAGTCTTTATTCCAGTTCTTTCAAAAGCATCCTGAAGGCCAAGAGCGTTAATGCATGTTGCAAGCATTCCCATATAGTCAGCTTGAGCTCTATCCATTCCCTGACTTGTTCTGCCTCTCCAGAAGTTTCCGCCACCACAGACAATGGCTACTTCAACTTCCATATCTCTAAGTTTCTTAACGTCAGCTGCTACTTTTAAAAGCATTTCGTCATCAATACCTGTATGATTTTCGCCCGCAAGGGCTTCGCCACTTACTTTAAGTAGCACTCTCTTGTATTTTGCTTCCATGAAAACCTCCAAAGCAATGAAAATGGAGTGAATTACTCCACCCCATATTATACCAAATTTTAGTCCTTTTAAGCAATTAGGCCTTGAATAATATATTGGCTTTTTTATAAAGGATATATATCGCCAAAGTCGTCAAAATGCTCTCTGGAATCATATATGCAGCATTATAGCCTAAAGAATAAATAATCGCAGACCAAATGCCATCTGTAATTGAGCCCCAAATTAAAAATCCTGAAATAAATGTGCAAACAAATCTTAATAGGCAAACAACTGCAGTGCCAATTGTGACTCCGACAGTCTTGTTCTTAAAAAACGATGCAAAAAATCTAGCATATCCGAGCACTAAATATGAAAACACATAATCAAATGCAATTGAACCTACTAACGCCCAGATTGTTCCTGCTGGCGGAGAATAAAGACCACCTAATGCAATCTGAAGCGCGACGTTAGCAAAACCTGCTAAAATGCCCCACTTTGTTCCATGTCGAAAACTAATCATTATAAATGGAACCATAGAAAGCAATGTAACACTTCCCCCACTCGGCATTCGAAATATTTTTACCTGAGCGAGGATTGTTCCCATTGCAATCAACAAAGCACATTCAACTAAAATTCTTGTCTTGCTTGTATTTTGCATAAAGAAAACACCCCTATCTCAGGGGTGTTTGTCTTCAAATTTGATCGCAACTTACGCTGGCATTATCCAGATCAAGTATAGGTCTAATCTCAGCCTTTCGGCACCCCTGCAATATTTTTATGTAGTATAGAACTACATTGCCATCTGCTTAGCTACTTCTTCTGCGAAGTTTTCTTCTTTCTTTTCAAGGCCTTCGCCAACTTCGGAACGAATCATTTCTACTACTTCGATTGGCTTGCCAATTTCCTTGGCTACGCTGTCAACATATTCCTTAACAGACATATCTGCGTTCTTAACGAACTTCTGTTCAACAAGGCATACTTCCTTGAGCTCTTTCTTAAGACGGCCAGTAATCATCTTTTCAATGATTTCCTTTGGCTTGTCTGGACTTTCGTTAGCAGCCTGAGCAACGAGGACTTCCTTTTCATGTGCAATATAATCCGGATCAACGCCTGCTTCATTTACATAAAGAGGTCTCATAGATGCAGCCTGCATAGCTACGTCCTTACCAACTACTGCAACTTCTTCAGCTGTAGCATCTGTCTTAAGTCCAATAATAACGCCGATTCTTCCGCCACCGTGAATGTAACCAACATACTTGCAACCAGCTGTGTTACCCTTGCCGATTCTTCTTACGTTCATGTTTTCGCCAATCTTTGCAATTTTAGCTGTGAGAACTTCCTGTACTGTTCCTTCAGCCATCTTCATTTCCATGAACTTATCCATGCAATCGCATTCTGCTTCAAGAGCGAGCTTTGCGCATTCATCAACAAACTGTACGAATTCTTCGTTTTTTGCAACGAAATCTGTTTCTGCATTAACTTCAACCGCTGCAGCGCTTGTGCCATCAGCATTAAAAGCAAGCTTTACAAGACCTTCAGCAGCGATTCTGCCAGCCTTCTTAGCTGCCTTTGCAAGACCATTTTCTCTTAAATAGTCAATTGCTTTTGCCATATCACCATCGCATTCAACGAGAGCCTTTTTACAATCCATCATGCCTGCGCCTGATGTTTCACGAAGTTCCTTAACTTGTGCTGCTGTAATTGCTACCATAATTATTCCTCCTTAGCTTCTTCTGCAGGAGCTTCAGACTTAGCATCCTGTCCCTGCTTACCTTCGATAACTGCGTTAGCCATTGTACCAGCAATAAGCTTAACTGCTCTGATAGCGTCATCATTTGTAGGAATTACATAATCAACATCATCAGGATCACAGTTTGTATCGCACATACCCACGATTGGAATACCAAGGATCTTTGCTTCCTTAACAGCAATCTTTTCTTTTTTAGGATCTACTACGAATAATGCGCCTGGCATACCCTTCATATCCTTAATACCGTTTAAGAATTTTTCGAGCTTTTCCTTTTCAAGAGTAAGCTTTGCAACTTCCTTCTTTGTGAGAGCATCGAATGTGCCATCTGATTCCATCTTCTGGATTTCAGCGAGTCTCTTAATTCTTGCTGAGATAGTTTTATAGTTTGTGAGCATACCACCGAGCCATCTTTCGTTTACATAGTACATACCGCAACGTTCAGATTCTTCTTTAACAGCCATCTGAGCCTGCTTCTTTGTACCAACGAAGAGGACATTCTTTCCACTTGCAGCAACTGACTTTACAAATTCGTAAGCTTCGTCTACCTTATAAACTGTCTTGGAAAGATCAATAATGTAGATACCGTTTCTTTCGGTAAAGATGTATGGAGCCATCTTAGGGTTCCATCTTCTGGTCTGGTGTCCAAAGTGACAACCAGCTTCTAAGAGTTCTTTCATAGAAATTACAGACATAAAAAAACGTCCTGGTTAAACTTCCACTCATAGCCTTATGTCTTGCACGCAAGACCCACCGGAGTTTTAGCTCTAGTGCCAGCCACCTATCGTGCGACTAAAAGTGTGTGAAATAAGTAATGGTACGAAAAACCGTACGCTCTATGATAACGCAATATCCCGCTAAAATCAAGCATTTAGCGAGATATTTGTACTATAATCCTATTATTTTCTTAATGATATATTCGCCTATTTTAAGACCTGCTATTGCTGGCATATAAGATATTGTAGGAATGATGTCAATTTGATCTTGGATTGGTGTTTCCCTTGAAAATAGTACGTCTAAGCTGATGTCAGGGCCATCTTTAAGACGTTTTCTGAGACTTCTCGCGAGTCTATCCTGCTCCGTTTTCTTGATATCAGTAATTACAAATTCATCAGAATTAAGCTTATTTCCGGTACCCATAGCGCTGATAATCTTTGTATTTCCAGCTTTGCATATTCTAATTAAAGCAATTTTTGCTGGTACATCGTCAATGCATTCGGCAACGTAATCCCATTTTACTAAATTAAGATTATTTATATTCTCATCATCAAGTTTAAAGTCAAAGACAGAAGTCTTGCAATTTTGATTGATATCCTTAACTCTTTCGCAAGCAACTTCAGTTTTCTTTTTACCAATTGTAGAATCTAATGCAAGAATCTGACGATTCTTATTGCTAACATCTACGATATCAAAATCGCAAAGTCCAAGTTCCCCGACTCCGGCACGCGCGAGCGCCTCTACAGTGTAGCCACCAACGCCACCAAGGCCAACAACCAGGACTTTTGCATTTCTAAGCTTTTCGACATTCTCTTTGCCAATTAGTAATTCAGTTCTGGAATACATAATTCGCCCTCTTTTTCAAGAATAATCTCACCATCAAGCTTCACATAATTATTGTCTGGGCTTGTTGTAACATGTAAAACTCCCCCAGGTTCATTAATATCAAGATCGATTTCTTTATTATATTTATTTGAAAGATATGTTGCTAATCCGGCTGTACCAGATGCGCAAGCATTTTCCCAAAACAATGTATCGGCTCCAGGAACATAAACTAATGGCCTAAGTTTATGTTCTTTATCATTCCAAAACATGAAACCAACAGCATTTCCTTTAGCGGCCTTTTTAATCTCAGCTTCGGGATTGTCAATTTTCTCCTCAAAAACATGAATGTCAATTCCCTTTAAATCTTTAGGAAGCCAAGCTACGGTACCATCACATTTTATAGATTGACCAGCGCAAATTATTTCTTTTGCACCCGAAATCATTGCAGCGCAACGGGTAGCATTGCCACAGAATTCACCACCAGCCATACTTAATACATTTGATTCCAAGAAACCAACCTGTTCGCATGTTGGTTCAATCTGCATACATTTAGATGCAACAAAACGCCTGTCATTTTCATTAACAGGTGTTGTTACGATTATCGTCATATTCCCAGATGGATTTAAAAGTTTATACTTGATATTCATTAGAATGTATCTTGATAGTGTTGTAAGAACTTCTTCGTTCTTTCATTACTTGTGTTACCGAATATCTCTTCAGGCTTTCCCTCTTCTACTACGAAGCCCCCATCCATAAACATGACATAATCAGATACAGCTTCAGCAAAAGCCATTTCGTGTGTAACAATTACCATTGTCATATTTTCTTCAGCAAGTTGTTTAATCACCTTCAAAACTTCACCTGTAAGTTCAGGATCCAGTGCTGATGTTGGCTCATCAAAGAACAGGATATCAGGATTCATTGCCAAAGCTCTTACAATGGAAACTCTCTGTTGCATTCCACCAGAAAGCTGGTAAGGATATAAATCAGCCTTAGAACCAAGATCCATTTTATTTAACAGTTCAATAGCAATCTTTTCTGCTTCACCCTTAGATCTATTAAGAACATTCACCTGCGGATCAACAATATTTTTTAAAACCGACCAGTGTGGAAAAAGATTAAATGACTGAAATACGAGCCCTGTTGTTCCGTGGATTTCAATATCTCCAGAATCTTTAGTTTCAAGTCCTGTTAAGATTCTCAATAAAGTAGATTTACCAGAGCCTGATGGTCCAATAATAGATAATACTTGGCCTTTTTCGACCTCAACATTTATACCCTTAAGGACTTCATGCGAACCGAAGGACTTTTTGATTTCTTTTGCGTTTAGTAAAACCATATTGCCCTCCTACTTATAATAATCAAAGGCCTTCTCTACTCGGCCCATACCCAAATCCACAATGTAATTAAATATAAAGTAAAAGATTCCGGCAACTACAAAAGGTGTAAAGCTTGTTTGTGAATTAGCTATTTGCTTGCCAATCGTAAACATTTCCTGATATGAAACAGTAAACGCGATTGATGTATCTTTAACCAATGTTACAATCTCGTTTGTAACGCTTGGAAGAATTCTCTTAACAACTTGCGGAAGAATAATTTTCGTAAAAGTCTGGAATTTGTTATACCCAAGAACCTGAGCCGCCTCATACTGACCAACAGGTATGCTATTGATTCCGCCACGATAAATTTCTGCGAAATAAGCAGCATAGTTAATTGCAAATGCAATTACTACAGGAATTAACTTATTACGAGAAATAGATAAACCAAATAAATAATATGGACCATATGTAACAGCAATAAGCTGAAGCATTAAAGGAGTTCCTCTTAAAATCGAGATAATGAATCTAGTGGCATTTGAAACCACATTGTTCTTACTCATTCTAAGTATAGCAACTCCAAGGCCAAGTGGTAATGAGAACAACAAAGTAAAGAAGAATATTGCACATGTTCTTCCTAATCCTTGCGCCATTACTGCAATCATCGTCCAAAGCGACATTTCAACCTACTTTCACGTTTCTTATAAACGCACTAAAGCCGGAGGCGCCTTCGCGCCTCCGGTTTTAACCAATTTAACTAATTACTTTAAGTATACAAGATTAGCGATGATGTCTGGATAGTCCTGAGCAATTTCTGCATATGTTCCATCCGCTACAAGTTCCTTAACAGCACCAATGATTTCATCACATAAAGCCTGATCTGCATTTCTAAATGCAATACCGTACTGTTCTGAAGCAAGATCTTCATCAATTACTGTATATCCTGTCTTACCTTCAATGTAAGCAGCTGCTACGGGAGCATCTACAAATACTGCATCAACTGCATTACCGTCGAGCTCTGCGAAACACTTAAGGAAGCTATCGCAAGTAATAAGATTTGCGAATGAAGCTTTTAAATCTGCCAAATCATCTTCAAGAGCAGCTTCTCCAGATGTGCCAAGCATTACAGCAACAGTCTTGCCTGCAAGATCTGCTGTAGATGTAATTCCATTGCCATCCTTAGTGAGGAATACCTGTTCATTATCATAATATGGTTCTGAAAGAACATATCCCGCTTCTCGCATTGAATCAAGAAGTGTCATGCCTGCCCAAACGCAATCACATTCGCCAGCATCAAGCTGAATTAACTTTTCATCCCAGTTTACACCGAATACTTCAAATTCATATCCGAGCTTTTCGCATGCAGCTCTACAAATCTCAACGTCAAATCCTGTATATTCTCCATTATCACCAAGATAACTAAATGGTGGATATTCTGGATCGATACCCATGATAAACTTCTTGGAATCCTGAGCTTCTTCTTTTTCACCGCAAGCTGCGAGTGTAAATACCATTGCTAATACAAGTAATAAAGCTAATACTTTTTTCATCTTATTTCTCCTTTTCACGCCGCCTTTTTAGCGGCGGTCATTTCTAATTACAATACTATTATACTTTATTATGATAAAGTTGTAAAGTGTTAAACCGATAAATTGTTAAAGTTTTTGATATTTTTAAAATTGCATAAAAAACGACGCGAAATCCATATTCGCGCCGCTAAAAGTTCCAAATTTCAAAGATTATTCCGCATCTGGTCTCTTGTAAGAAATGTACGATTCTGAAATTTCTTTTGTAGCAATACTAAGTGGCTTATCATTTTCGGCAAGGGTAAGTTTTGGCTTTCCATCTGTTAAGTCTCTTGCACGTTTTGCAGCCATAATGCAAAGAGTATATTTACTATCAACCTGATCTTTTAATTTATCAATTGCTGGATATAAAAGCATTTTAGTCCTCCTTATACCTATTAATAAGCCCCTGTGGGTCCGTTACTCTAAATTCTTCACCATTCCCTGCCGCTATTGCCTCAACCTGGGCAACACAAGTAGAAATGTCCTTGTTCACAATATAATAGTCGTATTTTTCGATTTGTGCAATCTCTTTTTGAATATCTTTTTGACGAACTGCAATTTGTTCAGCAGTTTCGGTTCCCCTATCAAGTAAGCGCTCGTTTAAAACTTTGAGGTCTGGTGGGAGGACAAAAATTAAAACGGTTTCGGGATAAATTTTCTTAACATTTAATGCCCCTTCCATTTCAATATCCAAAATCACATGCTTGCCCTCTTCAAGCATCTTAAGAATTGGGGCTTTTGGTGTTCCATACGATTTTCCAAATTTATGAACATATTCAAGAAAGCCGCCGTTTTTAATTGTTTCATCAAACTCTTCCTGACTTACGAAGTAATAACTTTCGCCATCAACTTCACCTGGTCGAGATTTTCTAGTAGTCATAGAAACAGAAAACACAAAATCGTCTTTCTTTATTAATTCATTAAGAATTGTACCCTTGCCTGCTCCGGAAGGACCAGAAAAAACAAATAGTTTGCCTGCCATTTATTACTCCAAATTCTGTACTTGTTCCCTAATCTTTTCAATTTCAGCTTTTAATACAAGTACATTATTAGTGATGTTAATATCATTTGCTTTAGAGCCAATAGTATTTGATTCTCTATTCATTTCCTGAACAAGGAAATCAAGTTTCTTACCTATTGATTCATTTGAATTATTAAGAATATCTATCAGTTGTGTGCAATGAGACTTAAGTCTTACGAGCTCTTCAGTAATATCAGACTTATCAGCGAAGACTGCGGCTTCTGTAAGAATTCTTTCTTCAGGAACCTGAGCCTCTTTTCCAATTAAGTCAGCGATACGATCCCTAAGCTTTTGCATGTAAAGAACCTTTACTTGAGGAGCATAAGCCTCTATTTCAGTACGAACCTTACTGATTGTGTCGTTTCTCTTTAAAATATCTTCTGCAAGTTTCATACCTTCTGCGATGCGCATGTTGTTGAAGTTGACGAGTGCATTATTTACTGCTGTAGTAAGAGCCTTAAGAATGGCGTCCTCATCTTCTACTTCTGGGACTGCCTTAAGTACATCAGGCATAAGCGCAATCATTCTTAAATCTGCTTCACCAGGAATTCCCTCAAGGTTAGATTTTAATTCCCCAAGCTTTTCATAATACAACTTTGCAAGATCAAGATTTAAAGAAAGGTTTGTTTCATCAGCGTTAGCATTTGTAACCTGAATACCAACATCAATCTTTCCACGAGGAGCCACCTGCTTAACTAAAGACTTAATTGTTTCTTCTGCAAAACTGTAACGATGTGGCATCCTTACATTAATGTCACTATAACGATGATTTACAGATTTGATTTCTGCTACGATGCTCCTTTTGTCATCAGCATATTCGCCGCGACCAAAGCCGGTCATACTTTTTACCATATTTCTCTCCTTTACGTAGCACGCAAATTTCTTTTTATCTACTTTCGTGCTATACTGTAATAGATTTTAACACATTTTTAAAGGTTTTTATATGGCTTATGATGCAATAGTTGCAAGTGTTGTTGCCAAAGATTTGGCAAAGCAGCTTGCCGGAGCCAAAATTGAAAAGGTACAGCAACCAGAAGCTGATGAAGTGCTTTTCCAGATTCATTGCAATACTGGACGAAAGAAGCTCCTTATTTGCCTTGCGCCAAATGGTTCTCGCGTTCATTTAACCGAGCTTACATATGAAAACCCCGTAGATGCACCAAGTTTTTGCATGCTTCTTAGAAAACATATCCAAGGGGGCAGAATATCTTCTGTTAACCAGGTTGAAGACGAAAGAATTGTCTATTTCGACATCGAAACAGTAAACGAAATGGGATACTGTGTAAACAAACGCCTTATTGCAGAGACTATGGGCAAGCACAGTAACCTAATATTAATTGACACAAACACAAATAAAATTATTGATTCTATCAAAAGAATCTCGATTGATGTAAATAGATATCGACAGATTCTTCCTGGGTCACTTTACGTTGAACCTCCAAAGAGTGACTCTGATTATGTAAAAAAAATCAAAGCAAATATTTGCTCGGATCTCTCCCCTGTTGTCTATTTAGATAACGGAAAAATAAAAGATGTCCATGCCTACCATCTTTCAAATTATGATTCACTTGAAACTAAAGAATTTAAAAATATTCATGAAGCTTTAGATTATTTCTATTCAAATAAAAAAGAAACAAACAAGCAAATGCAAAAAGCTGATAATATGAGTAAATCTGTCAGCACTCTTCTTGATAAACAATTATTAAAGAAACAACGCCTGCTTGAAGATATTAAAAAGGCTAATGAATCTGATGTTTATAGAATGAAAGCGGAGCTTTTAAACGCTAATCTTCATTTATGCAAACCTGGAGATAAATTAGTTAAAGTAATCTCCTACTATGATGGAAGCGAAGTCACTATCGTGCTTAATGAGAAGCTTAGCGCAGCAAAAAATGCTCAGCAATACTATAAAAAATATGCAAAACTCAAGTCTTCTGCGAAAGAAAAGATGATTCAGCTTGAAACTTGCGAAAAAGATATCACCTATCTTGAATCTGTCAAGGAAATGATCGGGCTCTCAAGAACTTATGAAGAGCTTGACTTAATTAGGCAAGAGCTTGCAGACCAAGGCTATGTAAGAACAAGAACAGCCTCCCAAAGAAATAGAAAACTTAAGCCAAAGCCAAGAAGATACATCCTTAGCACAGGCTATGAAGTAGTTGTTGGACGCAGCAATACTGAAAACGACTATATAACTTTTAAACTTGGGAGCAAAACTGACTATTGGTTCCACACCAAAGACATTCACGGATCTCACCTCATTCTTTTTACTAACGGTGAAGAACCTGATGCTAAAACTATCTATGAAGCGGCTTCTATTGCAGCTTTCTTTAGTCAAGGCAAGGAATCAGAAAATGTTCCAGTAGACTATGTCCTTCTAAGATACGTAAAAAAACCTAATGGCGCAAAGCCTGGTATGGTTATATTCACAAACAACAGAACAGTATGGATTAATCCCAAGAATCCTGAAGGAGAATAATAAAAGACCTGGCTCCGGTTATCCAGGTCTTTTTGTTATTTTATGTATAGTGTTTCTGATTAAAATCTTTTTATAACATAGAAATATTTTTTACCGGAGTTCTAGTTCATAAGAACTTAGAAAACTTAATAACTCGTTATAAGACCATGCAGATTCCTTATTCATAATCTCGATTTTGTCTGCAATCTCGCCACCACCAATTAATCTAAGCATTCCACACAATCTATCTATAAATTCGCCTGCTTCATGAAAAGGCAAAAGCTTGACATTTTGACTCTCTGCATCAAACCAAAGCCTTTCGGAATCCAAGCTAATATCATTAGGAGTTATAACATATTCTTCGGCAAGCCTAAAGCCCTCAACAATCTTTCTAATAGCGCAAAGATATTTGCTTATTCCATCATATATGCCATCTCTTCTTTCAGCTTTTACAAAATCTTTAATATTTGTACACCCACTATAATTCCATACTACATTCCCATCAAAAATGTTTATGTCTGCGAGACTTTTACAGTTACCGCTTTCCCAGATTGTAAGCTCGTATTTCTTCACCTTTGTAGGTTTATATTCTATTTCGTTCATTTAACCTTCCTTTGACAAAACAGACAAAGGCTATAACCTCTTGAAATAGCTTCCTGTTTTGTCACTTTCTCAATACTTAATCCTTTTGTTATACCACCTTTAATAGTTTGACATGAAGGATTTGTGTGATACCTTGGACCTTCTTTTTCGCCGCCCTCATTCTTTGGAAAAATGTAGACCATATCATCATCCCCAAATATATCTTTTGATTCACCAATATAGGTCCGATACGGCATGTCCATAGATAAAAGCTCTAAATCAAAAATGGCTCCGACAAATGGAAATTTAACATTTTTAATTATTGTATAAAACTGCACATGGTCGATTGAAACATTACGCTCATAATCGGTTATCGTCTTTCCAAGTTCCAGTTTTGATCCTAAAAGTCCGGCAGCCTCAATACTTGTTTCAGCGGTGTAATATGCATGTTCCTCTTTACTAACAATGTTGATTACCTGCAGCAGCATTGCGATTGTTATAATAAATATCGGCAGGGCTATTGCAGCATCGACAATAATGGATCCTTTATTTCGTATAGCTATGTTTTTGTACAACTGTTCCTCTCTTCTTTCCTCGTGAAAACTGCGCAGTAAGTTCAAAACTATATGCATAGTTTTCAAAGTTAAAATCTCCACCTACGGTAAGCTGCATTAAATCCATCATTCTATAGGCTAATTTATTTGTTGTAGACATAACATAGACCATAGCTTTTAAATAACGTTCTAACTCTGATGGATTTGCCATTATCTCGTCCGTTTCTCTCCAAGCTCTGGCAATAGCTTCAATTAGCATAATAGGATCTTCTATATCCTCAACACAATCAATAAGACATCTAATTGCAAAGATCAGCTCTCTTGTACTTTCCCTATTACTCTCAATTGTAGGCATTCCGAAAAGCAAATATTCGATCTCCTCATCAGTAAAAGTACTCATTGTATATTTAGTTATTCCGGCTCCGGATCCAATGCTTAAATTGCCGTTTAAAGCCATTAAAACCGATGCTGCCGAAGCACTTCCACTACCATAGTAACAATGAGAAGGCAAATTATGTCCGTAAAAGCTTGTTAGGCCACTTGTTTTAGTTTTTCCAAAGATTAGATTCTTTAGGCCAAGGGCAGAAACTTGTTTTTTAAACTCAGTAACATGCAAATCTTTGCTATCCTCTATATCCACCATAGCGGCATTTAAACTTAAATGCACAAATCTACTTAAACCATCAATTGATTCAGAAATATAATAATCAGCCAAATTAGAAAGATGATTTTCATCACTTTTAACTGCAAGAACTCCAAATTTATCATGTAACTCTTTGTTGCATTCTGTTAAAACCGAACTCCCTGCATTTGCCGTTACGACATCTGCTATTGAATCTGCTGCCCTATCAAGACTTGCAGTTATTACAATTGAAAGTAAGGCCATAAGCGACGACAATATCATCACAATAAATACTGACGAAAAGCCTGCTTTTTTCGTATTCAACATATTGAGTTTTAATTTTGTTTTTGTGTTCAATTGAATTTTCTTGTAGACTAGTGTACAACTCGAGGCTGCAAGTTATGGCTACAGCAACAACAGCTATAATTAGTGGAAAAATCATTGCAGCCTCAATGAAGATAGAGCCTCTTTTAGAACTGGAACGAATCAGCTTTAAGTCCTGAGAACACATTGTTAATAAAATCTGCAATCTGAGTTCTAAAAATAATTCCAGCAGCAATAGCGATTGCAATTAAAATTGCAACCTGTACCATTTCCATGCCTGCATTTGAGCTATGAATATTAGCATTAAATTTTTTAATTAAGTTCTCCATTTTTTCTCCTTTTATATAAGTAATTTTAAATTTATAATCGTATTAATAGTGAGTACTCAGAAAGGACAATTCTTTTGAACGATACAAAATTAATACAATCTATTAAAGCTAGCGACGAAGCAGCGATTGAGCTACTTATGACAAAATATTCTAAACTGCTTTGGAAAATTGCAGATGATATCTTGTGTCAAATAGGGTCTGCGGCTGATATTGAGGAAATCGTTGCGGATGTTTTTATTTATATTTGGCAGCATCCGGATTCTTTCAATGAAAACCGCAGTTCGCTAAAAAGCTTCCTATGTTTACTTTGCAAAAGTAAAGCAATAGATAAGTTTAGACAATTAAGCAGAAAGGCTGCAGAAAATATTGACTTAGAGCTTGCTGATACTTTAAATCTTGAAGCTTCAATCATTAGCCAAGAAGAAAGCAAGGCTATACATTCCGCCATATCATCTCTTTCTGAAGATGAACAAGATATTTTCATTAGGCGTTTTATATATGAACAAAAGCCTAAAGAAATAGCTAAAGCTTTATCCAAAGATATTCGTCAAGTTGAAAACATTATTTATCGATCAAAATCTAAAATTCGTAATGCTTTAAATCAAAGGGGTTAATATATGTCAACAAAGTTCACAAAAGAAAACTTTAATAATATTCAAAAGCGTTTTGCTGATGAAACCGGGCTGCAGCTAAATAGTAAGCATCATCATAAATTTATTTCTGCTCCGGCAAAAATCGGACTGGTTTGTGCATGCTGCACCATTGCCTGCGCGGGAGTCTTTGCGACCGATTCAGGACAAGCCATCATAGAAAAACTGTTTTTTAATAAGCCAGTAGCAAGCGAAGAAATAAGCTATGGTTATAAAGAACCATCTAAAAAAACAGAGCTTGATATAAACAATCAATCTGTGCAAGGCGAGCTGCAAGGTGACTATTCATTAGTAACGGATCCAGGGCACATGGGTATCGATATTGTTTCTGAAAAAGGAACGCCAGTCTACCCTGTTCTTGCCGGAGTAGTCAAGGAAACAGGTTTCGAAGCTACCCGCGGGAATTATATAATTCTTGAACATACAGAAAACTACACATCAACTTATGCACATCTTGAAAAAATTCTAGTTGATAATGAACAAGAAGTTACTATTGACACACAAATCGGAACTGTTGGAAACACCGGAATGTCAACCGGTCCGCACCTTCATCTTGAGATGACTCAAAACGGGAAGCTGATTGACCCAACATCATTTTTATATCCAGATTATCAAGACTATCTAATTAAATAATAGTTTTAAAAATCACTTTACTTCACTGTCAATAATTATTGATCTATTTTACATTTGCATCAGTGCTGGCGCACTACAAATAGTAATAAGTGATATAAGTAATAGCATCAGAGGAAAACAAAGCTTTGTTTCCGCTTCTTTAGCTTTCCCTTTTGCCAAGTTAAGTCTTGAATTTTGCATCTGAGCACGCTCTTTATCGAGTTTTTCAGCCAGTGCGCTACCTTTTGATTTATTATCCAGCACTAGGCTAGAAAACCTCATCAAAGCCTTACTGCGCACTTTCTGAGAGAAGATAAAAAGCTCATTTATAAGAGGCATATTCTTCTCCTTGCATTCCCTGTCTAATGCAAGCAAAAGCTTATAAAGCATTTTCTCACTATTAGCATTGAGGTTAATTAATTCATCAAAGGCTGAACTAACAACAAGACCTGCTTCAAGAAACAAGCTAAGTTGAAGTGACATATTCGGAAGTTCAGATTCTAAAGATCTAATTTCATT
Organism: Anaerovoracaceae bacterium; assembly: GCA_045616685.1. Taxonomy (GTDB): domain Bacteria; phylum Bacillota; class Clostridia; order Peptostreptococcales; family Anaerovoracaceae; genus UBA1764. The sequence goes on from JAZLHF010000022.1 coordinate 76,164, forward strand.
ATCTTTAAACTCCAAATACCCGCCAAAGCCATCAGCAATAATGACACCGTCATTATTATTCTTCCTTCCAAACCCTGATATAAAAGAGCGACATAATCGTAAGAACTCATCTCTAAAAAGAACAATATTCCCGGAGGCATCGCCATCAGCAAAATCGTATCCAGTTTCTTTTCTGATAGAACTGCCGCTACTTCGCTTTGGTAATCTATTCTCTCTATCAAAAGATATGCACTTTTTAAACATACGTCTTCTATGTCTCCTCCTGATTTTTTGCAAATTCTATATGAAGACGCAAAAAGTTTTATTTCATCAATCCCACTTCTTACGCCAAAGTCAGTTAACAAGTCTTCTATCTTCCCATGCGCCTCATTATAGACTGAAACCATATGATTTAATTCAAAAGCGATATCGTTGCCTAACATATAAGCCTGTTTTGCTGCATCATCAATTGCTTGAGGCATCTGTCTTCCTGCAGCAACTGAAGCCGAAATGCTATATAACACATCCTTAAAACTGTCTAAAAGTTGTTTTTTTCTTTTATCACATTTATACTCAGCAAATTTTGACTTAAAAAATGGCGTAACCACACAAAGCCCTGCAGCAATTAAAGCATTATCATAAAATAGCATTCCAAGAATAAAACACACCGCGCACGAGCAAACAAAATATTCTAGAGTTTCCTTAATATTCAATTTATAGTATCTATAATCAGTTAGCATGATAAATCTTCAGTTTTTCTGCGTGAATTAAATTCTGTTTTGTTTTTACCAGTCCTTTTTCAGGGTCATACATAAATATTTTATTTAAAACAATTTCTCCATCCTTAATACCAGCAACTTCGCTAATTTCTATAACTCTTCTATGTCCGCCAGAGAAACGTTGTAAGTGAATAAAAATTTCAATCGCTCCGGCAATCTGTGATCTGACAGCCTGCATAGGGAATCCACTTGCAGCTATATGCAAAGTTTCAAGTCGTCCTATCATTCCTGCCGGAGAATTAGCATGGCCGGTCGAAAGCGAACCATCGTGGCCTGTAGACATTGCAGCGAGCATATCCACGACTTCATCTCCACGTACTTCGCCTACTATAATTCGATCGGGTCTCATACGAAGTGAAGATTTTATAAGTTCCTTTATCGGAACCTCACCTTTTCCTTGGGCATTTGCAGCTTTGCTTTCCATTCGAACCAGGTTTTCATGATTACGGATTTGAAGTTCAGCAGAGTCTTCAATCACAATTACACGTTCTTCAGGTGGAATAAAATCTGATAAAACATTTAAAAATGTTGTTTTGCCAGAACTTGTTCCTCCGGAAACAAACATGTTATAGCCTGCTTCAACCAACTCTTTTAAAAAATCGCTGGCTTCCTGAGTAATATCGCCTTTAGCAATTAAGTCATCCATAGTCATTCTTGACTGATTGAATTTTCTAATTGTTAATATCGGACCATCTATGGCAATGTTTGAATTTACTGCATTAACGCGCGAACCATCCAAAAGCCTTGCATCAACTATTGGATTTAAATCGTTCATTTCTCTTCCAACTTGTGCTGCGAGTCTTTGAATTATTGCCTCAAGTTGCTCTGATCCCTCAAATGCAATATCAGATTTATAAATCACTCCACCTTTTTCGTAAAACACATGGTCCTTGCCATTAATCATTATTTCTGAAACATCAGGATCATCTGCAAGGTCTTGCAAAATCTCAAGTTCACATCTCAAGGAGCAAAATACCAAATGGCTTATGTGTTCAAGATTCACCCTGTTTAGGTATCTATATTCTGTCTTACTAAAGACTAAATCTCGACACAGTTTCTTAACATCTTCATCGGTCACTCCGCCAGTCAAATCATTGTTTCTTCTAATTTCAGATGCCAATGCAGTAATACTGACTCTAGGCCTATTCTCTTTCAAGTTTGGTAACAAACTCTAGCATCTCCTTCCCTAGTTGCCCATGAATATCGGATGGGTCTGGATTATAGTCCTCATGATTTTCAAATTTATAAGTTTTAGGTTGTACTGCATATGATTTTGATGATTCGCAGAGGAAGTCATAATAAACATCGCAAAGGTTAAAACGTTTCTGATTAAACCCAGTAACAACTATCCGTTTTTCACAAATATCTAAAAGATCCTGAGCCTGTTCAAGTCCAGACGAAATATCTAAAACAAGCATATCAACATTTGCATCTTTAGGTAATTCAGAATAATATTTAACCCCAAATTCATCATCTTCATCAAAAGTTTGTCTAAACCATGGATCAAAAGAAACAAATCCAACTTTTTGTTTAATAATCCTAGCCATTATTCGTGCAAAACATATGGCACATGTAGTAAGTCCACTTCCTCCACAAGCAGAAGTAAAACCAACATACAAGATATTTTCTTGAGGTTTTGCCGGCCCAGCCTTTCGGTTCAATTTAGCCATGATCGTTTCATAATAGAAATGGACCGGCATAAAAGCTGGTGCAAGGGATTCATCTAGAGTTACGCTTGCGCAGGTACTGATATTGGATGTATCGATATCTTTATATTTGATTTTTAATGATTTTGACAAGGCTTTTGAATAGTCTTGATCTTTGTAATTTACAAGTACAGAAATTCTGTCCATAAAAAATCCCTTCTCAACTTTTCCATAATCTTACAATTTTTGGAATAGTTTGTAAAGGGAATTTTTAACAATTTTTATATTTTTTAATAATTATACAATAAGCATTATATTTGACAGGCGCTGATATTATTTTAACAATTTATCTTTACACATCTTCTCTATCATATATAATATACATATAGGCCACAGCTAATTATTATGAGGTGAAAAAATGAGAACAATTGATACTATTCAGCTCGGAGATTCAGCTTCCTTCACAAAAACAGTTACAGAAGCTGATGTAGTAAATTTCGCAGGTGTAAGCGGAGATTTCAATCCTGCACATATCAATGATGTAGCAGCAAAAGAAAGCATGTTCGGACAAAGAATCGCTCACGGTATGCTCTCAGCTGGTTTCATTTCTGCAGTTCTTGGTATGCAGCTTCCTGGACCTGGAACAATTTATATTGGTCAGGAATTAAAATTCAAACTGCCTGTATTCATTGGTGATACGATCACAGCAACAGCAACAGTTGTTGAAAGAAATGAAGAAAAGAATCGTCTTAAACTCGAAACAACCTGCACAAATCAGAAAGGCGAAGTAGTAATCTCAGGATTTGCTACAGTTATGCCTCCAAAAGCTAAATAAAAATTGATTAGCATTTACATTTTGCAGTCTAAATGTATCGAGATCTTTTCGTCTTTTAGACATAATACACCCCTTTCATTAGAGTTTTTCTCTAACGAAAGGGGTTTACTTTATAGCGAATTTCAACTTTTAAATCCAAATTATCTAAGTTCTTCGTCGATAGCCTTTGCTGCTACTTTGCCTGCTCCCATAGCGAGAATTACAGTCGCTGCCCCTGTTACAGCGTCACCTCCGGCATAAACGTGATCCTTTGTTGTCTTACCAGTAACTTTATCAGCAACGAGGCACCCTCTATTGTTAGATTCGAGGCCCGGAGTTGTTGATTTAATCAGTGGATTTGGTGAAGTTCCAATTGACATGATTACGCAATCAGCTTCGATATCAAATTCACTGCCCTCAACTGGATGTGGGCTGCGGCGACCAGATTCATCTGGTTCACCAAGTTCTTGTCTAAGGCAAGTAACCGACTTAACGAATCCATTTTCATCTCCATTAATCTTAACCGGGTTGTTAAGAAGTTTGAAAATAATTCCCTCTTCTTTTGCATGCTCTATTTCTTCGCGTCTTGCAGGAAGTTCTTCTTCTGAACGCCTATAAACAATGTAGACATTTTTTGCACCAAGACGAAACGCACATCTTGCAGCATCCATTGCAACGTTTCCGCCGCCGACAACGATTACGTTGTCATTCTTCTTAATTGGAGTTTGGCTATCTTCAAGGTAAGCCTTCATCAAATTAGTTCTTGTTAAAAACTCGTTTGCTGAATACACTCCCTTTAAGTTTTCACCAGGAATCTTCATGAATGATGGGAGTCCAGCACCAGATCCAACAAATACGGATTCAAATCCCATGTCAAAGAGTTCGTCAATAGTAATTGTCTTTCCAATAACTACATTAGTTTCAACCTTAACGCCCAGAGCCTTAAGTCCTTCAACTTCCTTTTGCACGATTGACTTTGGAAGTCTAAATTCCGGAATACCATAAACAAGTACGCCGCCTGCTGTATGAAGAGCTTCAAAAATTGTTACATCATAGCCCTTCTTTGCAAGGTCTCCGGCACAAGTAAGTCCTGATGGGCCAGAGCCTACAACAGCAACTCTATGTCCGTTGCTTGCTGGCTTAGCGGCCCCAGCTTTTGCATTTGCATTGTGCCAATCTGCTACAAATCTTTCGAGGCGACCAATACCTACTGGTTCGCCTTTGATTCCTCTAACACACTTTTCTTCGCATTGTGTTTCTTGTGGGCAAACGCGGCCGCAAACTGCTGGAAGTGAGCTATCCTGATTGATAACCTGATATGCACCTTCGAAATCTTTTTCTCTAATTTTTTCAATGAACTGTGGGATCTTGATTCCTACAGGACAGCCTTCTGAACAAGGGCTATTTTTGCAGTTTAAGCATCTCTCAGCTTCATCAAGAGCCTGCTCTAATGTGTAACCTAAAGCTACTTCTTTAAAATTTTTATTTCTAACGTTTGCATCCTGAGATGGCATCTCGTTTTTCTTTAAAGACATATTAGGCATTATTTATTCACCTCCATCTTAAATAAGTTGCAAACATGATTATGCTGTTTTCTTTCGAAGTCTTTGTATATAGAACTTCTACTTATTGCTTCATCGTAATCGATGAGATGGCCATCAAATTCTGGACCATCTACGCAAGCGAATTTTGTTTCTCCACCAACAGTAAGTCTACAAGCCCCGCACATTCCTGTTCCATCAACCATAATTGAGTTCATTGATGCTATCGTCTTTATGCTGTATTCTTTAGTAACAGCGGAAACAAATTTCATCATGATAACCGGGCCAATGGTAATAACCTCATCAAATGTTTCCCCAGATTCTAAAAGCTTTTTAAGAGCGTCTGTTACAAGGCCTTTTTCACCCCAGTTTCCTTCATCTGACATCTTGATAAATCTTGTGCTTACCGCTTCGAAGTCATCTTCTAAAATAACAAGATTCTTATTCTTAAAACCAGCGATTACAGTTACATCCGCACCGAGGTTATGAAGTTTCTTAGCAACAGGATATGCAATAGCATTTCCTACCCCACCGCCTACGACACAAACCTTCTTAAGACCTTCAAGTTCTGAAGCCCTGCCAAGAGGTCCAACGAAGTCTGAAATGTATTCGCCTTCTCTTTTGTGATTTAAGCGTTCAGTAGTTGCGCCAACAATCTGAAAGATAATTGTTACTGTTCCCTTTTCTCTATCGAAATCGGCTACAGTAAGGGGGATTCTTTCACCCTCTTCGTCAACACGAAGGATAATGAAATTACCTGGCTCTGCCTTTTTGGCAACATAAGGCGCATCAATTTCCATCAATGTTACTGTTGAATTCAATTCTTTTTTATGAACAATTTTATACATTTTATTCTCCTCATAGCTTAAAACGAGTTTATTACTAACTATTTTATCACAAACCGAAGCAAATTCGTGTATAATAAAGACATGCAAAACATATTTATTAGAACAAATGATGAGGAATCATCCATAAAGACAAAGTCACAGCTTGAAGAGATTCTAAATGAAAACGGATTTAATATTATGCCTGAGTTTTTAAACGATGCAGATTTAGTAATAACCATCGGTGGAGATGGCACTTTCCTTAGGACATTCAAAGCAATTAACTTTGCAAATGTTCCTGTCCTAGGAATCAACACAGGACACTTAGGTTTTTATACAGAGTTCATTCCATCTGAACTTAATAAAGTTGTTGATGCATGCAAATCTGAGAATTTCACAATTCAAACTTTTAATGCAATTCAGACTCTTGTAGAAACTAATGTGGGAACAAATGAATTAGATCCAGCTCTTAATGATGTACTTGTAAAACATCTTTCAAGCAGTCTTCTTCATTTGGATTTATATATTGGAGATAGTTTTATTGAAAGCTTTAGTGGAGATGGACTTCTCGTTTCATCATCTTCAGGAAGTACCGCATATAACTACGCGCTTGGAGGAAGTATTATTGATCCAAGGCTTAATCTTCTTCAGATTACACCGATGGCTCCTATTAATAATTCCGTTTATAGAAGCTTCTCCTCTAGCTTGCTTGCTCCGTCAAACGAAAAAATTATAATAACTCCTCAAGACACAAGCGATGCTATCATCAGTGTAGATGGTCGCAACAATTCATTCAAAGGAATTAAAAAAATAACGATTTCAATTTCCAATAAGGAAGTCAAGATTGTAAGATTATCTGGATTCGACTTTTGGAATAAAGTTAAATCTAAATTCTTATAAAAATATATTTCGAACTTCTGCCACCTGGTATAAGGATCCAAAGATAACAACCTGTTCTTTGAAATCTTGATGCTCGGTGGCTTTTTTTACGCCTTCAGTAACGCTTGATGCGGCTTCAGCTTCAACGCGATACTTTGTTTCAATCAAAGACTTAAGTTCTTCGGCCGAAAGTGCTCTTTTGCTATCCGGAGTCACTACGGTGAACTTGCTTGCCAAAGGCGCCATGATATCAAGCATAGTTTCATAGTCTTTATCTTTAAGAACTCCCATAACAAAATGAACTTTTTTACGCGGGATATAGGCCTTTATACACTCTGCCAGTTCTTCAGCCCCATTAGGATTATGAGCTCCGTCCAAAATCACAAGTGGTGATTTCCTTAGAATTTCAAACCTTCCAGGCCACACCACGTTGGCAAGACCCTCTTTAACCGCATCTTCTGGTATATTTAGCTGATTTCTAAGCTGATCTACACAATCAAGGACTAAAGCAACATTCTTGTACTGATAGCTACCAAGAAGACTTAATTTCAAGCCTTTATGGCTTTTATAGCTTATAACTTGGCCATCTAAACTGATTGAATGAAGTGTTTCCTGAGACGGGTCTGTAATAGTTAAATTTGAGTGAGTCTCGAAAGCCTTGTGTTTAAAGACGTCAAGGGCTTCAGCTTTTTGATAAGAAACCACTAGATTTGAGCCGTTTTTGATTATTCCAGCCTTATCCGAAGCTATTTTTTCAATAGTATCACCAAGTATTTCAGTATGATCCAGCCCTATAGTAGCAATAGCGCAAAGCATTGGATTTTCAATGATATTTGTAGAATCCATCTTGCCACCAAGCCCAACTTCAAGGACAACAACGTCGCAGGCTTCTTCTTTGAATTTCAAAAAGCCAAGTGCTGTTATCCTGTCAAATTCAACGGTTTTAAGACCTTTTGCTGCTTCATCAACCTGATTTCCAAGTCTATCCCAATCTTTTTGTGAAATTTCAACGCCATCTATCTTAATTCGCTCGGTATAGCGCTCTAAATGAGGCGAAGTAAAGAGCCCAACTTTATAACCAGCACATTTCAAAATCTCGGCAAGCATTGCACATGTCGAGCCTTTACCATTAGTTCCAGCTACGTGTATAAAATTTTGGCCCGCCTGTGGATTTCCAAGGCGGGCGTATAATTCTTTATTCATTAAAATTGTTGATACACGACTTCATAAGTTTTTTCAGCAATTGGCCAATACTTTTGCATTGCATCGTCAACATGCTTATTTATCTTTTCTGCATATTCACGATCTTTCATCAATTTAGTATTAACCTTTACATTTACAGCTGCTCCGTACATAGCTGACCAGCAGAATACTACGCCAGTTGCCGCATCAGAAATTGCAAGTTTGCTACCCTTTGTTGCCAAAGGCATAAAAAGCTCAATTGCTTCACAGGTTAAATCAAAGATTTCTAATGGAGCTCCGGCCGCAAGTCTTAAACATCGTTCCATTTCAACGTCCCGATTAGGATCGTCTTTTGAAATTGCATAAGCTTTTGAAAGTGGCTCAAAATCTTCAGCATCTTTGTTTATTAATTCTAAAAAGCGAACACGAAGACTTTGTGCCTTCTCCATTAGTTCTTTAATTTCATTTTCTACAGCTGCATAGGTTTTCTTACCAACAGTAAGCTCTCCTACCATGTCCCCAAGCGCAACGCCAATCGCAGCGACTGCGGCACTTGCGCCTCCGCCACCTGGATAAGGAGCTTTGCTTGCGATTAATTCTGTGAAGTCGCTGATACTTTTTTTATCGAGTTCCATATACGTTTAATGATAATTACAAATACTACTGCTTTAATTACGCTTGCAACTAGTCTAAATACAAATGAACCAAAGACATAAGCGAATGTATAATAGTCCCAAATGATACTATCCAAGTAAATCACACCTGTGTTTAGTAGAGTTAGAATAATTCCACCACTAATTAATACTACCCACAAATTCTTTTTTTTAAGCAGTCCAACATACAATGCAAATATTACATATGGGATAATCCAAAGTATAGTCGTGGACATTAATCCATATTTTAATATTTGATATATTAATGTTCCAATCAAGGCAACAATCATGCCCGACACTGGACCAAAGAATAAACTAGCAAGTACAATTGGAAAGCTTTCAAAAGTGAATTTAAGATTTCCCAAATCTAATGATACATACCCAAGCACCGCACACATTGCTGCAAGCATTGCGTTTATTGCTAATTGCCTTGTCTTCATTTCTTTAGAATAATCCTGCAATCTTTCCGCTCTTATCTACATCAATTTTTTCTGCAGCAGGTCTTTTTGGAAGTCCAGGCATTGTCATGATATCGCCTGTTAATGCAACGATAAAGCCTGCTCCGGCAGAAACCTTAAGGTTACGAACTGTAACAGTGAAGTTCTTTGGTGCTCCAAGAAGTGATGGGTCATCAGAGAATGAATATTGTGTCTTTGCCATACAAATAGGCATCTTATCGAATCCTAATGCTGTAAGCTGCTTAAGCTGTTTCTTTGCATTATCCGTTAAAGCTACACCATCTGCATGATAAATCTTCTTGCAAATTGCATCTAGCTTTTCTTCAATGCTTCCGTTTAAGCTATAGCTATATGTAAATTTATTTGGAAGTTCGCAAACACGAACAATTTCTTTTGCAAGGTTAACTGCACCTACACCACCCTTTGCCCAGTGTTCAGAAAGAACAGCATTTACGCCGAGCTCTTTGCACTTCTTTTCAACAAGCGCAAGTTCTTTCTTAGTATCTGTTGGGAAGGCATTAATTGCAACAACGCATGGAAGTTTGTAAACATCAGTAATGTTCTTAACATGCTGAAGAAGGTTTGGCATGCCCTTTTCAAGAGCTTCAAGATTTTCCTTGTTTAAATCTGCCTTGCCTACGCCTCCATGATATTTAAGAGCACGAACTGTTGCTACCATAACAACTGCGCTTGGCTTAAGCTTAGCCATTCTGCACTTGATATCCAGGAACTTTTCAGCGCCAAGGTCAGCAGCGAATCCAGCCTCTGTAATTGTATAATCAGAAAGCTTAAGAGCAAGTTTTGTTGCTGTGATTGAGTTGCAACCATGAGCAATATTTGCGAATGGTCCACCATGAACAAATGCCGGAGTTCCCTCTAGGCTCTGTACAAGGTTAGGCTTAAGAGCATCTTTAAGCAATGCTGCCATAGCGCCTTCCGCCTTAAGATCATGCGCTGTAACTGGCTTCCCTGCATATGTATATCCGACGATGATGCGGCCAAGTCTCTTTTTGAGGTCTTCGATATCTGAAGAAAGGCAAAATACTGCCATAATTTCTGATGCAACTGTAATATCAAAGCCATCTTCCCTTGGAACACCATGAGCTTTTCCCCCAAGGCCATCAACAACATTTCTAAGCTGTCTATCGTTCATATCAACGCAGCGTTTCCATGTAATCTGCTTTGGATCTATTCCAAGTTCATTACCTTGCTGAATATGATTATCAAGCATTGCAGCAAGAAGATTATTTGCAGCTCCTATTGCATGGAAGTCACCTGTAAAGTGAAGATTTATATCTTCCATAGGAACAACCTGCGCATATCCGCCGCCTGCGGCACCACCCTTAATTCCAAATACAGGACCAAGGCTTGGTTCTCTTAATGCGAGCATAGCATTCTTGCCAATCTTGCGAAGTCCATCTGCAAGACCAACTGATGTAGTTGTCTTTCCTTCTCCAGCAGGAGTAGGTGTAATTGCAGTTACAAGGACCAGCTTACCATCATTCTTTTTAGCTTTTTGCATATCAAAAAGCAGCTGGTAATCTACCTTAGCCTTGTAGTTGCCATACTGCTCGAGATACTTGTCCTTGACACCCGCCAGCTTAGCAACATCTGTAATTTTTTTCATCTTGCAAGCTTGTGCGATTTCAATGTCTGTTTTATATTTCATAATCCACCTCCGGGGCCCGTAGCCACTACTTATGATTAAAATGTGTACCCGTTTATTATACTACATAATGTGGTATTATCCAAGTAAATATACATTATTTATTGCTTTGTTCTGCTGCCTCAATAACATGTTTAGCCAGAACAGAAGTCGTAACTGCTCCAACCCCACCAGGAACTGGAGTTATAGCCTTCGCTATTGGCTCACAGCCTTCAAAATCAACATCTCCGCAAAGTTTTCCATCTACAACATTGATTCCTACATCAACAATAACTTGTTTATCGTTAACTAAATCTTTGGTCACAGTGCCAGCATGTCCCGTTGCCACAACCATAATATCAGCTTTACTAGTGATTGCTTTTAGGTCATTTGTTTTTGTATGACAAATAGTAATTGTTGCATTTCTATTAAGAAGCATCATAGAAAGAGGTTTCCCTACTACCGGGCTACGGCCAATCATAACAACATTCCTACCAGTAAGATTGATTCCATAATAGTCTAAAATTTCTATACAAGCTTGAGCTGTGCACGGAGCAAAGCCATCTCCGCCACCTAAAAAGACACTTGATAATGACTGGGCTGTCATACAATCAACATCCTTAGCGGGGCACAAAAGTTTAGCTACCTCGTTTTCTATATCCTTATCATAAATAGGTCTAAACATAAGGCAAGCGTGTATTGAATCATCCTTATTTATCTCATCAATAACCCTTAAAACCTCCGATTTAAGAGCTTTTTCTGGCAAGTTAAAGTGTTTAACCGCAATCCCTATTTTCTCGCACCTTTTCTCGGCATTTCGCTCGTAAGAAGCATCCGCTTCGTCATCTCCAAGTTTAACCATTGCAAGACAAGGAATAATATTGTGAGTCTTTAAAACTTCACAGCGTTCAATTAGATTCTCAGTTAAAGCCTGTGCAACCGGTGCACCTTTATAAATTTCTGCCATTAAACTATAAACCTCATGTTCTAGTTACTTTCAAAATACTTATTAGACTCATTAATGCAAGGCCAAAGTTATCACATTTTAAAAAGTCTATTCACGCTCTTTCCAAGTTCGAACTTCGCCTTATCTACATCCATAGTTGAATATTCTCCATTATCATATAGGATCTTTCCATCAACCATAGTCATCTTGACATCGCTTGCTTGTACGCTGTAGCAAAGCAGTGACAATATATCTAAAGCCGGATACATATGCGGAGCATCAAGTGAAATCGCAATGATATCAGCCTTCTTGCCAACTTCAAGAACGCCTGTATCAAGCCTCCCCAAGGCTTTTGCACCGTTAACTGTTGCCATATCAATTACCTGAGGTGGCAATATAGATTGCGGGTCAAGTCTATGGCCATTATGGATGATAGAAGCAAGATGCATTTCTTTAAATAAATTAAGGTTATTATTACTTGCAACACCATCTGTACCAAGCGCAACATTCACACCCATAGCTATAGCTTTTCTAATTGGAGCAAATCCCGAGCCAAGTTTCATATTGCTTGTTGGGTTATGAACAATACTTACGTTCTTCTCCTTCATGATAGCAAGGTCTTCATCATTAACCCATATGCAATGAGCAGCGAAAACATTACTATCTAAAAGGCCGACTTTATTAAAGTACTGAATAGGTGTAAGCCCACCATGGCGAAGCTTACACTCTTCAGTTTCTGCTTGAGTTTCTGAAACATGCACATGAACACTTCTATGATACTTTTTATTTGCATCAGCGATCTTCTGCACAATAGTTTCATTTGTAAGATATTCAGAATGAATACAAAAATCAGCTACTACCTTTCCTGTTGAATCCTTCAAGTTCTCGACAAGTTCTACACATTCAGCGAATCTGTTTGGAGGAATCTCTTCTTGATCAGAAAAAGACAAACCGACGCGACAAACACTAGCCTTCATTCCAGACTGAAGCAGAGATTCGGCATACGCCATCGGAAAATCATACATCTCCGCAGACATTGTAATTCCTGCTGCAAGCATCTCAATAATAGCCCAATCTTGTCCGGTCTTTACATCCTCAGGAGTCATCTTTGCTTCAATCGGAAAGATTGCATTATTAAGCCAATCTTTAAGCTTAAGACCGCCCCCTATACCTCTAAGCAAAGTCATTGGGCCATGGGCATGAGCATTAACAAGCCCCGGCATAAGTAAAGCCCCATGCATATTGCGCACGCTGTCATGCGGAACTTCATCATCACCTATGTAGCTAATTATCTCGCCATCTACTAACAGGTTTGTGAATGTTACTTCATGTCCACATAGTACATAGCAATTTGTGAATAATGTCTTCATTATGGTAATCTTCTAATCAATTCTTTAAAATAGTCGAGCAAAAGTGGAGCAACCATCTTTGCGTTTTCTTCGATTTCTTCGCCAGACAGAGGCTTACCCAAAACTCCAGTAGCCATATTTGCAACCAGTGAAAGACCAAGACATGGCATCTGGCATTGAGCTGCCGCTAGTGCTTCTGGTACAGTTGACATGCCCGTTACATCAGCTCCCAACATTCTTTCTGCTCGAATTTCCGCAGGAGTCTCAAACTGTGGACCAGGATAGAAAAAATACACACCTTCATGTACGATTATCTTACTTTCTCGACCAACTTCCATAGCCAGACTTCTAAGTTCTGGAGTATACATGTTAGTTGTATCGAAAAACCTTGGACCAAATTCTTCGACATTAGGACCACGCATTGGAGAACTTCCCATAAGTTTAATATGATCTTTAATGACCATTAAATCGCCAGGTCTATATTCTGTATTCACAGCCCCTGCGGCATTACTAATGATAACACGCTGAGTTCCGAGAATCTTCATCACACGAATAGGAATACTCAGTTCTTCGAAATGATACCCATCATATGAATGGAATCGGCCTTGCATGCAAATAATTTTACGACCCTCAAATCTTCCAATAATTAATCGTCCAATATGACCAGGAGCCTTTGAAACTAAAAAATTAGGAATATCTTCATAAGGAATAATACATTCAGCTTCAATTAAATCAGCAACCTCACCAAGGCCGGTACCTAAAATAATACCTGTTTTTGGCTTAAAATCGCCAATCTGCTTTCTAATAAAATCTGCACTTCTCTTATAATATTCATAATCAAATACAGGTCTATCGTTTTGCATTAGTAAATATCCTCCTGTAACTCAGGCTTTTCATCTAGCCTTTCAGGGTGCATTAAATAGCTTTTAAACTTTTTAAGAACTGTTGCGTAATAGAATCCATCGCAAATTCTTTCATCGGTAACAATTGTAAAATCAATATATTTTTTTGGTATAACAGTCCCATCTGTTTGAAGTTCATTCTCAGTATACTTATGGCCAAAAGCTATAAAGCAAGGCATATTACCAAAATCATATAGATGATGATATATTGGAGGGATTCCCAAAGAGCCCATTGATGTTATAAACATACTTCCATGGAACGGGCTGATTTCACAAAGCTCCACTGGCATAAGTCCGAAGTAATCAAGGAGCTTAATAAACCAAATACCAAACTTCTTAAGCACACCAGGTACATAGTCAACAATCTTAGCAGTATTATCAAAATTACTGTCAAGCTCTGGCTGCTTAACATCTTGAACAAGCTTATCAAATTTTTCATAAATTTCTGTTGCAGTCTCATTAGGTTGGCAGTGAAGCTTAATCGCAGTATCAGGTGATTCAACAGTCATATCTTTCTTAATAATCATGTTTACATCAACTGTATAACGGTGATAAACCTTTTGGCCTGACAGGAATCTATTTACAGCCGGAGCATCATTACAGCAGCGTATATATGTTGCGATAAACACATGCATTATTCCAAAATGCTTGTATCCTTCTTTTCTCTTTTCGCGAACATAACGTTGCATTGCACTAACTTCAATGCGATCATGGACATAATTGCTTGATCCATTTCTATTAACCATAATATATGGTGCAACCTTAGATATCGGAGCAAGACCTCTTACGAGACGTCCATCCATTCTATCGCCATATCTAAGGCGATATTCGTCACCCTCTTTCCAATCAGGCAGTCTTTTAGCAGACAATATTATCGTTATGATAGACAGATAAATTGCCGCGTCAGAAAGTAGCAACCAACTAATTCCACTTTCAAAGTTAATTCTAATGAAAGCTGCCAAATATTTGTCAATCCAATACAAAGATATTGGCAACAGGAATGCTACTAAAGCGAGCCACTGATTCTTGGCTTTACCAGTAAAGGTGTAACAAAAAATCAATGCTAATACAACGCAAAGGATAATGCAAGGAATAGTCATCCACCAGTCAAAATGATAGCTAAGTGTAACAAAGATAAAATACACCGCATAATACATAACTGGATTTACGGTTACATAAAACATCTTCGGTCCTCTAAGTGGCAGTCGTAACGCTACGAATAGATTTACCACAACCGGAAGAAGCATATGAACTATAACTATACCAAGACTTCTTACCCCAGTGCTGGCAAAGAAGTAGATTCTGGCCACTGCAGAGAAAATGCTAAGCAGGACTGTAAGCCAAACGAATGGATTTGTGCGTTTGACTGTATAAAATGTATAGTTTTCCATAATGTAATAATTATAGCATAAAAAAAGCCCTCTGGACCAAGTCAGAGGGCTTAATTTTGGGACTATTTATGCCTTCACTTCTAAAGTAAGTGCCGCCTTTCTCTTCTTCTTTGTCTGAATCTTTTCTCTGAAGATTGGACCAAGCGTCTGGACAAGGATTACTACAATCAATACTAATCCCTGGAATGCATTCTGAATATCTACAGAAAGCGCTGGAATAGATACGATGATAAAGTTGATTGTTGTATATGAAATTGCACCAAAGATGATACCAACGAGGTTACCTTTACCACCAGCCATTGAAATACCACCAAGTACAATAGCAGCTACTGCATACATTTCGAATGAAACGCCAGACGATGCAGGAGTGATATTACCAATCTTGCATGCTTGAATAAAGCTTGCGAAGCCTACGAGAATACCTGTAATTACAAATACTAAAATCTTAACAGCTGTTACATTGATACCAGCAAGTCTTGCTGCATTAGCATTAGATCCGATAGCAAATACCGACTTACCAAACTTAGTTTTCTTAGACATAAGAATAATAATAATTGCAAGTACGAGGAAGAGGATTGTAATCCAAGGAATTGATAAGAACTTACCAATACCAAATGTTTTTCTTAAGAATTCGTACTGTGGGTAGTCAGCAATTAATGCAAACTGTGATGAACCAGAACCTGTTACTTCAGCAGGAAGTGATCTTACAGCTGAAAGAGCAAGCGATCTGTAAATAAGCATTGTACCAAGTGTAGCAATGAATGCCTGCATCTTAGCAAGACCAATTAACACACCGTTAATGAGACCGCAAAGAGCACCTGATACAATAGCTGCAATAAACATAAGTATTGCTGATCCTGTAAGGTTAAATACAGCTATACAAACACTTGAACAAAGTACGAGGCCTGAACCCAGTGAAAGGTCAATATTACCTGTAATAACTACAAGTGCCATACCAAGCGCCATAGTTCCTACAATACATGTGTTCTGAGAACCAAGAATTGAAATAATGTGGTTCCAGTTGAACCTTACGCCACTTGCACCAAGAGCAATAGCATAACCGATAATAATAAGGATCATTACAAAGATGTAACTGTAATTTCTCCAAATATTTAAGAGTGAGAACTTCTTATTCATTAGTTTGCCTCCTTAGCTGTTTCTGCAGCATTGGTTGAGTAAAGCATTACGTCGTGTTCATTTACTTCTTCATGCTTAAATTCTTTTATAATCTTTCCTTCGTAGAATACTAAGCATCTATCAGCAACCTTCTTAATTTCCGGAATTTCCAGAGTATTAATGATTACTGTCTTGCCTTCTTCTGCAAAGCGTAAAATCAGTTTGTAAATTTCAGCCTTAGCACCTACATCTACGCCCTGAGTTGGATTATCAAAGAGAAGAACGTCAGCTCCTGTATTAAGCCAGCGAGCAAGAAATACCTTCTGTTGGTTTCCACCAGAGAAACCTGTGATAGGAGCATTTACATCCTGCTTCTTAATAGTTAAGTCTTCTTCGTGTTTTTTATACTTTTCAACTTCTAACTTATCATTGATAAACTGTTTATTTTTTGTAATAGCATGATCAGCAATTGAGAAGTTTTCCATAATACTCATCTCCCCAACTACAGAATTTTCTTTTCTATTAGCTGGGAGTAATGCAATGCTGTTCTTCATATAATCAACGATCTGATCAGCATCAAGTTCTTGCCCCTTCATAATTAAAGATCCCCCTTCTCTTGGAAGAGCGCCAAACATTGTAAGCATAAGTTCAGACGCACCGCATCCTGCAAGCCCAGTAAATGCAATTACTTCGCCTTTTCTTGCTTGAAGGTTGATTTTATCAAATCCCTGGCCACTGTAATTCTTTAATTCAAGGACCACTTCACCAAGCTGCCTTGGTGTATAAAGGTCTGCATCAGCGTAAGTCTTACCAACCATGTCTGATGTTATAGCATTAGAATTTGTATCTTTAATATATCCTGAAGAGATAAATTCTCCATTTCTAAATACAGTATATCTGTCAGCAATTTCGAAAATTTCTGGCATCTTGTGAGAAATGAAAATGAAGGATTTTCCCGTTGCTTTCAATTTTCTAAGAATTCCAAACAAGTGATCAATTTCACCGTTTGAAAGAGATGTTGTTGGCTCGTCAAGAATGATAAGCTTTGCATCTTTATAAAGAGCCCTGCATATTTCAAGCAACTGTTTTTCTGAAGTTTTAAGATGTGAAACCATTGCCATTGGATCAATTTCAACACCGAGACTTTCAAACAATTCCTTAGCTCTTTTAACCTCTTCCTTGTAGTCAATTGTTCCGATCTTAGTCTTAAGTTCACCACAAAGGAAGATATTATCTGTAACAGACAAGTCATTAATTACAGAAAGTTCTTGATGTACAAATGCAATTCCTGCATCTTCCATTTCTTTAATGCTTGGTGTGACATATTCATGACCAAGCCAATTAAATGTTCCTGCATCAGCTTGGTATACACCTGTAAGGATATTCATGAGTGTAGATTTACCCGCACCGTTTTCACCAAGTAATGCGTGAACCTCACCCTCTTCAATGGTAAGGTGGACGCCCTTTAATGCATAGTTGCCATTAAACGACTTTGAAATGTTTTTCATTTCAAGGATAGGCATAATCGATTCTCCTTTAGATAAAAATAGGATGCGCACTTTATTGTGCGCATCCTAAGAGATAGGTACTAGTGACCTGTGAATCCTTCAAACTGAGCTGCATTGTTAGCATCAACGATGAATACTGGTTCTGTAGCTTCTTCGCCAAGAGCGAAGTTCCAGTCGCCATCAAGATACTTAACCGCATAGTCGATAGCAGATTTCATCATGCTTGGGTTGAATGATACGGACATCATATCATCGAAATACTTAGAAGCAACAGCACTCTTGTCTGATTTTCCGAGCATTACATCATAGAGTTCCTGCATTCCACCGATAGCTGAAATGTAAACTTCCATAGCTTCAAGATCTGCAAGTGTAGCTTCGTTAGCACCTTCGAGAACTGTCATAACACCGAATGTCATTTCATCGTCTTCTGAGAAGATGAAGAGCTTGTTGTTGTTAGCTTTTGCAGCTGCAACGATTTCATCAAGCTTTGGTTCGAGATAAGAAACAGCACCGTCTGCAGACCAGTTGCATACTGTCTGATACTGGAAGAGAGCAGCTACTTCGTCAGCTGTCCATTCCTTTGCTGTGTGGTAAGACTGACCTGTGAAGTTGTCATTGTAGTCTCTCTTACCCTGAAGGAATTCTTCGAATCCCTGCTGTCTGTAAACGCATACAGAACCGTTATCACCCATAAGTTCTACGAGTGTAGCACCTGGTTCAAGCCCATTCTTCTGGAGCCAGTAAGCAATACCAGCACCACAGTCATAGTTGTTACCAGAATAGTTAAGAATAGCCTTATCCATGTCTTCCATGATGAATCTATCGAATTCAATGAATGGAATGTTTGCTTCGATAAGAGCATCAACGCCAGCCTTAGCTGAATCATCGAGAGCCTGGATAACTACGAGAGCAGCATCACCATTAGCGATTACTGTGTTGCAGATATCACACTGTTCATCACCGCTCTTTGCAGGCATGAATACAGCTTCATACTTACCAGCTGCTGTGATTTCTTCACACTTCTGCTGAGCATAAGCACCAGCCTGAGCTGTCCAGCCGTGGTCAGGTGTAGGTCCTAATACATAGAACTTTGTTGTTGCAGCAGATTCTTCTTTCTTTTCTCCGCAAGCTGCAAGTGTAAATACCATTGCAAGTGCGAGGAGAACTGCTAAAATTTTCTTCATTGTCTTTTTTCCTCCTAGTAAATAATTACTATAATTTGTATACTGTCGACAATATATATTAAGCGAAATTGCTTAATATCAAATATAAACTACCTTGCCCTCTTCTGCAGATTTAATTGCTGCAAAAACGCCTCTCATTGAGCCAATAACGGCATCAGCGTCAAGAGGTGAAGGTCTATCAGTAATAATAGCTTCTACAAACTCGTCAACAATGCCAGAGCTTTCTTGCTGAGCATCATCATTTGTCTGAATCTTACCCACCTCATACTTATCAATCTTGCCATCTTCATGTACAACGATAAGTGCATATTTAGGATCAGAATAGAGCTTGATGATACCATGCTCACAAAGCAAATTTGTAAAATTAGCTTCATCGCCATAGTTTGTCCAACTTGTGATAACAGTCATCATAGCGCCGTTCCTAAACCTGAAGACTTCAACGCTATTGTCATCTACTTCAATTGGGGTTCCATCAGGAAACTTCTTATCTAATACAGCCATAGTAGATGATGCAGATGTAATTTCATCACCTACTAAATATCTGATAGTATCAATCTTGTGGATTCCGAGGTCGGCCATTGAGCCAAAACTTGCTGATGATTTCTTAAAGAACCATGTATTAGCTGACTGATCCATGCTCCACATTTCAGGTCCTTTATGACCAAACATCGCAACAGCATTGAGGACTCTTCCGAGTTCTCCGGAATCTAAAATTTCTTTTGCTTTCTTATGAGCTGGTGCAAGACGCTGATTCTGAGCAATGAAAAGTCTCTTCCCATTCTCCTTTGCAGCAACGATCATAGCCTCACAATCTTCCATAGAAGTTGCCATAGGTTTTTCGCATAATACATGCTTGCCTGCCTTTAAGGCCTTAATTGTATTTTCTGCATGAAATGCATTGGCTGCGCAAACAGAAACAGCATCAATACTTGGATCGTTAATCAACTCATCAACAGTAGCATAAACCTTGCCCCCATAAATGTTTGCAAGCGCCTGCGCACGTTCAGGATTTAAGTCATAATAACCAGCAATTTCTGTATTTGGATTGAGATTATATTCATATGAATGACGTTGTTTTGCGATTGAACCGCAACCAATAATTCCTACTTTCATGGCTACCTCCTTTACGGCACGCTTATAATTATTTTACCACCTGTAGAAATATTGTCAAGGTGCTCTATCAGCTTGAAAAATGCACGTTTTTGCTGTAAATTATTCATATAAAAAGATATTGACATTTCAAAGGAGAATCACTATGAAATTAGGTTTAGTAACAGCTATTTTAGACGGACATGATTTTGAACAATCTATGGATATTATGTCTGATTTAGGACTCGAATGTGCCGAGGTCGCATGCTGGCCTCAGGGCAAGGCTGAACGACGTTATGCCGGAGTTAGCCATATTGATGTAAACAAAGTTCTTAAAGATGATGCCTATGCAAAATATATCCTTTCATATGCAAAAGATTGTGGTATTAAAATCTCTGCTCTCGCCTTCTATCCAAACACAATGGATGGAGATTTAGCTAAAAGAAAAGCAAACATTGAGCATTTAAAGAACGTAATTAGAGCCTCTGCAAAATTAAAAGTTAACATGGTTACAACATTTATTGGTCGTGATCAGAATCTTACAGTAGAAGAAAACTTAAAACTTGTTAAGAAAGTATGGCCTCCTATCATCAAGCTCGCTGAAGAACTCAAAGTTAAAATTGCTATTGAAAACTGCCCAATGCTCTTTGGCCCAGATCAGTGGCCAGGTGGACAAAACCTCATGACTACCCCAGCAATTTGGAGAGAAGTATTTAAGATTCTTCCATCAAAATATCTCGGGATTAACTATGACCCATCACACTTTGTATGGCAACAAATCGATTACGTTAAACCTATTTACGAATTTAAAAACAAGATTTTCCATGTTCACTTCAAGGATATTAAGTTGTTCAAAGATAAAATGAATCAAGTTGGTATCATGGCATACCCTCTCGACTATATGTCACCAAAGCTACCTGGACTAGGCGATGTAGATTGGGGAAAATTCGTTTCTGCTCTTACAGACATCGGCTACAAAGGATATGCTTGCATGGAAATTGAAGACAAGGCATTTGAATCTTGTGAAGAAGATGTACTTAAGTCAATCATCTTAACAAGAGATTATCTTACACAATTCGTCATCTAATTATTGTAGGCAAAACAAAACCACGAAGCAATTGCTTCGGGGTTTTTATTCTCGTTGGAGGTAGCACCCAGATTTGAACTGGGGGTCAGAGTTTTGCAGACTCGTGCCTTACCACTTGGCTATGCCACCAAACTGGCGGGGGTAGAGGGATTTGAACCCCCGGATGGTGGAATCAGAATCCACTGCCTTACCACTTGGCGATACCCCTGCATCGTATTAAGTTTTGGGGTGGGTGGTGAGATTCGAACTCACGTATACTGGAGCCACAACCCAGGGTCTTAACCGCTTGACGACACCCACCATCGCTTAAAAAATGGTAGCGGCGAGTGGAGTCGAACCACCGACCTTCCGGGTATGAACCGGGCGCTCTAGCCAACTAAGCTACACCGCCACAATGCAGTCGTTTTGCAAGACTGCGGGAAATATTATATCTCTATTTAGCCTTCTATGTCAAGGCTTTCTTCCAGTAATTTGCAGATAAATCCATATATTCTAGCCGTTGATTCTACTGAAAGTTTTTCTCTAGCAGAATGAATATCTAGTATATCTGGACCAATTGAGATTACATCAAAATCTGGGACCTTACCTACAAATATTCCACATTCCAAACCACCATGTGTTGCGGCAAATTCAGGAGCCTTGCCATACAGTTCGGTAAATATTTTTGTAGCTAAATTTCTAAACGAAGATTCAGATTTATATGGCCAAGCGGGATATTCACCATGAATCTTAATAGTTCCTCTTGCCTGCCCTGTTAAAGTTTTAATTTCATTAATAAGTTTTTGTTTTTCTGTTTCAATGGAAGATCGAACTAAAAATGTATAATTAAAACCCTGCTCATCAATTCGCACCACGCCCAAATTAAGTGATGTCTCTGGGATACCTGGAAAATCTGACAACATCCTAATAACACCTTGAGGCAATTTGCTCCACAAAGAAAGAATCTTCTGAGTCTTCGCAAGGCATGACGCTTTCATACCTTCTGCGGGCCTTCCAACTAATTCAAATTCTATTTCCGCATTTGGGTCAACATGACCAAGTTCTTCCTTAATTTTTTCGCGGAATCTAAGGCACATAGAATTAATAGGGTTAATTGCATCTGCCGGAGCCGCAATTACCGCTTCAGCCTCTGTTGTAATCACATTATCTAATTCGCCGCCTTTAGCAGAAACGATTAACATTCCACTATTATGTGTACTTGCAAAATATAAGAACTGTCCGAGTATATAGTTTGCAGAGCCGCGTCCGTCAGCGATATCACAACCACTATGTCCGCCAAGAAATCCATAAGTACGAATCTTTGCAACTAAATAATCTTTTGGAACATCGCAAATCTTGGTCGGAACCATGCATTCAACTCGCGCTCCGCCAGCACAAGAAAGTGTAAATACGCCCTCTTCTTCTGAATCAACATTAAGAAATCTTCTCGCCTTCAAATCAGAACAGTCAATTGCAACTGCGCCATCCATGCCAACTTCTTCATCAGTAGTAATAACAACTTCTATTGCAGGATGCTTTAAACTGTTGTCATCTAATATTGCCATTGCACATGCAACAGCAATGCAGTCATCTCCACCAAGAGATGTTTTATCAGCCCAAACCCACTGTCCATCAGTCATTAAATCAAGGCCTTCAGTTGCCATATCTTTAGTGCAATCTAAAGTCTTGGCGCAGACCATATCCATGTGTCCTTGGATTATGTATGCCGGAGCATTCTCATAGCCCTTGCTTGCATCCTTCCAAATAATCACATTGTTAGCCTCATCCTGTCTGCACCTAAGACCACGGTCTTTGGCAAACTTAACAAGATAATCACTTATCTGTTTAACATTGCCTGATCCATGAGGAATATGACAAAGGTCTTCGAAAAATTCGAAGACCTTTGATGGTTTTAAATTAGTTAAAACTTTTTCCATTATTACTTGAGTGAACCCATGTACTTAAGTGTTCTAACAAGCTGGTTTGTATATGACATTTCGTTGTCATACCAAGATGTTATTCTTACTTCATAAAGGTTGTCCTTGATCTTCATGCAATCTGTCTGTGATGCATCGAAGAGTGAACCATAACTCATGCCGATGATATCACTAGAAACGATCATTTCTTCTGTGTAACCATAGCTTTCGTTCTTAGCCTTCTTCATTGCAGCGTTAATCTTCTTAACGTCAAGTTCTTTCTTTGTTTCAACTACAGCGTCAAGAACTGTAATTGATCCTGTTGGCGTAGGAACACGAAGTGCATTTCCTGTGAGTTTACCCTTAAGTTCTGGGATTACGAGGCCGATTGCCTTAGCAGCACCAGTTGTGTTAGGAATAATGTTGCAAGCTGCAGCTCTTGCTCTTCTCTTGTCGCCCTTTCTGTGTGGTCCATCAAGAACCATCTGGTCACCAGTGTAAGCGTGAACTGTGCTCATAAAACCGCTCTGGATTGGAGCAAGATCATTTAATACCTTTGTCATTGGAGCGAGACAGTTTGTTGTGCAGGAAGCACCACTTACAATCTTATCGCTCTTCTTTAATGACTTGTGGTTTACATTGTAAACTATTGTTGGAACATCATTACCAGCAGGAGCGGAAATAAGAACTCTTTTTGCACCAGCCTTGATATGAGCTTCTGCCTTTTCCTTTGATGTATAAAAACCTGTGCATTCGAGAACTACATCAATGCCGAGTTTCTTCCAAGGAAGCTTGGAAGCATCTGCTTCTTTATAAATAGGAATCTTCTTAGCGCCAACCTGAATATAATTTTCGCCAGCCTTTACTGTCTTATTGAATGTACCCTGTGTTGAGTCATACTTAAGAAGATATGCCAGCATATCAGGTGATGTTAAGTCGTTGATTGCGACAACTTCAAGTGCCTTGCTTGTTGTAAGAAGTCTGAAAGCAAGGCGACCAATTCTACCAAATCCGTTAATAGCAACTTTAATCATTGTTTTTTCTCCTTGTATAAAAAATTCTAATAAATAACTAAGTTATCAACAACTAGATATTATATCATATGGTACAATAAAATACACGAGGTAATTGCTATGAATATTAATGGATTACAAAAACTTACTTTATTAGATTTTCCAGGCCATACTGCCTGTACTGTATTTTTGGCTGGCTGCGACATGAAATGTCCTTTCTGTCACAATTCAGAACTTATCGATGGAACAGCTCCAGTAGAAATGGACGACCAAGAATTGCTCGCTTTCTTAAAGAAGAGAACAGGTCTTTTAGATGGTGTAGCCTTCACAGGAGGCGAACCATTGCTGCGAAAAGAGCTTCCGCTGCTTATGCGTGATATTAAATCACTCGGATATGCAGTAAAATTGGACACAAATGGCCAACATCCAGAAGCTTTAAAACCGATAATAGAAGAAGGTTTGATTGATTACGTCGCTATGGATGTTAAAAACAGCCCTGAAAAATATCCAGAAACCAGTGGTTGCGAAACCGTTAACCTTGAAAATATCAAAGAAAGCATCAATATTCTTAAAAATTCTGGAATAGATTACGAATTTAGAACCACTGTAGTCAACGAACTTCATGATGAGGCCTCCTTTGAAGGAATAGGCCTACTGATAGACGGTGCAAAGAGATATTTTCTCCAAGCTTTCACTGATAGAGATAGTGTTGTTTTCAGCGGATTCACTACACCTAGTAAGGAGCAACTCGAAAAATACGCCACAATTATCAAAAAATACGTTAAAATCGTTGAAATTAGAGGGGTTTCTTAAATTTCACAATAAATACAACACAAGATGTTGTGTATTTTAGCGAAAAATTTTAACCAAAAACCCCATATATATTGACTTTAAATCTCCCTTATGCTATATTTATCGTACTCGCCCATCCCATATTTTGTGGGAAAAGCGTCGTAAATGTACACTATGTGGAGGTTTTTTAATGTACAAGGTAATTAAAAGAGACGGCAGCAAAGTTGATTTTGACATCAAGAAGATTAGCGCTGCTATAACACAAGCATTCGATGCTTTAGACAAAGAATATCACCCGACAATTATTGATATGCTTGCCCTACGCGTAACTGCAGATTTCGCAAGCAAAGTTAAAGATGGATTCATTACAGTTGAAGAAATTCAAGATAGTGCTGAAAAAGTATTATCTGAAGGAGGATACGCTGACGTAGCAAAAGCCTACATCTTATACAGACGCCAAAGAGAAAAAGTTAGAAATATTAGCGCAACCATGCTCGACTACAAAGACTTGGTTGATAATTACCTCAAGATTAATGACTGGCGTGTAAAAGAAAACTTCACAGTAACATATTCCGTTGGTGGACTTATCCTCTCCAACTCTGGTGCTATTACAGCAAACTACTGGCTGTCAGAAATCTATGACGATGAAATCGCAGAAGCACACAGAACAGCAGCTATTCATATTCATGACCTTTCAATGCTCACAGGATACTGTGCAGGTTGGTCGCTTAAACAACTTATCACCGAAGGCCTTGGTGGCGTCCCAGGAAAGATTACATCATCACCAGCTGGCCACCTTTCAACACTCTGCAACCAGATGGTTAACTTCCTCGGTATCATGCAAAATGAATGGGCAGGCGCTCAGGCATTCAGTTCTTTTGATACTTACCTTGCTCCTTTCGTAAAGGTTGATAACCTTTCGCAAAAAGAAGTAAAACAAGCAATTCAGTCATTCGTATATGGTGTTAACACCCCATCACGTTGGGGCACTCAGGCACCATTCTCAAATATCACTCTTGACTGGACAGTTCCAAACGATTTAAAGAACCTCCCTGCTATCGTTGGCGGTAAGGAAATGGATTTCACATATGGTGACTGCCAGAAAGAAATGGATATGGTTAATAAAGCATTCATCGAAATTATGATTGAAGGCGATGCTAATGGAAGAGGATTCCAGTATCCTATCCCAACATATTCAATTACAAGAGACTTCGACTGGAGCGAAACAGAAAATAACAAGCTCTTATTCGAAATGACTTCAAAATATGGTACACCTTACTTCTCAAACTACATCAATTCTGATATGGAGCCTAGCGATGTTCGTTCAATGTGCTGCCGTCTTAGACTTGACTTAAGAGAATTAAGAAAGAAATCTGGCGGATTCTTCGGTAGCGGAGAATCAACTGGTTCTGTAGGCGTTGTAACAATCAACCTTCCAAGACTTGCATACCTTGCAAAAGATGAAGCTGATTTCTATGAACGTCTCGACAAACTCATGGATATTTCTGCTAGATCGCTTAAGACAAAGAGATCAGTTATTACGCAGCTTCTCGACACAGGTTTATATCCATACACAAAGAGATACCTTGGAACATTTGAAAATCACTTCTCAACAATCGGTCTTATCGGTATGAACGAAGCTGGCTTAAATGCCAACTGGCTTAGAGCAGACCTCACAGACCCTAAGGTTCAGACATTCGCAGAAGAAGTTCTTGACCATATGAGAGAAAGACTTTCAGATTACCAGGAACAGTATGGAGACCTCTACAATCTAGAAGCAACTCCTGCTGAATCAACAACTTACAGATTCGCTAAGCACGACAAGGAACAATACCCAGACATTATTACCGCTAATGAAAATGGTACACCTTACTATACAAACTCCAGCCACCTTCCAGTAG
Organism: Anaerovoracaceae bacterium; assembly: GCA_045616685.1. Taxonomy (GTDB): domain Bacteria; phylum Bacillota; class Clostridia; order Peptostreptococcales; family Anaerovoracaceae; genus UBA1764. Next base: position 102,737 of record JAZLHF010000022.1, read on the forward strand.
GCTATACAGAAGATATCTTCTCAGCACTCGATGTTCAGGACGAACTTCAGACAAGATATACAAGCGGAACCGTTTTCCATGCATTCCTTGGCGAAAAGCTTCCTGATTGGAAAGCAGCAGCAACTCTCGTAAAGAAGATTGCAGAAAACTATAAGCTTCCATACTACACATTATCTCCAACTTATAGTGTATGTAAGGACCATGGATATATCTCTGGCGAAGTTTATACATGCCCTCACTGTGGACAAAACACAGAAGTATATTCTAGAATTACTGGCTACTATAGACCAGTTCAGAACTGGAACGATGGCAAGTCTCAAGAATTCAGAGATAGAAAGGAATATAATCTTGTAAGATCAAATCTTACACACGAAGGTCCAAAGAAGATTAGCATCTCAGCAGCAGTTCCAACAAAGGCAGCTGTTGGTACAGAAAATAAAGTTCTTCTTTTCACAACCCCAAGTTGTCCAAACTGTAAACTCGCTAAAGCCCTTCTTGATAAAGCAGGAATAGCTTATGAAGTATTAATTGCAGAAGAACATACAGACCTCGTTGCAAAGTACGGAATCAGACAGGCCCCAACACTTATCTTCGACAATGGTGATAATTTCGAAACATTCCGTGGGGTTTCAGATATAAAAGGTTATTTAAACAAAGTAAGCTAATATGTACGATGTTATTGTTGTAGGCGGAGGGCCAGCTGGAATGACAGCGGCCCTTTACGCTTTAAGAAATGGAAAAACTGCATTAGTAATAGAAAAAGCAGGCTTCGGCGGACAGATTACTTATTCACCAAAGGTTGAAAATTATCCTGGCACACTTACAATGAGCGGAAATGAATTCGCTGAAAAGTTCTTAGACCAGATTATGGCTCAAGGAGCAGAGGTAGAGCTCGAAGAAGTTAATGAAGTGATTCCAGGAAATCCATGCATTGTTAAAACCGTAGAAGGTTCCAGCTTTGAAGGAAAATCTGTTATTCTTGCAACAGGCGTAAAACATAGAATGCTCGGTCTCGAAGGCGAAGATCTTGCTGTTGGTAATGGAATTTCTTTCTGCGCAGTATGTGATGGAGACTTTTATAAAGGACTTACAGTAGTTGTTGCCGGTGGAGGGAACTCTGCCCTTCAAGAAGCAATTCTTCTTAGCGCAAAGTGCAAGAAGGTTATTGTTCTTCAAGATATGGATTACTTCACTGGCGAAAAAAAACTTCAAGACATTCTCTTTAACAAAGATAACGTTGAATCTCATACGAGCGTAAAAATTACAGGCCTTGATATTTCCCCAGAAGGTGTATTTAAAGGTGTTAAAACAAATGTTGGCGACTTTAAATGTGATGGTATGTTCGAGGCTATAGGCCTTATTCCTGAAAATGAAAACTTCAAATCTGTAGCTGATTTAAATAGCTTTGGATACTTTGATTCAGGTGAAGATTGCGAAACTAAAACTAACGGAATCTTTGTTGCCGGAGATTGCAGGTCTAAAAAAGTTAGACAAATAACAACAGCCATCGCAGACGGAGCTTCCGCTGCAATGGCCGCATGTAACTTTATTGACGGACACTAGTTATACCAATAATGGGATAACGCCCATGTGTTCGGTTGAAAGGCTTGCTTTCGTACAAGCAAATTCACCAATATATTTTAAATCAGACTCTGTCAAATCGGCGGGGTCTTTTTTTAGTTCTAATAACTTAGCAATAGCTGAACCACCAAAGATATCTCCAGCTCCAGTTGTATTAATTGTATTAACCCTAGGACATGCAATGCTAACCTCAGCATTCTTATTCTTAAGGATTGCACCATTAGGGCCAAGTGTAATCATAACAAGCTTATTATGGCTAAAATTTGGCCTATTTAAGAACATAACTTCCCCATCTGATATCTTTACTATATCAGCAACTTCCAAGCCCCAAAGGAGCTCTTTTTTAGCTCTATCAAGGTCTCCCTTCCACAGCATAGCTCTTAAATTTGGATCAAAAGAAATAAGCTTGCCCTGCTCTTTAGCATATGCAACAGCTTTCTTTAATGTCGTCCTGCAAGAATCATCTGTTAAAGACAAACTCCCTGCGAAGTGAAATATCGTACACTGATTAATAAGACTAAAATCCACCTCCGATTCTAGCAAATTAATATCAGCATCGCGTGTAAAGCTAAACGATCTATCGCCCTTTTCATCAAGCTTAACAAACGCCTTTGTTGTCTCGCAATTAGGATCTATTATTAAGCCGTCTATACAAACTCCGGCATTAACAAGAGCATCTTTTAACATTTCACCATATGAATCCTTGCCCACCTTGCCAATAAAAGCAGTGCTCGCGCCATACTTTTGCGCTGCTGCAAGAAAGTTACAAGGAGCTCCGCCAGGATTTGCAGTTCCATCCGGAGCGAAATCTATAAGTAATTCACCTAAAGCTAAAACGTCATACATTTTTATTACTACTTTTCCAAAACATAGTAAATGCATCCAACAGCCTGCGCAAATTGAGCCACTGCTGTTTTATCGATTTCTGCCAAAGCCTTCATAATCGGAGTATTAGCTAGGCCTTCATCTGCCTGAAGAACTACTGCATCAGGAGCAACCTGTTGCATGCCAATTGACATTAAATCAAATACGTATTCGCTTTTAGCAAAACGCCCCATTAACAGATATGTCTTTGTTTCAGGCTGCATGAAGTAATCAATTTCTCTAATTGCATGACCGACATACTTACCCAAGTTTTTAAAGAGTTCTTCCGCATTAGGTTCTCCTCCTTCAGCCATGCTGATAAGCATATCAACACATGGTTTGGGATTAGTAAGAGGCATATTTGCGGACTCTAATACTCTTTTTTGATTCATAAAATGCGCATCTGCATCATTATCAAATCTAAATACACATTTATATAAATTGCCTGGGTAATCAGGAATACTCCCATCAGATTTAACCCAACCAAAACCTATATCAGTGCCAATTGGAAGAGCAATAACACCATCTTTAACAATCTGTTTTCCAGCCTCAGTCTGCTTAAGCTCATTATATGCAGTATACGCTGCCATGTAACCATCATTTAATAATCTAATCGGAGCACCTTCCTTGCAGAGTGGTTTTAAAAAATCATCAAGATTAGTCAACTTTTCAAATTCTGCTTTATAATCAATATCCTTATTATTTCGCATACCCTCAGTTTTGGCTGTCTGACTATCATAAATTTTATTGTTTCTAACCACATCAGGAAACGCTAATCCAATACCGTCAAGCTTCATGCCGTTAGCGGCCATTTCAATAAGTTCATAGATTGGATTCATAATCATTGCAGCTTCAGTCGCAATAGATGGATTCCAGTCATATGCTAAGACACGTCTAATTCTTGCTCCTTCAACAAGGATAAGTTTAATGTCACTGCCACCAACATCAACACCACAGATAAGGGGTTCTTCTGGCATTTCATAAGCGGATTTTTCTTCACCAGATTTCATCTGAGACAGAATAGCCTTTGAATCTGGCATAGCGCAGTCTGTAGTATCAATCTGTCCAAGTAAATATGCGGCGTTCATTCTATTTGAATCAAGGTATCTACCCATTAATTCAAATTCCTCACCCATTTCTACCTTTGGAAGGAAGATTCCAAATTCCTTTGCCTCACCAGCGTTAGTAATCACACTAATTTTGGTTTCAACCGCTTCAGAGTCCTCTTTCATTTCTTCGCGACATTCTGCAAGCCAAAGTGGCCTACCCTCTTTAATGTCATTTAACCAAGTTTTAATCATCACACTACGATTCTTTCTTTTTTGCTATATCGTTTGTATCAATAGAATCTTTAAATACATAGAATCTGTCATATACGAACTCGGTCACGAAATTAAGTCCCATATTGATAATCGTAACAAGATACTCATTCCAACCTATTCCAGTTAGGTATTTTTCTAACAATGTTGAAAGTGGTGTGAATACACAATAAAATGCGAACACCTTAAGCATAGCAACTGGAACATTATTTGCACTCTGGAATGTGTATCTTCTATTAAGAGTAAAATTCCAAAGAACTGAAAGTACTAGAGCTACAAGATATGAAACCCAGTAGTCTAACTTAAACACTTCATTTAGAAGCGCAAAAGATCCAAATTCGATTATTCCTGCCGAAGCCGAGAATAATGTAAATTTAATCGTGCGAAGCAATTCTTTATTCTTAATCATTATTCTTTCCTCCTGCCAAATCTAATTCTTTATAAATCTTCTTATTTGCTTTATATAACTTTTTAAATGTTTCGAAATACGGATTATATAATTCGTGATTCTTTGTATTTGGTTCAAATGTCTTTTCCACTGCCACAAAGTCTTTTACAGTATCAATACTTGGAATAATTCCAAGGCCTATTGCGGTAACAACAGCAGCCCCAGCAGAACCGACATTTTGAGGGGATTCGACTACCTCAATCTTACGTCCTAAAATATCAGCCAAAATTTGGCATGCAACATCTGATCTCGCAAGACCACCTGCAAATCTAATTGGATCCGACGTCTTGAGCTTCTTGTCCTGGCATTCAAGCATCCATCTCAAATGATAGAACACTCCTTCGAGAACGGCCTTAATCATCTCTGTCTTTCCAGTTTCAATCTTAATGCCAAAGAACATACTTGTTGAAAGAGGATCTTCAAATGGACAACGATTTCCATGGAGCCAAGGGGTAAACATTACTCCACCGCATCCAGGAGGAACATCCTTAATTGTCTCTGAGAGATAATCGTAGAGGCTTTCATATTTTGCTTCTGTATCTTGAGTAACATCCTTCTTGTCAAGATAGATACCTATCTCATCTTTAGCAAGATGGTCCATAACCCATGAGTAGCACTTGCCAGCAGTCTCCATTTCAGCAAAATAATTATATTTTCCACTATTTGCGCCAACAATTGCAGCTATCATAGCCGTAACATCAACTATCTGTTTGTCAGTAACTGTAATTACCCAGCCAGAGGTTCCACAATAAATATGTGTATCTCCTGGCTTTACAGCGCCAGCCCCAACACCAATTAAACTTGAATCTCCGCCCCCACCAAATACTGGAGTTCCAACTAACAAACCAAGCTCTTTTGCAGCCTTTTCGGTAAGTCCACCAACATTATCTGTTGATTTGATAATTTCAGGAAGAAGATCCATGTTTAGATCAAACATCTTGCAAAGTTTCTTGCTCCAACCCTCTTTGCCTTTTCTCGTGTCATAAATCAATGTCCCAAAGGCACTATCTTCTGTCATTGTGTATTTGCCCGTGCAACGGCAAATTAAATAGTCCTTTACATCAAGCCATTTATAACCACGTTTAAAATTCTCGGGTTCATGCGCTTCAAGCCACTTATATTTCCATACAGGATCCTTTACACTGCTTGTGACAGCGCCCGTTATAATGAGGCTTGGTATAAGTTTAAAGATATTAGCTCCGGCAACTTGAATTCCGTTTGCGATGCCCTTTTTAATTTCTTCTTTTGCTCTCTGGTCCATGTAGCTCATTGGACGATGAACAGGAATGCCATCTTTATCAACAAGAATAAACCCCTGCATCTGAGAACAGAAAGAAACTCCCTTTACTTCTTCAGGCTTAACATCAGTCTTCTTAAAGATTTCAGCGGTAGTATCGCACATACCCTTCCACCAATCATCGCCATCTTGTTCTGCGCCCCCATCTGGAAGAATATATAACGGATAATCTCGGCTCGAGCTTGCGATAAGCTCAACAACCTTATCGACGCCAAACAAACATGTTTTAACGCCTGTTGTTCCAATGTCGTAAGCTAATAAATATATCATTTCTTCACTTTATCCTTTAACTTTGAATACTTGGTCAAATAGACAGCTCTTTGAAGATTTGCATCTGCAAAATTCATTGGCCTAATCTTTTTTGCCTTGGCATATAATGCAGCAGCACAATTCTTTTCTAAAATCATGCGTTTTGCATCAGGATCATCACCAGAGCAAATTTCATCTATAGACTTCTTAAGACTAATATTTGGGCCAAGTATCTGAGCAAAGTCATCAATATATGCTCTGAGAGCATTGAACTTTTTTGCACAAGCAGCAATGTAATTTTCATTCTTTACGACTTCTTCAAACAAAACTTTACATTCATCTTCAAGATCATTAGCAATCTTAAATGCATCTTCAAAAGATGCACCGATGCAAAAAGCTCCATGACGTGCCATTAAAAAGGCTTTTTTAGATGGCTGTTTTGAAATTGCAGCCATCATTTTTTCTTTAAGATTTTTTGTTCCTGGAAGCCCATACTCACTGCTGCCCGCAAGTTTTGTATCACTTAAGCTAAGACTTACAGCGGTTGCGTAGAACTGATGAGTGTGAATTACAAACTGAGCTTCAGGCCTTAAAATATATGCGATTGCATGAATCCCTTTTTCGCTGCTTGGCTTAATTTTGCCATCATAACTAAGGTCATCTGCACGAACCTTTACTAAAAGCTCTGGAGTCAAATCAGTATATAAAAGTCCACTTGGAGTAATAATAAATTCATCCTTAGAAATCCTAGCACTGATGTTTCCCCATGTACGTGCAATTAGGCCAGTTTCAATAAGCTTATGCCCTGCGTCTATAACAAGTCTTCTAGCTTCATCTTCTGTGTAATACATTATTTCTTACCTTTTAATTTGCAGCAATTAGCAAATACCTTATCGAATCTTGAAATAACATCATCAATCATTTCTTCAGTGTAAGCAGCGCTTGTATAAAGTCTTGAACCAGCAAGTGTTACTACGCCTTCTGCCATATATGCTGCACCCATGTGTTGCATCTCTTTCTTTCTTGCATCTGTTTGATTCAGAATTTCTGGAATTGTCCACGGTTTCTTCCAGTCAATTGCAAAATGCATAGTACCAACTGTATCTAAGTGACAAATTGAGCCCTGGTTAAATGCAACAAATGGAAGGTCATATTTAGTAATGCTTTCCTGAATGCCCTTAATGAGTCTATCGCCCATTCTTCCAGCTGTTTCACAAGCGTCTCTCTTTTCAATTTCGCAAATTGCTGTATAGCCTGCAATGCAGGAAATTGGAGTAGCAGCCATTGTACCTCCGCACATAGCCTTTGTAACTTTCTTGCCAGAGTTATCTAAACCTGCACCAAGATATGCCATACAATCATCATGTCCACCTACTCCGCCAGCGCCTGGATATCCGCCAGCGATAATCTTACCAAAGATAGTAAGATCAGGATTAATGTCATAGAATCCCTGAGCCCCAGAAAGACCAATTCTAAATCCTGATACTACTTCATCGCATACAAGAAGCGCCCCATATTTATGAGCTAAATATTCGCATCCGCGAACAAATTCTTTTGATACTGGTCTTGTACCTGATTCAGGACCAACTGGCTCAATATATACAGCTGCCGTTCCCCCATTAGTTTGATTTCTCTTAAGTTTTCTTTCAAGATCTTCAAGATCATTAGGGAAAAATTCATCTGTATGCTTAAATACAAAGTTTGGAACACCTGGGCTTTGAAGACCTTTTGTTCCAGGAACTCTCATACCATATGCAAGCTGATCTGACCAGCCGTGATATGCACCGCCCATCTTAAGAACGTTCTTCTTACCAGTCTTAAGTCTTGCAACACGAAGTGCGCACATACATGCTTCAGTACCACTGCCGAGCATCCTAAACTTATCAACACTTGGAACGCATTCGCTAATTTTCTTTGCAAGTTTATATTCATATTCATGGAAAAGTCCTGTTGAAGGGCCACATGTATTAAGTAGGTCGATAACAGCGTCTCTTACCACAGGATCATTGCTTCCAAGAATTGTTGGGCCGCCAGCCTGAAGTAAATCGTAATACCAGTTGCCATCAATATCATAAAGCTTTGCGCCTTCTGCCTTCTCAATCACAATTGGGAATGGATGATTAAATGCAAGATTGTGCTGAACTCCGCCAGGAATAACATCCATAGCTTCTGTAATCATTGCTTTACTCTTTACACACTTTGCATCAAAGTATTCTGTTTCGTATTCTTTTAGTTTTTCTGGGCGAATAGAATAGATTGGCTTAGTAATTAATTCATCGAGTTTTTTAGTTACTTCTGCTGCATCAAGATATTCGTCAATTGCAAATCCGTTATATGCCATAATGCCCTCCTTATCTTGGATAATATTTATTAAATTTTCTATACATATTTAGTTGTCTTGCCTTGAGATATAGCCGACGTTTAATTGGCATATCTTTTGGATAACTTTGCGAGTCGCAAACAAGACCTTTTTTAACACAATCTTTAACTATTGATAGCTTTTCTTCATCTTTGACATACTTATACACAACACCAAGAGGCACAACATGCCAGAAGTGAGGTCCCTTAACAAGGGTCTGAGGAATTTCTTTATGATAGATATAATCATCAACCACAAGCTTAGCATAGTTATTGCCAGCACCTGTTACACGATAATGACTGCGACCTTGGCGAATATTAATTTCAAACATCTTATACTTGCCATCGCGATAGTCATACTTAATATCAGCATCAGCAAAACCTTCGTAGCCGATATCCTCCATCATATGCCCGACCTTCAGCATTAATTCTTCATTGTATGTAGTAAGCGTTGCCGCATTATTGCCAATTGCTGTCGGAGTATGCTCTTCCAAAAGAACATTTCCAAGATTCATCAGCTTAACCTTATGATCAGAACCTATATACATCTGAAGATCATAAATTGAATCGTCCGCGCCAGGAACCATATCTTGAATAATCATATGGTCGTCATAACCATTAGCGTATATAAGCTTAAGTGTTTTAATTAACTCTTCTTTACTGTTAATGAAATAAGCTTTATGGAATCCCTCAAAATGATGCTTATGATACTTTACAGAATCCGAAGCTTTAAGAACAACTGGATATCCAAAATCTATCTCAAACTTATAGTTCATCTCTGGGGTGTAGATAAATGTCGTTGCATAATCTAACCCATATTTATCGCAAAGATGATAGAAGTTTTCTTTTAAGGTAATATTGTCTAAAACAGGCTTATCAGAATAAGGTAAAATAAACTTTTGCTTTAAGTATTCCTTGTTTTCAACAATTAGCCTTACATAGTGATCTGCGCATCCTAAAAGAAGTAGTTTCTTTTTACCCTCAAATTTGCTGGCAATTTCATCCATGGTTTTTAAGAATACCGGAGTCTCATCTAAATCTTTAACCTCCATGTAATCCAAAATCTTGGTCATCCCCTCGCCTGTTATACCACCGCGGGCTCTGGCAACCATTAAAGACTTTATGCCGTAAGCTTCATGAAAAGCTCGGGCCATACTATATACATTGATATCACTTGCCAAAAGAATTGGTATAAAATCAACTTCCATTATTTCTCCTATTTATAAACCTTGAGCTTTTGCCTCGTCCCAAATCTTATCTAATTCTTCAAGGCTCATGCCAGATTTCATTCTTTCTTCAACATAAGCAAAACGTCTAATGAACTTTGATGTGGTTACATTTAATGCATCTTCTGGGTCAACATCAAGCATTCTTGCAACATTCACTGCAGCGAAAAGCAAATCACCAACTTCTTTTACAATCTCGTCTTGATTTCCTTCCTTTATTGCAGCTTTCACTTCATCTGCTTCCTCTTGAACTTTATCAAAGGCTCCAGAGACATCATCCCAATCAAAGCCAACTTTGGCAGCCTTAGCCTGAACTTTATCTGCTCGATATAACGCTGGCAATCCTCTTGGAATCTTCATCATTGATTCAGTTTGAGTTTGATTTTTCTTTTCAAGCTTTTTGATATCATCCCACTGAGAAAGAACGCCTTTGGCATCGAGGTTGTTTTCAACATCGCCAAACACATGAGGATGTCTCCTAATCATTTTTTCACATTCTTCATTAGCAACATCTTTTAGTGTAAAACGTCCATCTTCACGAGCAATATTTGAATGAAATACTACTTGCAAAAGAACATCGCCAAGTTCTTCTCTAAGATTTGCATCGTCATGATTCTCGATAGCCTCGACTACTTCATAAGCCTCTTCTATCATTGGCTTCTTTAAGCTATCATGAGTCTGTTCTCTATCCCAAGGGCAACCGCCAGGAGCCCTAAGAATAGCAATTATATCCATAAGACGCTTTACAGCCTCTTCATCTGTTTCTGCAGTTTTTAACAATTCTTCATACATTTTAATTGAAGCACCCTAACAAGCGGAGGAATTACAATAAGTTGTAAAAGCATACCTGGCCAAGCATTGACAAACTCGATGCTAAACCACATAGCTAAATTAAAATCTGTTCCAATAATACCTAACATTGCAAAACGAACAATGCCGTACACAATGCGACCAGCAATCATAGCCGTAATTAAAGAAGCGTAAAGGACCGCGTAATGTTTTTTCTTTCCTTGGATTTTGCCATAGAAAGCTTTTCTTAATATCTGATGCATTAAACTAGCGACAATAGCATAAGTTGCAAGTTCGAATGCCATAGAAATTGCTCCTGGGTACATTACAGGCATACCAAAGATTACGCTTCTTAGAAGCGGAGTAATAAATCCGGCCAACGCCCCATATTTTACGCCGAGCAAAAAGCCTGCAATTAAAACAGGAATATGCATCGGGCAAAGCATATTACCTATTGCATGAATCTGTCCTGTAAAAAAAGGTAAAACCAAACCTAATGCAAGACACATTGCTGCAATGACCAAGCTTTTGATATTATTGTGTTCTTGCATTCTATCAACCATAGATTTCTAAATCTATTCCAATTCTATCTTTACGGGTTCGACCACCAATTTCTGTGAGTATAGCCTTACCCCTTCCTCTTAATACAATTTTATCGCCTTCAGAGAGCTCTTTATCAGGCTTATCGCATTGAATATTATTCACAAAGACAATTCCACCCCTAATAGTTTCCTGAGCCTTTGTCCTTGAAAGGTTAAACGCACTCCCAAGAACATTATCAAGCCTAAGAGATGCAACCGTATCGCGTTTAAGATTTGTATGAATCTCACCAAAATCAAGTTGATCAATTGGTACAATTTCTGTTTTTAAATGAGTATGCCCCGCTTGGTTATAGTGCGAAAGCAAGAATTCTTCTATACTCTTTAGGATAATGATATCTGCCCCATCGCGGCGAACAATTATGTCTCCGGTAACATTTCTTTCAATTCCCAAACTTAAAATCGAACCTAAATAATCTCTATGCCCAAGTTCCTTGCCACCCTTTGGGATACTAACTCGCAAAATTTCTAATGGATTGTCCTCAATATCATCAAGATAATCCGGTAGGAAAACCATTATTCTACGTTCAGCATCGTCGTAGCCACCATAAAGAATATGCTTGGTATGTTTATATTCATTTTCAGCTAATGCACACTGATGAATGTCAAGAAAAGCAGTATGGCTTTCGCAATACTGCTCTTCACATTGTCTTTTTTTATCTTCAATTTGACTCAGCAGTATATTTTCTTCTTTTGTCATTACTTTTTCTTAAATATCTTGGATCTAAACAAGATTAAGTTCATTACTGCGAAGAATAAAACTACTATGATTAAAACCATTACTGGCCTATCAGGTGCAATTGCTGCTAAAAGCATAATTGGGAACCCGAATATCATTGCAGGGAAATTCTGATAAACCAGATTTTCTGATGCTGGAGTCTTAAATTCTGAATCAATTTCTCTAAGTAAAATAATACCCGTACTGGCTGTTCCAGTAAGCATACCGTACATTACCATGAATTGTTCTTCCGTATAATCTGGAAATAAAGTCTTAGCAACATAGCGGTTGTAGAAGTATGTTGAAAGGGCTCCTAATACTGCAAGTATCACAATGACTAACCAGTAATCATTGATGATATCAATTCTAATTGCTGCAACGCCAGCAACAATCATTAAATCGAAGAAGAATCCGCTAAGTCTTGTCATCAAAAATGGATTTATATGCTGATGCTTAACAATGCCTTTCTTCATTAGCCAAGTATTAACAACTTTAATTAATGTTGCAGACAGAACGCCAAGTAAAAAGTTAAATCCAAACAAAATTGACTTCAAGGATCCAACTATAGCACCTAGCCCTGCCATAATTCCATATGCAATAAGATATGCTAAAACAATTAGTACAATTTGCATTGTAAGCTTATCAATACTTCCATTCATAGGAATTTCATTTTTGCCTTGAATATCCTGAAGAAGCAATTGTTCTGTTTCAACATCTTCGCTGCTCCATTTATATTTCATTCCTTTATGCCGTAAAATATTAAGATGAATGACACCACCAATACTTGCTGATAAGAATCCCAAAGCTGCAATTGTCAAACCAAAGCTCTTACCACCAACAAAACCATATTCAAGTTCATAGATATTTCCGTAATTTAAAGCTTGACCTGTGCCCTGCCCATAGCCGAAAGGTAAAAGGACTCCGGCAGCAGAAAAAATCTTTGAAGAAATAAGCGATGCAACAATTGTAATCCCAAGCCCCAAAATTGCCTGAAGCAAATACGTTGATACTGTTGTAATTCCCGTATCAAAGATTTCACGACTTCTCTGCTTTCCAAATTTGCCATTAGATGGTTTAAATGATGTCGCAATAAAACCAAGTGCAAGGCAATGATATGTAAAGATTTCCAAGACTGCGCTTCCGTTTCCTCCAAAGAAATTAGTATCAAGAAAACGATTTCCCGTCTTAACTTCATATATAATCGACGTAAGCAAAATTAACATTCCACCAAGTACTGATGATGGAATGAGAGATTTCTTTAATGCTGGAATAACTTTTTTTAAAGAGTTTGCAGCAAGGAGGCTAACAAGTAAAATAGCTATAAGGTTGAATGAGCCCCATACCTCATAATCCCAAAAACTGAAATTCTCCATCTAAGTGTTCCTCGTTTACAAATTTGTAATGATAGTAAATGTTGCAATATTTAAGAGCATTGAAACTTTTATCGCCTTTAATCTGATAAACTTTTTCATTGCTGAAAATGTTAAGCTTGTGATCATTTATGCAAGCCATGGCTTTTACATCACTGTAATTCAGAGCTAACAAATCATTATCTGTTTTTATCTCAACTCTATCTCCAAAGATTTCAAGCTGAGCATTATTTTGCAGAAGTTTTCTATTAACACAAACGTTAACACTATATAAATCAGCGAACTCATGATATAAAGGCTTATCAAGAGCCTGATTTAAATCATATTTTCTAATAAAACTCTCTTGATAATCATACCAGTCTGTTACTGTATCAAATGGATTGTGCCCATCTAAAGATTCAATATGCATGTTTGGAAGATACTTAAACGCCTTGCCGCAATGCTTACATCTAATAATATCTCTGGAGGTTTCAAACTCTGAAATACCACAGTCAGGGCAAACGTAGAATACTCTTTCTAAACCCTCTGCAAGATTGGCACTAATATATTTTCTATCACTATGAACTTCGTCAACATTAAGTTCTTTGCAAATCAAATCATAGAGTTCTTCCTTTGACATGTCGTTATATTCTTCCGGCTCTATTATACGACGAACTCCAGCCATCATATCACCCCTGCGAACATTATCCGCCCAACGGGGTTTAACTCCATAGCCACCTTCAATACGATAAATTGCAAGTGGAAGCCCCAGTCTTTGCACTAACCCTGCAACTGCCGGCTTTATATAACACTGTTTTCCGCTATATGTTCTATTTCCTTCTGGGAAAAGCGCAATTGATCCGCCTTCTCTTGCAACACGGATACATGTCTTAACAGCCTTAAGATCCTGTGTTGCCTTAAGAATTGGAATTGGTGCAACACACCACTCAATGAGTCTTGATACAAAGCCATTAGAAAAAACGTCATCCATAGCGACATAATAGACAGGAGTTTTTAACGAAGAAGCTATAAAAAACTGATCAAAGTCAGTTTGATGATTAGAAAGGATTAAAAAATTGCGGTTTCCCTGTTCTGTAAATGCATCAAGCTTCGCATTATACCTAAGTTTTGCATATAAACGCAAAAACGGTCTTGCCATGACCGTTAGTACTTTATGTCTCAATTTAATCCAATGCTTTTTTGTGCTCATATTGGCCCCTAACTTCGGAGTTTACTTACTTATATATTATACACCAAAAATGGACATTTTTTAGTGGCTTTTATTATGCTTTTTTGCCATTAAAAATAGCGATATTTCAGAGAAAATTAAACAAATATGACCCCAAGCTACGCCGTATGGGACAATTGTCTTAAACGCTTGGAAGATTATAGCCAAAATGATAAAAATGAACATAAAAATCGAAAATTTATCAAATTTTCCGTATTTTTTGATAGTGATAAGACAGTTAATCAAAGCTAAGGCTGCATATAATACAAATACATAGATGTCAAACCCATTATTTTTATAAAGACAGAGACAGCTGGCAACAAAGCAAATTATACCAACAAAATGGATAATACTATTGCCCTGCTTTGTTTTTGCATTGCATAAAGCAATAAGTTCAGTAGAAAAAGCTCCAACAAGTATGTACAAAAATAGATATAAAATACCCCATAAAATGCTATGAAGCTTATAATTCATGCTAAAACTATGCAAAATAATACCGCCTAATCCACAAATCGCAACCAAAAAGAATATTCCGCCATCACGGTGTTCTTTATCTTTGTTGTTGTATAACAAGATTCCAAATATAATTGCCACGATGACAATAGGGATATCGCTTAAACCTTTATATAATTCTGGCAGTGAATTAATTAACATATTAAGGATTATAGCATCATTTTGCGCATATTGACAGCTAACCCTAAAACTGATACCTTTAAATTAACAACATTATACAGTACTCAATTTATTTATAAAGAAAGGAAATACAATGAAAAAAGTAATTAGCTTATTATTAGCTCTTACACTTGTATTGTCTATGACATCTATGGCATTCGCTGATTTAGATGGAAGAAGAAATTTCAGTGTAATTGTTACTGCTGACAAATCCTTAGAATTTGGAGATAGCGAAACAGTTTATTGCCAAATCTTTGGAGTTGACTACGATGACCCTTATTTTATCGGAATAAGTATTGACTGGTATACAACCGATAGAAATGTCATTCAAATGCCAAAATCATATTTAACACAAGCTGACACAGAAATCACAGTCAAAGCAGTTGGCGAAGGAACTGCTAAAGTTTGTGCACAAGTTACAGCAAACTATATGGATGGCAGACAATATATTGATTATGGGTATACTGAAATTACAGTAATCGATGACAGAGGAATCGAAGTTTCACCATGGACAAAATCACTCTCAGCTGGCGAAAGCTTTACATTATCAGTTTCAGGTGTTGGCTTCGGCGGATCAGCATACTTCTGGAGTGATAACCCAAAGGTTGCTAAAGTTGATGACTACGGCAGAGTTACAGCAGTTGGCTCGGGCACAACAAACATTTGGGCTGAATGGGCTGGCTACAGCGATTGTTGCTCTGTAAATGTTAAAGGCGAAGAACTCACTATCACAGCCCTTACACCAACAAGCCAAAGCAGAAGTGTTAATGCCGGTACTTCACAAAAAGATTTAAAGAACAACTTTGATTCAGTATATGGCTACTACCTCAACAGCAAGGGAAATTACAACTTAGTTGAATGTCCTGTTTCTTGGTATAGCTATGATTACAATTCATCCAGAGCGGGAAGTTACACATTCTATGGAACCGTCTCCGCTCCAGATGGATATAAGCTCGCAAAGAACCTTGATGATATCGTAATTGCAAGCGTTAAAGTGGTTCAAGGCTACAACATATCAGCATCATTCGACTACAACAATCTTGAAGTTGGAGATACAACAACATTAACGGTTAGATTAACGGACAACAAAGGCAATGGCATAAGTACAATCAATGGTTCAAAAGTTCAGATTGCTCTTAACTATGCAAACGGATGCATCACTTTAGATAAAAAGTATGTAGCATTAGATAGTAAAGGATATGGCTATGTAACTGTTAATGCAAAATATTCTGGAAACGAATCATTAACAGCTGTTGCTTGGGCTAACGGCTCAGAAGTCTGCGGAACAGGTATCTACTTTACAGTTGCAGCTCCATCAGCAAGGCTTCCTTTCACAGATGTAGCTAAGAGTGCTTGGTATTATGATGACTTATCAGCAGTTTACAAGATGGGTCTTATTAGCGGTAAATCAGTAACAAAATACGATCCTTCTGCTAACATGACATATGCAGAAGCAATTAAGATTGCTGCCTGCATGAACCAATATTACTACACCGGAAAAGTTACACTTAAGAATGGTGCTGTTAACTGGTATGACACATATGTAGCATACGCTAAAGCAAACGGAATCCCTTACAACTATGCAAACATGAATGCAAAGATTACAAGAAGTGATTATATCCACATTTTCTTCAATGCACTTCCAATATCAGCATTCAGCCAGATTAACAACATAAAAGCAGTTCCAGATATGGCGCCAAATGCAGCTCACTATGATGAAATCTTAGCTCTTTATAAAGCCGGAGTTTTAACAGGTGATGCTAAAGGATATTTCAATCCAACAAGTTATATAAACAGAGCTGAAGTAGTTGCAATTATCAACAGAATGATGAACGAATCGGCAAGAAAACTCTTAGTTTTATAATCTGAAACGAAAGAAAAAAGAGGCCTTAAGGCCAATGTCATTACGCAAACACTTTTGACACCCGACAAAATACCCAGTCCAGTTTTAAAGGACTGGGTATTTTTTGTGCTCTGGTGGCAACTTCGGTGGCGTGTTGCCGTTTCCGCTCTCAAACTGGTTTTGACTGTCCGGACCAGAGAAACCGCCTTGCCCATTTCTGTCACCGGGGTTAAATCCATCTTGATTGCCAAAGTCACCCATACCACCGCTTTTTGTATTGTTGACGGTGATTTCCATTTCATTGTTTCCAACTTTTAAAGTCACTATATCTCCTACGGCAATATCAGGAGAACTAATGATGACGGAAGTAAAGGAACAAGGAATCTCTTTACTGATAATTTCTTTACCGTTAGCACCAAGAACACTTATTGTTTCGTTTTCGCTACCGGAAACCATCCCCATAATAAAGCCTTGCGTCGAATCGCTGTCAGGACATTCTGTCATCTGACTTGACCCGCAGGCAATAACCGTTCCACCCGAAATCGTGCATTTTCCACCGTTTTCACTGCCGTAATCAATAGCATTGTTTGTGCCTGTTCCCGCAACACTAATAAATACATTACCACCGCTAATATTAATGCTGCCGTTAGAATCGAATCCGTCCGCGTCTCTGCCGTTTTTATTGATAACGGTAATGTCTCCGCCCAAAACTGTAATCAGCGATGCTTTGCCGTTGCCATTTGCATTGATTCCGTCATCACTCGGTGTGATATTTACACTTCCGCCAGCTATGGTGATATCATTGGCTTCAATTCCCTCATAGCACTCGGTGATGTTGATATTCCCCGATTCCAGATAGAATAAGGCTGTTTCATCATCATTTCCTGCGTGTAAACCGTCGTCCCCTGCCGAAACCGTAATTGTTGTATTACAAATCTTAATGGCATCATGTGCGTGAACGCCGTCAACTTTAGCGGTGACATTGATATTGCCTCCCGTAAATACAAGATTGTCATTACACACAATACCGTGAAGATTGTCTGATGTTACGGTAAGATTTCCCTTTCCGTTTACCGTCAAATCATCCCGTGAAAATATACAGCCGTCAATTTTCGTCTCTTCGTCGTCGTTTTCAAAGACAAGCGTGTTTTGGCTATTTTCTTTAAGTGTCAGAAAAATCTTATCTGCCTGCTTGATGTAAAGTGGAGGTTCGGTTTTTGAGGTAATATCCACATTGTCAAATAACAACCATATTTTATCGTCTCCATCAGCATCAACATAAATGGACCCGTCAAGAGTTCCGCTGATTACATATTTTCCAGCGTAAGTTATATACAAAGTATTGTTGTTGAAATAAGCACCGTTTCCGTTGATAGTTGCAGAATCACCGCTCAAAACGATATTGCAGGCGCCTGCCGTATCCCATTCCGCGTTCAAATCATTAGCAGTAAACATTTCACTTGTGTTTTCGTCTTCTTCACTGTGGATAACAGTAATTCCAAGTTTTTCACCGAATGTAAACAGTATCGTTAGAACGAGCGTCAGACAGACAATGGCAATACAGATTTTATCTATATGCTTGCTTGTTGACATAATCCATTCTCCTTATCCCATATAATCCCCGTTGTAACTGACAAGTATTGCACTATTTACGCCACTCATAGCAGAAAGAGCGTTGATGAAATCCGTATTGTTGTCTTTCAAACGAATTTCCATATTCAGCTCAACAAGACCATTCTGTGCAGACTTGGATTTGATAACGCAGCGCTCGACCTGAGCATTTACATATTTCATAGCCTCTTGTTCCGCTTCGTGATCTACGCAGGAAAGAACAATGATGTAGGGATTCTTATGCGATTTATGATTGACAAAAAACAGCAGAATAAGTCCAATTATAACGCTTCCTATTACGGCAAGCGGAATCATTCCAGCTGCAAGGATAATACCTGCGGCAATCGACCAAAACAGGAATGCAATATCAAGCGGCTCTTTGATAGCGGTACGAAATCGTACAATAGACAACGCACCAACCATACCAAGTGAAAGCACGACATTTGAAGTAACGGCAAGAATGACCTGTGAAGTAATCATAGTAAGAGCAATTAGTGTTACCCCAAACGAGGATGAATACATAACACCCTGATAAGTTTTTTTATAAACGTAGAAAATAAATAGTCCAATACCAAATGCAAGTACAATTGTGAGTAGCATGTCCAAAGGACTAACTGCCGTTACATTTTCGAGGAAATTCGATTTAAAAATATCATTAAAAGTCATAATATTTCTCCTTTATTTAACCGTAAATACGGCACTGAGCATATTTTGAAAACGCAGATGCATGTCTACTAGGAATTGACACCGCATCCTTTATAATATCAGGCAGGTAATCATCCCATTTAACCTCAAAGATTATCGGAGCTTCACCTGCTGGCATAGTTAACGTACCCGGATTAAGAAAATCTGTCCTAAAGTCTCCTGTTCTTATGTCATAGTCAATTGTTGCCCTAACATTTCCAGGACCATATACAAATGGCATTCTCTTGTAATCAACAATTGTCCTAAGCTTAAGTAGCTGAGATTTCATCTTTGTGTACAGCTCTTTGCAAAGTGGGCGATCGCTTTTTATCATCCAGGCTATATTTCCATCAACAATGCTTTGTGCTTCGTTTTTTGAAATTACGCAAAACTCTTTTGCACAAAGCCCATTAATTTTACTTTTCTTTTCAAGCGTAATAAACGATGTGTCACCGTTATAAAATCTGATACGAAATTTTTCACGATAATTTACGCCATCGACTTTTTCGCGCAGTGCTTTATCATTAGGAGTGTCAAAGTAAACACTGCGAATTTGATATCTTCCGTCTTTAGCATGTGGATCGTTTTGCATTACAGCCTTTAAACGCATTTGCAAGGTTAATGAGTCTAAATAGCTAATTTCGTGTTTCCACTCATGACGATATTTCATGACTTCTCCTTTCTTTTGGCATCCTCTTGCCAAAGTATGTGTAAAGTATAGAGTGCCATACTGAATTAGTGCTTAAAAAATAAAAAGAAGACGACATAGCTCTATGTCATCTTCTAACATTGGTTGCGGGGATACATACACATCCGAACAACAACAAAATAGTGCGCCGCAAAGGACGCACAGCAAAGTTGGTTGCGGGGGTAGGATTCGAACCTACGACCTTTGGGTTATGAGGCGTTATTTTCACTTTTTGCAGTGTTTAGTAAAATCGCACAATGTGTTGCAATTTCAAGCAAAACTGTTACTTTTCGTTTAGTCTTGTTTAGCCTTGTTTTTGGCCTTTTTGTACAAAAAGTTGTCCAAAAGATGTCCACAAAATGAATTGAAGATTACACGTTTATTGAGCGATCGAACTTTAATTTAACCGCCAACACATCAGCCCTACAAATTATAATTTTGCCAAGGAATAAGACGATTTTCTACACAGGCACGCTGTCTTCGTACACAATACAGAAATCGTTGTAGACGCTTCCTCAATCATGAAACGGCTGACACCACTTTTTCTCACACGTTTTTTCTTTTTAACAATCGTATTTTAGTTATATACCTAAGGCTATCTTTGTGTATAAAGTAAATTCAATATGCTTTTACGCTTGATGATTCCAATGAAAAAGTTCCTATCATCCACAATAGGTACAAAATTTTGATCTAAAGCAAGCTTGAATATTTCGTCTTCGGAAACGTTGTGTCTGCAAGCTAAATATGGTCGATATTTTTCTATTTGAATTACACGAATGTTTTCTGCCTGCTTGATATCAAAATTCGCTTGATTTTTTATATAACGCAAAATATCACCTTCAGATACGGTTGTAATGAAGTTTCCCTCATTTCCTATAATTGGGACAACACTAAATTTATGATAATCAAACTTTTCTAGAGCTTGTCTAATTGTTGTCTCTTCTGTTAAATAATTTGTTTTACTTTTCTCGGTAAAAAAGTCTGTTGCAAATATATTCATATTATTCCCCTTTTATATCTTTTTTATTTCTATTTCATTATCCTTTATCTTTTGAACTTCTACTTCCGTAACTCTATGAAATTCCATACTCATTACTTTGATAGCAATCCCATCATATACAATACTTTCACCCATTTTGACAAGGTGTCCTAGTTTCTCCATCACAAACCCACTTAACGAAACTTTATCAGAATCTGTTTTCAAATCAAAGAAATCGCAAAAATCATCTAAATCAACAGATGCATCTACGTGATAAACGTCAGGACTAATTTCTCGAAAAGTTTCATGTACTTCATCATGTTCATCCCAAATTTCCCCGACCAATTCTTCTAAAATATCTTCCATGGTTACAACCCCATAGGTTCCACCATATTCATCTAAAACAACAGAAACATGCAATTTACTTTTTTGTAATTGACGAAGCAAATTACTGATTTTCTCATTCTGCATAACAAAAATCACAGGTGACATTAATTCCCGGATAGCTTTATTAGATATCCCATTGTTATGATAGAAATCTTTCTGATGAATAACACCTATAATATTATCAATACTTTCTTCATAAACAAGTATCCTTGAAAAGTGAGATTCGGAAAAGACTCTCGCAATCTCGTCTTTAGTTGCATCGATTGAAATTGCTTCTAAATCAACTCTATGAGTAAGTATATCTCCGGCTTCTCGCTCTGTAAATTCTATTGCATTTTTTAGAAGGTCACCTTCATTTTTATCAATGCTACCATCTTGCTGTACTTCATCCACCAACATTAACAGCTCTTCTTGTGACATACGGGAGTCATTTTCCAGCTTTAATATTTTAGAAATAAATTTCTTCCACATTGAGAAAACGAAATTCAATGGCATAAATATGCATATCAAAATCTGTATAAATGGAGCTGAAAACATAGCAAATTTTTCAGGGCAATCCTTAGCAATGCTTTTTGGCGTAATTTCACCAAAGATTAAAACCGCAATCGTTATTACAACTGTGGATATTGTCGCCCCTCTATCTCCATAAATTTTTATAAAAACTACAGTTCCAATAGATGCGGTGGCAATATTTACGATATTATTTCCAATCAAAATCGTAGAAATAAGCTTGTCATACTGTTCAGAAAGGTGAAAAACCATCTCAGCTTTACGATTACCATTTTGTACAAGTGTTTTAATACGAGTTTTGTTCAAAGATGAGAATGCTGTTTCTGTTGCTGAAAAATATGCAGACATTAGTATCAGCATTGCCATGATAAAAATATATGTACTAGTCATTGTTTCTTAACCCCCTTTCTAATGCAAAAAAACATGCCTACAGCTGGTTTTATACAGCGTAGGTATGTTTTAATATCAAATAATATAAGTTATAACTACAGTACGCGTCGTCGCTACTATCGTCTTCCATAATTTTTATCAATCTCCTAATATAAATTGCTTTTATAAATTTCGTGAATTATATCAAAAAAGAATATTTCATGTCAATAGAATAGTTTTGCAATTTATGATAAACAACAAACAAATTGCCATGTCTACTGCTTATTTTTGAATTTGCGATACGCGGTTAAATTAGGATTTATCGCTCAATCAAAAAATTCCTTTATTGTATTTAAACATTGCATAAAAGCTTATTCCAAGCCCAGCGACCATACACACAACAACTAAGACAGAACCAATAATGATAAATATATGCTGATTCAACAACTCTGTTAAGCCAGATAAAAGTCCAAATAAAATACAGCCTGCGCCAGGGACTATTGTTCCAATTCCCATCAACTTACCAAAATCAGCTTTGTATTCTTCTGCCACTCGTTTTCTATGGTACCAATGGATTGAATTAATATTACCCTTTAAATTATTAACTCCAAGGATTATAAGCAGAATCCCAAGAGCAATAGGAATAATTATAGATTCCATAATCTTTACGTCACCTCGTTTACTTAGTAATTATATCATATCGCGAAATCTAGCAAAAGCTTCCGGCAAGAACGCTATCGCAATCTTGCCAGAAACAGAAAATAAGGCCAGGTCTTGCGACCAGGCCTTATTAGAACCGGAAACTGCTTACGCAGCTTCCTAGAAAGGAGCTTATTAAGCATGCCTAATTATTATTGTATATCTGCCCGGAGGAAGCTCAGTTTTTGTAAAAAGCTGAAAATTCTTAGATCCAGAGAGAAGATACCCAAAGCCATAAAATGGAGTTGTGAATTCAGAGCACCTTGAAATTAATAATTCAGTCATAATTCCGTATTCATCAGAAATAAAATTAAATCCTTTTTCACGCATCGAACACAACCTCCTTCTGGCTTACAGGAAAAACACGGCCCTTCGCAACCTCTCTGTTATAAGCCAAACAAGAAGAAAACCAAGCGGAAGATCTTCTAAAAACAGTAAATGCATCAGGATGATTTCGTATATATTCAGCTAATACAAAAGGATTGGTAACTGTATTTTCTCTTAAGAAGTCTATTATCTCACAAAAGATAACGGATTCTTCTCTTTCATCATGTAGATACTTAGAAATCGGGCAATTGGATTTTATTAATTCCTTGCCATATTGATATTTATCTTCATCATCCATATGAATTAAATATCTAACAGAAGTTTTCCATTTGTGAATATGCTCTACCATATTTTCCGGAATAGAAAGCTCTTTTGCAATTGAGCTAATGCTACGTGGATTATCCAGCTTAAAAATAAGATGTATATGTGGTTTTTTATTTTCTCCGGCAAGATGAATTATTTCTCCTGTTTCAGAATCTGTAGCATTTCGTTCAAATTTGTCCTTATCATGCAGGATCCACATACATTCTTTATAACTTGATAAAGCAAAATTTATTATTCCCTCATAATCATAATTTTTGGCATCAGGATAAAGGATGATACCATAAGTCCTTGATTTGTCCATTATAAATCCTCCTTCCTTAATGGAACTGGAACACAAATCGCTATTAGTCGTAGCTCAGCGATTTGTGCCAACTAATACTATTTATGACTGCCATTTCATTTTGGCAGTCATCATAAAACTACGCTGTTACTCCATTAAGAAGATCTATAACTGCGTACAAATTGATTAAGCACTTCTTGCCACTATAGATACATGGAATAGATCCTTCCTTAACCATTCGGCGAAGCGCATATTCGGGAATAATACCTGTTTTAGCTATTTCCCGGATACTCATTAATTTAATTCGAAAATTTTCATTCATTTTCGAGACCTCCTATTGCAAATCAACGGGATATATTTTATAATGCTTTACGAAAAGAAATATTATATAGGATTATTCCATTTCGTAAATTACAATTTTATAATAGCACGCTTCGCATAATCTGTCATAAATTATGCACTATCTTCAAAATGCGTGAAAAAATAGCAACAAAAACAAGAAAAAAGAAACGAGCGTAAACAAAATGAAGGATTATAAAAGAACATTCAGAAGAAATTTAAGAAACTTAATTGATTCTAAGGGAATGAATATCACTCAAGGGGAAATCGCACAAGAAATTGGTATTAGCCCTGCTGCTCTTACAAGATATTTAAATGAAGACAAAGATATTAGAACTGATGTTTTAATTATGATTGCCGATTACTTTAATGTAAGCGTTGATTATTTACTTGGAAGACATAACGGAATTAAAGATGATGAAAAAATCATAGTTGCAAGTAAAGAGACTAATCTTTCAGAATGCTCAATAAATAAATTAAAAAATATGGAACCTCGCAAGAAAGAGCTTCTTAATAAAATTATAGAGCACGATAGATCTGAACAAATATTGTCAAAGATTAAAGATTTTCTGGACCTGTATCTTGAAGAGGACGATTGCACAAACAAACTAAATATTCTAAAAGCACTATCCATGGAATCAAATGTTAAATCATCAGATGCAATAATTTATTGGACCATTGGGGATGAATTCCCAGTTTCAAATCCAGAAGAAAAGCAAGAGAAATATTACTCCCTAACACATGACGGAACAGCTTTTGAAATAATGAGTGATATAAAAGAAGTATTAATTTCAATAGCAAAAAATGAACTAGAAAAAGAAAGATTAGGAATTAAAGAAAAATCGCAAAAATTTATTAAAAAAATAGCTCAAGGGATGGAAGCATATTTGTCCTTAGAATCAGAATTCGTTGACGTGAAAATAGTTGATGGCGAAGAAATAGGAATGCTAGCATGTTTAAGAGAATCACTAAAACCAATGGTTGAAGTATATCAAAAAATAAAATCTGCAAAGCAAGACGATATAAGATAGTCGGCAAGTTCTTTTACGCCTGAGGTCGGCTCTTAGTTCTTATTCTCGGCTAGGGTCATAGGCTCCCACGCAGGTATGGAAGAATTGTTCTTGCTGTGCCAATTTTTGGGGCCTATGGCCGGCATTTGTTTTCTCATTATGCGAAATATTTCGCTCACCTTTTATTATGGCTAGTATTGACGCAAGAAGAAATAAAGATGGAAGAATAACTTCATATAGAATCAGAGTATTCAAAGGACGCAGTGCTGATGGAAAACTAATTGATCCATACACTGTGCATTTTAAAGTAGACCCAAAATGGACTGAAGAACAGGCTCTTAAGAAAGCCCGAAAATTTGCTAATCAATTTGAATATGATTGTAATGCACATAGGATTTCTTCGGGGAAAGAAACTTTTGAAGAATACTCAGAATATGTTATGGATTTCAAATACCAAACAGGGGCATTAAAATATACCACTTATTCAAGATATAAAACCTTGGCAAAAAGAATATACCCTGAAATAGGATATATGAAAATGTCTGAGATAAATGCCAGGACTTTGAACAGCCTATTTGCCAAATTAAGCAAAACAAAAGTAGCTTCCAAAAACACGGCTATAGCGAAAGATAAGTTCTTTGAGGTTATATTATCCGGAGATATCGGGAAAGGTGCATCACAAGTCATTTTAGAACGTCCTAGAACTAAAATATCTCAAGAGATTCTTGCTAAGGCTGCCTGCGTAAGTAATGGCACAATAACTAACGTTTTTAATAAAAAGGCAGTAGAAATAGAACTGGCAGAGAAAATAGCCAAGGCTTTAGATATGCCGGTGGATTTGTTATTCGAAATAAAAGGAAAAGACAAGTATTTGTCTAGCACCACGGTAAAGCGGTATAGGGAGTTAATATCCTCAATAATGTCGCAAGCTGAAAAAGAAGATATTATAAATATCAATCCGGTAAGAAAAACTAACCCTATCAAAATTAAAAAAGTTGAAGCTGACTACTATATTCCAGAAGAAATAGTTAAAATAAAAGAAGCTTTTAATACAACCGGATATCCATTTAAAATGTTTGGATATATGCTGATTTTCACAGGGGCAAGACTTGGGGAAATACTCGGCATGGAATGGCATAATATTGATTTTAAAAAACACGGGATAAAAATTGAGAAAAATGTTCAGTATATTCAAGAACGCGGTGTATATGTAGATACTCCTAAAACTGAAACATCAAAGAGATATATTCCTATTCCTGATCAAGCTTGGGAAGTTTTGATGGACTATAAAGAGTGGTACTATAAAAGAAGAGATATGTATCAAGGATATTGGACTCCAAAATATGATTTCGTTTTTTGCAATGATAAAGGAGAACCATTAAATCCAGGAACTTTTAAGACACAGCTACACAGATTGCAAGAAAAATATTTATTACCACCATTACATCCTCATGCATTTAGGCATACATACGGAACAAACCTTGCAGCAAATAATGTTGATATCGTTACAGTATCAAAATTGCTTGGACATGCAAATGTAAGCACAACTGCAAATATTTATTCACATGCACTAGAAGCAAACAAGGAAAAAGCTGCAGCAGAACTTAACAAATTATTCTAAAAAATGATATACTAGCAACATGATATTATATGTAGACGAAACTGAAAATGAAGAATATTTTATCGTGACAGGTCTTTTAGTAGAATCCGAAAGTTCTGTTAATTTAGCCTATAAACAATTTAAGAATAAGATTAAAGGACAAAAGATCAGCGATAAAAAGAAAAGACAAATATATACAGAGTTTAAATCTACCCTTTTAGATAACGATTTTCAAAAGATTAAACTTGCTATGCTTGAAGAAATAGTGAAAATCTCTAATCTAATAGTCTATTCATGTTATGTAAAAAAGAATTCAAGAATGAACCAAATCGTAAAGGAATCTGCATATATTATGCTTTTATCAAATATTCTTACTACAATAGAAGCTGATATAGATGTGGTTTTTGATTCATTCAGTAAGCCTGATTTTGAAGCAAACATCATGCAAAGTGTTGAAAATGTCGATAATATCAAATCTATAGAGCCAAAAGATTCACAAATTGAACCAGGGCTTCAGTTTGTAGACAATATATGCAGTGTGATTCGTTTGCATAAATCTGGAGATGAAAAAGACATATATTACGAAATAATAAAAGATATTGTAATTGAAGTATAGGCATGTTAAAATAAATGTACTTAAGAGATGACCTTCTGGCTGTTTGAAGCTGGATGTACGGAAAACGTGGGATCATCTCTTTTTATTTTTCTAGACAGCCATGGGCTGTCTTTTTCATTAGAAAAAAGAAAATAGCTCAAAAAGTTGTCCAAAAGTTGTCCAATATCTGAAAACTAAGCATTTTTGACTGTATATAGAAAAATAAAAAAGCCTGGAAACCGTTGAGATTCCAAGCTTTTGTTTTTGGTTGCGGGGGTAGGATTCGAACCTACGACCTTTGGGTTATGAGCCCAATAAGCTACCACTGCTCCACCCCGCGATATTAAGTTGGTGCCTAGAACCGGACTTGAACCGGTACGATATTGCTATCGCGGGATTTTAAGTCCCGTGCGTCTGCCAATTCCGCCATCCAGGCATCGCTTATATAGTCAAGGCGGGGCAAACTTGCCTCGCCTTGAAGTTTGTGGCGGGTGTACTCCGACTTGAACGGAGGACCTTGTGATTAACAGTCACACGCTACCACCAGCTGAGCTATACACCCTCACCGCGACTTAAATAGTATACTTCATTTACCGCGATTTTGCAATATTTTTTAGAATTTTTAGTTTTCTCTATTTTTAAGTATTATTTCTGCCTTTTTTGAGTATTTTTCTTTATTTTGCTCGTCTCCGGCTTCTTCATAAAGTTTTGTCAAAGCAATGCATGCATCATAATTTGAAGCATCTAAGCTAAGGACCTTCTTAAAGCCTTCAATGGCTTCTTTTAGATGTCCAAGTTCTCTATAAGCCAATCCAAGATAGAAATGAAGCGGCCACCAGTTTCCATATTGAGAATCAACATAAGGCTCCAAAATCTTAAGCCCAGATTCTAAATCGCCAGTTGTAATTTTATTTACACCCTCTTCAATCTTTGCAGGATCTTCGAGTTCGGCAACTCTATCTTTAATCTCTTGAACCTCAGGCTTTGTTTTATCAGGGCTAAGTTCAATAAATCTAGTCCAGATAAATTGAGCCTTAGAGTATAAAGCCGCGTTTAGATAAGCAAACCCTAAATAGTAATAACTTGGTGCGAACTGTGGGTGTTCAATTATTGACCATTCATAATATTCAGTAGCTTCTGACTTAAGAATAGTAATTAACTCTTCAACATCATCTTCACCTTCTAAATCTAAATACCACTCGCGGCATGTGCATGCATATCCAAAGATGGCCATAGAATTTTTAGAATCAAGCATAAGAGCCATTCTATAATAAGCACAGGCAACTCTAAAATGCCTATCAACAAGTTCGTTAGCTCCATTGCTACAGAACACCTCTATAAGATGTTCATTAAAGAATTTTGCCATATACTTCATATACTGATTAGCATATGGGAACTTAGTATTTGACCCAATGACCATAGCCATATTATCAACTATTGAAGATGGATCAATACCATGTTCTTGAAGTTCAACCATATCGGTTGTTCTAAAAGGAACAGCTATACCCTTTAGAAAATCAATTCCCATACCATCTAAATAACTGGGAGAAAACTCATCAAACAAAAAGTCTTTTGAATTGCTCTCAAGATATTTACGCAGTCTATCTTCTCTTGTCCTAAATTCAGGTATATTTTCCATTACATCTTCTCCGGAGCTTTAATTCCAAGCAAATTAAGACCATTCTTTAAAATTTGCTTTGCGGCCCATGTTAAGAGCAACTTTGCATTCTTTTCCTTTTCGTCTTCAACGATGATATGCTCATCGTGATAGAACTTATTAAACGCCTGAGCCACATCAATAATATGTCTTGTAACAACTGAAGGCTCATATTCTTCTCCGGCCTTAATAACAGCATCTGGAAAACGATAAATAAGTTTAACAAGCTCATATGCAGATTCACTTGAGATATAGTTATAATCAATATCAGAAAGTGATTTAAGCATCGATTCATCAAAGGCAGCATTGCGAAGTACAGACGCTGCGCGCGCATGAGTGTACTGAACATAAGGACCAGTTTCACCATCAAAGTTGAGAACTTTATCCCAGTTAAATACGTAATCTTTAATTCTGCTATTTGAAAGTTCGTTGAACATTACTGCGCCAATACCTACCATTGCGGCAGTTTCATCAACATTTTCTGTATTAACGTTCTTTTCTAAGATAATTTCTTTAGTCTTTTCAACAGCCTTATTAAGTACATCCTCAAGGAATATAACGCGACCGTCTCTTGTTGACATAGTTCCATCTTCCATTGATACAAGCCCAAATGGAATATGAACGCAATCTTTATACCAGTCATAGCCCATAAGTTCAAGAACCTTGAACCACTGCTGGAAGTGAAGATTCTGCTGCGATGCAACTACATAGATGCACTTTGCAAAATTGTAGGTGCTCTTACGATAAAATGCTGCGGCGATATCACGAGTGATATAAAGTGAAGACCCATCGCTCTTGGTAATTAATGCCGGAGCCATACCATATTCATCAAGGTCAACAATTTGTGCACCCTGTGATTCTTTAAGTAAACCTTTAGCCTTTAATTCATCAAGAACTGCTGGCATTTTATCCGAATAGAAAGATTCACCATTGTATGAATCAAACTTAATTCCAAGCATGTCATATACGCGGCTAAACTCCTTTAATGATTCAGATCTAAACCACTGCCAAAGTTCAACTTCTTCTTTTTCACCATGTTCAAGCTTAGTAAAAGTCTCACGGGCTTCATCTTCAAGGCCTGGATTATCTTCTGCTTCCTTGTGAAATTTTACATAGTATGAAAGCAGTGATTTAATAGGCTCTTTCTTAACATCTTCTTCGCTACCCCATTTTCTATATGCAACAATCATCTTACCAAACTGTGTACCATAGTCACCAAGATGATTAATCCTTACAACATCATATCCAAGTGCATCGTAAATTTTATAAATAGAGTTACCTATTACAGTACTTCTAATATGGCCAATATGAAAAGGTTTTGCGATATTAGGAGAGCTATATTCAACAATAACTTTCTTACCCTCGCCAATATTGGTATTGCCAAATTTATTGCCAGAGCCTGCAACAGCTTCAAGTGTCAACTTTGAGAATGCATTCTTGTCGATAAACATATTTACATATGCATTAACGTTTTCAACCTTTGTGAAAAGATTACTAGAGAGCTTTTCCTTTAGCTCAGTCGCAATCATAGGTGGGGCTTTATGCAATTCCTTTGCAAGCTTAAAGCAAGGGAATGCATAATCGCCCATTGTGCTTTCCTGAGGAATTTCAATCATTGATTCAATCTCTTCTACTGTTAAGAAGTCGATATTATCTTTTAATAATTTTGCGATTTCGTTTTTAATGCTAATCATTTTTTCAATGTTACGACCGTAACGCCGTCGCCGCCCTCTTTATATTCACCGTTTCTAATTGATTTAACGTTTTTATTTTTCTTAAGCATCTGCCCAAGGCCATCGCGAAGAATTCCAGCACCACGACCATGAATTATTTGTACCGTTTCAAGCCCTGCTAAGAAAGCATCATCAATATATTTATCAACTTCAATCTCAGCTTCATCAAGGCTCTTTCCAATAACATTAATTGACATTGGAACAGACATTGATTTAGTCTTCGCAAGTTTTGAATATTTTACCTTAGTGCGTTCTTTTTCTGTTACATTCTCTTGAACCAATGTAATTCCTGATAGATTGACGCTCAGTTTCATAGCACCAATCTGAATCATCAGATTGCCCTTATCATCAGGAAGTGAGAGCACTGTTCCTTTTTCGCCAATGGACAAAACATTTACTCTAACGCCAAGTTCAATTTCATCCGCTGTCGGAGGATCAGGATTTTCTTCAGAAATTCCACGTGGAGCATACTTTTTTTTCTTATTTCTGATGCTCTTCTTTACCTCTTCGATATCTTTATTATTTATTGCCTTTTGAACTTCTTTTGCAGTAGCTTCTGCATCTTCTAATATTTCTTTAGCTTTTGCTTTGGCGTCTTCAAGAAGCTCTTCTTTTTTATTCTTTAATCTATCTTCAAGCTCGTCAATTTTTGCTTTTTCTTTCTCAATTTCAGCCCTAAGCCTTTCTGCTAGCTCGCGCTCGTTTTCGGCAGCCTTTTTATCATCCGCAATTGATGTAAGAACATCCTCAAAAGCAATATCGCCTTTTTCAAGGAAAGTCTTTGCCTTCTCAATTATCGCATCGCTAAGCCCAAGTTTTTTAGAAATCTCAAAAGCATTTGACTTGCCTGGAACTCCGACAATAAGTCTATATGTTGGAGACAGTGTTTCTACATCAAATTCCATTGATGCATTCTGTACACCTTCAGTAGAAATTGCATATTTTTTTAATTCCGTATAGTGTGTTGTCGCAATTGTTTTGGCGCCAAGATTATACAGTTTTTCAAGAACTGATATGGCCAGAGCCGCACCTTCAGTAGGATCAGTTCCTGCTCCAAGTTCGTCAAGAAGAACAAGACAATCCGAATTAGCTCCCTTAGTAATTTCAACAATATTTTTCATATGAGAGCTGAATGTTGAAAGGCTCTGTTCGATACTTTGTTCATCACCTATATCAGCATAAATATTTCTAAAAATTGGAAGGCTTGTACCATAATTTGTTGGCACAAACAAGCCAGCCTGAGCCATCAAACACATAAGTCCAACTGTCTTTAAAGTTACTGTTTTTCCACCTGTATTTGGCCCTGTAACAACTAATGTGTCGTAATCTTTGCCCAATTCAATATCGATAGGAACTACCGTCTTTGGGTCAATTAGCGGGTGTCTGCCCTTTTTTATAGATATATATCCTTTTGTATTAATTTCTGGACGGCTAGCATGCATATTACAAGCAAGTTTACCCTTTGCAAAAAGATAATCAAGTTTAAATAAAATCTCCTGGTTAGCCTTAATTGCAAGTTCTTCACGACCAACCCAAGAAGAAAGTTCTTCTAAGATTCGTTGAATTTCTTTTTGCTCTGCAAGCTCAAGTTCACGAAGTTCATTGTTCATATTTACGATTACTTGAGGCTCAACAAATAACGTTGCTCCACTAGCAGACTGATCATGAACAATCCCAGAAATCTGATTCTTGTGTTCCTGCTTTACAGGAATTACATACCTTCCTTGCCGCATTGTTACTACGGCGTCTTGAAGAAAGGTCTTGTTTTCACTTGAGTTTGCTATTGAACCAAGCTTTGCACGAATTGCTTCGTTCTGTTTAATGATTGCTTTTCTAATTCTTTTTAATTCTGGGCTCGCAGAATCAGTCATTTCATCTTCAGTTAAGATGCATCTGGTAATCTCTTCATAGAGTCTATCTAAAACGCAAATCGCCGAAACTAAGCCATCAACACGGGCTAAGCTCGGCAAGTCATTACTTAAGAATTTTTTTGTTTCATTTGCAGATCTTAAATTATAAGCAACTTGAAGGAGCTGTCTCATAGTGAGATTCCCCTCTTTTGCAGCTAAATGTGCCACT
Organism: Anaerovoracaceae bacterium; assembly: GCA_045616685.1. Taxonomy (GTDB): domain Bacteria; phylum Bacillota; class Clostridia; order Peptostreptococcales; family Anaerovoracaceae; genus UBA1764. The sequence goes on from JAZLHF010000022.1 coordinate 135,148, forward strand.
CCGGAAATATCATAAAAGTTTCCGAGCGGAGGTGTGCCTTTGCGCATGATAACAGTAACAGCTTCTTCAGTTCCCTGAAGTTCATCTGTTATCCAAAGTGGCTTATAGCTTGGATGCAACTTGAGTGCTGCTTCGCGCGTCATCTGCGAACAGCACTCTGCTGCAAGTTTTTCTATAATCTTGCCATATTCAAGTATTTCAAGGGTACGCTTATCCATTTAATCTTTAGATGCCTGTCTTCTAAGAGTTTCCATCTCGTTCTTTAAATGAATGTTTTCCATTTGGATATCAAAGAAACTGCTTTCGATATCTCTGCATTTTGCTTCGAGTTCATGAATAAGTTTCTGAGATTCTTCAGGGACACTCTTTGTGTTTTCAAGCTGAGTTGTAAGTTCATCGATTCTTGTTCTAAGAACTTCGTTATAACTTGCTGATTGGGTAAGCTTTTCATTTAAATCTGCAAGCAGTCTATCCTTTGCTTTAGCATCGTCTATGTCAAAAGCGATATTTAAAGCAGCAAGTACAGCTATATCAGAAACGGGTCCTTTATAGCCCATTGCTATCTTCTGCATCTCTTCATCTACAATGCTTGCAAGTTTAATGATGTTTTCTTTTGGAATGTCTCCGTGAATAGAATATTCTTGTCCATAAATCTTAACAGATACGCTGTTTCTATTCTCCATGGCTTTTCCTCTCTACATTTCTCTTAATACTGCGTTATATTCATCCTTAAGTGCGATGAGCATCTTAGAATTAAGATCATTTACTTCTTCTTCCTTGAGTGTTCTGTCTGCCCTTCTGTACACAAGTGAAAATGCAACTGATTTGAATCCCGGAAGAACTGGAGCTCCTCTATATACATCGAAGAGCGTTACATTTTCAAGAAGTTCTGCTGTGTGCATTTTAATTGCTGCTTCAAGTTCAGCAACTGTAACTTCTTCTTTAACAACCATTGCAAAGTCTCTTACCATTGCAGGATACTTTGGAAGTGGTGTGTATCTATGTTCAGTGCTTGCAAGTTCTTCAACATTAGCAAATTCAAGCTCTGCCGCATACACTCTTGTATCAATACCATAGTTTCCTGTAACTTCTGGATGAAGCTCACCAAGAACGCCAATTGGCATTCCGTCCTTAAAGATGTTTGCGCATCTTCCTGGGTGGAATGTCTTTGTTTCTGTATCTGCAACAAATTCGAGATTATCAATTCCAAGGTTCTTTAAAAGCTCAACTACTGTTCCTTTAATTGTATAGAACGACTCTTCTTCACCATAGCATGCGATACAAAGAATATCTTTTTCTTCAGGAAGAACGCCAGAGTCGCCCTTTCCATTATTGATAAATGTATTGCCAAGTTCAAATCCTCTTACAGGACCATTCTTTCTGTTATAGTTTGTAGAAAGAACTTCAAGCATGTTAGGAAGAATTGTTGTTCTCATAACTGATGTCTCTTCTCCGAGAGGATTGAGGAGCTTAACGAACTGTCTCTTGTATGAATCTTCATTAAGTGAAATCTTATCTACCGCCTTTGGTGATACGAAACTATAAGTCTGGAATTCATCAAATCCCATTCCGATAAGCGCATTCTTTGTAATATTTCTAAGTCCTTGAACGTAAGAAATTTTTGCTTCATCATTTGTCTTTGGAATAGTTACAGGGAGCTTATCATAGCCATACATTCTTGCAACCTCTTCGACATAATCCTCTTCAATATTTAAGTCCTGTCGAACTGTTGGGGGAGTAACTGTAATGATATCTCCATCAAGGCTTGCATCCATTTCAAGATTCTTTAAATATCCAAGCATCTGATCGCCCGGAATATTGATTCCAAGGACGTGATTGATTCTAGATACTCTAATCTTTAGTGTTGTTGCCTTTTCTGGATTTGGATATACATCAACATCTCCAGTAAGAACTGTGCCAGCCCCAAGCTGCTCAACTAAGTAGCAGAATCTGTCGCATGCATCCTTTGCAAGATTTGGATCAATACCTTTTTCAAATCTTCCTGAAGCTTCAGTTCTATGGTTAAGTTCTTTGCTGCTCTTTCTAATGGAATCCCCATTGAAGTTTGCAGATTCTACAAGAACCATATTTGTGTCAGAAGCGATTTCAGAATCAAGTCCCCCCATAATTCCTGCAATTGCAAGAGGGCCCTCTGTATCGTTAATCATCAAAATATTATCTGACAATTCTCTTTCTACTCCATCAAGAGTTGTGAACTTATCACCCTTCTTTGCTGTATCAACGATAATTTTGCCGCCCTTGACCGTTCTAATATCGAAAGCGTGCAATGGCTGACCATATTCAAGCATTACATAGTTTGTGATATCTACGATGTTGTTAATAGGTCTCATTCCGGCAAGCATTAAGCGCTGCTGCATCCACCATGGGGACTGTTCAATCTTTATATCTTTTATTACTCTGCAGCAATAACGTTTGCAAAGTTCTGGCTTTTTAATTTCAACATGGATGTAATCTTCAGATTTTTCCGGAGAGACCTTTTTGCATTCCGTTTCAGGATACTTGAAAGAAGTACCAAATGTTGCAGCGCTTTCTCGTGCGATACCAATCATTGATAAACAATCAGGTCTATTTGGTGTAATCTCGAAATCAACTGTAGGAAGTTCAATTCCTAAAGCTTCAATGATAAGGGTACCAGGAACGAAGCATTCATCGTCTAAGAGCCAGAGTCCTTCTCTATCCCTCATTGGGACAATTTTATCTGGAAAACCGAGCTCCCCACAGCCACACATCATACCGTTTGACTGAACATCTCTAAGTTTGCCAGCTGTAATCTTTACTCCGCCCTCTACCTTTGGCTGTCCATGAAGTGGTCCAGGTACTGTAGATCCATCAAGTGCTACGGCAACCTTGTCACCAACTTTCATATTATTTGCGCCTGTTACGATTTGTACAGGACCATTTCCACAATCAACTTGGCAAATAACGAGTTTATCTGCATTTGGATGTGGATCAATCGATAAGATTTTACCAACAACAACCTTATCAATGTTCTTATCCCAGTAATCTATTGTTTCGAGGTTAGTTCCTGAAAGAACCATACCATCGACCCAATCTTGAACCGGCATATCAACCGGTGTATATTCTTTAAGCCATTTAATTGGAACTAACATGTTTTGCCTCCCTACTTAAACTGTTCAATGAAACGAACATCGTTTTCATAAAGAAGACGAATGTCGTCTACCCCATACTTGAGCATAGCAATTCTTTCTACGCCCATACCGAAAGCAAAACCAGTATATTTTTCAGTATCGATTCCGCCAACCTTAAGCACATTTGGATGAACCATTCCGCAACCTAAGATTTCAATCCAACCACTGCCTTTGCAAACGTTGCATCCCTTTCCGCCACACTTGAAGCAGCTAACATCCATTTCTGCGCTTGGTTCTGTGAACGGGAAGTGATGTGGGCGGAACTTTGTCTGAACTTCAGATCCGAACATCTGCTTAGCAAATGAATCGAGAACACCCTTAAGGTCTGCCATTGTAATTCCTTCGCCAACGACAAGTCCTTCAACCTGATGGAACATTGGTGAATGAGTTGCATCTGGAGTATCACATCTAAAGCATCTGCCCGGAGCGATAACCTTAATAGGTGGTTTTTGTTTTTCTAATGTTCTTACCTGAACACATGATGTCTGTGTCCTAAGGAGAACATCATCTGTGATATAGAATGTATCAGTAATATCACGAGCTGGATGGTTTGGTCCAGCATTAAGAGCATCAAAATTATTAAATACCGTTTCAACTTCTGGTCCTTCTGCAACAGAAAATCCCATACTCATGAACACCTTAGTAATTTCATCAATTGTGATAGAAATTAAATGCTTCGTTCCTAAAGGTTTAGCTATACCAGGTTCGGTAACATCAATCTTTTCAGCAGCAAATTCTGCTTGCTTTTTTAATTCTTTAAAATGACTGATTTGTTCATTAATTTTTGTTTCGATTTCATTGCGAGCCTTATTCGCTGCAGCACCAAATGTTTTTCTTTCTTCTGGTGTTAAATCTTTCATGCCCTTCATAAGTTCTGTAAGAGCACCCTTTTTACCTAAGATTTTTACTCTTAAATCTTCAGCATCTTCTAAAGAGGAAATTGCTTCGGCATTTTTCAATGCTTCTTGCATAACACTCTTAAGTTTATCAATCATGTCTTTGTCTCCTTGATTCAAACATTATTATTCCAGAGGCCACAGCTACATTTAAGCTTTCTGTCTTGCCTTCCATTGGAATACTAATTATTTCATCGGCGCCATCAAGAATTTCTTGAGATGCGCCGTTACCTTCATTGCTAACAACTATTGCAGCGTTCTTTTTAAGATCCGCTTTATAATAAACTGTGCTACCCGCCATTGCTGTTGCGAATACTTTTTTGCCATTAGCTTTAAGTAAAGCCAAGCAATCATTTGGGCTTTCAATAAAGATTATCGGAAATCGTTCTGTTGCACCACTTGCTGCACGAACAGCTTTTGGTGAAAATGGATCCCCACTACCTTTAATTACAACTGCTCCACCCATGCCAGCGGCCTCAGCCGTGCGCAATAGCGTTCCAATATTGCCAGGGTCTTGAACTCGATCAATTACGATTAAGTTCTTGTCTGCACAATTTCCAAGGAAACTTTCTCTTGAATGCTGTGGCTTTTCAAGAACGGCAAGAATTCCTTGCGGAGTTTCGGTTTGTGAGACTTTGGTATAGACACTGTCGCTTACTTCATAGACGGCTAAGCCTTGTGCATCTGCATTGTCCGCAATTTCTCGTGCTTCATCAGATGTAGACTCAGCCCTCAGAAAGATGAATCGCGCCTTTCCGCTATTTTCTAGCGCTTCACTAATCATGTTTGGACCTTCAAGAATGTATAGTCCTTCACGATCACGATACTTCTTTTCCGAAAGACTTGCAGCCATCTTAACTATTTGATTGTCTAAAGATGTTATAGTCTTCATTTACCTTTTCAAAAAATATAGGGGCGAGACTAGCCCGCCCCTATAGGTTAAGCTTTATTAATCTAAAGATACTTCTCTCTCCTGTAAGAACTTTGGAATTGGGAAATCATTCTCTGGATTATATCCTGTGCCAGCAAAGAGATCTTGAGTCAAAGTTGCCTTTAATTGCTCTCTTGCAGCTTCGGCTTCTTGAGCAGCCTGCTGCGCTTCATCTTCACGAATAGTTTCTGCAACTGTTTCAAGTGGAGCATCTACTGAGCGGCGACCCATTGTTTCTTCAAAGCCTGTAGCAATTACTGTAACCTTAATCTGATCAGCGAGTTCTTCGCATACTGTTGTACCAACGATGATGATAGCATCAGGATCAGCCTCTTCTGCGATATAATCTGCTGCCTGGTTAAATTCAAGGATACCAAGATCATATCCCCCAGCCACATTAAGAAGAACTGCTTTTGCACCCTTAACGTTAGTTTCAAGTAGCGGGCTTTCAACAGCCATTTGAATGGCTTTTTCTACTCTGTTTTCTCCTGTTGCTACTCCGACACCCATATGAGCAATGCCTCTGTCTGTCATTACTGTCTTAACGTCTGCAAAGTCAAGGTTAATGATTCCAGAGTCACTAATTAAACTTGAGATACCTTCAACGCCCTGCTTTAAAACATCGTCAGCAAGTGCGAATGCCTGCATCATGCTTGTGTTCTTGTCTGCAATTTGAAGAAGTTTATCATTAGGAACAACTACTAAAGAATCAACGTAGTTCTTTAAGAACTTAACGCCCAGTTCAGCATGTTCTTTTCTTCTGCGGCCTTCAAATGTAAATGGCTTTGTTACAACACCAACTGTAAGTGCGCCAGAAAGCTTTGAGGCTTTTGCAATAATTGGGGCTGCGCCAGTTCCTGTTCCACCGCCCATACCAGCTGTGATAAACACCATATCTGCGCCTTGAATATTATGTTCAATTGCTTCAAGACTTTCTTCTGCTGATTTTTGTCCAACTTCTGGATTACCGCCAGCACCAAGGCCCTTTGTAAGTTTTTCACCAATCTGAACTTTTAATTCGGCCTTTGATGAATTTAAAGCTTGGCGATCTGTATTTACAGCGATGTAACTTACACCGTGCAAACCAGAATCAATCATTCTATTTACAGCATTGCAACCTGCTCCGCCCACACCGATAACTTTAATAACTGCAGGATTTGTGTTAGGAGCGTCAAATTGAAGCATTGGAGCCATTTTTATACCTCTCTAAAATAAATATACTTTTACTGAATTATTTTAACATAAAAAAAGGGTGTTTTACACCCTTTTTCTACAATATATTGTGCTTTTTTTGAGCTAATTATCCATTTTAGGACTAAATGCGATGTAATTGTCCTTTCCGACCTTAATTATGCCTCGCGTAATGCCCTCTTGGAACTGTTCCTCAACCAGTTTTTTAATTGCAAGCATTTGAGCAGTAATGTTTTCAGGGGTACCTTCACAGTACAATTCATCGTAAATATAGGCTTTAACCGTTACAGCTGAAAAGTTTATTTTTTTAAAGAAAAGGTCATTGTCATGCATAACCTTTAAAAGAGCCAAAGTATTGGTCAATAGATAGCTCTGTTCAACATCTAAAGCTACTCCAGGAGTTGCATCATTAATTGCCGCTCTGTCGAATTCTAAAAGAGGAAGAAACGGAAGTTCATCAGCCAATCTAAGGACCATTCCATCGTTATCAATCAATGCATACTTACCATCAAATGGAACGCATGCATATTCAACGCGCTCTTCTATAGTGATTTCTACAGTATTTGGTAAATGCCTCCTAATTTCAACGTTTTTGATATATGAATCTGCAATCAATTTATCTTTTGCCGGAGCAAGCTTCTGCTTAAATGTATTAATTCCAGTAGAAAGTTCTGCAAGGTCCTGTATCTGCGCAGCTGTATAGTAATTATTACCCTCAACGTCAAAATAACGCACGTTAAATAATGACGAGCGTAGCACAAGAATCACGCCAACAATAAAGGCTATGATAATGAGCAGACGTAAGAAGTAATGCTTCTTACGTCTTTTCTTTTTCTTCTTTGGTGTTGTCTGAGTGTTTGTTCCGTTATCCATAAATGTTCTGATATATTATATCAGTCGCATCAATTTTAGCAATCTCTTTTGCTTTAGAAGACATATTTTTTAATGTCTGTTCGTCTTTAAGCAGTTCCTTAACCTTTTCTGCTAAAAGACCTATGTTTTCTTTTAAGTCTTTTTCTTCAACGATAATTGCTGCTCCAGCATCAGCAACAGACTTAGCGTTGTAATACTGGTGATTAGCAGTTACGTTTGGAGAAGGAATAAAAATGGCAGGCTTTTCGCTAGCCAAAATTTCAGATAAAGTTATAGCTCCGGATCTTGAGATAACTAATTTAGCCTTAGCCATTCTTTGAGCCATATTATTCTCATAGTCCACAAGTGTTACATTTTCAGGCATTTCATGTTTTTTAATATCCTCATAATAACGTTTGCCGGTGACAAAAACAATTTTATCGTTAACCTGTTTTATTAACTCTAAAGCAGCATTATTTATCATCTCTGCTCCAAGTGATCCCCCACAGATTAAGATTCCTTCATCGTCACTATGATCTGTATCAATAAACTCTTTACGAATTGGGTTGCCTGTTAAAACTAATTTATTCTGATGTCTGAAATGTTTAGCTGCTTCAGGAAAACTGATAAACACTTTCTCACATACTGGCTCTAGAAACCTATTTGCGATTCCCGGGAATGCATTCTGCTCATGAATATAGCACTTAATATGATGATCATGTGCACACATAAGAACAGTACCTGTTACATATCCCCCAGTCCCGATTACAACATCAGGCTTAAAACTCTCGATTATCTTGTGCACCTCATGCCCACCGCGAATAAACTTCTCTACAACCTCAATGTTCTTAATAAGATGCTTTCTGTTAATACCTTGAGCTTCAATACCTTTAATTTCGTAACCAGCAGCTGGAACCAATCTATTTTCCATACCGTGCTTGGTACCTACGAATAAAATTTCAACATCAGGATTATGCTCTTTAATTTTGTCTGCGATTGCAATGGCTGGATAGATATGTCCACCAGTTCCACCGCAAGTCATAATTACTCTCATTACTAGCCCTCTTCTTCAGGCACATCATCAGCCTGTCTTGATACATTTAAAACTATACCAATCAAAGCAAGAATTACAAGTGTAGCATTACCACCTTGTGACATAAACGGTAAGAATACGCCTGTAGGTGGAAATGAAGCTGTTACAACTAAGATATTTAATATTACATGTATCGCTAATAAAGCTCCTGTACCAGCTGCTAAATAACAACCAAAGGTATCTTTAGCCCTAAGAGCAATACTTATAATTCTTCCAATTAATACTGCATATAAAATTAGCAATACGATAACGCCAATCAAGCCAAGTTCTTCACCAATAATTGGAAGGATAAAGTCTGACTGAGGCTCTGGTAAATACAATGTTTTCTGAATGCTACGTCCAAGACCTACGCCTTTAAGCCCGCCAGATCCAAATGCCAACAAACCCTGAATAACCTGATACCCATCACCAATAGGATCAGCCCACGGGTCAAGAGCTGTCATAAGTCTTGTGTGCATATAACCATCATCTATGAAATAAAAATATAAAAATCCTAAAAGCCCTACTCCCATACCTATACCAAGCCACCAGAGTGGTAGCCCTGCAATTATCATCATCACAAATCCAATCGCAAAAACAATAATAGCTGTTGATAGATTTGGCTGCAAATAAACTAGTATGGCAGCAATAGCAAGAATTGCAAATGCATATAGCGCATTACGCCCTTTTCTCAATGTATTAGGCTGGGCGCTGAACCATGAAGCGAAGAACAATATAAGTGCAGCTTTGAAAATTTCACTTGGCATAAGTGTGACAGGGCCAATTTTAAACCATCTTGTAGCATTATTAATTGTAGATGTTAATCCTGTATTTCTAAGTAAAAGTAATAGTATTAAAAGCCCAAAGCCAATTTCCATGCCAAGTAACGAGAACCGTCTAAGAAAATGATAGTCAATTCTTGATAAGAATAACAGTACTCCCCATCCAAGCACAAACCACATGATGTTAGAAAACAGCATACTATATGGGCTTCCAGTCTTAGAGATAGAATAATAATACGAAGCAGAAAAAGCCATCACAATGCCAAAGAGTGATAACAACAGAGTTGTTATCACTAAAGGGAAATCCATTGCATGGAACTTATGAATTATAATTTTATTCTTCTTTTTCATTAACTATAAGTTATTTACTAAATTTCTAAAGTCATCGCCACGTTCTTCAAAGTTCTTATACATATCCCAACTTGCACATGCTGGAGAAAGTAATACAGTATCCCCTTTTTGAGCAAGCTCATGGGCTTTATCGACGCATTCTGACATATCATTGCATGCAATGATTTTTCCTTTGTCAAAACCAAGTTCGATAGCTTTATTAGCGAATCTCGGGCCAGTCACACCAAGAGTTAAAATATATTTAACCTTACCATTAAAGTTACCAATAAGTCCTGTAAAATCTGAATTCTTTTCATAGCCCCCAGCAATGAGAATAATGTCTCCATTAGTTGCTTCTATAGCCTTAATTGTTGAATCCGGATTTGTTCCCTTTGAATCATTTACATAGCGAACACCATTTAACTCACGAACAAATTCCATTCTATGTTCAACACCCTTGAATTTAGCAATTGTCTTTAGAATAATTTCTTCACTAATTCCTGCGCATCTAGCAATTGCTGCGGCAGCCAAAGCATTTTGCATATTGTGATCTCCAGGAATCTGAATATTATCAATATGAGAAATCTTACTAGAAAAACCTACAAGTTTAGGCCCCTTAAGCGACTCTGCAATTGAAACACAATTTAAATCATCCAGATTATATACAAAGAAATCATCCGCGGTCTGGTTAGATGCAACCTTAGCCTTAATTGATGCATAGTTTTCAAATGTGTTATGCCTGTCTAGATGATCCGGAGTAATATTTAAAATTACAGAAATATGTGCATGAAAATCTCTAACCGTTTCAAGTTGAAAAGAAGAAACCTCTGTTACCATTATTGTATCTTTGGTTGCAGTCATAACTTCTTGTGAAACAGGTTCTCCGATATTCCCAACAACGCGTGTATCAAAACCAGCTGCCTTAAAAATTTCTCCTGTCAAAGCAGTGGTTGTAGTCTTGCCATTAGTACCAGTTATTGCAATAAAAGTTCCACTGCAATTTTCATATGCAGTTTCAAGTTCTCCCGTAAGCTTTTTGTTTAATTTTTTTGCCTCTTCAGCCATTGGATGTGTTAAAGAAACACCAGGTGATAATAAGACTTCATCAAAATCAGAAACGCAAGGTTTCTGAGATTTAAGCATTTTATCATCCCAAATAAATGTTTCAGCTTTTCCTTCAAGAAGTCTTTTAGCTGCTTGACCAGATTTTCCAGATCCAATAATTAATACTTTTTTCATTTTACTTTACTGAAAAATAAGCAATAAGTGATAAAGCTAAAGTTATAAGTGAGAATACGCATACAACTTTTGTTTCTTTCCAACCACCAAGTTCAAAATGATGATGTATTGGCGCCATTCTAAAGAATCTTCTTCCATTCTGAGTTTTAAATACAACGACCTGAATAATGACGCTTAATGCTTCTATAACATAAATGCCTCCGGCTATTGGAAGAACAAATTCATAATCAGAAAGAATAGCGCATGCAGCTAGCGCTCCACCAAGAGCTAACGACCCGGTGTCACCCATGAATAACTTGGCAGGATGCCTGTTTAACATAAGGAAACCCAGGCAGGCACCACTAATGCAAAATGCGACAACACTTGCCTCATCTCTACAAATAAAAGCAAATGCTAATGCACAGACTGCAGTCACGCTACTAGCAAGCCCGTCTAATCCATCTGTAAGGTTTACTGCATTTGTCATCGCAACCATCACAAATACAACAAATGGATAGAAAAACCAACCGAAATCAACTGTTTGTTTTGCAAACGGAATAAACACTGTTGTTCCGTTCATACCTTTAATAATGGTTATCACAATTGCAACAGCAATTTGAAATATCAATTTTTGTTTAGCTGTTAATCCTAAATTTCTTTTCTTAACAACTTTAATATAATCATCAATAAATCCAACTGCGCCATAACAAATCATAACGCCACACATAAGAACAGTATTAAAACTTGGCGCCTTTACTAAACTTGTGATACAAATTGCAAGGATGATTGCCACACCGCCCATTGTCGGAGTGCCTGATTTAGACTGATGAGATTCTGGGCCTTCTTCTCTAATACTTTGACCCGCATTAAGCCTCTTTAAAAGCGGAAGTTCAAGTTTAGTAAACAAATAAGCAAGTGCATATGCTGCTATCAAAATTAAAAAACCGTCCATTGTTTCTCCTTAGTATTTTAAACTGCGAATCATTTCCGCAATTTTACTTACTTTTGTTGAATTTGATCCCTTTACTAAAACTGCATCTCCAGGACCAATTAATGTCATAACACGCTCTGCAGCAGCATCAACATTAGGGAATCTAATTATGCTGATATTATCAGACTTTGTCATAGCACCTTCTGCCATAAGGCAAGCATTTCTGCCAATTGCAATCAATAAATCAATGCCAAGTTCTCCCGCTTTTGCGCCTGTTTGGATATGCCCTTTTTGCTCATCTTCGCCAAGCTCATACATATCACCTAGAATTGCAACATGTCTATCAGCTTCTATCTTTGAAAGAACTTCGAGCCCAGCGGCCATTGAAGCAGGATTTGCATTATAACTATCATCTAAAAGCAACAATCCGTTTACATCTTCAAAAGCAAGCCTGCGATCTGTTCCAGCAACGGAAGCTAAGGCCTTTGTAATACCAGCGACCGGAACATCATATAAAATTCCACATGTTGCTGCCAAAGCAGCATTAATTGCATTATGAGTTCCAAGAAGTGGTAAATCAATATGAATTTCTTCATCAATTAATTTCAAATCAAATGAAATGCCTTTAAGCCCTTTATCCTCTAAGTTTCTAATCTTCACGCTTGCTTCATCGCGGCCGCCAACTGGAATCGCAATAAAGTTCATCTTAGTCCTCTTTTTAAGGGAATACATATCAAGAAACGGAGAATCACTATTATAAATTAAAGAATTACCACGTTCCATGTAATGTGTAATTTCAAGCTTAGCATCAGCAATAGCTTCTTTGCTACCAAGCTTTTCAAGATGACTATCTCCTATTATCGTGATAATTCCAGTATCAGGCTTTACCCAAGAACAATAACCATCAATCTCATTCTTCTTATCCATGCCCATCTCATACACAATCATCTCCGTGTCAAGATTTGCAAGGAAAGTTGTCATATATAAACCTAAATTTGTATTGTAATTTTTTTGAGAGCAAACTGTTTTATATTTCGTTGAAAGAATATCAGCTACAAGAGATTTTGTAGTGGTTTTGCCAACACTACCAGTTACACCAATCTTCTTAACATCAAGTAAACCAAGGTACCATTCAGCCATATTTTTAAATGCCTGCTGTGTATCATGAGCAAGAATTACTGTAGCATCTTCATAATCTTTCATAAGTTTGCTCACAGCATTCATATCGGACATTAAAAATACCCTACAACCCTTAGCATATGCACCATCTGCAAAATCATGACCATCGTTTATTTCGCCAACAATACAAACAAACATCGAACCAGTTTTTGCTTCTCTGGAATCAATGACAATATTATCAATAATAGCCTTTGAATCACCAAACAATCTTGATTTTGATGCTTTTGCAAGATCAACGACTCTTAACTTTTTCATTATTCAACAGCTCCTATTTCTTCAGGTATAGTTTCCTCATAATAAAGTGTTACATACGATCTTGTTGCAACTTGAGTACCAGCTTTTGGATACTGGTCAATTACAACTGCATCATAAGTAGTTGTTTTTTCAGGACTCATCTGGACTTCTAAGCCCAAACCTCCGATAATGCCAATTGCATTTTCGCAATCTTTTCCAGTCAAATTTGGTACTGTTACCTTTCCCTTATTTAAAGCTTTTAAATCAGCTTCTGTATACTCTGGATGTACTCCTAAATATGGAAGTACTTCTGCTAAAATATCATGTGCGCAAGGAGCTGCAGTATTTGAACCGTAAAGAACTCCTCTTGGCGTGTCAACAATAACAAGAATTGCAATCTGCGGATTATCAATTGGAGCAACCCCTAAGAACGATGCGAATACATCAGTATCTGAATATCCACCAGCAACAGGCTTTGTCGCGGTACCAGTTTTCCCTCCGATTTTGTAGCCCGGGATTTTTGCCTTTCCGCCGCCACCTTCAGAAACTACTTTTTCCATTATGCTTAAAACATCTTGGGAAGTCTGCTCTGAAATAGTACGACTTTTAATTATAGGATCATATTCCTCAACAACATTCCCTTCTGAATCTAAAACACCCTTTACAAAGCGAGGCTGCATAAGATAACCATCATTTGCAATTGATCCAACAGCAACAACAAGGCTTACTGGTGTAACAGCGATACCTTGTCCATAAGACATTGTTGCGAGTCCTACACTGTTCTTTCTCTGAAGAATGTTTCCACTTTCGCCTGGATAATCAACTCCAGTTTTTTCTGTTAAACCAAAATTGTTTAAACCTTCGTAATATCTGTCAAGCCCAATTCTTTGTGCCAGTTTAATCATTACTGGATTGCAAGAATTTTCTACAGCCTCATAAAGCGTTTCTTGGCCATGGCTTAATGGATAATACCAACACTTAAGTTCTTGGTCCGCAACTTTTACAGGACGGCAATCATTAAAAGTTTCGGTCATGTATGTGACGCCGTACTCTAATGCTAAAGATGTTGTAATCAATTTAAACGTCGAACCAGGTTCATAAACATCATTTATGCAGAAATTTCGCCACATCTGATTAAGATATATGGCCTGAGCTTCTGGGGTCATATTTTCAAAAGCTTCCTCATCCTTTTCAAGAGGCTTTCTTGGGTAGTTAGGATCAAAGTCTTCTGTCTGTGCCATAGCTAAGATGTCTCCGGTATTAACATCATAAATCATGCACATTGCCCTATCAGCATTACAGTCAATAACTGCCTGAGCAATTTTTTCAGTAACAATTTTTTGAATAGTTTGATCAATTGTTAACCAAAGAGTTGAGCCATCTTCTGGTTCGTAATATTTATCAACACCATAAGCCAGCGTATTCCTTTTGTTATCTTTATTTGTAATTCGGCGCCCGTCAAGACCAGATAGAATGCTATTATATTGAAGCTCTAAGCCTCCAATCCCATCGCCGTCATCATTTGTTAATCCAAGAACTTGTGATAAGAATAATCCATTAGGATAATAACGCCTTGTATCTTCCGTAATCTCTATTCCAGGAATTTTTGCGGCTTTTACAAGTTCCACTACATCGTCTTCAACATTTTTTTTAAGTTTAAGAAGCTTTGAATTAGACATGATAGACTTTTCAACATCATCTTCATCCATGTCTAAAAGAGTTGCAAGCTGTCTTATGTATAAAAGAGTATTAGCCTCTTGCTCTTTTTGATCATCGCCCTGAGATTTTAATGTTTCAGGTCTTACCCACACCGTATGTGTTGTAGCAGAAATGGCCAAATCATTTCCGTTTCTATCAACGATGCGACCACGATCAGCTTTTACAATACTATCTGACGTTTGTTGCTTAATAGCAAGGATAGAATACTCCTCGCCTCTGATAATCATCTGATAGCCAATCCTTAAAGCAAGAGCGAAAAATGCTATAAGCACAATTGCCAGGCATGTCAAAAGTCTTTTTTTAGTTTTGTAAGTAATATTATTCTTGTTCACAAAAAAGGAAAAATGGCGCCTTAAATAGGCGCCAATATTTTATTGATAAACTGATTCCATTAAAGCCAAAGCAAAGTCCTCTATATCTGAATCTCCCTGGATATAGATGATTTGATCAATGTCTGGGTATACCATCCCAAGTCCTAAAGCCTTTTGCTCGACTGTGGTGATGTTTGTTGCAGATTTGATTTCTACTTCTAACTTTGTGATCTGCTTTTCAGCCTCACTAATTTGTTTGTTTATTTGATTGATATCATACTGAACTTTTGATGTATGCGCATCAAGTCCTACGAAGAAAAGAAAAGCCATACATGTAACTAAAAGCATAACGATAAGTCCGCTTCTGCTAATCTTCTTTCTTCTCTTTTCTGCGTTGGTTTCAGTACGATTCATTTTTTCTCGATAACTCTTAGTTTAGCGCTGCGAGCTCTTGGATTATTTTCAAGCTCTGCTTCGCCAGGTAATATAGGTTTGCCTGTGATTTTCTTAACATCAGGCTTCTTACCACATACACAAACAGGAAACTCTGGTGGGCATGTGCAAGGATTCAGTCTTTCTTTAAATATCTCTTTTACAATTCGATCTTCCAACGAATGGAATGTAATTATAGCCATTCTTCCGCCAGGAGCAAGAACATCTATAAAATTTCCGGCCGCTTTTTTTAAACCGCCAAGCTCGTCATTAACTTCTATTCGAATTGCTTGGAAAGTTCTCTTTGCAGGATGAGGTCCTTCCCTTCTTGCTGCAGCCGGTATGGCCGCTTTTATAATTTCGACAAGTTTACCTGTCGTCGTTATTCTTCCTTCAGCTCTGGCTTCACAGATAAACTGAGCAATTCTTGCAGCCCACTTCTCTTCGCCATAATCTTTGATAATCCTGACTAAATCTTTCTCGCTATAATCATTTACAACATCTTCTGCCGTAAATCTATCACTTGCATTCATGCGCATATCAAGTGGCGCATCATGCATATACGAAAATCCTCTTTCAGGATTATCTAACTGAAATGACGAAACTCCTAAATCAAGGAGCGCTCCATCGATTTGTTTTATACCTAAATCCCTAAGCACTACTTTGATGTCGGAATAGTTTGATTGAACAAACTTCTTCTCGCATGGGGTGCCAGAGTCTAAAAGTCTTTTTTGAGATACATTAAGGGCGTCAATATCCCTATCGACACCAATAAACAGACCATCTTTGCTTAATTGAGCGCAAACTCCACTAGCATGGCCCGCTCCACCTAATGTTCCGTCAACATAAATTCCATCAGGTTTAATATCTAATGCATTTATGCATTCCTGATAAAGAACTGGAACGTGTGAAAATTCCATGAATTACACCTGATATTTATTCGAGAAATCAGCGAAATCTTCTGCATTAAGCTTTCCGCCGTTTTCATCATTGTCGTACTTTTCTTTAGCCCAAACTTCAACTCTATCCAATGAACCGATAGTTACAAGCTCTTTGCTTAGTTTTGCCGCAGCCTTAAGACCTGCGGGAATCAAGACTCTGCCCTGTTTATCGATTTCACATTCAGAAGCATTGGCATAGATAAATCTCTTGAAAGCTCTAGTTTTTGGATCAGACATAGGAAGTCCAGCAAGAACTTCTTCTTGCTTTTCCCATGTACTCATAGGGAAAATAATCAGGCATTCATCTAAACCCTTTGTGATTATTACCTTGTAGCCTAAATCATCCCTAAACTTTGCAGGAATAATTAATCTATTCTTGGCATCTATTGAGTTTTCATGTTTACCTAATAACATTGAAATTTCAAGCCTTTCGAGGGTTCCCCGTGTTTTTAGGGGACACTACCCAAATGTATACATCCACTTTACACCACTTTTATCTTAAAATCAAGGGTTTTTGAGATAAATTACACCATTTTGCACCACTTTTTAAAATTTTGATTTTCTCGCCTAAAAAACTCTAAAAAAACGCGAAGTATGATAAAATACTGGTAATTTAACGCTTTTATAGGGGAAATTATGGATAAAAAAATAACAACATGGGAAGCAGCCTGCATAATTACAGGCTACGGTATAGGCGGCGGAGTACTTGCAATGCCTTATTTAGCAGAAAAGAACGGCGTAATCATGTCCTTAATAATTCTGGCTATCGCATTTTTGGCAAGCATCCTGCTTCATATGATGATTGCCGATACAGTTCTTAAATGTGAGCCTGGCACACAGGTCGTTGGAGTATTTTCTAAATTTATGTTTAGAGGAAAACTAAAAACTCCACTTACAGTAATATTTTTCGGATTAATGGCAATAGTGCTTGTTGCAAATCTTGCAGCATATGTTGCCGGAGCAGCAGATGTTCTTGCAGGAATACTTAACATAAGCACTTTGCTTTGCAAATTAATATTTTATGTAGTTGCTGCAAGCGTAGTTTTGTTTGGACTTAAGGCAGTTGCCGTAAGCGAAAAAATTATGGTTGCAATAATTTTTGGGATGATTGCGATTTTAAGCATTGCTTCATTAGTTAAGCACCCTAACACTCTTTCATTCCAGAGCGGAACGCTTCATGATGGGATTATGTATTACGGCATGGCCATGCTCGCATTTGCGGCATTCTTTTCAGTACCTCAAGCAGTTGAAGGCTTAGGGGGTGACGAAAAAGAAGTAAAGAAAGCTATTATTCTTGGGCTTGGTAACAACTTCATCATTATGATAGTTGTAATTATTTGTGCTCTTATAGGATCAAAAGAGGTGACTGAAGTCGGAATGGTTGGCTGGTCAGAAGGAATTGGAAAATGGGCAGAGCTTGTTGGCGGAATCTTCACTCTCGTGGCAATGTTAACAACCTATTGGTCAATTTCGTTGGCTTTATCAGACATATTAAGAGAGCAGTTTCCAAATCTTTCTCACAAAATCTGCTGGCTGGTTGCAACACTTCCTTCAATAATTATTACATTGTTTGATATTGCAGATTTCCTTGATTTTCTACAGATTGCCGGAGGTGCCATTGCAATAATCGTTGCCCTTCTCTTTGTACCTTGCTATAGAATTGCAAACGATGAAGTTCCTCAGACTATACTTGGCAAATTCTCAACAAAGCCATGGCAATACTTTATAATTATCGCTTATATTTTTATGGGAATAGGAAACGTTATTTAAATGACAAAACTCTTTTATAACGGGAAATTTCACACAATGCTTTCAGAAAATGACTGCAAATCATATATTGTAGTCGAAAATGGAAAGATTAAAGAAATCGGATCAGGAGAAGCGCCTGTTTCTCAATATAAAAACAAGGAGGATCTCTGTGGCAAACATGTTTATCCGTGTTTGATAGATGCGCATGTCCACCTTCTTGAGACCGTAGCTGTTATGGCGATGGGATTTAACGCTTGCGAAATAACATCCGAAGGAATTAAGCCTAACACTATCGAAGGAGTTTCAAAGCGTGTTAGAGAATATGCATCAAAGCAACCGCAAAATGCAATCATTGCATTAAATAATTATGTTTTAACTGCAATTGATGAAATAAGAATGCCAACCAAAGATGAACTTGATGATTGGGCTGAAGGACGTGCTATTGTTATTTACAATATCGATGGCCACTCAACTTCTCTTTCAACAAAAATGCTCGAAAAAATCGGAATTGATCCAGCAACATCAAATGGAGTGTTGCAAGGAGAAGACAATGAACGTGCACAAGGAAGACTAATTGATGTTATCAGTTCATCTATATCACTTCCGACTCTGGCAAAAGGAATTGCTAAACTTCACAACTATTGCGCAGAATATGGAATAAATATAATCGGCGCACTTGAGGGCAATGGGGATAGCGAAAAGGATTCATCAACAAAACTATTCATTCAGCTGATTAGAAGGTTTGACTTAGAAATTAGGTTATATCTACAATATACCGATATTAACCGCGTAAGACCTTTTAGAAAATACATGAAAAACCCACGAGTCGGCGGATGCGGCGACTGGGAAATGGACGGAGCTACAGGTTCACATTCAAGTGCATTTAGAGTTCCATTTCTTGACACAGACAAAACCGCTCCAACCTATTTTACTCAACAAGAAACAGACGAATTGGTTAAAACTTTTGCAGATGAAGGCTATCAAATCGCCTCTCACGCAATCGGAGAAGTTGCAATTGAGCAGTTAATCAATTCTCTAAATAAAGTTGATAACGGTCATTTTAACCGTATTGAGCATTGCGAATTTCATGATGATGCAGCTTTAGAGGAATTAAAGAAATGCAGATATGCCATCATGATGCAACCAGGTTATGCATGGATTGATAAAAGATACCTACATACATATGAGCAGTTTTTGCCAGCAGATATTATTGCACGCTTAAAGTTTAAAACTTTATATGATGCTGGAATCTGCCTTTGCGGATCTTCAGATTCACCTTGCCAAGATATCGACCCATACCAGCAAATGCTTGGAATGGTACAATTCTATAATGAAAACGAATCAATTACGCCATACCAGGCTATGAGCACATACACAACTCACGCTGCCAAAGCAATCGAAGAAGAAAACGAATACGGAAGTTTGGGGCAAGGTAAAATTGCAGACTTTTTCACAGCTGATCAGGATTTCTTCAAACTATCGCCAGAAGAGATAATAAGCTTTAGACCTTGTCAGACCTATTATGGCGGAAAAGCTTTCAAACAAAAAACAGGCTCTATGCCTGAATTCATAAAAATGATGCTTAAAAAACCTAAGCTTATATAAAACAAAGCTGCATCCAAATGGATGTAGCTATTTTCTTATCTGATAAAATTCATCATTGTTGTTGCAGGTTTTTCTGGAACGCCATACTTTTCTTTTCCAAGCTGTACAGACTTCATTGCAAAAGCAAAGTTTTCAGCCAAATTATTCATTACCTGAACGCCTTCAATATCTTTACTAATTTCGCCTGGGTTGAGACCAAATGCCCCGCTCCAATATGTGCTTCCAACAATAATGCTTCTACTATAGAACAGATACTTATTCATCTGATCTAATGTTGTCTCGTTGCCACCTCTTCTGCAAACAGCGATAGCGGCAGCCACCTTACCACCACAGTCAATATTTCTGAGGAAGATTCTATCAAGAGCACTCTTTAAGGTACCATTCATGCCTCCATAATATACCGGGCTAGCAAGAATAAACCCGTCAGCAGCAATAAGTTTGTCAGCAAGCTCATTTACAATATCGGTATCAATAACGCATTTCCCAAGCTTTGCGCATTTATAACAGGCCATGCAGCCTCTAATAGATTCCATACCAATCTGTACTACTTCTGTTTCAATACCTTCTCTATTTAAAACTTTAGTAATAATATCAATGGCAATAGAGGTATTTCCGCCTTTACGCGGACTTGCGTTAATGATTAATGTTTTCATGACTTCTCCTATATTATTTCTTAATCTTGAAACTAATTAACAGTGTATAAAGTTCAAGTCTTCCGCCAATCATTAAAATTGCCAATAAAATCTTCGACGGCGCGGAATAAAATGCGTAGTTGCATGTTGGGCCAACAAGATTAAATCCTGGTCCAATATTACTTAAAGCAGATATTACTGATGAGAGAGCGGTAATAATATCTACATTGTCAAGACACAGCAAAAATGTCGCAATGCAAGCGGTAAAAGCATATAGCCCAAGGAAACCACAAGTATCCATTACTATATCTTCGCTGATATAACGCTTCCCAAGTCTAATTGGAATAATGTTATTTGGATGGAGTTTTCTCTTTTCCCCACGTTTAATTAGCTTGGCCATTAAAGCTACTCTTACCACTTTGATACCGCCACCTGTCGAGCCAGCACATCCACCAATAAACATAAGCAAGAATATTATTGCCTTACAAGCCTCTGGCCATAACTCATAATCAGCTACGCCATAGCCTGTTGTAGATATCGTTGTGGTTACCTGGAAGAATGCATATCTAAATGAATTGCCAACATCATATGTTCCCGCAAAGGCAAGTATTAATGCCATAAGCAATACTGCACTTCCAACAATGATTAAATATAATTTTAATTCTGTGTCGAGGAATGCCTTCTTGAAATTCTTTGAAAAGATTAAACCTATATTCGAGAAGTTGATTCCACAAATCAGCATAAAGAGACCAATAGTGATTTCAACTAATGCACTATTATAATGACCAACGCTTGTGTTGTATGATGAGAATCCACCTGTACCAATAGATCCAAATGTATGAATTAGCGAATCAAATGGATTGAGTCCCTCAATCATCAGAATAACAAACTCTGCAAGTGTTAAAGCAATATAAATCTTATAAAGTTGTCTTGCATACTGAGAAAAAGTAAATCCACTCTTATCAAGTGTTATACCTGTTGTTTCCGCCCTCATAAGTTTATGTCCACCAATACCAAGCTTTGGAAGCAGTGCGATTGTCATAACAAGCACGCCCATTCCGCCAAGCCAGTGGGTTAAAGATCTCCACATGAGACCAGCATGCGACAGAGCCTCTACATCTGTGAGAATTGTTGATCCAGTTGTTGAAAAACCAGAAGCCATTTCAAAAAATCCATCAACCAATGAAGGGATATCACCTGTAATGTGAAGCGGAATAGCTCCTAAAATTGAAATGCCAATCCATGTAACGGCAACAATGAAGAATCCATCACTAATACTTAATGATGAAACTTCTGATTTTGGGATTACTTTAAAACCAATAAGTCCAACAATTAGAAAGACAAGTGCACAAATTGTGTATACTAATCCAACATTGCCCTCTTTATATATAAGCGCAACTACTATTGGCACAATGAACGAGCATCCTACCACACAAAGAACTGCACTTAACACTTTTGAAATTAGTCTATAATTTAGCTTCATTAAAACTCACCCGAGTTTGCATTATTAATCAATTTTTCAATTTCCGGCACTTTAGAAAGCATCGCAAGAATTGTAAGCTTATCTCCAGATTTAATCATTGTAGTGCCGTTAGGGATAATCAATTCCCCGCGTCTATTGATAGCTCCAACCAGCAAACCTTCACCAAGATTCAGTTCTGATAATTTCTTGCCAGCGACCGGCATATTATCCTTTACAACAATTTCAGAAAACTCTGCCTGACCTTGAATAAGCCTTGAAAACTTAACATTTTTATCATCATTAATGAACTTAATTACATTTGCCGTGCACAGTTCAATTGGATTAATTGTCATTGCATCGCCAAGGTTATCAATAATTGAACCATATACTCGGCGAGACATCTTTGCTACAACGTTCTTAACCCCCTGCTTATTTGCCATAAGCGCAAGCAAAATATTTTCTTCATCAAAACCAGTGCATGCAATAAATGCATCCATGTTGGTAAAGCCTTCTTCGTTTAACAGTTCCTGATCAGTCGCATCGCCATAAACAATATTTGCTTTATCAAGAACAACTGCTAAGTGCTTACCACGATCAAAATCATTTTCAATAACTGTTACTTTAACGCCGTCATCACCTAAAAGTTTAGCAATGAAGTAACCAGTCTTTCCGCCTCCGGCAATCATAACATTATTGCCCTGCTCATCAGCATTCTTGTCATCAAGTTTTCTAAGAAGCTGAAGAGCTGTTTCTCTTTGCCCTAAAACGTAAACTTTATCATCTGCTAAAATTTCAGTATTACCACCAGGGATTATAAGCTTTCCGTTTCTTGAAATTGCAGCTGCAAGCAACCCATCTAAAAGTTGGCATCTATCCCTAAGAGCACCACCAGCAAAACCCTTTAAGCTACTTGCTGTAAATTCAGCTAACGCTACTCCATCAATCATTTGCAGGCCGCCTTTAATACCTGTATGATTTGTGATGTGTTTGTACACTTCAACCGCACACGAATAATCTGGGTTTACAATATGATCAATGCGCATTGCACGTTTAAGTGTTGATAAATGCTCAACATGTTCAGAGCTACGAACTCTTGCGATGCAACGTTTAGCACCAAGATCTTTAGCAAGCACACAAAGAACCATATTTTTTTCATCATTATCTGTGCACGCAATTACAACATCGCATTTATCAATATTCAAACTCTTTAATCCTTCGATATCCTTAGCATTTGTACAAACTGTCTGCAAGTCCATGCGTGAACTAAGTCTGTCGATAACAGCAGGATTATTATCAACGATAGTAATCTCATGATTAGCAATTAGCAAAGCCTGAGCAATGCTACTGCCTAATTTTCCAGCTCCTAAAATTACAATTTTCATATTCTATCACCTTTATAAAAATGATTTTCTGTGTATTGGGGTTGGCCCCAATGCTGCGAGGCCTTCATAATGAGCTTTTGTTCCATATCCCTTATTTGATTCAAAGGCATAGCCAGGATAAAGCTTTGCCATTTCCACCATTTCACGATCCCTTGTTACTTTTGCAATAATCGAAGCCGCTGCAATCGAAACCGATGTGGCATCTCCATGAATAATTCCCGTCTGAGGTATATTCACTGTTTTTAAAGTTAAAGCATCAATTAAAACATGGTTTGGTCTGATTAATAATCCGTTAATAGCGTCGGCCATAGCCTCTTTTGTTGCTTCAAGAATATTTATTTCATCGATTCTTTCTGGTTCTCTTCTGCCGACTGAAACAGCAAGAGCTTTTTCCATAATCAAATCGAAAAGTTCATCTCTTTTCTTTGGCGTAAGCTTTTTTGAATCATTTACCCCAAGCACATCAAAGTCTTTAGGTAAAATTACTGCCGCAGCCACAACCGGGCCAGCAAGCGGCCCCCTGCCAACTTCATCGACTCCGGCAATGTATTCATTACCATCAAGCCAAAGAGCTCTTTCATATTTAAACATCTCTTCGAGCTGCTCTTTTTGTTTTTGCTCTCTTTCGATTTTAGTCATTACTTGTTAATGAATAAGTTCATAATTTGGACTGCATTTGCAGCAGCACCTTTTCTAATTTGGTCACCACAGCACCAAAGACAAAGCCCTTTTTCATCAGTCAAATCATCTCTGATTCTTCCAACATAAACATCGTTCTGATCTGTTGTATCAAGCGGTGTTGGATAATCTCTTCCATCGATGTCTTCAACTACGTGAACCCCAGGGAACGCATTAATTGCCTTCTTGGCCTCTTCAATAGAAATCTTATCTTTCGTTCTAACATTGATTGCAATTGAGTGAGAACGCATTACTGGAACTCTGACACAAGTGCAAGCAACTTTCATATCATTGTTGTGAAGAATCTTTCTGCCTTCATTTTGAAGCTTCATTTCTTCGCTTGTATACCCATTATCTTTATACCCGCCAATTGCAGGAATGCAGTTTCTAAGAATCTGCGCCTTAAAAGTATCATACTTTACAGGCTCCCCTTTTGCAAGAGCAGTCTCCTGAGATTCAAGCTCAACAATTCCATTCTGCCCTGCCCCAGATACAGCCTGATATGAGCTGGCAATCATGGATGTGATTGGAGAAATTTTGTGAAGTGCAGCAACTGCCATCAACGCAATAATAGTAACACAATTTGGATTTGCAATTACCCCATTATTTTTAAATGCATCTTCTGGATTAATTTCAGGAACGACAAGAGGAACATCTTCTGTCAATCTGAAAGCAGAGCTGTTGTCAATATAAATTGCCCCAGACTTCTTAATGTCTTCTACAAACTTTTCTGAAATGGCATTTTCAGCAGCGCCGAATACGAAATCGCATCCGTCAAAACTGTCACTCTTAGCTTCGGAAATTGCTATTTCCTCGCCTTTGAACACGACCTTCTTGCCAACGCTTCTTGCACTTGCAAGAAGTCTAAGTTCTTCAACATCAATATTATATTCTTCAATGCACTTAAGCATTTCACGGCCTACCGCTCCAGTAGCCCCAAGAATTGCAATTTTATAACCCACTTTTATCTCCTAACCTGCGAACTTCTCATAAAGAACACGAATTGCTTTTTCAAAATCATCATTACTTACACCAAGGACAATTGAAAGTTCATCTGCGGACTGTTTAATCGTTCTTATGTTAACCTTATTATCACCAAGTGCACTAAAAAGCATACCCGAGATACCAGGTTTAAATCCCATCTTACGGCCAACTGCGGCAACAAGAGCAATCTTATCACGGACATCAATGTCGTCAGCCTGGCTTTCTGTCTTGATATCTGTTAATACATCATAAAGTTTATCCTCGAGTAAATCTGACGGAACAACAAAAGAGAAACTGTTTTGTCCGATTGTAACATGCTCTGCAGGAATTCCGTATCTATCCAAGATTTTAAGACTGTGCCTAAACGGAAATGTGTTTTCAATATCAGATTTCTTGATAGTAAGAATTGTGTAATTCTTTTTTCCGGAAAGTCCTGTAATAAACTTCTCAAGACCTTTTTCTTCGCTGACCTTTTCAACAATTAATGTTCCCGGAGCATCCGGTTCATTTGTATTTTTGATATTGAGAGGAATGCCAGCTTCTCGTACAGGAGCAACTGCGTCTTCGTGAAGAACGCTTGCACCCATAGTCGCAAGCTCTTGAAGTTCGTTATATGTAATCTGTTCAATAGGAGCAGGATTTTCAACAATCTTAGGGTCAGCCATCAAGATTCCGCTTACATCTGTCCAGTTTTCGTATACATCAGCCTTTATTGCGGCTGCAGCAAGAGCTCCAGTGACATCAGATCCACCTCTAGTCATAACCTTAATCTTTCCATTTGGAAGAGAACCATAAAAACCTGGAATTACGACATTTGAATTTGCCTTAACAGCTTCTTCGATTGCACTATATGTCTTTTTTAAATCAAGCTTTCCATCATACCCAAAGAAGATTACCTTTGCAGCATCAACGAATGTATAGCCAAGGAATTCTGCCATAAGTCTGGAAGTGAAATATTCGCCTCTTGAAACTATTTCATCTACTGGAGTTTCTTTAGTTAATGTCTTTGCATATTCTTCAAACTCTTTAGCTACATCGAGCTTAATACCAAGCCCTGTCTGAATTTCAAGAAATCTGTCATGAAGAGTATTAATAATATCATCAGCAGCAACACCATATTTTAAATGTGCCTGAGTCAGATAAAGCAAATCTGTCATTTTATAATCATTGCTAGTTCGTTTTCCTGCAGCAGAAACAATAATGACATTTCTTGATTTGTCAGATTTCACGATGTCTTTTACTTTTTGAAACTGCTTTGCATCAGCAACAGAGCTTCCGCCGAATTTTGCAACTTTAATCATTTTACTACCTTCTTTATTTTTATGCTTTTGCAATAATATCTATAATAAAGCTCTGTGATAAAGGCCGCCCGTCTTCCGGCCTTTATATTCAGCCTTTGTAATCACCATATCTCGAATTTCTTCAGCCTTTTCACGGGTTTCTTTTGTGAAATAAAGGGTTTGAAAATCACAATTTGGTATTGGTTTATCTGCAGCGTACAAAGGAACACAATTAAGAAGTTCACTATACTTCTTATTTCTGCAAATGAGAGTGAATCTTTCACCCAATCTATCGGTCATAGTGTTTAACCCTGTACATGTTGAGCAATCATTAGGGCAAGCTCTAAACTTCATTAGTGGTAAATAGCCATAAGTGACGATTCCGAACGGAATTTTAGACTTCATTCCGCGAAGTTCCTTAAATGGAATCTCGAACGACATGGTTACATCAACTAAACCAAGCTCTCTGTACTCTTCTATTGCTTCAAAGTTAATGATGTTAAGAAACATTCCGCCATGAGCAGTGAGTCCAAGTTCGTTCGCAATCTGAATTGCTCCAAGATTTTCGCAAACAACATTAGTAGCTTTAATAGCTTTAAGTTTTTCTTTAATCACTTCTTCATCGGCAGGATAAATAAGCGCTGGAAGTTCAACCCAAGATTCTTCAATTGCTTCATCAATTGGAA
Organism: Anaerovoracaceae bacterium; assembly: GCA_045616685.1. Lineage (GTDB taxonomy): Bacteria > Bacillota > Clostridia > Peptostreptococcales > Anaerovoracaceae > UBA1764. The sequence goes on from JAZLHF010000022.1 coordinate 161,795, forward strand.
GAATAACAATATCGCCAGGTCTTGTTTCAAATACCTGAGAGGCTTTCTCGAATCTATAACGCATCAAGAGCCTCCCTTCTCATCTTATTGATCTCTGCTGCGCTAAGCATCAGTCCATCATCTAAGATACAAGTCAGTTTATTTAATTTATAAACAGTACCACCCGTCTTTTCTAAAGACTTACGTACATGTTCTTCATCAAGAGCAATTTTTAATGCTGCTTTAGGAATAGCACCTGTTACTTCTGATTTTCTATCGCCAGAGATGCACTTAAGTTTTGCAGTCTCGCCTGCTTTCATAGTGAAGACCATATCGACATCTCTAAAGTAAGTTTCTTTTTCGTATAATTTAGCAAAATCTTTTAACACAGATTCTGCAGCAACTACATCTTCTTTCGTTCGGTAACCGAACATCGACTTATCACGCCTACCTGACAAGTAGCCATCAGTAAATCCCTGCCTAGAAAATACTGCCTGAAGAGCTTCCATATCTGGATATTCACCGGCCAAAGCTTCTTTTACTGATGTAACTGCAGCGGCCACATATTCTGGACGCTTCATTCGACCCTCAATCTTAAATGAAGAGACTCCGGCAGAAACTAATCTTTGAATATGATTTACATAAGATAAATCTTTTAAGCTAAGTGCATGATCACGGCCACCAATATTCCAATCTAATCTACAAGTCTGTGCGCAAAGACCTCGATTTCCAGACCGTCCGCCAAGCATTGATGAAATATAACAATTGCCTGATACTGACATGCAGTGAGCTCCATGAACGAAACACTCAAGTTTAATGTCTACATTGTCATGAATAGTTTTAATTTCTTCAAGCGACAATTCCCTTGCAAGAACAACTCTATCAAAACCAAGCTGTTTTGCCATCTTTGCTCCAGACACATTGTGAATTGCCATCTGAGTCGAAGCACTAAGAGAAATTCTACCGCGTGCATATCGTACAACTGCGAGGTCTTGAGTAATGAGCCCATCAGCCCCAGCGTTAATTGCTGTATCAACAGTCTTTTTCATCTCAGAAAGTTCACTATTTAAAACGATTGTATTTATCGTTATATAGGCCTTTACCTCACGGTCGTGACAATATTTAATCGTCTGTGCAAGATTTTCCGAATTAAAATTATCAGCATTGCGCCTAGCGTTAAAATTCTGTAATCCAAAATAAACAGCGTTTGCCCCGCATCTTACTGCCGCTAATAATTGTTCTTCGCCGCCTACTGGCGCTAGCACTTCTTGCGTAATATATCTCCTAACTGTGCTCCGACAGGAAGATTAATCTTCATCTTTCTCATCGGAGTATTGCTTCTTTCGAGCCTTTCGCCCTTTTCATCTTCAATGTATTCGACTGTGAATTTTTGTCCAAGTTTTCCTGGGCTTAAAAGTTCCAGTTCATCACCAACACTAAATGCATTCCTCGTTTCGATAACTTCATCATCAACAGCAGTTGCGACAAAAAGATAGTCTCTTACATAACCATTGTCGCCTGACTGCAATGCTTTCATATCTCCAAGATAGAATCCCGTGGTGAAAGGTCTGTGTGATACTGTGTCAAGCTCTGCTTTAAGCTGCTCAATTGGATATTTGCCAAGCATAGCCATCTTATATGCATTGACAACCGTTGCTGTATAAAACGGTGTGCGCATGCGGCCTTCAATCTTAAATGAATTAATTCCAGCCGCTGCTAATTTATCTAAAAACTCGATTGCGCAAAGCTCTTTTGAACTTAAGATTGCGCTACCATGTTCACTCTCTTCAATTTTAAAATATTCACCTGGACGCGTTTCTTCCATCAGATAGTAATTCCATCTGCAACTTTGCGCACACTGTCCGCGGTTTCCTGATCTTCCTGTAAGGTATGCAGAAAGCAAGCATCTCCCGCTATAGCTCATACACATTGCACCATGAACAAATGCTTCTAGTTCTAATTTTGCCGGAGCCTTCGCTCTTAATTCGGCAATTTTGTCTATGCTAAGTTCACGCGCAAGTACGACTCTGGTAGCGCCCATGTTGTAATACACTTCGCATGACTTATAATTCATCGTGTTCGCCTGAGTCGAAATATGAACTTCCAAATCAGGGCAGCCTTCTTTGATTGCAGCAACTGCTCCGATATCAGAAACAATAACGGCATCCACTCCTAAATCATGAAGTTGTTTTGCATAATCCCCAAGAAGTGGAATCTCGTCATTATTTGCAAAACTATTAACGGTTACATAAAGCTTCTTACCATTTTTATGAACAGTATTTACGCCTTCTGCCAATTTATCAATTGAAAACGCTGCAGAGCTAGCCCTAAGTTGCATAAAAGGGCCACCACAATAGATTGCGTCGGCCCCATACTTAATTGCTGTATTTAATCCTTCTAAATCTCCTGCAGGGGCAAGAAGTTCAATTTTGTTTAAATCCATAGCTCACCTATACATTAAACAGGAAATTTACAATGTCTCCATCTTTCATGACATAGTCCTTGCCTTCTGAACGCAATTGCCCTTTTTCTTTTGCAGCAGACATTGAGAAGCCAAGTTCTTCGAACTTGTCATAATTAATAGTCTCGGCTCTAATGAAGCCTCTCTCGAAATCTGTGTGAATTTTTCCAGCTGCCTGAGGAGCCTTTGTTCCATCGATGATAGTCCATGCCCGGCATTCGTCTTCTCCGGCAGTAAGAAATGAAATTAAGTTAAGAAGCTTATAGCTTGATTTTACCAATTGATTTAATCCGCTTTCTTCAATGCCCATATCAGCAAGGAAGGCATCTCTTTCTTCATCAGAAAGTTCTGAAAGCTCTGCCTCGATTCCGGCGCAAATTGTTACAACCTCTGACCCTTCAGCAGCAGCATGTTCTTTTACAGCCTTTACATAATCATTATCGCCGCTTCCGATTTCATGTTCAGAAACATTAGCAACATAAATTACTGGTTTGTATGAAAGAAGACCAAGCGACTTAACAAGCTCGACATCCCCATCTTCAAACTGCATCGTTCTTGCATTCTTACCCTCCGCCAGAGTTGCATATATTGATTCGCAGATATCAAGTTCTGCCTGAGGAGCCTTGTTACCGCCTTTCATTGAACCTTTAAGCTTATTAATTCTTCTATCAAGTATTTCCATATCGGAAAGAATTAATTCGGTGTCAATTGTTTCTATATCAGACTTAGGATTGATTCTCCCATCAACGTGGACGATGTTTGCATCATCAAAGCATCTAACTACGTGAACGATAGCTTCAACTTCACGGATATGTCCAAGGAACTGGTTGCCAAGACCTTCGCCCTTCGATGCGCCTCGCACAAGGCCCGCAATATCACAAAACTCTATAGTCGCATAAATAGTCTTCTTTGAGTTATAAATTTCATGAAGTTTGGCAATTCTCTTGTCAGGTACAGTTACAATACCTATATTAGGCTCGATTGTGCAGAATGGATAATTTGCAGCTTCTGCCCCAGCCTTCGTAATTGCATTAAACAATGTACTTTTCCCAACATTTGGAAGTCCAACGATACCTAATTTCATTTTTCTATATACCTCCTTGGAATTTCAAGGGTTTCAAGGCGTTTAAGTTTTGCTTTACGCCGTTTTTACGCCGTTTTATAAACCTAATTAGTAGTTTCGATGCTCCGCATCGATGCATTAAAGTCTTTCATCGCATCTGTAAGAGAATTGTCAGTTACGTGCACATAACGATCCATAGTAGTCGAAAGGCTCGCATGGCCAAGAATTTTTTGAAGAACTTTAGGTTGCATTCCTTGTTCTATAGCTCTGGTGGCAAAAGTATGTCTTAATGCATGCATACAGAATCTTTCGATTCCAGCTTCATCGCATAATTTATACAAGTGCGTATCATATGAACTGTTTTTACTAGGTTCCCCAGTACGGTAGTTCACAAACACCAAATCTTTTAACAAGAGTTTGCATTTAGATCCAGAAAACAAATCGGTATACTCAAGAGATTCTAATAAGAAGTTTGATTCGTATCTGAAATTTCTTTCTATATAGCACGATTTAAGAATATCGTAAGCTCTATCTGTTAGAGGTATCGTGCGATAACTTGTTTTAGTTTTAGGAGGACCAGCCCTCCAAAAGCCATCACAATGGCGATATTCTAATGTTCTCTTCACCGACAATGTATGTTTGTCCCAATCGATATCATTAAAGGTCAGGCCTATCAGTTCACCAGTTCTAAGACCAGTTTCTAGGATTAAAGCATACTGTCTATAATTATGAGATCTTTGAGCAGCTGCAAGGAATTGCTTTTGTTCTTCAATGGTTAAAAAGTGGATATCGTTTGGAGCTTTAACTGGCTTTGAATATCTAACACCATCCATTGGATGTTTAATGATAATGCCATTCATTAAAGCCGCTTTAAACAGTGTTCCCATAAAAATGTATGTCTGCCTTATGGTAGAGCCAGCATACTTCTCCGTCATCGCATTTAATATCATTTTACAATGCATTGGGCGGATTTCATGCATACGCATCATACCAATGTAAGGCTTAACATTTTTTGAGTAACGCTCGCTATAGTTGCGTTTTGTGTTTGGAGATAAATCACTTAATAGATTATCATGCCAAAAATTAAACCACTCATCAACGGACATATCCACATTAGGGCTGGCAACCTCAGCAAATGAAGTCGCTTCATAACGCCACTTTTTTGCTTCCGGCAAAGTATCAAAATACTTCTCGTGACGTTTCCCAGATTTATCAAAATATCTAGCAGAAAATCTGCCATCTTTCCTTTGATAAATGCCCTTTCCGCATTCTTTTCCCTGTTTACTTTTTCCCATTTTGACTCCTTTCTTTACGACATAAAGAAAGAGTCCAACATCAAATAATTATACCAAATGTTGAACTCCTTCTCAATATCAATGCCAAGCTAGATAATTAGCTTTTGGCGTATAAAATCCTCAAAAGCCTTCCTTTTGACTAGTTTTTTGGACCCAACATATAGTACAAAGGGGCAATCTGGCTGTTTTAATAAATTTTCAATTTTATTGATTCCTATATTGCTGTACGCGGCGGCTTCTTTGATTGAAAGGGTCAGCTTTTCAGAAATAGGAACATAAGAAGCATCTTCGTGATAATCTTTCATAAGGACCTCCTGCATTAAACCACAACGTCATTTTCAGTAAAGAAATACGCTTTTAATAGAACGCCTGTATTTGTTAAGAATAATCCTTGAGAGTTCTTGTCAATCCGCTCTGATGCATCAGTATTATCAAGTACAATCTTAGATAAAATATCATCAGCTCGTCCACAAATGCGATAATCAATATTATTTCTAATTTGTCCACTCAATATATTGGCATCAGGTCTTTGAGTTGCCAGTATCAAATGAATACCAAAGGCTCTACCTTGGCGAGCTATAGTAGATAGAGCACTTTCAATAAGGTTAACTTTTTCTTTAGTTTCTTTATCAAGTCCAGTCTTATCCAAAAGTTCTGCGACTTCATCACAAGCAATAACAATTCTCTTAAGTGGATATTGAGATCCTTTGTTATATTCGGAAATGTTTACTACATTTTCTGCTAATAGTCTTTCTTTTCTACTTTCAAGCTCAGCCAAAACATCGTTTAAAAGGAAGATAAGTTTATCCATACTTGTAATAACTGTTGTAATACTTCGCCAAGGGCCATTAAAATCAATGCCGCCTTTAAAATCTGCTATATATACATCCGCGTCTTTTTTAGCTGCTTGATAGACAAGATTTTTAAGAAGCACAGATTTTCCGGAACCTGTTGAACCACCGATTAAAATATGAGGGAGCTTATTAAGATTAACTTTTTCTTTTCCAATAGGACTTTCACCTACAATTAGAATAAAGTCATCATCGGATAAAAAACTTTCTTTCCAATGAATTGCTCTGTCTAATGCATTCTCATATTTCACGGCCATAATTTTCACTTTATAAAGGCTATCTCCTTGTGAAATAGATGCTATGTTAATATTCAGAGATGCTTCAATTTCTTCAAGCTTATCCTTATAAAAACTTAAAGGAATCCCATATCCAACGAAAGTAAGCATGATTGCATTATTTTCACCAAGCCTTTTGTATTCATAAAGAATCGGTGTTTCCCCAATGCCGTTTTGTACGCAAATCCTCTGCATTGCAGGATCAATCTTCCAAGCCTCTTTAGGCTTTCCCATAAGAAATAATATGAGAAGCAACATTGGGATATAGCTGATTTCAAAGAATAAACCAAACATAACATATTGCATGTTTCTAATTACAGAATCGCTCGTATCTCTTAAAGCATAAAATGAAAGTATTAAACTTAATCCCAATGAAAGAAAAATGACAAATACCAATAGCTTAAGAGGATTGTGCATTACAGCATATACACCTTGCTTAATTCTCATGCTGCAGTTTCTTCTTACACTTTGACTGTATACGCTATCCTTTTGTCCACTCTGCATTTATCTCAACCTCCTCTATAGTTCCCTCCTCGTTTACTTCAATGTATTTGTCAATACTGTTTATATATCTAAGCCATAATTTGTGATTCTTTGTTCGCAGCTCCCCATATTGTTCTTCAGGAGAAATTGACGAAAGTATATATACATAGTTATAGCAAGCCTGTCTGTCTCCATACCGTGCAGGAAGAGTTACAGGATATTTGCCCAAATATGATATAAAAGATCCTAAAGGAAGCTGTCCATAATAATCCTCAAATACAATTACCTTTTCATATTTATAGGTATCAAATGAAATGCCTTTGCTTCCGCCATAGTTATTGATTCTGCAAATATCCCTAAAACTATGTTTGGAATATACAAGGCTAATTCTATCCATATCATCAGGAGTTTTGATATAAATTACTGTTAAATCTCGAACACCATCCTTACTTATTCCTCCACAATATGCAACTCTAAGTTCATCAATATTTCTTGTTTGCATTGCGTATTGCGGAAACTCTTCCACGACTTCGATTGTTGAAGCTCCTTCTTTTATTCTTTCAATTAACAAAGATTGCTCTGGATGTTTTTCATCCCTTTCTGAAGGAAGTATTCCTTCTTCTCTAAAGCTGCCTTCTACCTTTGTGTCGGCTTTATGATCGTCTTCCCATTTACCTTCTTTTAACAAATAATCTCTGTTAACCTTGCAGGAAGCATAAGCCTTTTCAATATGTGCGGTTTCAAACAATCGTTTAATTGTGCTAAATCTCTTTGGCGATTTTGAATAAAAAAATCCGTGAAAATGATGCGTTCCGGTTGTTGCAATTTCTTCGCAAAGGCAATAATAATCCGGTGATAACTCCTTTATCATTTCCGCGAATTTGTCTAAGTTTACATTTACTGCTTCAGGATTATTCAATGTGAGCTGCCATTTCCGGCTTTGACTCGTAGGTTTAATCATCTTGAAATCTCCTTGTGTCTTAAAGAAGAATTGTGATTATGCTACATGCTACATAATTCCCTGAGAGGGTAATACTGCCCTCTCAGGGCGTGGCGCGTATCGCTCCCCTGACAGGAACCAATCCACGCCGCGCTATGTTATGCAGCTTTTGCTTTCATGATCTTTGTTGCGTGTGCTGTAATCACTGATTCTCCCTTGATGACATAAGCCTTGATTTCAAGCCCTTCAAACGCTACTGGCATAAGGCCGGATTCAGGCGCATCAAGTTGCTTATCTCCTTCAATTTTAACTGTAAGTTTTTCGCCTCTTGCTGCTGGACATATTACTGAATAAGAATATCCTTCAACTTCTTCAGTACGTTCTCTTTTCTCGTTATATTTGTACACTGGTCTTACTTCTACAAGATACATCGCATTTCCAAGGCTTGATGTATCAATTCTCAAATCATTTAAACTAACCATAAATTTCCTCCAATACATTTAGTACTAACAAACGTTTGTTACCTGTATTGTAGCAATGTATAAACGAGGCAAATTTCAGTTAGAAGTGCTAAGTGAAATATTTTGCTTTTCAGCTATTTCAAATAAAGCCTCTACTCTTTCTCTCCAATTGTCGGTTCTGATTTGATAAATTGCTTTTAATGCTGCAAATAAAACATTCTCGTCATGACTAGCTTCGATAGTATGGGGATTGCCAGATTTTATCATTAAATCTAAAAAGAATTCATAGTTATCAGCTGCCATCACGCTAAGTTTTAGAGCAACATTAAAATCATAGACCCTAGTTCTATGTTTCTTGTTACAGTTTAAAATTCTATTGATTGTGGTCTTAGGAATATCCAAAAAGTCGGCAAGAAATGCCTGGCTGGATTCTGTCTTGATAAGTGTTCTGCAAATTATTACTCGAAATTCTTCGAGTTGCTTAATCTTTCTATCGTTCTTATTGAACGAGTCGAATAAATCTAGTTCGTTTATTTTTTCGTTTAATTCTTCAATGAAAGATTGACTGAACAATTAAACGTCCATTCTCTACAACGTTCTTTTTTATTGATTGCATTAAAAAAATTAACAATAAAATAGAAATATCCTTTTGGGGTTCTTTGAACAAAGATTTGCTTCATGCAAGCCTCCTTTCCAAGAACGCTGTAGAAATTTTCGAACTATTATATGAAAGTGATCGTTCTCCCAGAATGGGAATGATTGTTGTTTAAGTTAGACAATAAGATCTTTAAAAACACCAGTTGAAAAAAATATTTATGTTTATATAGTACAGTTCCATTATACTATATCAATACAACAAAAACTTGCGAAAATCGCAAGTTTGTTTACAACCATATTTTTACATTACTTAATTAGACAATACTGCCTTTAAAAATCCTTAGTTGATAAAAAATGAAATGTTTATATAGTACTTTTTAATTATACCATATAAGGCGACAAAACTTGTGAAATTCACAAGTTTTTGAAAGTGTAGGCAATTCGAAGCAATATATCTTTGTACTTCTGAATCACCTGCTCAGTTTATAGTTTCATACCTTCTCCATATTTTCGTTTGAAGATCCTTCACTAATAATACAAGCCAGTGTTACAAAAAGTTGCATTTTATATAAAAAACTTAAACGGCAACCAAATTGGCTGCCGCATATTTCCAGGAATGTGAGAGCATACTTAAATTTTACTGTATTTCAATTATTACTATCTCAGGTCTATTGTAGAATCTTGGAACGATTGTACTCTCTTTTGCTAAACCCCTGCTAACAATCATTGTTGTATCTCTTTTGTCAAATACCCCACTTGTATATTTAGGGAACAAGCCTTGATTTGGTGCTATAAGCCCATTTTCAAGGACCAAAGGAATTCTCCACTGACCTCCATGTGCATGTCCGCAAAGAACAAGATCAACACCTGTCAATGAATAGTCGCCTAAATATTCAGGCCTATGTGACAGAAGTATCGAATAGTATTCCTTATTAGCATTTCTTGCAGAAGACAAATCAAACGTTCCTGATTCCGGGTCATCAACTCCAATAATGTTTATTTTTTGCCCATTAATACTTGTTTCCTTCGATTCGTTTTCAAGGCGACAAACCCCATACTTATCAAGTATGGCCATCGACTCATTAAATTTGTTTTCATCTGACCGGAATTCATGATTGCCTGTCACATAGTAACAAGGATATTTTGCAGAGATTTCAGAAATAAAGATTTCTGCATTATCAGTAGAGCGCCTGTCATCAAAAATATCTCCCGTAAGACATATAATATCTGGATTATTATTAGTTATAGCATCAACCAGTTCACACTGGCCTTCTCCATATTTACAAGAGTGCAAATCGCTTACCAAAGCAATCCTTATTGTTTTTTCAATTTTGTCGGAATTAAGTGCAATTACAGAAACAGAAAGAGGATTTTCCAACCCAATGACAACGAAAACCAAAAAGGCAACCGTTATCAATACTATTGCAATTCTTTTCAGTTTATTTTTCTGCATCGCAAACTCTCCGTTAACAGTATCAAATTCATTTTTTTCAACGTAATAAATTGTTTACTTGATATTAATAAGGAATCTACTAAAACAGGCCTGGCTCCAATTCAAAAATTCTGTTTCCAGTTTCATCAAATATGATGACAGGTTCAGCAAAGATATATCCTGCCTTTTGTTCCATACGCTCTTCGTCAGGCTGATTATCTTTAGCAGCCATGCAATCTACAAATGAGCGGTAACGAAGTCCATATCCGTCAACAACATCAATATAGAATTCAAGCATGCTGCCATTCTTAATATGATATTCTTTATCTAAATAATAAAGGAACTGCACAGGTTCATGATAATTTGCATTTGTACTTTGCGCTGCATATTCAGGAACCGGCTGATTACTCTTTCCCAAGGCTTCAACATATGACTTTTGACCAGCCTGACTTAAATCAATTGGCGTGCGGCTACTTTCCTTTCCGTCCAGTACCTCAACAAAATCAATCGATTTAATCTGATAATCTATTGCCTTGCCTTCAATATTGATATGTACTGAATATTGCGGAGACCATACATATTCTCCATTACCTGGTTTGCCAGTCGCTTTTCCACCCATTCCAGCATAGGAAAGAGGCAATACTTCATAACGAGGCTCAAGAATCCAGTTCAGTTCTTCGGTACGAATTGTTCCGTTATCGTTCAAATTAACCTGACTAAATTCATTTTTGCCAAATAGCGGGAGTTCAATTGTTGCAACATACTGATTATTCTCGTATTGCATATCATATTCTGTCCCGTCACATACAATTGTTGCCCTTGTACTTTCAGGATTATATACCTTTGGAACAACATTGCATTTTATTTCTGCTGTTCTTTGCTCTACATCAAGATTTCCGTATTCCCATTCAGCGGAAGAAAGCTGACTTGCTTCTTTATCTAGCATGTCTTGAACATTTGCATATATGGAATTAGTTTCACGGCTTACGGCATTTATTTCATTGTTCAAATTCGATCGTAAATTATCAATTTCATTCTGCATTCTCATTATTTTAAATGAGTCGAAAATTAGCAGTGCGCAGGCAATAATTGCAATTATTTTTGTTTTATTTCTCATTTCACAATCCTTACAACATAGAATTAATATTTCTTACTTGCCCTTCTTGGAGCGATATCGCTTTACAGATACTATAAATGCAACTGTCCAGACTATCGCACATAGCCCATCTAATATTGACAAAATAGAAGTGCTTGGATATGGTTTGTTGACAATTATATATATAAACTTAATCAACCAAACAGTAGCACAAAGACCGAAAAGAATTACATTTATTAGACCTAAGCCAGTTTTCCCCATAATCATTCCTCTAGTGTTTCATTGCAAATCAACTATTTTGTATACGGATTCGTATCTTTTCCATCACACACAAACACTTTAATGTTTGTGTTTTTGTCAACATCGGCATGAACTCCAACAGTATATTCCTTATCAGTTACCTTAAGTAAAGTATAGCTTCCGCCTATAGGAATAACACCGGAAACTATTTCCTGTTCTCCGTCACAGAGCAAATGCACTATAATATCAAAATCATTTCTATTTTGAACAGTAAGTTCTCCTGTTTTAGATACTACTTTTGTATCAGAATAAGTAATTACATATTCATCAGGTTCAGACTTTTCTGCACAAACCACAGAACAATCCCAAGAGATTGCGGCTTTTGCTTTTCTATAAGATTCGGAAGACCTAAACAAAGACAAAGCTATAATTCCAATCATTATGAAAACTAAAATTGCTCCAAATATAATAACCAATTTCTTTTTCATATTTAATGCTACCTCTTTCTTTTCCTGATAACGATAACAGCAACAACTATTACTGCTACGGTAAGCACTGTTTCTATGATTAGCGGTTTTGGATCTCCAAACACAAAGATTGCAGTCGGACCGTCTGCGCCACCGATTATTCCAATCGAAGAATTAATTTTTCTTTTGACTTGAATATATTTAACTACCGCATTGATAACAACAATTATTCCGGCAATTCTCATCCAAAGATGAATATTCTTAACACTTTGCGCTTTCTCTGGACACGCTGGATTAATTACAAACAGCAATCCATAGACAATCAATCCAACGCTGCTGAAAATACCGTTGTGAAACACTGTTGAACAAATGAGCATTAACAGATAGAACAATAGTCCAATGATTATTTGCTTTTTAAAAGTTAATTTCTTCATGAATAATACCGTCTCAGAGTAAAAAATCTGCGGCTCCTTTTATTAAACAAAAATAATCTCTTTTCCGGTTTTATTCTTAATGAAAGCTCTAAACTCATCTATAGTTCCACCTGTCAGATTATTCTTATCATAAAGTTGTGCGTGACTAGGGCTGAAAACAAAGACAAAATAATCTTTTGTTTCAGCAAATATCTCAATTTTGTCGTACTGCCACTCGGTATTTCCCATTTCGGTTTCTGAATAGTAACCATCATCATGGAATGTCGCTGTTGCCTTTTCTGTACCTTTCAGCATGCGTTTTCTTGCAATAAATCCGTTGATTCTGTCCTCAAATATTAGCACAAAAAACAAAATAAGAATCACCGTGCAATTAAGGATTGTTCTGAAATCGAAAACGAATTCTTTATCTCCGATAGGGAGTACAAGAAGCAGTGCTAAAATCATTACGATCCAGCCGAATATATGGCTTCGTCTGCTATGCTTTCTTCTTCGTGTTTTCCTCAAAACTCTCGCCATAGCCATAGTGGCCTTTTGTCCATATTCAGTTTTAAATACAAATTCCATAGAAAACCTCAATTATTTCTTCTCGTTAATTTTCTTCTTCAAAATTATTCTTACAACTATCAGGATTATAGTTACAACGACAGTAAATATAAACGGAATGCGCAGTCTCGAAAACCAAAGAATAGAATTACTTTCAAACCAGCCTGGATTATTTTTATAGAAATAATACTCGTGCAATGCTTTTCCGGTAAAAGCTCCTATATTACCCCACATAAATAGTTTACAAAAATTCAATGCTTTTTTCACTATAATCCCCACTATAGGAACGACTCAACCACATACAACGTTCCTGTTCCGCTCCAGTAAAACATGAATATTTCAGAATTATCATCCTTCTTTTCATATACCAGCTGACACTTACTCCAATCGGGAAATTCATCTTCCGGTACATTCGTTTCTTTTAACAATTGCTCAACGTATGTAATCTGCCCTTCAGTAGGCTGTGATGCATGAAGAAAGATTTTCTCAAGCTGCCAAACGGAATTCTGCACCCGTTTTGACTCATTTCCTATTTCGTAATCGATCACATGAAACCTGATTCCATCACCATGAAAGCTCGGTTCTGAATACGAATACAAATCCCTTGCCCCTTCAGACGGGACTTCAATCTGCCAGTTTTTCCAAATTACTTTTGAATATGGCTTAGTGGAAAAGTACATCCATCCAAGCATTGAACAGATTAATATCGATAATAGTATCAGTATTGTAAATATAATCTTTTTGAATCTCTTACTCATATTCATGTCTTTACTGTTCCAATTCATCCTTAGTGTGTTTCTTTTCGCGCATGTGTTTTATTAACGCTATTGCAGCGACAACTATAGCTGGAATTAAGCACACCCCGGGGATGTTTAGGCTGAAAGTAGAAGCTAATTCTCCGATTATGCCCATACCTAAGCAAAGGCAAAGAATAGCGGCTAATGATAGATTTTTATTCTTTTTGAAAATAAAGAATATCATAAGCAGAATGTATGTCGGATAATTCGCAAGAAGGAATATCCAAAGCACTAATTCAATATTAGCATTTCCTGGAATCATCGCTACATTAAGCACAATCACGAAGCTTGCAAGAAAAGCAATAATAGGCAGGATTAATCCGCCCACCATATTTGTATTCTTTGAAAGATAAACCTGTAATACGATAACCGCTACAGCTATTAAAATTACTATAATTGTTGGCATAATATACCCCTAATACAACAGTTCTTACATTTACATAAGATCGCTCTCTCTAAAATGATGCACTGTAAAAATACCAACGATCCGTGATTTTTGATGTATAGCCATGGTTGTTTGTATCGTCTTCCCAACTCCATTTATTCTGACTATCTAGAACCAGTTTTACGCGAACATTCTGAAAAGCAAGAGGAACATCATCAGGAGAAAAATAACATCCGTAATATGTACTGCCTAGAGCCATTATATCAAATTCTATCATAGGATGCCTTCCATCCCATGTATTGACCGCCCGATATCCTAGTAAAACAGCATCATCTGCAGGAACCCCATTACCCGCAGATATAGCATCTTCAATCAAATCATGGTAAAAATTCACAAATAGTTTAATTCTTATCTGTGGAACACAATAAACTACAATCAGCAATATAAGTAAAATGCAAATAAGGACAATCGCTATTTTTTTAAAGTTTATTACTTTTATCATAAATATCCCCTATTTTTCATCCTTTGGCGACTCATAGACACGTTCGATTTCAGTCATTTTTACCAGAGTTGCATTATAGCCTTCATCAGTTTCATCAATTCTCAGATCCATTTGATATATCACATCCAGATCAGATGTTGTGCAAATATACATACAATCATAAGGCAATTTTGTATAAGAACTAATAACAAATATAACATAGTTCTGATTCATATCCATGCTGTTATCTAACGCAATCTGAATTATATCCTCTTCTGCATAACCATCAAATACAAAATCTCCAAAGATAACTCTGGAAGGCACATTGTTTTGTTCAGTCTTAACAAACGGATATGAAAAGAGGAACCCCTTTATTCCTTTTTCCGATTCAAAAAAGCTGATGGGAACGCTTTCACCAATGGCCATTTCAGATGAAATCACTTCATTATTTGCATCAAGTGCATAAGCTGTAAAAACAAAGCCCGGAGCATTCGACTTATTTGCTTTCGGAAGAAGTCCGAGAAAAAGCAAACAAAAGCAAGCGGCTATTGCTACATATTTTACCCATACACTTTTCTTTTTCGGTACATAATTTTCTGTCTTTTCCAGATATTTTGAATCAACATATCCGATGCTTTCAAGTAACATGTCATTCATAATATATAGCCCTCCTGAGTTAGAAAATCCTTCAGATTTTTTCGAATTCTAAATAATGATATCTTGACCTTGTTTTCACTCATATTGTATCGATGGCTAATGACAGCTATCGAGTCAAGATAATAGTATCTGCGCAAGAATAAAGTTTGCTTTTCGTCAGAAAGAGTTCCTAAAAATCTATTAATAGTTTCTGACAGGATTTGTGCATCCATATATTTTTCCGTATTATTGACTGCCGGAAGACATGATGCAAGTTCATCAGTTAATTCCACAATATACGCCTTGCGTTTCAAACTATCTCTGCTACGGCAATAATCAATAGATATATGACGAATAATCCGTGCAAGAAAAGCATATAAATATGTTCTCGGTTCATTAGGCGGAATAAGATTCCACGCTTTAAGATATGTATCATTTTCGCATTCTTCCGAAGTTTGAATATCTGCAGTAATACCAAAAGACAGTGAACGAAGCCTTGAACCGTATTTTTCAGATGATAGTTTGATCGCGCTTTCATCACGATCTAAATAAAGCTGAACAATCTTATCGTCTTCCAAATGCCTGTACTCCTTTCATAAGATTTATAGAGTCTTATTAATATATATAGCGATATTTCCGCGGTGTTGGTTACACTTTTTTAAAAATTGTAAAAAAAAACGGCAGTTCAAAATAATTGAATCGCCGTCAACTTGCTTTGTTTCTAATTTTATTTTTGCATTTTTGCAACTTCTTCTAATTTACTAAATTCAAGACATCGCTTTGCTATATTGTTCTCTGGATAATTCGTCTTAAGAAAATACAGTTTTTCTGCTTTTTGTTCAACACCAATTTTGTTGATAGATTCAAGTTCCTTTTGCATCAAATCAATGTAAGCAGATTTTTCCTTATCATTTTGGAAAGATCTGTGCTTATCTATGTCGGAATATTTTAGATCCTCGATGTCTGCTTTTGGAACTGGAATCATATATCTAAGATTTACTACAGCAGCAAGTTTTTCTCCGTTTTCATTTTTGCTATCGTCTATATAAACCTTAATAAAGTCCGGAGAATTTTTCATTTTCTCATGTTTTTCTTTGGCATGAGATATTGCTACTACATAAACAAACTCATCCTTTTCGAATAGTGTCCCAAAGAAAGGCTTATACTTATCTTTTCCATAATCAGAGAATGGTACTCTATTATCTACCTTCCTTAATAAGTCTAAGTATTCTTCATCTATTGTTACCCACTTTTGCATAAAGTCCTCCTATGAAAAAAGCTGCTTAGAGCAGCTTTTAAAACGGTATTTGGTAGGCTCCGTAACCTTAATTAAAACAGTATTTGGTAGGCTCTGTAACCTTAATTAAAACGGTTTTGGTAGGTTCCGTAACCTAAATAAATCTTACATTATTGCATAATCTATGTCAATTGCTTTTCGCCATTTTTGTGTAAAAATTTGGAAACAATGTTGGACTCAACTTTACGCCGAAAAATAGCTTACGCCGTTTTTACGCCGTTTCTGTATTAGAATATATAGATTCTTATAAAGATATATAAGGATTAGAAAATTACTAATTGTTGAAATATCAAGGTTTATCGCTCTTTATGCGATTTTAAAGACTTCTATGAAAACAGGCATATATCTCGATACCTAATTTCATTTATTTTTAACCTCCTTGAATTTGCAAGGGTTTCGAGCGTTTTTCTTTGATGTTTACACCAATTTTACACCAATTGCAATCCTTGCACAAAGATTATTCTATTGCTCTCATGGATAAATTGAATGATTTGACAGCTTCTTTCATAGATTCATCCGTTACATGGACATATCTGTCCATTGTAGTTGATAAATTAGCATGGCCAAGCAATTTTTGTAGCACCTTAGGCGGCATTCCATTTTCGATTGCTCTTGTAGCATAGGTATGCCTTAAAGCATGCATACAGAACCTTTGAATGCCAGATTCATCACATAGCTTATAAAGATGTGTATCATATGAGCTATTTTTACTTGGCATTCCGGTTCGATAGTTTACAAAGACAAGATTACTTAGCGCCAGTTTCTTTTTAGTTCCATTAAAGAGATCTATATATTCAAGAGACTCTGAAAGTAAATCACTTTCATATCTAAATGCTCTTTCATCGTAGCATGATTTCAAAATCTCATATGCCCTATCTGTTAATGGAATTGTTCTGTAACTTGATTTTGTCTTAGGTGGTCCGACTCTCCAATATCCTACTCCGTGACGATACTCAAGAGTTTTGCATACTGTAAGCGTATGTTCATCCCAATCAATATCATCAAATGTGAGTCCGATAAGCTCTCCTGTTCTAAGACCAGTTTCCAGAATTAAAGCATATTGTCTGTAATTGTGTGATCTCTTAGCTGCATTTAAGAATGTTTTTTGCTTATCAACTGTTAAGAAATGAATATCGCTCTTATCACGCAACGGATTATTAAAACGTACGCCATCCATTGGATGCTTGCTGATAATACCGTTATCAACGGCCACACGAAACATTGATCCCATTGTGATATATGTTTGCCTGATTGTGCCGCCTGAATATGATTCACTCATTTTATTTAGAACCATCTTGCAATGCATAGGCTTAACCTCAGACATTTTCATCAAGCCTAAGACAGGCTGAATGTTTCTCTTATAGCGTTCTTTGTAATTGCGCTGAGTATTTGGAGCAAGGTCATTATTGAAATTTTCCATCCAAAATGCAAACCACTCATTTACTGTTATATCTGTGCTTGAACTAGTCGTAATGGAATCTATTGTAGAAGCTTCTGTAATCCATTTGCGAGCCTCTTGCACAGTATTAAAGTATTTCTGGTGACGCTTGCCTAATTTATCACTGTATCTAGCTGAATAAAGTCCGTCCTTTCTCTGAACAATGCCTTTTCCGCATTCTTTTCCGCGTTTATCTTTACCCATTTTTGACTCCTTCCTATTTAAGTAAAAAAGAAAGAGCCCAATTAACCTTATAATTATAACAAATTTCGGGCTCTTTCTCAATTATGCCGATAACTAAATTACTAATTTTTGGTTAATATAAGCTTCAAAAGCCTCACGCTTCACAAGCTTCTTAGTTCCGACATAGAGTACAAACGGGCAATCTGGCTGCCTTAACATATTTTCAATTTTATTAATTCCAATATTGCTGTAAGCTGCAGCTTCTTTAATTGAAAGCGTAAGCTTTTCACAAATAGGAATAATTTTCAAATCAGAATTCGATTGTGTCATCTAAAATAAAACCTTCCTTTTCTAATTCGTCTGTCTGTTTATCAGATTGGTGCGTCTTTAACTCATTAACAAACTTTACACATAATTCAGCACCACGATGCATAGACTGTTCTATTGTTAGTCGCTTCTCGCGACCAGTTAATATTGCATCCATATCCACATGATGGACTAAATGCATTTGATCTCTACTTGAGAGTTTAATTATTTCATTTTTAGTTAAATATTTAAGTCGTTTGAATTTTTGATATTCACCAGTAGCATCATCTTTATCTGCCTCTATATCAGAAAGGGATTTCATCATCTGAATCACCTCTTTCTAAAACAGGCTCCTGCTCAAAAGAATTACCGATGTCATCTAGAATATTAATTGCAGGTTCAGGCCTTGGGATCTTTTGTTTTGTAACATATTCAGGGACAGGATTATCACGAGCCTGGCTGTAAACAAATTTTTTAAGTTTCTCATCAAATGTATGAACAACGATCTCTTTATCAAGAACTTCCCATTGCTGAGAAAATCTTCGGTAGAACTGATTTGGGTCTTCCGTAAACCCTTGATTAGGAATAAGCTTACAAAATTCTTCAAGAGAATATGGATTCGTTACCAGAATATATTGAGCAAATATATCTTTGTTGTGATAACGTGAAGCAACGGGAGAATCAATGTTTGGATCAAACATCTTAAGGAATTGGGAAAAGCTATATGAATCATCCGGCCTAATATCATCGATAATTAGAACATCTTCATCATAATAATCTGAGACAGGATCTTTACCACTTGCGGTAATGCAATACGAAAGATTTCTTTCTTCGGCAAAGAGCATCGCTAAAGTAGATTTGCCAGTTCCGGGCTTGCCGTAAATCCAGATACATTCCATGGATCTATGACCGCCAAGTTCGTTTTTACGTTTAAGTCGTCCATATTCCCAAGCAGCTTCAATGCGAGCTTTATGCTTAACGTATGTTTGAGAATCAATGTGTTCATGAAAGTTGCGCCGGGTTATTGTACCGTTAGCACATTGTTCAATAATCTCATCAATATTGACTTTAGAAGATGCCTTATTAACAAACTCTTCAACATCAAAGTTAGCAGTTATATCAGCATATGAGTACTGATGTTTTTCCGGCTCTTTTTCATGAGTGTAATATCGAATCACATCAACCATGTGGCCTTTAACTTTTTCAACATAATTTGCTTTTACGTTGAACCAAGTAGCAGCACTCGTTAATTCCATTGCAGCTTTG
Organism: Anaerovoracaceae bacterium; assembly: GCA_045616685.1. Classification (GTDB taxonomy): domain Bacteria; phylum Bacillota; class Clostridia; order Peptostreptococcales; family Anaerovoracaceae; genus UBA1764. Next base: position 181,201 of record JAZLHF010000022.1, read on the forward strand.
CCGAAGTTTAAGTAAACATGATAGTGAGGTTTAATATCACCTTGCTTTGCAATTAAATTGCCTTCTTCGTCGAACTCGTCTTCATCAGACCTATCTTGGTCATGAAGAATGATGCAATACTTTTTTATTGACTTGTACTTTGAGATAACTGATAGGATACCCTGAACATCATAACCAGACTCTGGGTATAACATGATTTCTAGATGCTTTACTTTCAATAAGACCAACTCCTTCCTGTAAGCAACCTAGACACTTGGAGCTTTGGACGTAGCCCCTAGCTCCAAGTGGTTTAAATATCAAGGGTTACGAAATATGCAGACACTTAATAGCATAAGAATGTTATTAAGCTTATTAGATTTGGGAACACAACGTACGTTTTGTGTTCCCTGATAAGAATTCTTATTACACGCATTATACATAAATCGCGAAATTTGTAAATAGCAAAAGCACTGTTTAGCGGAAAATTCGCTAAAACTTTTTAAATTGCACACTGCACAATATTAGTTTTGTGCAATGTGTGCAATTTGCCCATAAAAAGACCGCCCGAAGGCGGTCTAAGAATCAAGAAACGAATCTATTTTTATTATCTGTATATTTATAAAACTTTTTCTATATCTTTGAGCAACGCATCAATTGTAAGACTGTCAAATAAATCATTAAATTGCAGCTCCTCACAAAGCAAATCAGTTCTTTTAAATTCTCCGTTTTGCGATATAAACTCTAAAAGTTCATAAACATATGCCAATTGATCAGAATGCAATCCTTTTGCAGCTTGAAGGTTAATAAATTTAGAAACCGCATCCGGATTCAGCTCAATATTCATTCTTACGAAAGGAACAATTGCAGAATCACTAAAAAACAGACCATTATATTCTTCTTCATTTGCCGCAATTTTTCTTGCGGAATTTTTAAATGAAATAATGGCATCATTTGTTGGCTTTATAAGATTTTGAACTTGATATACAAGTGGTTCCTCAGAGTCATTTCTAATATAGAACAGAAGCTTTTCTTTTAAAGTTTTAAAATCATCAATTGTTACAGTAAAATCTACATCAGATTCTTCTGCATCTTCTTTTGAAGAAATGTTGTCATTAAAATCTGATACAATTGGGTCAAATTCTTGGCGTTCAATATATCTAATTAGTTCACGAATTTCTTGTCTAATACTCTCCATCTGAGTAACAGAAGTATTCTTGATAAACTCATCTGTCTGCAAATATTCCAATGTAGATCTATGTTTTGCCACATCATCAATATGCATTTTGCTCATTAGCAGATAGCTTGATAAGCAATAGATAGTTTTTGCCGTAGTTGCAAATGCACTAGTCTGCATAAGCTTCGTTGCAGAGAATTTGTAAGCTAAATAATCAAATTCTCTTGCAGATTCGATATCAATATCACCAATAATATTAGGTGCAATATACTTTTTTATCTCAACAAAATTGTTTTGGGATATATTAAACCAACTGGAAGGGTTGCTATATCTTTCAACATACTTTAAGTTTTTCTGAACTCCAATGTAATTAGTATTTAGACCAGAAATTTCGGCAATTAAAGAATTTCTAAGACCAATATAGTATTTCTTTTCATCAGATTTAAGCCTTGGATAATTTGTTTGCATTGCCTTATACAATGCGACCTTTTCCGTGAAAATCTTTTGATTAAGAGAAAGCACTATATCAGATTTATCAGCTTTTCCATCAGGGTTCAGTTTAAAAAATGGAAATGCATTGCAAATATCAAAAATTAAAAATCCTTGCTTTGAATTGTAGTTTTGACGCGATAAATCATTCGTCTGCCTTTCAAAATAAGCCTTATCCGGCGAAATAATCTTAAGATTGTCACACTTTCTTGTCCCGCGACCAATCATTTGCCAGAATTTAATTTTTGATAAAACTTTTTTAAAGAATACAAGATTTACTACTTCTGGAATATCAACACCCGTATCCATCATGTCGACTGAAATAGCAATTCTAATATCTTGTTTATTCTTAAAATTACGTTGTAAAGCCTCGTTATACCTAATCTTATTATCAATTACAACACAATAATCAGACCCTTCTTCTCCCGCAGGATTACAAAGTTCGGGATACATTTCTCTGAATACATCTTGTATTATTAAAGCATGATTGTGATCTCTTGCAAAAATAATTGTCTTTCCTAAAGTATCTCCATTATTAACTTTTAAGCCCTCTTCCATTAAATCTCCAAGAACTTTTCTGATCGTATCTTTATTTGTAATAACCGAATAGAACTTTTTACCTTCAATTTTTTCTGGAAGTGTTCCGTCCTCTTCTGTAAACAATTCTTCATATTGCTCCTGCTCTTCCTCAGAAAGTTCGTCATAAACAACTCCATTTTTAAGAATGTCAGGGGTTCTATCTAAGGCTCTAAAATAAGTTAGATATCCATCTTTGACGCCTTTAACGAGATCATATTCATAGTTTGGAAGATCTTGATCTAAATTAAATACCTTATAAGTAGACTTATGAATATCATTGCGAGGCGTCGCCGTGAGACCTATCATTAAAGCATCAAAATAGGAAAAGATTTCAGCATATTTGTTAAACAAGCTTCTATGAGCCTCATCAACAATTATTAAATCAAAATGTCCAATTCCAAATGGAGTTACTGAAGTATCTCTAATAATTGAAAGCATTGATTGATAAGTTGAAAAGACAATTCTTGCGTCTTCTGCGCCAGTATGTTTGCCGTCGATAATGGTGGCCATTGGAACAGTAGGCAAATACTTTTCAAAAGTTTCTTCCTTTGCCTGAGTAACAAGATTCTTTCTATCTGCTAAAAACAATATTCTCTTAACAAAATTATTTCTAATAAAAATATCGGACAAAGCACAAGATACTCTAGTCTTTCCCGTTCCCGTTGCAAGCACAATTAAAGATCTAGAATGCTTGGTACCTAAATGCTTCAAAACTTCACCAATAGCATCCTGCTGATAGTATCTATCACATATTGATGGATTCGGTGCTTTGTTGGTTATTTCAAGTCCCCTGCGTTGAATTAAGTATTCCAATTCATCCTTCTTGTGAAAACCAAACACTTCTCTTGAAGGGTATAATCCATCATTTACTTTAATAGAATATCCATTTGTATAGTAAACGACCGGGCGAAGTCCATATTGCTTTTCCAGAGCATCAGCATAAAGCATAGCTTGAACACGTCCTTGTTCTTCATTAACAACAGATTTTTTTGCCTCGATTAGTGCAAGCGGCTTTCCGTCATCACCAAATAATACATAATCAACAAATCCATTGCCCGATTTATTTTCAGATGTAATAGGTAACCCTGTTACAGGTGTTTCTATACAAGCTTTATTCTTTTCAACCAAATATTTTGTAGTAAGTACATCCCAGCCTGCGCGCATTAACTTTGGATCAATTAACTGTTCTCTTGTTTCTTTCTCACTTCTTGACATTTGTTTTCTCCAATAATTTAGGAATCATAATAATTATGTATATTTCTACTATCTCATTGATACATAAATTTTGATTTGTCAAGCTGTTTGACAAAATCGGCAAATTGTTTTTGTAGGGCGACATCCGGCAATGGAACCAGCATCTTGTTTAACTTTTCAATAGTTAATGCATTGTAAGAAGATCCATTAACATTTGTCAGCTTGAACTTTTCAATTAAAAATGATAATGAAAAACGAAGATATATTGGATTAGTTCGTTCACTGTGAATTAAAACAATATTTCCATCTTTATAATAAAAATCGTGTTTTCCATCTACAATCCAAGTCTTTCCTATTGTCCCTACTGCAGACATCAAAATATCGCCTTTAGATGGCACTCCAAATTTATGCTTAATCTTCAAATACAATTCATTTGAAATAAATAATTCCGTTGATGGTTTCTTTCCTTCTCCAAGTTCAATTATTTCTTTGCTTCTGTAAAACGGAATTCCATCACTAACATAATCTGCGACATGTATTCTTTTACTTGAACCTATTTTAGCAAATGACCCTAATTCTACATAATTACTTGCATCTCCGTTTTCGATATCACCAAACATCTCGACAAATCGGGCTTTGATGAGCTCATCCAGCTTTTGAAGTTCCTGCTGGCGAGTCTCAATTATTCGCTCAAGAATATCAAATTGCTGGATAATTTGACGCTGCTTTTCTGCTGACGGATATGAAATCAACATTTTCAAGACATCCCTCATTGCAGGATGCTTTAATCCAGCACCTCGATAGTATGATGTTATTTCCGAAAGATGCCCACAAAGATAGTAATACAAATACTTTGTCAGCAATTCATCAGGATTGTTTGAGATAGCAATTCGATTGTCACCCGTTACAAACTTTCCTTTGTAATATTTAACCGATGGGGTTCCGCCCCAAGGAATCGATACAATTTCTCCGTCTGATAAGGCATCTCCTGCCAATTCTTCAGTCGTATACGCAATGTCTTTCCCTGTATAAAGAAGTCGAACATTACCATTTGCAACCCTAATACTATCTAATTCATCAGAAAGAAGATATTTGTATTTCCTAACATTAGGCTGCCATTCTTTCTCAACAGCATTATATTTTTTGTCCCATGTAGTAACCGTCCACAAAGGAACATTTTTTGCTACCATGTTCATCGTATTCATCCCTACAAATCCGAATTTATTTTTTTAGTAAAGCCTTTAATTCTGTCATTTCAGAACTAATTTTTTCTTCTAATACATCAAGTTTTGCAATAATCTCATCAGAACTCGGGTATTTAATAACTCCTCTTTCAACAACCTTGTACTTGTTTATTGTAAGATCATAGTTATTTGATCTGATTTCATCAACTGAAACCATAAATGATGTTTCGGTACGCTTACGTTCATATTCCTTGTCTAAATTATCATATCTTTCGATAATATCAGGAATATCATTTTCATCTATCGGAGAACGTTTAACATCAAGCGTAAATCCATCATGCTGCATATCATAGAACCATACATTATCAGTTCCTCCATTATCGGTTCGCTGGAATACAAGATATGAAGTCTTTACTCCGGCACCTTTAGATGCAGACCCCTTTTTACTTGGAGCCATGAAAATACCTTGAGGCATAGAAATAACAGCAATAAGTTTCTGATTTTCTACGAGTTCTTTTCTAAGAGCAATATGAGCTTTATTGCTACCAAACAATACTCCATCTGGAACAATTGACATGCCTCTTCCACCTGTTTTCATAAGTTGAAGCATTAGAGCCACGAATAGCAATTCGGTCTTTTTAGTTTTAGTAATAGTTAAAAGCTTTCCATTTGTCGCATTCTCGACAAGACTTCCGGCAAATGGAGGATTTTGAAGAACTAAATCAAATTGTCCAAGTAAGTCTTTTGCATTTTCGTGCTCAAGAAGCGAATCTGTTGTAATCTGAGGATCCTTAATATTATGAAGGATACAGTTCATATAACCAATTCTCGCCATATTCAAATCATTATCGCATCCATAAAACATAGCTGAATTGAATGTTTTCTTATTCTGAATATTAAGCAATTCTTCTTTTTGATTTTTCTGGATATACTTTGCAGCTTCAATAATAAAGCCTGCAGTTCCCATAGCGGGATCGATTATCTTTTCGCCAAGCTTTGGCTTCATCATTCCAACTGCCAAATCAATAATATGCCTTGGGGTTCTGAATTGACCTGAAATACCTGAGCCGCAAATATATTCATACACATCGCCCATAATATCAGTTTTGTTAAAGTCGAATTCATCATCTGAAAGTTTATCCACTACAGATGTAAGCAATCTCTCTTTATCATCAAATCCAAATGTATATTTATTTGAATAGTAAGAAAACTTTCCTATCGCCTTATTATTCTCATCTTTAATAAACGGAATAACATAATCGCGAATTCTTTTACAAAGATCCTGAGAATTAAGATTTTTAAAACTCTTCCATCTCAAATCTGCATATGGAATTTCAAACGTTTTAACTTTCTCACCATTTACTACGTCATAATGTTTATAGTTGCCCTTTTTAAAAGTTAAGTCCTCATCTTTTGGTTCAACTTTAATTATTGCAGCTTGTGCTTCTATAGCATTCTGCTTATCATCAAGCATTTTGATAAACATAAGCATTGTAAGATGATTTACTACATCTGAAGCTTGTGCCATATTTTCGTTAAAAAAGTCTTGCCTAATGGCATCAACTTTACTTTTTAATGTTCCTGTAATCATAGTATTCCTCTTAACTTAAGATTCGCTTTTTATATGTCATAATATCAAAGTCTCAACTTAGATATAAATCATATACTTATACAGAGTAATTATATCACATATAATGTAGAGTTTTCCACGCTGCACAAAAGCCTATTTGTGCAAAATATGCACCAGAAGGCCTGATAAAATAAAATTTTAATTAAAAATCAATTTGTGCGAAAACCAAAAGTAGCCCCTGACCGATGCTTCGCATCCGTCAGAAGCTACTGATTTATCTTGCAGCGTGCTACGCACCCTGCGCCTCGTGACCGCCTGGGGCTTAGCAGGATATTCTATCGCAAATGGCCAAAATTCATCACTCCGGCAAGGTCATTGCCTTGCAACCGGCCGTCACGACTGATATTGCTTATAAACGGGATCTATGATGAGACTGGGAGTATTTCTTTAACATATTCTCTAACAAGATTATAAACTTCGTCAAATGCTGGCTTGTTTATGTCCCCGGCAAAGCGGAACTTTTCATATGAATGCTGCAGCTCGTCTTGCCTATTAAGAAAAGTATCAAAATCGCCTAAAGTGCGACCATTGGTAGCCAAAGCCTCCATTATGCCATCTTTATCAAATTCAAATACTTTAGAAAAATAATAAAGGTCTACCAGGTCTTTAATTCTTCGAAAAATCTTATCTGTCGAAACGACAAATACCTTATCAGCTATCATCTGGAGTGCTGATAATCCGCAGAAACGAATACCTTCGACCTCATATATTTTCGTTGCAGCAAATGGTCTATTTACATCTATATCCATAGAAAATAGAACTTCGCCTGCAACAGGATCTGCAAGTTCAAAGCCAGCAGACCTGCCTTCACCATACATTCTGTAAAGACTTACATCAAGGTCAATGTTCTTTCTCTTTAGCGCATTCTGAATAGATTCAAGCATCTGCTCTCCGGTAGGAGCAACATCAGAATACCAGTTGCCATCTATATCAACAGTATGACGAATATCTTCTAAATACCCTGCTTCGGCAAGGCATGCTTTTAATACCATTGATCCTTTAAAGTTCATTGGTATGCCGCTGTCATATATTGCAGTCATTACGTCGTACATTATTTTTTCTTCGGCTGTTAGGTTCATTTAATAATCTCCTTAATTGTCATAATACTCGATTGCATCGTGCGCAAGTCTTTCAAATCTTTCCTGATATTCTGGCGAAACTGAGATGCCGTCAAAGCTATTCCCTTGCCTATAGTAATACTTACTGACAGCTTCGGTAATACCTTGCATATCTAAAATGTTTTCATTCGCAAAAGCATCAGATAAAGTCCTGTTAAAATCAGTAAACTTTAGCCCGTTCTTTTCATTGATGCTGTATGGACTGATTTGATTTCCAAGAACTACTACTCCATTATATTTTAATGCAGAGTCATCCCCATAGATCCAAACGATATATTCATCGCTGCGGCCGCCGAAGTTTCCTTGACACATTAAAGCTTCATCAAGTGCAAAAACAACTGATTCGCCAAGGCATTCCTTAACGGCCTTAAGCCAAGAAAGAGATCCTACATAATCGCTTCTTTTTGGAAGATCCTTCTTTTGTGCATCATACTTTGGAAGCAAAGCTGTTTTCCTATTGACCAAATCAGCCATAACGCGAGCTTCTAATAACTGCATGATATATTCGGGGGGCTTTCTAACGCCAGCTTCCCAGTTTTGAATAGTACGAAATGGGATGTTATATCTTTGAGCAAATTCGCTTTGTGTATCGCCTAATTGTATTCTTAATTCTCTGATATTCATTCAAATTACCTCATGAATATAATACACTCATTGGGTGTATATGTCAATAAGGAGCACAAATCTCTTACAGGGTAAAGCAGGTCCAAATTGGCAAATAAAAAAGCTCTGCTGACTTACATTCGGCAGAGTTGTTTATTGGGCTCTAACTTTTTCACTACACCATTTTTACACCAATTTGGCATAAAACTATATAGATTTTTATTAAGTTACGTGAAAGCTCGATATCGCAAGAATGTTGAAATATCAAGCTATATGAGGTTTTATAGAATTTCATGAAATAGGCGATTTCTTTCGATACCTAATTTCATTTATTTTTAACCTCCTTGAATTTGCAAGAGTTTGCGGGTTTAGTTTCGGCTACTTGCACCCTTTTGCACCCTTTTTTAAGGATTTAATTAGCTTTATAATCTAATAATTATACCCAAAAATGTAGTTTTCCACAATAAAAGCAAGGTACACGATTTTAAGGTCTGCATAAATTCAATTCACCTGTAATCATTATTTATCTCCATTCCACGCATATGACGTATATCTGCCGCCACCAATCTTTATTATTTCGCCTTTATCAACCAAATCAGCCAATGCACGTTGAACTGTTGTCTGACTGATATCAGGGCATTCTTTCATAATTTCTGTTTTAGTAATCTTACCTAAACGATTCTTAATTATCTCACGAACGCGATCAGGCTTTGATAAGTCTTTATTAGTAATGAGTTCCACTCTACTTGTAAACTCTCTATAGGCTGCAATTATCACGCCAAGCATATAAGTTACAAATGGAACATAATCATTAGATTCTTCATACCAATTAAGCGAACTATCTTGCAGTGCATCATAGTAATTATCTTTTGTATCAGAAATGAGTTTTTCAATACTTATATATTTACCAACAATAAAGCCACTACGATATAAAAGCAGTAAAGTAAGCAATCTACTCATTCTACCATTGCCATCGTTAAATGGATGGATACAAAGAAAATCCAAAATGAACATTGGAATTAAGATCAGAGGATCCATATCTAAATCATTAATTGCTGAGGAAAATTCATCACATAAAGCATTAACTGTATCTGGAGTTTCCCATGCAGGAACAGGAGTAAAACGAACCATTTGCGTCCCATCAGGCAATGTTTCAGCAATGATGTTATCTTGGTTTTTATATTTACCACCGAAATCACTTCCGCCAAACTTATAAAGATCTCTATGCAACTGAAGGATATAACTTGGACGAGGAGAAATGTAATCGTAACTTTCGTGAATTATATTTAAGACATCACGGTAACCTACAATTTCTTTTTCACCACGCGTTTGAGGCATAGCCTTCTCCTTAACAAGTTTATTTAATCGTTCTTCTGTTGTAACGATACCTTCAATTCTATTTGAAGCTTCTGTACTTTGAATTTTAGCAATTTCAAGCAAATCAGCCAAAATGTCTGATTCAGCCTCTATAAATAAAGTTTGTTTGCCTTTATACTCATGGATCTGCGAAACATAAGTAACTATTTCAGGGGTTAAAAGCTTTTTGTATTCAGTTTTATAATCAAATTTTCTCATAAAGATTCACATTATAATTGAAGTAATAAGTTTGAATTAATTATATCATCCATTTACACCAAAAACAAGTTCAATTTAGTCATTTTAGTTATTTTGACTAAATTAAAAGCTTAAGTGCTATAAATAGCCAAAAGCCAAAGTAGCCCCTGACCGATGCTTCGCATCCGTCAGAAGCTACTGATTTATCTTGCAGAGCGCTACGCGCACTGCGCCTCGTGACCGCCTGAAAATTTGCAGGGTTATTTTATCACAAAATGACCAAAATTCATCGCTCCGGCAAGGTCATTGACTTGCAACCGGCCGTCACGACTGATGCTGCTTATAAGGGAGTTGCTATCCCTGGCCAAAAAGTCCTATTAGTGATTGCTAAAAGTACAAATACATGGTAGAATATGCGTAAGAAAAGTAAGGAATGTAAGGATAATTGAGAGGGATTCTTATGGAAATTGCAACAGTAACATCCAAAGGCCAGATTACGATTCCGGCATCTATTAGAAAATTATTAAGTCTTGATAAAGGCGATAAAGTAATACTTGAAGAAGATCATGGTAAAGTTATCATGATTAACGCTTCTGCAAGGCATCTTGATATGAGCAAATTGGTTTTCGCTTCAAATCCAATTTCTTCTAAAGAAGCTTTGGCTGATGAAGAACCTTTTGAATGGGCTGATGATGTACTCAACGGAGATAGGAATATAAATTTATAGAGCAGAACCGGCCAGGCATATCAAGCCTGGCTTTTTATTTTATCAGAAGTCATCCTGCGACAATAGCAAGGGGGCAAATTTCTCACATCTCCCTGCCATTTTCTTTGTATAAACATTCGGTAGAGTAATAAATTAAATAGCAAGGGTGCAAATTTTCTGCATTTCCTTGCCAATCGATTACCATATACATTCGGTTAAATTGATATCATGAGCTCCAAACCGTCTTTTGCACCCTTTGCACCCTTTTTGCATGAGACTATAACAATTTATAACGATTTATGTGAAAACAGCATTTTTAAACTCCTTGAAATATCAAGCTTTATGAGAATTCATCAGGATTTATAAAACTTCATGAAATAGACGATTTATTCCGATACCAAAGAATATCTGAATGATCCTAATGAGAAAAATTCCAAGGTAATGTATTTAAGCAATCTCTCATATCTATTTATTTCAGGGGCTGTTCCATCAGAAGATAATACCATGAGTTCTTCCTGTGAATCCTGGAAAACATATCCGGTATCTACTATTCCGTTTTTACGGTAAAAATCTATCCTCTTTTCTCTCTGCATTGAATTTGAAGCATTCGGATTTGGAACCTCAACGTTTAATACTACCTTCTTTGAAGTGCACGCCTTTATCCATTGCAAAATCGCACTGCCATATCCTTTAGAGCGCAATTCCTCAACAACTGCCAGATATAAAACAAAGACGTAATCACCCATTTCCACGGTATATGTAATTCCGCAAAGAAAATCACCATCATAAAAAGCTTTAAAACTATAATTTTTACAGACAGTCAATAACCTAAGCCATACGATGGAATATTGTTCACTTTTCGGGAATGAGGTCTTAATAAGATTAAGAACGCGTGAAAAATCTGAGCCCTTACTATTAACTTCTTTTCCTATAATATTCATATATTCTCTTCTTGCAAACGATAAATATATTTATTATGTATCCATAAGTCTTTAATTTCAACCTTTCTTAAATATATAATAATACATAAGTCTGCATAAGTCTTTATAAGTATTGCATATAAATCCAAAGTAGCCCCTGACCGATGCTTCGCATCCGTCAGAAGCTACTGATTTATCTTACAGAGCGCTGCGCGCACTGCGCCTCGTGACCGCCTGTAATTTTACAGGGTATTCTATCACAAATGGCCAAAATTCATCGCTCCGGCGCAGTCCTTGCCTTGCAACCGGCCGTCGCGACTGGTGCTGCTTATAAGGGAGTTGCTATATTGACAGGCTGCTGTTATTGGATTATAATACAACCAACAAAATTAATATTTCAGGAATATGTTAGTTGTAAGGAAAAGTTATGTCAGTTATAGAAGAAGTTCTCTTAGAAGAGTATGACAGATCCATGCGAATAAAAGCGGCAATTGAAAAAGAGCAAGAATCTCTGCCAAAAGGATCAATTCAAAAGAAACTTATTCATGGCGTGGAATGTTACTATCTTCAGTTTAGAGAGAATGACAAAGTTAAAAGTAAATATATAAACGCTAATGATTTAGACGCCTATAGAGAAAACATTTCAAAGCGCAAAGATAATGCTGCAAGATTAAAAGAACTTAAACAATCGATTAAGCAGATTGAAAAGGCTTTGGGAAAGGATTTAATCAATGAGTATTCAGCAAACAGAGTTTATTAGGTTTATCAAGCTCTTAAACGATAACGATGTTTTAAAAGATGTTATCGTTATTGGTTC